>DATAUV010000076.1:0-42850 GCA_036268075.1 Allostellaceae bacterium | reverse complement strand
TACGTGCCGGTGCCGGTGATCCCCGACCTCTTGCGCGCCAAGGTCCGGGTGTTCGCCGAGCTTTACCGCAAGACCCGCCAGCTCGAAACCCTCAACGCCGAGCTGGAGCGGCGCGTCGCCGAGCGCACCGCAGAGCTCGAGCAGGCCAACACCGATCTCGAGCAGCGGGTCGAAGACCGCACCCGCGAGCGCGAGGCGGCACTGGCGCAGATCCATGAGATGCGCAAGGTGGAGAGCCTGGGGCAGCTCACCGGCGGCGTCGCGCACGATTTCAACAACCTCCTCATGGCGGTGCTCGGCAATCTCGAATTGCTGGCGAAATACCTGCCCGCGGACCCGAAGCTGCATCGTCTGGTGGCCGGCGCGGTGCAAGGGGCCGAGCGCGGGGCGACGCTGACGAAACGCATGCTCGCCTTCGCCCGCCGCCAGGAGTTGCGCCCCGAGATCGTCGACATCGCCGCATTGGTTGAAAGCATGGTCGAGATGCTGGGCCGTTCGCTCGGGCCCAGCATCGACATCACCACCGCGTTCGAGTTCGGCGTGCCGGCGACCAAGGTCGATCCGAACCAGCTCGAACTGGCGATCCTCAACCTCGCGCTCAACGCGCGCGATGCGATGCCGCGCGGCGGCATATTGCACATCTCGGCCCGGCGAGAGCGGGTCGGCGCCGGTGACATCGCCGGGCTGGAGCCGGGCGACTATGTCTGCATCGCCGAAAGCGACAGCGGCTGCGGCATGGACGAAGACACGCTGAAGCGCGCGACCGAGCCGTTTTTCACGACCAAGGGCGCCGGGCACGGCACCGGGCTCGGCTTGTCGATGGTCGACGGGCTGGTGGCCCAGTCCGGCGGCGCGATGCGCATCATCAGCAAGAAAGACGCCGGGACGACGATCGAGATGTGGCTGCCCGCCTCGGAAGTGGCCGCCGACAAGGCCCGCGTGTCGCCGCCCGAACGGATCGGCGGCTGCCGACCGTGCCGCGTGCTGGTGGTCGACGACGATGCCGGGGTCGCCGAGGGCACGGCGGCGATCCTTGAGGATCTCGGTCACGTGACCGTGACGGTCGATTCGGGCGAACACGCGCTCCGGGTCCTCGAAATCGATCACGCGATCGATGTCGTCATCACCGACCAGGCGATGCCGCGGATGACCGGGACCGAGCTTGCCGCCTGCATCCGCCGCAAATGGCCGCGCCTCCCGGTCGTCCTCGCCAGCGGCTACACCGATTTGGCCGAGGACGAGCAGCCCGATCTGCCGCGCCTGTCGAAGCCGTATCGCCAGGCCGAGCTGGCGGGCGTGCTGGCGGCGCTCGATACCGGGCGGCGCGTCGCGTGCGGGGAGGTCTCGCCGACCGGCTGATCCCGGGCTGATCCCGGGAACGCTGCCACCGGTTGCGGCGTTCAACGGGTGGTGTCGCGGCTTCCCCTTCGCCGAAACCCCTCCACCCGTAGCGCGCGGCGATGCCTCCCCGAGCCACCTATCGTCTCCAGTTCAATCGCGACTTCACGCTGCGCGACGCAACGGCGCTGGTGCCGTATCTCGCGGCGCTCGGGATCAGCCACCTCTACGCCTCGCCGATCACGGAGGCGCGGCCCGGCTCGACGCACGGCTACGACATCGTCGACCACAACCGGCTCAACCCCGAGATCGGCGGCGAGGACGATTTCCGCGCGCTGGTCGCGGCGCTGCGGGCGCATGGGCTTGGGCTTATCGTCGACATCGTGCCGAACCATATGGGGGTCGGGGGCCACGACAATGCGTGGTGGCTCGACGTGCTCGAATGGGGCGAGGCGTCGCCCTATGCCGCCTATTTCGATATCAACTGGGAGGCGGCGCGCCCCGATCTGAGAGGGCGGGTGCTGCTGCCGGTGCTTGGCGACCAATACGGCGTCGTCCTCGAAACCGGCCAGATCGAGCTGCGTTTCGATCCCGCCGAGGGCAGCTTCAGCGCCTGGTATTACGAGCACCGCTTTCCGATCGCGCCGGCGAGCTACCCGACGATCCTGGCCGCGGGCGGCGAGGCGCTGGCGCCGTTCGCAGCCGTGTTCAGGCGTGGCGAGACACGGGAGAGGGTCGCCTCCGCCAAGCGGGGGCTGAGTGCGGCTGCCGCGAGCCCCACCTTCGCTGCCGCGATCGGGCGGGCGGTGCAATCATTTGCCGGCACGCCGGGGCGGCCGGCGACGTACCGTCGCCTGCATCGGCTGCTCGACGCCCAGGCCTACCGCGTCGCCTATTGGCGCGTGGCGGCGGACGAGATCAACTATCGCCGCTTCTTCAACATCAACGACCTCGCCGGGCTGCGGATGGAGCTGCCGGCCCTTTTCGCCGAGACCCACCGGCTGGTCTTCGAGTGGGCCCGGCGCGGCGATATCGACGGCCTCAGGATCGACCACATCGACGGTCTGTTCGACCCGGCCGCCTATGCCGCGGCGCTGCGCGGCGCGCTGCCCGACGGGTTCGCCATCGTCGTCGAGAAGATCCTCGCGCGGTTCGAGACGCTGCCCGATTGGCCGGTCGACGGCACGACCGGCTACGATTTCGCCAACCAGGTGCTGGGCCTCTTCGTCGACCCGGACGGCGAGGAGGCGATGACGCGGCTCTATCAGCGCCTCACCGGCCGGGCCGAGGATTTCGACACGGTGCTTTACGCCGCGAAGCAGCGCATCATGCGCGTCAACCTCGCCAGCGAGATGAACGTGCTGGCGCGCCGCTTCCACCGGCTGTCGATGCGGCGCTGGCACACGCGCGACTTCACCCGAAACGGGATGCTGGCGGCGCTGCAGGAGGTGGTCGCGGCGTTTCCGGTCTACCGCACCTATATCAATGGCGGCGAGGCGACCGAGGCCGACCGGCGGTATATCGACTGGGCCGTCGCGCAGGCGAGGAAACGCTGGGGCGCGATCGACACCAGCATCTTCGACTTCATCCATGCCGTGCTGACCGGCGACGCGGTCCAACGCGGCGCCCGGCGGGTGGCGATGCAGTTTCAGCAGGTGACCGGTCCGGTCATGGCCAAGGCGGCCGAGGATACCGCGTTCTACCGCTATTTCCGTCTGTTGGCGCTCAACGAGGTCGGCGGCGACCCGCGCCGCTTTGGCCTGTCGGTCGCCGGGTTCCATCACGCGATGCGTGAGCGCGTGCAGGCATGGCCGCGGGCGATGTTGGCGACCGCGACGCATGATACGAAGCGCGGCGAGGACGCGCGCATCCGCCTCGCGCTGCTGTCCGAGATGCCGCGCCGCTGGGGCCAGTTTGTGACGCGCTGGCTGCGCTTCAACCGCTCGCGGCACGGTGAGGTCGACGGGCGCGCGGTGCCCGACCGCAATGTCGAATACCTGTTCTACCAATCGCTGGTCGGCGCCTGGCCTACGGGGCTGAACCCCGACGACGCAGAGGGCGTCGCGGAGCTTGCCGAGCGGCTGTCCGCGTTCATGGTCAAAGCCGTGCGCGAGGGCAAGGAGGAGTCGGGCTGGAGCAATCCCGATGCCGAGTACGAGGCGGCCCTGACGCGCTTTGTCGCCACGGTGCTCGGCGCGACGCGGCCGAACGCGTTCCTGCGCGATTTCGCTCAGTTCATGACCGGGATCGCGCGACACGCCGCCGTTTCGTCGCTGGCCCAGGTGACGCTCAAGCTGACCGCGCCGGGCGTGCCCGACATCTACCAGGGCTGCGAGCTATGGGATTTCAGCCTGGTCGACCCCGACAACCGGCGGCCGCCCGATTGGGCGCTGCGCCAGGCGATGATCGCCGGTGAGGGGCAGGAGGACCAAAAGCTGTTCGTGACCCGGCGCCTGCTCGATCTGCGGAAGCGGCACCCGGCGGTGTTCGCGCGGGGCGACTACACGCCGTTGGCCGCAGAGGGCGGGCGCGGCGACGATCATCTCTGCGCCTTCATGCGCAGCCATGCGGACGAGGCGGTGACGGTCGCGGTGCCGCGTCTCGCCCATCGCCTCTATCGCGGCGGCGAGACCGCGGAATGGGGCAATACCGGGTTGGCGTTGCCTGGTGACTGGGAGGATGTGCTGAGCGGCGCCCGCTATGCCGACGGTCAGCGCGTGCGCGCCGCCGATCTCTTCGCGGTATTACCGGTCGCGGTGTTGTTGCGCAGGTAGATGAGCGATTGCCCCACCGCGGCGACCAGCAGGATCAGTGTGTTGGTGACGACAAAGACCCAGCTATGGAGCGCGTAGCTGTAGATGATGAACCCGGTCGAGGAGACCAGTTGGCCGATGAACAGCCAGCGCGACACGCCGCGGGCGCTCTCGTCGCGCCACTGGTGATAGACCTGCCGGCTCAGCGTCGCGAGCAGGATTACCGCGGCGGCCCAGCCGATCCAATCCGCCATGTCGGTTCCCAGAGCATGTTCCGGAAAAGTGATCCCACTTTTCCAACAAGAACGTGCTCTATTTCAAATAGTTAAAGAGCAAAACCAATTCAATAGGATCGGATTTTGCTAAGGTGCGCGTGCCGATCCCCGTCACTCCGCTCGCGCGAGGGTGACGGGGACGAGGGCGGCTAGAGCATGTTGCGGAAAAGTGGTCCCACTTTTCCGGTAAGAACATGCTCCATTCCAAATAGCTAAAGAGCAAAATCCGATTCGATAGGATCGGATTTTGCTCTAGCCGGTTAGTGGCCGGCCTTGTCGGAGTTGGCGTTGTTGTTCGGCTCGAGCTGGAAGGCCGGCGCCGCCTTGAGCTGGTCCTTGGTGCGGCCCAGCGTCAGGCGGTTGTTGTCGGTCTTGAGGTCGTTCATCGACACGGCGACGTATTTCCCGCCCATGCCGAGGAAGCTGCCGACATCGATCACCACGGCGGAAATCTGCCCGCTGCGGCTCACGACGAGATCCTTGACGCTGCCGATGTCCTGGTTCTGAACGTCGTAGACGCTGGTCCCGATCAGCTTGCTCGCGCGCATCTGGTCGGGTTGAACCGTCAGCGCCGCCGGCGTCGCCGTCATTGGCCGCGAGGCCTGCGGCAGATTCTGGGCCAAAGCCGCCGGCCCGGTCAGCGCCATCAGGGCGACGATCGCCACCGAAATCCCGGTTTTCCTCATGATCGCTACTCCCACTATCCTGAACATGTGGTTTAAACGGCGGTTTTAACGTAAGGGTTCCCGTAACAAATTGGTGATTAATGCTGGGAATATTTACTTCCCTTTACAACGATTCGTTACAATTCGACTGATGCGAGAATATTATTTGGATTGGCCGGGTTCTGCGAGTCCATCGCGGCTGAGTTCGCCGTTCAACTCGGCGCCCACGAGTACGATGTAAGCCGACACGTAGAGCCAGACGAGCAGGATGGCGACGGCGCCCAGCGAGCCGTAGGTGCGGTCGTAGGAGCCGAAATGGGCGACGTAATATGAAAACCCCGCCGAGCCGCCGAGCCACAAGAGGCTGGCGGCGACCGTGCCTGCACGCAGGAAATCCCATTTCGGCCGGTCGCGGCTCGGCGCGACGCGATAGAGCGTGCCGAGGCCGAGCACCGCGAGCAGCGCCAGCATCGGCCACCGCGCCAGCGGCAGGAATTGGCGCCAGAATTCCGGCATCGGCAATTCGGCGGCGGCGGCCGGTACGCCGGCGATCAACAACAAAGCCGCGACGACGAACAGCACGAGCCCGACCGTCAACCCCATCGCCACCCCATAGAAATGCAGGAATCCACGGCTTTCCTCACCCTCATAGGCGACCGTCAGCGCCTGCATCAAGCCGATGGTGCCGCTCGCCGCGCTCCACAGCGCGAACAGCACGCTGATCACGAGGCCGATGCCGAGCTTCTCCGACGGTGCGCTGACCAGCGTGTGAAGCTGGTCGGAAATCAGCTTGAGCGCCTCGCCCGGCATGACGTCCGAGAGCGCGCCGATATGCCGTTCGATCGTCACCGGATCGGCGATGAGCCCATAGGTCAGCACCAGCGCGGTCATCCCAGGCACGAGCGCGAGGATCAGGTAGTATGCCGTGCCCGCCGCCATGATCGAGATGTGATCGGTCCCGATCGCCGTCCACACGCGACCGAGCGTCGTCCACCACCGACGCCCTCCGCCGATCTTCGCGGAGGCTTCGGTATGGAGCGGAAAGGCGGACATGCGTGGATAACAACGCGCCATGCACGCTGTTCCGGCCGGGATCGAAGCGCCCTGCGGAGGCGTTCCCGCCAATGCCCCCATGACCAGAAACTCCCCTCCGACCCCCGACACACGGCGTTTGCCGGTCGGCGCCGAGCCGCTTACCGGCGGCGTGCATTTTCGCGTCTGGGCCCCGGCGGCGCGCGCGGTGACGGTCGAGCTGGACGGCGGCGGCGCGCGGCACCCGCTCGCGGCGGAGCCCGGCGGGTATTTCGCCGGGCTGATCGAAGGCGTCGGGGCCGGGGCGCGCTATCGCTTCCGGCTCGACGGGCGCGACCCGGCCTTGCCCGACCCGGCCTCTCGCTGCCAGCCGGACGGGCCGCACGGCGCCTCCGAGGTGATCGACCCGGCCGGGTTCGCCTGGAGCGACGCCGCCTGGCGCGGGCACGCGCCCGAACGCCTGGTGATCTACGAGCTGCATATCGGCACGTTCACGCCGGAGGGCACCTGGGAGGCGGCGGCGCGGCGTTTGCCGGCGCTGGTCGAACTCGGCGTGACGGCGGTCGAGATGATGCCGGTGGCGGAGTTTCCGGGGCGGTTCGGCTGGGGCTATGATGGGGTCGACCTGTTCGCGCCGACGCGGCTTTACGGCCGGCCTGACGATCTGCGCCGCTTTGTCGACCGCGCCCACGGCCTCGGCCTCGCCGTCATCCTCGATGTCGTCTACAACCATCTTGGCCCCGACGGGAATTACCTGCGCTCGTTCGCCGAGGCATACTTCACCCGCGACGCGACGACCGAATGGGGCGAGGCTCTGAATTTCGGCGGCCCCGACAGCGGGCCGGTGCGCGAGTTTTTTGTCGCCAATGCCGGATATTGGATCGACGAATACCATTTCGACGGGCTGCGGCTCGACGCGACGCATCGCATCTTCGACACCTCGGATGAGCATATCCTGGCTGCAATCGGCCATCGGGTGCGCGAGGCGGCGGGGTTTCGTCGAAGCTTCGTCACCGCCGAAAACGAAGACCAGACGGCGCGGCTGGCGCGGCCGCCGGAAAGCGGCGGGTACGGGCTCGACTCGCTGTGGAACGACGATTTCCACCACAGCGCCCGCGTCGCGCTGACGGGGCGGCGCGAAGGCTATTACCGCGCCTATCGCGGCGACGCGCGCGAGATGGCCGCGCTCGCCCGCCACGGCTTCCTCTACCAGGGCCAGGGCGGGCGTGGGACCCCGGCCTTCGACCTCCCGGCCTCGCGCTTTGTCGTGTGCCTGGAAAACCACGACCAGGTCGCGCACTCGGCGGCCGGGCTGCGCGGGCATTTGCTGTCGAGCCCCGGGTGCTGGCGGGCGATGACGGCGCTCCTGCTGTTGTCGCCGGCGATCCCGATGCTGTTCCAGGGCCAGGAATTTTCGACGTCGAAACCGTTTCTCTACTTCGCCGACCATCCGGGCCAGCTCGGCCAGGCGATCGCCACCGGTCGGCGCGAGTTTCTCGCCCAGTTCGCCAGCCTTGCGACCCCGGAGATGCAGGCCCGGCTCGACGATCCGGGCGATCTGGAGACCTTCCGCCGCTGCATCCTCGATTGGGCGGAGCGGGACCGGCACGAGGAGGCCGTTGCGCTGCACCGCGATCTGCTGGCGCTGCGCCGCGACGCGGGCGTCTTCGGGCGCGACAATTGCCGGGTCGACGCGGCGGTGCTGGCCGATGACGCATGGGTGGTGCGGTATTTCCCGGAAGGCGGCGGGGATTGGCTGCTGATCGTCAACCTCGGGCGCGACATCGCGCCGGACCTGGTGTCGGAGCCTCTGCTCGCGCCGGTCGAGGGCCATCCATGGGCATTGCGCTGGTCGAGCGAAGACCCGGGCTATGGCGGGGCCGGCACGCCCGATCCGGTGACGGACGCGGGCTGGACCATACCCGGCCGCGCCGCGGTTTTACTCGGTTCGGCTGCGATCCTCGTTTGACGGGGCCGCGTCGGCGAGGAAGCCCGCGATCAAGTGGAATTTGACCCGCGTGTTGGTGACGTCGCGGAAAAAATTCACCAGGTCGCCCCAAGGATCGTTGACCTTCGCGAGACCCGAGATGAACGCGACGACCGTGCCGACCTCGATCCGCCCGTTCATGACGAGGACGCCGCCGACAAACAAGATCCCGACGATGCCGAAGTGATAGAGCAGGTTCATCAGGAAGTTCATCGAGAATTTGCGCCGGTAGATCTGCATGTTGAGCGAATAAATGTCGCTGACGCGGCGGCGGTAGAGGTCGGCCTCGCGCTCTTCCACCCCCTCCGCGGTCTCGTTGACGATGTCGACCGACAATTCGCGCATCACCTTGATCCGCGACACCGTGCGCTCGTTGATCGCCTTCTGCATCGCCGGCACGAAGAAGAATTGCGGTGCAAATAGCGCCAGCGCGACCAGCGCCATCCACGGCTGCAGGATGATCAGATAGGTGAAGACGCTGATCAGCACGCCGCCGTGCAACACCGGCTCCGACACCGCGGTGGCGATGAAGAGGCCGACCGAATCCGCCTCGGACAGGATGATCGAGATGCCGATCCCTTCCTGCCCTTCGGTCTCCGGCTCGGGGTGGTGCAGCGCGGCGGCATAGGTGTCGAGCCGGAGGCGTCGGCTCGCCGCTTCGCCGACGGAATTCTTGAAGATGTTGGTGGTGAGCTTGCTGCCGCCTTGCAGCACCGCCACCCCGGCATAGATCGCACATAACAGCAGGAGCCGGTCGAACGAGCGGTCGTGGATCGCCTCGTTGACGATCCGCCGCTGCAGTTCGAGCGGCGCGAGGTCGAGCAGAAAGATGATCGTCGACAAGACCGCGAGCCCAATCTGCTCGCGGCCACTGGTCCACCAGATGTAGTGGTAGAGCCCGGTCGAATGGTTGGGCGCGCCGGGGCTCGCCTCCGACCCCCGCGGCGCTGCCGTCGAGCGGGTGGCCGAGCGCGAGGCCGTGTCAAGCCGCGTCAGGCGGGATCACTCCCGGACCATAACTCCCAGGCCGTCATTCCTCGCCGACGAAGCGGGGCAGGCTGGTCGTGGTGCGCGGATCGTTCTCCAGGTCGCCGGCTTCGCGTTCCAGGTCCTCGGCCGTGCGTATGCGCGCGTGCCAGATGGCCGGCTCACCGGCCCGCTCGGCGAATTCGCGGTACCAGCTCGCCAGCTCGCGCAATTTCCGCACCTGATCCATCGGACCCACTCTCCCGTACTGGTACATGCGGCCAACGGCGCTTGCCGAAGGATTGTTCCGGGCTCGCTCGCGGGAGAATTGTAACGATCTCGGCGTCTTGGACGCCCCCACACCCCAGCCATGCCGGGACGTTTTTGGAGGCGTGCCGTTCACCTGCGGTACCGTTCTGCGCGGTAACTGGGGCGGAGAGGTCTCATTCCCGACGATGTCGGCCATCGCACCGCCTATCCCGCAACCCGGAGACGGCGCCCGCGGGATGAGCGCGACTATCTGCTGCTGCCCGACGAGGACGAGACGGAGCGGGAGCAGGATGAGGAGTCGCGCCCGCGCGAGCGCGCCGAGCCTCCGCCCGATCCGGTGGCGGACGCCCGCCGCCGCCGGCGACGCTGGATTATCGCCGCGATCGTCGGCGCGGTGCTGCTGATCGCGGCCATCGCCTTTGCCTGGTACTGGTTCTCGACGCTGCGTTGGCTCGAATCCACCGACGACGCCTATACCCAGGCCGATGCCGTCGTCATCGCGCCCAAGGTTGCCGGCTACGTTGGCGACCTTTTGGTCACCGACAACCAGCGCGTCACCGCCGGCGAGTCCCTGGTGCGGATCGACCCGCGCGACTACCAGGCCGCGCTCGAGCAGGCCGATGCGAATGTCGCCGCCTCCGAAGCCGACATCCGCAACCTCGACGCGCAGCTCACGATGCAGCAATCGACGATTAATCAGGCGCGCGCCGATATTTCCTCCGCACAGGCGGCGCTGACCTTCTCCGAGCAGGATTATGCGCGCTATGTCGATCTGGCGAAGACCGGCGCCGGCACCGTCCAGCGGGCGCAGCAGGCGCAATCCGATCTGCGCACGAAACAGGCGACGCTGAGCCACGACCAGGCGGTGCTGACGGGCGCGACGCAGCAGCTCTCGGTCCTTCGCACCCAGCGCGAGAAGGCGGTCGCGACGCTGGCGCAGACGCGCGGCGCGCTGGAGCAGGCAAAGCTCAACCGCGGCTACGCGAACATCACCTCGCCGGTGGACGGCGCTGTCGGCGACCGCTCGGTGCAGAAGGGGCAGTACGTGCAAGTGGGCGACCGGCTGATGTCGATCGTCCCGATGGGCAAGGCGATCTATGTGATCGCGAATTTCAAGGAGACCGAGATCGAGCGGATGTTCCGCGGCGAGGCGGTCGATCTGACGATCGACACGTTTTCCGGCCTTGATTTCAAGGGCACGGTCGACAGCCTGGCGCCGGGCAGCGGGGCGCAATTCGCTTTGCTGCCGCCGGAGAATGCGACCGGCAACTTCACCAAGATCGTGCAGCGCGTGCCGGTGAAGATCGTGCTGCACGATGTGCCGGCCGAGCGGCTCGACCAGCTCCGCCCCGGCCTCTCGGTGGTGGCGACGGTCGATCTGCGCACCGAGCCGCCCGACGGCAAGCGCTTTACGCTGGTGGCGCCGAGGCCGTAATGGCCGAGCGCGAGCGCCAGCCGACGACGCGCGACTGGATCGCCGTGTTCGGCGCGATCCTCGGCGCCTTCATGGCCGTGCTCGACATCCAGATCACCAACGCCTCGCTGCAGCAGATCCAGGGTGGGCTCGCCGCCTCGCTCGACGAGGGAAGCTGGATTTCGACCGCCTATCTCGCCGCCGAGATCGTCACGATCCCGCTGAGCGCGTGGTTCGCCGACGTGTTCACGACGCGCAACTACCTGATCGCGAACTGCATCGCCTTCCTCGTCTTCTCGATGCTGTGCGGCCTCTCCGACAATCTGACGATGATGATCATCTGCCGCGCCGGGCAGGGGTTCACCGGCGGCGTCTTCATCCCCAGCGCGATGACGATCGTGCTGCGCTGTCTGCCGGTGTCGAAGCGGTCGATCGGGCTCGCGATGTTCGGCGTCACCGCGACG
This sequence comes from Allostellaceae bacterium, assembly GCA_036268075.1. Taxonomy (GTDB): domain Bacteria; phylum Pseudomonadota; class Alphaproteobacteria; order ATCC43930; family CGMCC-115725; genus DATARH01. The sequence goes on along the minus strand of DATAUV010000076.1, from coordinate 31,686 downwards.
TTCGCCCCGGCGATCGGGCCGACGATCGGCGGGTGGCTGACCGACACCTATTCGTGGCACTGGATTTTCTACATCAACCTGGTCCCCGGCGCGGTGCTGATCTGGGCGATCGGGGCCGGTCTCGACCGCGGCGAGATGCATCTCGATCGGCTCGCCGGCGGCGATTGGCCGGGGATCGTGTCGATGGCGCTGGGCCTCGGCTCGCTGACCACCGTGCTCGAAGAGGGGCAGCGCAAGGATTGGTTCGGCAACCCGATGATCCGCGACCTGTCGATCGTCGCGGTGATCTTTATCCCGCTGTTCATCCTGTTCGAGCTGTTGCACAAGCAGCCCTTCATCAATCTGCGGCTGTGGAAACAGCCGGCCTTCGCCGGCGCGTCGCTGATGGGGTTCGGGCTCGGCATCGGGCTTTACGGCACGGTCTTCGTGCTGCCGGTCTATCTCGCGCAGATACAGAATTACGACGCGTTGCAAATCGGCGAGGTGGTGATGTGGCAGGGGCTGCCGCAGCTATTGGTATTTCCGTTCGTGCCGCTGGTGATGCGCTACGCCGACGCGCGCGCGGTCGTCGCCTTCGGCCTTGTGCTGTTCGCCGCGAGCTGCTTTCTGAACTCGTACCTGACTCATGACTGGGCAATCCAGCAGCTCCGCTGGACCCAGCTCGTCCGTGCCGCCGGGCAGCCCTTTATCATCGTGCCGCTGTCGTCGCTGGCGGTCGGGTTCCTGCCCGAGCGCGAGCAGGGTGGCGGGTCGGCGATCTTCAACATCATGCGCAATTTCGGCGGCTCGTTCGGCATCGCGATGCTGTCGACCTTTGCGACAATCCGCGAGCATTACCATTTTTCGGTGATTGGCGACCGGCTGACCCAGAACAGCCTGCGCACCAGCGCGCTGATCGGCCAGTACACCCATGCGCTTACCTCGCGCACCCCGCAGGGGCCAGCCGTGACGCATATGCGCGCCTTGTCGGAGATCGCCGCGACGGTGCGCGTCGAGGCCTTTGTGATGGCTTATTCCGATTGTTTTTTCGTCGTCGGCATCGTGCTGTCGCTCTGCGTGCCGCTGCTGTTCGTGCTGAAGAAGCCGGGCTCGGAGAAAAAGCCGGTCTTGGAGAAGAAACCGGGCCCCGAACCTACTCGACCCGCACGCGCCCGAGCACGGGCAGGCGGTTTGCGGCCAGCACCACGGCAAAGGTGATCAGGAGCAGCGTGATTCCCAGCACCGAGATCGCGCCGAGATCGCCGCTTTCATTGAGGTCGTAGATGATGACCGATACCACCTTGGTGTTGGCCGTCGTCAGCATGATCGTCGCCGACAATTCGCGGATGACGCCGATAAAGATGAAGCACCACGTCGCGACGACGCTCGCGCGCAACAGCGGCGCGGTGATCTGCCACAAGGATTTGAGCCGGCTCGCCCCAAAGATGCGGCTCGCCTCCTCCAACTCGGGGTGGAGGCCTCGGAACGCCGCCTGCAATTGCTGATACCCGGCCGGGAGTTCGATCGTGAGGAAGGCGAGCAACAGTATCCACAGCGTGCCGTAGAGCACGACCGGCGGGTGGGCGTAGCTGAGGAACAGTCCGACCCCGAGCACGATTCCCGGGATCGCTACCGGCGCCGTCGCGAGAAAGCCGAGCAACCGGTGCCCGACCACGAGCCGCCGCGTCGTCGCGTAGCTCACGAACAGCGCGAGCGCGGTGCCGGCGGTCGCCGTCAGCGCGCCGAGCAGCACCGTGTTCCACAGCGCCGAACGGGTCTGCGAAAACTCGACAAAGACGAAATGCAGGTTGCGCCAGCTCAGATTGGCGAGGGTCAGCGGGTCGGACGGCGTCTTGACCAGCGCGGTCTTGATCAGCGCGAAATAGGGCAGGAAGATCGGCAGCGACAGCAGCGCGATCGCGAAGGCGAAGGCGGGCCAGCGCCACCATCCGAGCGCCACCGGCCGCGGCGCGCTCGACCGCCCGCCGATCACCGTGTAGCCGCGCCGCCCCAGCAGAATCTGCTGCCCGCGCAGCAAGAGGATCGTCAGCACCAGGAGCGGCATCGACGCGGCGGCGGCGAGGTGCTCGTGCGGCGGGTACTGGAACAGGCTCCAGATCTTTGTGGTGATGACGTGGAACCCGGCGGGCAGAGCGAGGATCGCCGGGGTGCCGAACTGCGTCAACGCCTGCACGAAGGCGAGCAGCGCGCCGGCCAGGAGAGCCGGCAGGACCATCGGCAGCGTCACCCGCCACAGCGTCCGCATGCGGCCGGCCCCGAGTATCGCCGACGCGTCCTCGAGGTCGCCCGGGATGTTGTCGAGCGCATTGGCGATGAGCACGAAGACGAGCGGGAAGGCATAGCAGGCGATGCAGAATATGACGCCGCCGGCGCTGTAGATGTTGAACACGTGGTCGTATTCGCCGAGCCCGAGAATGGGCCGCAGCCACTGGTTCAAGAGCCCGCTATTGGGTGCGGCGAGAATCTCCCACGCGATCGCGCCGAGAAACGGCGGGGTCACGAACGAGGCGGTGACCAGGATCCGGATCGCGCGGCGCCACGGCATGTCGGTGCGCGCGACGAGCCACGCCAGCGGCAAGGCCGCCCCGCACGACGCGGCCGCAACCCCGGCCGCGATTCCGAGCGCGGTCAGATACGGCAGCGCAAAGGTCGGGTCGCCCGCCAGCCGGGTGAAGTTGCCGAGCGTCGGATGCCCGGCATCGTCGGTGACGCTGTACCAGACCAGCCAACCCAGCGGCAGCAGCACGAGGACGCATAGGACGAGCGCCACGAGCGCGAGGAGCGGCGTCGCCGCATCGATGCGGCGGGTGTGCCCTCGCTGCTCGGGCGAAACCGCAATCATGCTCCCTCTCCCCCCAATGGGCGGAGAGGGGACATCGACGGGCCGATCCGCATGAGGCTACAGCCCAAAATACTCCGCGTATTTCTTCTTGATGTCCTCGATCTGCTTCTGTTGCGCGGCGGGGTCGGCTTTCATGATCTTGATCTCGGATAGCGGCTTCGCGCCCTCGGGTACCGGCGCGTCGGGGTGGAACGAGCGCAGCCGCGCCAGCTTGACGAGCAGCGTCTGCCCCTCTTTCGAGAAGAGGTAGAGGTCGAAGAGGCGCGCGGCGTTGGGGTGCGGGGCGTCGATCATCACGGCGGCGCCGCCGGGGATCGACGGCGTGCCCTCGGTCGGGTAGACGAGCGCGAGCGGGGCGCCCTGCGAGATCATCTGCAGCGGCACGTACTCGCCGCCATCGGCCGCGACCGGGCGCTCGCCCTGCGCGACCTTTTTCGGCGGGTCGGCGGCGGACTGCACCTGCATGATGTACTGCTGCCCGAGCTTCTTGAAGAAGTCCCAGCCGATGTCGCGGGCCATCTCAAAGGTCACGGTCATGATCGTGCCGCTATAGCCGGGATGCGCCTTGACGATCTTGCCGGCCCATTTCGGGTCGAGCAGGTCGGCAAAGCTTTTCGGCGCGTCCGCGGCCTTGACCAGCTTGGTGTTGTAGAGGATCGGCGACAGGGTAAAACGCTCGGTGGCATAGCAGCCGTCCGGGTCCTTCTGGTCGGCGGGCCAGGATTTGGCGACGTCGGCCGGCACGAACGGGGCGAGCCAGCCTTCCTGTTTCCACGACAGCAGCGCGGTCATGTCCGAGGCCTCGACCACGTCGGCGGCGTGGATGTTGGCGCCGCGCTCCTGCGAGAGGCGTTGGAAGATGCGCTCGGCGCCGTTGCGCTCGACCTGGACCTTGATGCCGGGATAGGCCTTCTCGAACGCCTCGCCGACCTTCTCGGCGGTCTGCAACTCGATCGAGGTATAAAAGACGACCGTGCCCTCCTTGGTCGCCGCGGCGACCAGGTCCGGGGTGATCGAGCTTGGCGGCGGCGCGGCGGCGTAGGCCGTACCGGCCCCGAACAGCGCGGCGGCGAAGGCGAACAGGCGTAAACGAACCATGCGGGACTCCTCAGCGGGCCAAAGCGCGGCAGCGCTCCGGCGGAAACTCCAGGCGCACGCGGCCGCCGACGGGCACGTCGACCGCCAGCGGCGCGACCACGCGCAGCGGCTGGCCGTCGTCGAGCGTCACCAGATAGTCCCGGTGGGCGCCGAGATAGGTCTGGCGCTCGACCCGCCCCTCGGCCGCGCCGCGCTCGCTGCCGGCGCCTTTAACCGGCGCGATCGTAATGTCGTGCGGCCGCACCGACACGGCGGTCTCACCCGACGCGGCGAACTCGCCCTCGCCGCAGCGCAGCATGACGGCGCCGCAATCGACCGCGTCGGTGCCGGTCTTCCGCCCGCGAAGGATGTTGGTGCCGCCGATAAAGCGGGCGACGAACTCTGATTGCGGGCGCTCGTAAATATCCTCGGGCGAGCCATATTGCTCGATCCTGCCTCGGTTCATCACCATGATCGTGTCGGCCGTGGTCAGCGCCTCGGCCTGGTCGTGAGTGACATAGACGGTCGTGTATTTGAACTCGTCGTGAAGGCGGCGGATCTCGAACCGCATCTCCTCGCGCAGATTGGCGTCGAGGTTCGACAGCGGTTCGTCGAGCAGCAGTGTTTCGGGGTCGACGACCAGCGCGCGGGCGAGCGCGGCGCGCTGCTGCTGGCCGCCCGACAATTCGTGCGGATAGCGCGGCGCCAGTTCGGTGAGATGCGCGACATCGAGGATCGTCGCGACCCGCCGCTCGCGCTCGGCCCGGGCGACTTTGCGGACGCGCAGCCCGTAGCCGACGTTTTCCGCGATCGTCATGTGCGGCCAGAGGGCATAGGACTGAAAGATCATCGACATGTTGCGCCGCTCGGGCGGCAGGCTGCTGCCGGGCGTCGAGACGGTGCGGCCGCCGACGCGGATCGACCCGGCATCGGGGTCGATAAACCCGGCGATCAGCCGCAGCGTCGTGGTCTTGCCGCAGCCCGACGGGCCGAGCAGGCACACCAGCGACCCGTGCGGGATCGTCGCGGTCAGATCGTCGACCGCGGCGACGCCGCCATACCGCTTGGTCAGGGTTTCGAGTTCCACCGCCGCCATGCGGGGTGAATTACCGTCCGGGCGCCGCGCCGGCTAGCGAAATTCCGCGAGGGGCGTCAAAACGATGCGGCGCCGCCCCGGGCCGGCGCCATAGGCTCAGCCGTGGGCGCGGTGCTCGACGTTGCGCTTGCGCGTCGCGGCGGCTTTTTTCGCCGAGGCCGAGCGCGCCGCCGCCGACCGCGAGGCCGAGGCCGCGCCGCCGGCCCGTCCGCCTTTGCGCGACGAGGCGTGGCTTTCGGGATGGCCGCGGCCGGAGCCGCTCTTTTTGCCGCCGCCGCTTTCCTTGTTGACCGTCGCCCAGGCCCGCCGCTCGGCTTCCTTTTCCGAAACGCCGCGCTCCTCATAGCCTTCGGCGATGTGGTCCGCCTTACGCTCCTGCTTGTCGGTATATTTCGACTTGTCGCCACGCGGCATGGCTGCCTCCTTGCCTTGTCTTTAGATAACCGAGCGGGAGCCGCCCTCGTTCCCGGCGGAACGACCCTCCGTCACCGTCCGTTGGCACGTCGGAGGAAACGATGCCCGAACTGCACATCAGCACCGACAAGATCGACGATTTCATCGAGGCGGCGCGCGAGGTCGCCGGCAAGGTGCGGCCGACCACCGGCGACCGCACCACGACCGGCGACGACAGCAGCCTCGTCACGATCGAGGATTATCCCGGCGATCCGCGCCGGGAGCAGATGCGCGAATTCGTCCGCGGCCTCAATTTCGGCGAGCAGATCGACCTCCTGGCGCTGATCCTCGTCGGCCGCGGCGATTTCGACATCGCCGAATGGTCCGACGCGGTGCGCGAGGCGCGTGACCGCATCCGCGCCGGCGACCCTGATTTCATGATCGGCGATGCGGCGCTGCCGGAATATCTCGGGGCCGCGCTCGACGCGGTCGAGATCAGCCGGGCGTGACGCGCGGCGTGGAACCGCGGCGGCAATCCGCGGTTCACACCACATGAATACCGCTCTGACCCAACCCTGCGAGACTTGCGACGGCGCCGGCCTGGTGCCGCGCCCGCGCCGCCGCCTGCCGAATGGCGAGCCCGACCAGCTCGACACGGTGGAGTGGCCGTCGATGGTGTGCGAGACCTGCAACGGCACCGGCCGCGTGCCGCTCGACCACACCAGCGTCGTCGAAACCGCGGGCGCCTGACCCTCCATATCCCACGGCACGGTTGCCGGCGACGGACCCTGCCGTGATACGATCCCCGCCGCGCCGTACGAGGCGGTGGGGAGGGTTTCATGTCGATCGCCGAGTCGGAACCGCGCAAGCCCACGCTGCTCGATCCGCCCGAGCAGCGCTTCCCGCTTCATCTCGGCGTCGAGATCCGGAAAATCCGCGACCTGTTTCGCGCCGCGACGCGCAACCAGTGGGACCCGAAGGCCGATATCGACTGGTCGGCGCTCGATGACCTCGACATCGACGACGCGCACCGCACCGCCGCGCGGATGTATTGGAGCCGCCGCGCCTGGTCGGAATACGGCGCGATCTCGGAAAGCCCGGCGCTGCTGATCCGCTTTTGCCAGGAGCGGCGCGAGCCCGACCTGCGCTACTTCTTCACGATCCGCACCCAGGAGGAATCGCGTCACGCCGAGGCGTGCTACCTGATGGCCGAGCACCTCGGCGGGTATTTCCAGCAGCCGGCGCTGGCCGATTTTCAGAAATCGGTGGCGACTCATGGCGTCCGCAAGATGGCGCTCGACCCCGAGACGCCCCTGGAGGCGATCATCGCCGCGCTGGTCTGCGCCGCCGAGGAGGTCGCCTTCGACGTGTTCCGCCATCTCGTCGAGATCACGCCGAACAAGGCCGCCAACCAGGTGCTGCGCAACATCATGCGCGACGAGGTGCGGCATTGCGGTTTCGGCTGGGCCTATCTCGAGCATCGCATCCCGCAAATGACCCGCGCCGAGATCGATGTATGCGAAGCGGCTGTCATCACGATGATCGGGCAGGTCGAGATGAACGGCTACCACAGCGCCTGGCTCGCCCCCGATTCCGAAGCCTCGCGCGGCGAGATCGAGGCTGATCGTCTCACGTGGGAAGCCGGGCTCGGCGCGACGGTCGAGGAATTGGAAAAGCCGGTCTTTGTCGACTCGGTGCGCAACATCCGCGAGCGGCTGAAGCCGTTCGGAATCGATATTCCCACCTTTACGCATCCGAAGATCGATGGGCCGGTCTAGAATGGCGCCCTCGTTTCTCATTTTCGTCGCACCCGCGAAGGCGGGGGTCCAGGGGCCGCCGCTCCGTCGCTTGCCCGGGATTCCCGCCTTCGCGGGAATGACGACTTCAGGGAATGGGCGATTTGATGCCGCGTGACTTCAGCGGCGAGATTCTGGTCGAGCGGCGGTTTCCACTGCATCTCGAACCCTCGATCGGCTCGATCCGCGACCTTTACGACACCGCCAAGCAGTCGCGCTGGGACCCGGAGCGGGATATCCCCTGGGGCAAGTTCGATCGCTCCCGCCATGCGCCCGAAACACTCGCCGCCGCCCGCCTTTCGTGGAGCCGCAAGGCGTGGACCGAATATGGCGGGCTGCCGGAGACCCCGGCGCTGATCATCCGCTTCTGCCTGGAGCGCGAGCGCGAGAGCGACCCCAAATATTTCCTCACCGTCCGCAACACCGAGGAGGCGTGGCATCTCGATTGCTGTCACCGCTTCGCCGAGCTCTGCGGCGGCTACATCGCCGAGCCGGCGAGCCCCGCCTATCGCACCCTCTTCAACCAAGGCCTCCACCGCGAGGCGCTCGACGCATCGCGCCACCTCGACGCCTACATCGCCGCGCATATCGGCGTCCAGGACGGGCTCGACCTCGAACTCTGCCGCCTGCACCGCGACAATGCCACCGACCCGGTCGCCCGCGCGATCCTCGACCGACTCGTCGCCGACAAGACCCGCCACGCCGCCTTCGGCTGGTTCTACCTTGAACGCCGCGCCGAGCTGTGGACCGACGAGGACCGTGCCGAGATCGCTGCCGAGATCGCGCATGTAATCGACGACGTCGAACTCGCCGGCCTCCGCTGCGTCTGGCTCGGCGACGCCTCAGACATCGTCGAAGCCGACCGCCTCACCACCGAAGCCGGGCTCGGCGCCGCGACGCGCGACAAGGAGGAGCCGGTTCTCCACCGATATCTCGCCGAGGCGGAGGCGCAATTCGCGAAGCTCGGCATTGGACCGCGGGCGTCTCGCCCGCAATCCGGCGCTGATGCGGGCGGGACCCCCGCGGTCCAGGTGCGGCCATGATCGACGAGGCGGTCGACGCTCAGTACAACATCCGCCGGCGTCACCCCGAGAGCCCGCAGCACTACGCGCGCTACGAGGCTGACAGTGCGGCGGCGCGGGCTTCGCTCAACGGCCAGATCGATCTGCGCTATGGCGAGATGCCAGGGGAGACGCTTGATTTTTTTCCGGCGGCGCGGCGGGACGCGCCGCTGTTCCTGTTCATCCATGGCGGGTATTGGCGGGCGCTCGACAAGCGGGATTTCTCGTTCATCGCGCCGGGGTTTGTCGCCGCGGGGATCGCGGTCGCCCTCATTAATTACGACCTGACGCCTAAGGTCACGGTCGGGACCATCGTCGAACAGGTCCTGCGCGGCGTCGCCTGGACCCACGCGCAGGCGGCGACGCTCGGTTTCGATCCTGCCAGGATGATCGTCGGCGGGCATTCGGCGGGCGGGCAGCTCACGGCGATGGCGCTGACCGCCGATCTGCCGATCGCGGCGGGGATCGCGATCTCCGGCGTGTTCGACCTCGTCCCGCTGTTGAAGACCAACGTCAACGTCCAGCTCACCCTCGACGAGGCGCGGGCGCGGGCGTTGAGCCCGGCGCACCATCCGCGCCCCGACCGCGCCCCCGCCCTCATCTGCGTCGGCGGTGCGGAGACCGACGGGTTCATCGACCAGTCGCGCGATTACGCACGGGCGCTGGGGCGCGAGGCGGTGGTGTATCCCGGCCTCGACCACTACACGATCATGTCCGAGCTCGCCCGCCCGGACAGCGACATCCACCGCGACGTGCGCCGCGTCATCGACGGAGTGGCAAGATGATCCCGGTCAAGGACGACCTCACGATCTGCTTCGCGCACGTCGCTTATCAGCTTCACGAGCAGTTCTCGCAGCTTGGCACCGGCATCAAGAGCTTCGCCGTGCGCGACGCCGAGGCGCTGGCGGGCCGGATCGGCGAGGCTGATGTGCTGGTCGTCTCCGGCCTCTGGAACAACGCGTTGCTCGACCGCGCCGGCAAGCTCAAGCTGATCCAGTCGATCGGGGCCGGCACCGACCAGTTCCCGCGCGACGAGCTGGCGAAACGCGGTATCCGCCTCGCCAGCGCGCAGGGCGTCAACATGCGCGCGGTCGCCGAGCACGCGATGGCGCTCATCTTGGCGCTCGCCCGCCGCCTGCCCGAGGCGCGCGACAACCAGGCGCGGCGGCATTGGCGCGGCATGATCGCCGATATCGGCGGACGCGAGGACGAGCTTGGCGGCAAGACCCTCCTGGTCGTCGGGCTCGGCCAGATCGGCGGACGGCTGGCGCAGCTCGCCAAGGCGTTCGACATGCGGGTGATCGGCCTCCGCCGCAATCCCGCCGCCGGCGGCCCGGCCAATACGGTCCATGCAATGAGCGAGCTGGCAGCGCATCTGCCCGAGGCGGATTTCGTCGCGCTGACCTGCCCGCTGACCAAGGAGACCGAAAACCTGATCGACGCCGCCGCGCTCGCCCGGATGAAGCCGGCTGCCTACCTGATCAATGTCGCGCGCGGCCGGGTCGTCGACGAGGCCGCGCTGGTCGCGGCGTTGCGCTCGGGCAAGATCGCCGGGGCCGGGATCGACGTGACGGTCGAGGAGCCGCTCGGCGCCGCGTCGCCGCTCTGGGCGATGCCGCAAGTGCTGGTGACGCCGCACACCGCCGGCGAGACCCGCAAATACGAGGACAACGTGATCGAGATATTGCGCGACAATCTCGACCGGCTGTGGCGCGGCGAGACGCAGTTGCGCAACCAGATCGTCTGATGGATTTCGGCCTCAGCCCCGCTCAGCGCGAGCTGCAGGCGCGATGCCGGGCGCTGGCCGCGGATTTCGCCACCCGCTCGGCCCAGCACGACCGCGACGCCTCGCACCCGGTCGAGAATTACGCACGGCTGCGCGACGAGGGGTTTCTGGCGCTGACGGTCGGCAAGGAATGGGGCGGGGGCGGCGCCAGCTTTCTCGACCACACGATCGCCTATGAGGCTTTGGGGCAGGGCTGCCCATCGACGGCGCTCGCCTTCAACATGCACGCCTCGGTGGTCATGCCGCTGTTGGAGAGCCCCGAGGTCTCGGCGGCGACCAAGCGGATGCTTACCGATCTGGTCGTCAATGAACGCGCGTTGTGGACGAGAACGAATTGCTGCCGCCGCTAGAGCCGGAATAGGAGCGCGGGCGTCCCGCCCGCCGTCTTTTTCAGGATTGCGGGCGGGACGCCCGCGGTCCGTTGGCAATAAACGCCTGCCACACCCGGTCGGGTTTCCAGACCTCTTCCATCTCGGCGCGCGCCGCCGCCTCGTCCGCGCCGAGGATGTCGCGGCGATAGCGGTAGAAAAAGGCCGAGACGCGGTAGTTGGCGATGCAATGGACATGGACCGGGGCGTCTTTCAGCTCATCCATCGCCGTGCAAAACCGAGCGAAATCCTGTTCGGTCGGGTTTTTGAAATCGACCGGGATGTGGATGTAGGTCATGCCGAGCCGGCTGAGGCTGGCCGCCTCGTCCGGCAGCGCCTTTTCGTGGCTGTGCAGCCCGAGATTGACGACGTGCCGGATACCCAGATCGTGGAGCCCCGCGAGCTGCGGTTCGGTCGGTTGGCCGGACGTGGTGACGCGCTCGTCGAGGCGGCGCCAGTTGTAGATGGTTTCGGGATCGGTCGGGTCCGCCGCCGGTTTCGGCTGCGACGGCGGGGCGCGGCCGGGAACCCTGCCGATCGGCGCCGCCAGCTTGGCGCGAATGTCGAGGCCGCCCCGCTCCAGGGCGCCGAGAGCCTTCGCCGCCGCCTTTCCCGACAGGCGCGTCAACGCTTCCAACTTGCTCCTGGCCATGGCGTTCTCCTTCCCGGCGATCCTATGCCAAAACCCTATCCCCCGAACAACCGCTTCGGATCGAGGGGTTCCAGCCTGTTGGGGTCGAATGGCGACAGATCGACCGAGCTTGCCGCGCCGTCCACGATCAGCTCGGCCATCGCCTCGCCGGTGGCGGGGGCGTTGAGGATGCCCCAGACGCTGTGGCCGGTGGCGATATAGGAGCCGGGTGCGCCGTCGACCCGGCCGATCAGCGGCAGCCCGTCCTGCGTCACCGGGCGGCAGCAGGCCTGGCGGGCGAGGATCGGGGCGCGGGCGAGCACCGGCGACAGGCTGCGGCACATCTCTTCCAGCCGTTCGATCGCGCCGGGCTCGGGCGTGACGCGGGCGGGGTCGACCGGCAGCGGGACCTCGCTCGAGATCGCGCAGACATAGGTGGTGCCGTCCGGTCGCGGGAAAATCTCGGGCGAGGATTGCGCGCCGTTCTCCTCGCGCATTTCGAGGAACACCGCCTCGCTCGGTACGTCGCTGCCGGTGTCGAAGACGAGGCTGTGCCCCTTGAGTCCGAACACCGGCGGCACGTTGAGCCATTGCGCGGCGAGGATCGACCACGGCCCCATCGCGACGACGACCGCGTCGGCCGCCAACGGCTCGCCATCGATCTCGGCACCGCCCGCGGCGATACCGGTGACGCGGCCATGGCGCAGTGTCGCGCCGTTGGCCTCGGCCCCGCGCATCATCGCGCGGGTGAACGCGGCCGGCACCACCTGCGCGGTCGTCGCGGTCGTGCCGAGCTTCTGCCCGATCGAAACCTCGCCCGACAGCCAGCCGACCGGCCTTGGCCCCTCGCGCCGCCGCGTGAACCCGGCATGGCCGCCGAACGTGTCCATGCGGCGATAGCCCCAATCTTCGTTGAGGCGCTCGGCGAGCTCGGCGTGGAGGTCGAAGCTGCGGCGGGCGAGCGGGGCCAGCGGCGACCCTTCGCACCAGTCCCGCGCGAGAAACCCGCCCGATTTCCCCGACGCCGCGTTGGCGACGCCGGTGCTTTCGGCGACCGTGACCCGAATGCCGCGCTCGCTGAGGAAAAAGGCGATCGAGGCGCCGATGACCCCGCCGCCGCAGACCAACACATGCATCGCCCGCAATCCTCTCGGCGACCGGCCGCCGCGCCATGATATGTTGAGATAACAATGCGGGGAGGGGGCATGTTCGGGAAATCGTGGATCGCCGGGTTTGCGGCGCTCGGGCTCCTGACGGCGCTTGGGGGAGGCGCCGTGCGGGCGGCCGATGCGCCGGTCGTGGTCGGCCTCGAAATCCCGCTCTCGCCGCCGGGCGACCCGGTGGGCGGCCAGTTGATCCGGCGCGGCGCCGAGCTCGCCGTCGACTACGTCAACAAGGAGATGAAGGGCGTCGACGGCGGCAAACAAATCGCGCTGTCGGTCGAGGACACGCAGGGCCGCACCGAGGCGGGTGTCGCCGGCTACCGCAAGCTGGTCAGCGAGGACCACGCGGTCGCGGTGACCGGGTTCTTCCACAGCTCGGTCAACATCGCCGTCAACGAGGTCGCGCACCAGCTCGGCGTGCCGACGATCGGGACCCAGACTTCGGCCGCCGACGTCACCGCGAAGCATTATCCCGAGGCGTTCCGCACCCATGCGATCGACCCGATCCGCGCCGCGACCTGGCTGGAGCTGGTCAAGAACAAAGGCTGGAAAAAGGTGTCGCTCCTCGCCGAGACGACCGATTACGGTATTGGCCTCGTCGAGGAGACCAAAAAGCAGAACGAGACAGGCAAGCTCGGCCTCGACATCCAGGCCATCACGTTCGACCACGCCACCACCGACCTGACGCCGCAGCTTTTGCAGATCAAGGCGTTCAAGCCGGACGTGCTCATCAACATCGGGGTCGGCCAGCCGGCCGATCTGATGCTCGACCAGGCGACGACGATCGGGCTGACGCCGGCGACGCCGATGCTGATTTCCTATGACGCGCCGGTGCGGCCGCAATTCTGGCAGCTCCACGCCAAGGACGGCGCCGGGGTCTACTTCATCGCCTATTACTCGCCGCAGCAGAAGCTCAGCGATATCGGCGCGTGGTTCGCCAAGGCCTATCAGGCCAAGTACAACGAGGCGCCGACCTATGGCTCGCTCAACGGGTTCGGCGACGTGGCGATCATCGCCGAGGCGATCGACCGGGCGAAGTCGATCGACCCCAAGGCGGTCACGAAGGCGCTGGGCGCCGGGACATTCAAAAGCTGGGCGGACGCCCCTGTAACCTTCCCGGCGGCCGACGGCGTCTACTACCACAACTGGTCGCCGCCGATCCTGATCCTGCAATACACCAAGTCCGGACAGGACTGGAAAGACGCGACGATCGCGGTTGAGCACAAGAACGGGAAGTGACGGTGACGGAATGGACCGCGGGCGTCTCGCCCGCATCCTTTAACGTGGGTACGGGAACTCTGCCCGTGGGCGGGCGGGACGCCCGCGGTCCATAGACACCCGATGATCTTCACCCCCGAGCTTTTCTTCCAGACGCTGATCGCCGGCGTGATGATCGGGGTGCTTTATGCGCTGATGGCGCTGGGCATCACGTTCATCTACAGCATCGTCAAGATGATCAACTGGGCGATGGGCGAGTTTTACATGATCGGCAGCTACGCCCAGTACCTGCTGATCGTGTATTGGCTCGGGCCGGGATTGTGGTGGGTCGCGGTGCCGCTCGCCGGGGTCAGCGTGTTCCTGATCGGGATCGCGATCGAGCCGCTCCTGATCAAGCCGATGTTTACGAGCGGCATCGAGCGGCGCGACGACTACGCAACCGTCGTCACGATCGCGCTCCTGTTGCTGCTGCGCAACCTCGCGACCGGGCTCAGCGGGCCGTACCAGCGTACACCGGGGTCGGATCTGCCGACGGTGATGATCGGCAACCTCCCGGTCAGCGGTGCGCGGGCGGCGGCGTTTGTCTGCGCGATCGCGGCGCTCGGCCTCTTCTATCTCCTGCTCAAGAAGACCTGGGTCGGGCTCGCCCTGCGCGCGTCGGCGCAAAGCCGGGTCGGGGTGCAGACCGCCGGGGTCAACGTCCTCCGGCTCGACCAGGCGGCGTTCGGTGTCGGGGTCGCGCTCGCCGGGATTGCCGGGGCGTTGCTCGCGCCGGTATTCCTCGTCCTCCCGACCAACGGCATCGTCGCGACCGTCAAGGGGTTCGAGATCATCGTGATCGGCGGGCTCGGGTCGCTTCCCGGCGCGCTGATCGCCGGGATCATGCTGGGGGTCGCCGAGTCGCTCGGCACCGCGTTCATCGCCTCGCCGTACCAGAACGCCTATGGGTTCCTGCTCGTGATCCTCGTGTTGCTGATCCGCCCGACCGGGCTGTTCGGCGAGAAGACGCGCGAGGCATGAGCGCGTTGCTCGCGGCCGCCGGGCTCGTCAAGCGGTTCGGCGGCGTCCTCGCGACCAACGATGTCGACTTTGCGGTCGAGCCCGGCGAAATCCGCGGCCTGATCGGCCCCAACGGCGCGGGCAAGACGACGCTGGTCAATCTGTTGACCGGCATCTACGCCCCCGACGCCGGCGCCATCCGCTTCGACGGCGTGGCGATCGGCGGGCTGGAGCCGCACCGGATCGCGCGCCGGGGCCTCATCCGCACATTTCAGGTGACGCGCCTGTTTCCAAGCCTCAGCCTCACCGACAACCTCATGCTGCCGTATCTGGCACGGTCCGGGCACGGGCATGACGGCCCCGCGCGCGCCCGGCATTTCCTTGAGCTGACGGGGCTCACCCGCCTCGCCGACGAACCGGCGCGGTCGCTGTCGGGCGGGCAGCGGGCGCTGTTGCAGGTCGCGGCCGGGTTCATGCACCCGAGCCTCAAATGCTATGTCCTCGACGAGCCGTTCGCCGGCATCAACCCGGTCATCAAGGACACGATCATCGAGCTGATCGAGCAGGAGAACCGCGAGCGCGGCGTCGCCTTTATCGTCGTCAGTCACGAGATGGCGGTGATCCGCCGGCTGTGCCCGGTCGTCACGGTGATGATCGACGGTCGGGTCGCCGCCGAGGGGCCGCTCGCCACGGTCGCGGCCGACGAGACCGTGCTCACCGCCTATCTCGGCGCGGCGCCGGTGTGATGCCGCCGCTGTTGACCGTCGAGGATGTCTACGCCGGGTATCAGAGCGGCGTCGACATCCTGCAAGGCCTGTCGCTGCGGGTCGCGCCGGCTGGACTCACGCTGGTGATCGGCCCCAACGGCGCCGGCAAGTCGACGCTGCTGAAGACCGCGTTCGGCTTCCTTCACCCGCACCAGGGACGCATCCGTTTCGCCGAGACCGAGATCGCCGGCGCGGCGCCGCATGCGGTCAAGCGGCTCGGCATCTCCTATGTGCCGCAGGAGATCAACATCTTCCCGCTGCTGACGGTCGAGGAGAATTTGCGGATGGGCGGCTGGGTGTTCCGCCGTGACCGCACCCGGCTCAAGGCGCGGATCGAGGCTATCTACGGCATCTTTCCGGCCCTCGCCGAGGGTCGGCGCCAGCCGGCGGGCAATCTCAGCGGCGGGCAGGGGCGGATGCTGTCGGTCGCGCGCGAGTTGATGACCGAGCCGAAGCTGCTGCTGGTCGACGAGCCGACCGCGGGGTTGTCGCCGGCGCTGGTCGAGCAAGTCTATGCGCTGTTGCGCACGGCGCGCGAGGCGATCGGGGCGACGATCCTTTTGGTCGACCAGAATGTCGAGGCGGCGCTCGGCCAGGCGGATTCCGTCTACCTGCTCAATCTCGGCCGCGTCAAAGCCGAGGGGCCGGCCGCGGCATTCCCGCCGGCGCGGGTGCGCGACCTGATCCGGGAATGCCTGCTCGGATGATCCGCGCGGCGCTCGTCATCCTGGCCGCGGCCGCGGTGCTGGCTGTGCTGCCTCTCGCGGTCGGAGGGTTCGGGCTGCATGTGCTGACGATCAGCCTCTACTACACGATCCTCGCCGCGAGCTGGAACCTGCTCGCCGGAATGACCGGCCAGTTCTCGCTCGCGCATCAGGCGTTCGCCGCCATTGGCGCATATACGACCGGGCTGCTGATCCGCTATTTCGACGTGCCGATCTTTGTCGGCATCCTTTCTGGCGTGGTCGTTTCCGCCCTCTTCGGGTTGTTTCTCGGCCGGCTCGTCTTGCGGATGCGGGCGATCTACCTGGCGATCGCGACATGGGCCTTCGCCGAGACAGTGCACATCCTCCTGACGGCCGCCTATCCCATCACCCGCGGCGAGCTGGGGCTCAACGTGCCGCCGCTGTACCGCGACCTCGACCCGCTCGCCTATTACTACACGTTCGCCGGGCTGACCCTGGCCTCGGTCGTGGCGATGTGGGCGCTGGTGCGGTCGCCGATGGGGTATTTCATGCGCGCGATCAAGGACGATGAGCTGCGCGCCCAGAGCTTTGGCGTCAATACGACACGGGTTAAGGTCGCGGTGTTCACGATTTCCAGCGCCTTTGCCGGGCTGGCGGGGGCGTTCTATGCCCACTACCTCCTGGTGCTGAGCCCGCAGCTCGCCGATTTCAACGAGATGGCAAAGCTGATCGTGATGACCGTCGTCGGCGGGCTCGGCAGCTTCGCCGGCCCTCTGATCGGCGCCGCGCCGGTGCAGGCGCTGACCACCTACCTCGCCAAATACGGCGAGTGGGACATGGTGATCTACGCCGCTCTCGTCATCGCCCTGATGCGCTTCCAGCGCGGCGGCGTTGCCGCCATCATCGCCCACTGGCGCAGCCCCCGTAGAATGGGCTGAGCGCAGCGAAGCCCATCCTACGGCGTCGCGCCGGTTGGCCCAATCGAGTAAATTCTCAGGAACGAACACAGGGAGGGGTGCGGATGCTGCGGAACCGCTGGTGGGTCGTCGTCGCGACCGTGCTGGGGCTCATTGTCGGAGCCGGGCCGATCAACGTCTTTGCCTTTGGCGTGTTCCTGAAGCCGATCACCGCCGAGCTCCACGTCAGCCGAGGGCTCTTCTCGTCGGCGCTGACGCTGCACGCGACGGTCTCGGCGATCATGTGCCCGGTCTATGGCTGGATGATCGACCGCTGGGGCGTGCGGCGGGTGATGCTGCCGTCGCTGGTGCTCTACGTGATCGGCATCGCCCTCTATACCCAGCTTCGCTCTGACCCGTTCGCGATTACCTATCTGATATTCGCCTTTGCCGGCGCGACCGGCGTGGTCGGCGGGCCGATCCCCTACTCGACGGTGATCTCGCAGTGGTTCGACAGCCAGCGCGGGTTGGCCCTCGGCATCGGCATGGCGGGGGTCGGGCTGGGCGTCGCGCTGGTGCCGCAGCTTGCGGCGGTCCTGATCCTGCATTTCGGCTGGCGCACCGCCTATCTCGGGATCGCCGCGGCGGTCGTGGTTTTCGCCTTCGTTCCGGTCGCCCTGTTCGTCCGCGAGCCGCCGGGCTTTGACACGGCACCAAAGCGGGGCGAGTCTCGTGGCGCCGCCCTCAACATCCCCGGCGCCGGGGTTGGCGAGGCGTTGCGGTCGTGGCTCTTCTGGGGGCTGGGCATCGCCTTTTTCTTCGACGTCATTGCGATCAACGGCACGCTCACGCACATCGTCGCGTTGTTGACCGACCGCGGAATCGGGCTGGAGGCGGCGACCGCGGCGCTCTCCGGCACCGGGATCGCGCTCTTTTGCGGCCGGGTTTTGTCGGGCTGGTTCCTCGACCGGTTCTGGGGACCGTATGTCGCGATCGGATTTTTCGTGATGCCGATGATCGGCCTTGCTCTCCTGATCAGCCACGCGGCCGGCGCGACGCCGTTTGTCGGTGCGCTTTGCCTCGGCCTCGGCATCGGCGCCGAGATCGATCTGATGGCGTTTTTCGCGAGCCGCTATTTCGGGCTCCGGAACTACGCCAAAATCTACGGCACGATGTTCGGGATGTTCGGGCTAGGGGTTGGGCTCGGGCCTGCGCTCAGCGGGATGAGCTTTGACCGGTTCCACTCCTATGTGCCGATCTTTGGCGTTTATGAGATCATGCTCTTCATCACCTGCGTGATCTTTCTGTGCCTTGGGCCTTACCCATACCCGGCCGAGCGGCATCGCCCCGGCGCGGTGGCCCAAGCCACGGAATAAGGAGATTTCGGATGAGCGTCGCCGACCTCCAGTCCACCCGCGAAAACCGTCCCGAGTTCGACCTCGCCCGAACCGGCCCGGGCACGCCGATGGGCCGCTTCATGCGCCGGTTCTGGATGCCGGTGATGCGCGCCGAGGACCTCCCGGCCGGCGAGGCCAGGCCGATCCGTGTGATGAGCGAGGATTTCGCGATCTATCGCGGCCACCATGGACCAGAGGGGGAAGGGCAGGCGCAGATCATCGACTACCGCTGCCCGCATCGCGGCGCCCAGATGCATCTCGGCTGGGTCGAGGGCAACGACATACGCTGCGTCTATCACGGCTGGAAATTCGACTGCACCGGCCAATGCAACGAGCAGCCCGCCGAGGAGGCCGGGTTTGCCCGCAAGGTGCGGATCGGCGCCTACCCGACGCGCGAATTCATGGGGCTCGTCTTCGGGTATTTCGGCGAGGGCGCGCCGCCCGCCTTCCCGCCCTATCCGCTGCCGCGTGCTGAAGGGATCATCGAAAGCCAGGCGCCGCCGCTGGTCCCGTGCAACTACCTGCAATGCTTCGAGAACAGCATGGACGAGGTGCACGTCGCCTTTGTCCACAAGATCGGCGGCTCGCATTCCGGCATCTACGATTTGCCCGAGATCGCCGCCGAGGAGACCGCTTGGGGGATGATCCGCTATGGCCGCCGTGGCGGCGAGGAGCGGATCAGCCTCCACTACATGCCCAATTGCACGCGGGTGATCGTGCCGCCTATGGCCGGGATGGACGGGGCCGGAGGATGGCGCGAGCTCTACCTCGCCTTCACCCCGATCGACGACGAAACCAACATGTGGTTCATCACCAACCTCGTCGGCGTCACCGGCGACGCGGTCGCAGCTTACCAGGTCGCGCGGCAGCGCTATCTGGAACGCCAAGCCGCGGCCGGGTCATCGCTCGACCTCGCGCAACAGGTCAGGGACGGCAAGGTGCGCTTTGCCGATATCGACCACCCCGACCGCGTGCGCGTCCAGGATTTCGCCGTCCAGGCCGGCCAGGGCAAGATCGCCGACCGCAGCAGCGAATACCTCGGCAAATCCGACACCGCGATCATCCTGTGGCGGCGGATTTTGGAGCGGGAGCTGCGCGCGATGCAGACCGGACGCAAGGTCAAGGAATGGACCCCGGCGCCGGCGGAGGTGGTGCCGACGCTGGGGTTCTGAGGAGCGCGGGCGTCCCGCCCGCACCCTCCACAAAGATGCGGGCGGGACGCCCGCGGGCATCCGCCCGCACCCTCCACAAAGATGCGGGCGGGACGCCCGCGCTCCTATCCTATGCCCCTGTCGGCCAGATCGGCTTGGCGAGGGCGAGGTTGTCCGGGAAGACCGTGACCGGCACACCCTTTTGCCACTGTGCGAAGATGATCGGCACGTTTTCACGGCGGCCCTTGTCGTCGAACTTGATCGGGCCCGGGAAGCATTGCGCGGCCGGGCCCGTGGTCAGGTTCATCGCGCGGATCGCGTCGGCGACCTTGAGCTTGTCGGGCGCTCCGGCGGTCTCGATCGCGGCCGCCAGGATCTCCGGATGGCCGTAGCCGCACAGCGCGTCCTGGGTCAGGAAAGCCTCGCCGGTCTTCTTCTTGAACCGCTCGATAAATGCTTCCTGCCCCTTCATCGGCCAGTTGGCGACGCTGAACAAGAGCCCGTCGAGGAGATCGGCGCCGACCGTCTTCAACAGTTCCGGCGACCCGAACGGCGCGCCGTTGCTGACCAGCGGGATCTTGCCGTGAGCGAGGCCGAACTCGTCGAGCTTTTCGAGGACGAGCTTGCAGTCGGGCATCGCCGACGTCAGCAGCAACAGGAAATCGGGCTTGGCCGAGCGCACCTTGCCGACGAGCGGCGTCGCGTCCGACAGCGGCGGCGTGAAAATCTCGTCGACGACCAGTTTGAGGCCCAGCTTGTCGAGCCCGCCGCCCTCCTTGAGCGGCTTGGCAAAGGCGATCGGCGCCGCCGTATTGTCCATGATGATGCCGATCGTCTTCGGCCTCTTGCCAGTTGTGGACTGGGCCAGGTCCAGCGCGGTCGGCAGGGTTTTGGCCGCCTGCTGGGCGGCGGTCGGCGAGGTCTGGAAGATGAATTTGAAGCCGCGGTCGGTGATCGCGTCGGAATAGCTGAGCGTCAGCCATGGGACCGAGGCGCGCTCGGTGACCTCGGTCACCGCCAGCGTGAACGAGCTCAGCCAACAGCCGAAGCCGCCGACCAGGTCGGGGTGTTCCGACACGAGGCGCTGGGCGGCGTTCTTGGCTTTCTCGGTGGTGTCGCCGGCGTCGGCGTAGATGATCTCCATCTTGGCGCCGCCGAGCGACTTGATGCCGCCGGCATCGTTGATGTCGGCCATCGCCAGGTCCGACCCCATCTTCAATAGCTGGCCCTGCCGCGCCCACGGGCCCGACATCGGGGCGATCATCGCGATCTTGACCGATTTGGCCTGTGCCCGGCCGATCCGCGGCGCCGCCAGCGCGCCGATCGCGGTGGCGATGCCGGCGGTCACGCTGCGCCGGGTAACGGTGTTGTATGTCATCCTCGTTGCCTCCTCCTTTAATTCGCGGTAGCGGCCACCCGCTCCACCCATTTTTTCCCGAGATACGCCTCGATCACGCGCGGGTCGCGTACGACGTCGTCGGGCTTGCCGGCGGCGATGAGGCGTCCGTGGTCGAGCACGGTGAAATGGTCGACCAGGCTCACCATCGCCTGCATCGTGTGCTCGATGATCAGCACCGTGATCCCGTCGCTGCGGAGCTGGCGGATCACGCCGAGAATCCCGTCGAGATCGTCGTGGCCGAGCCCGGCGAGTGTCTCGTCGAGCAGCATTAGCCGCGGCTGCGGCGCCAACGCGCGGGCCAGCTCCATAAGCCGCAGCTCGCGTGTCGTCAGCCCGCCGGCGATTGCCTGGGCTCGGGCGCTCAAACCCACCCGGTCGAGCGCCGCCAACGCCATGTTGCGCGCGGCGGTGTCGTCCCGCGCGCCGACAAAGGCGCCGACGATGACGTTTTCGAGGACGCTCATCCGGGCAAAGGCCCGCACGACCTGGAATGTCCGACCGACGCCGCGGCGACAGACATGGCTGGGCCGCAGCCCGGTGATCGGCGCGCCGGCGAACTCGATCGTGCCGCTGCCAGGCGCGAGGAACCCGTTGATGACGTTGAACAGCGTCGTCTTGCCGGCCCCGTTCGGCCCGATGATGCCGTACAGCGCGCCCTCGGGCACCGCCAGGTCGATCTCATCGAGCGCGCGCAGCCCGCCGAAAGAGATGCCGATGTTCTTGAGCACCAGCAGCTTGCCGCCGTCCGCCGCGTGGGGCCGCGGCAGGGGCGCGATCGGCTGGGCGGGTGCCGCCTCCGGCCTCGGCGCGGGCGTCTTGTAGCGGTTGAGGCGGTCGAGCACGCGCCAGTACACGCCTTCGGGCGCGAGCAGGATGATCGCGATGATCGCAACGCCGTAGACGACGCCCTGGATGCCGGGCAGCACGTTGCCGAGCTCGGCGTTGAGCCCCTCGGCGAGCGGCACCAGCACCATCGCGCCGATCACCGGCCCCCACAGGCTGCCGACCCCGCCGAACAGCGCCAGGATCAGCGCCTGCGCCGAGGCCAATATCCCGAATACGGTGTCGGGCGTCAGCACCAAGAGGACGACCACGTAAAACCCGCCCGCCACCGCCGAGATCGCCCCCGACAGCATCAGGGCCAGCATCTTCCATCGCCAGGTGTCGATGCCGGCGGCCTCGGCGGCGGGCTCGTTCTGCTTGATCGCGGTCAGCGCCATGCCAAAGCGCGAATTCTCGACCCACAACGAGATCGCCAGCGCCGCCACCATCAGCCCCAGCGCCAGCGCGACGTAGATGCGCGGGTCCTCGAACTGCATATAGACGATCGCCGACTCGCCGCGCTTCATCGGCAGCGCCAGCTCCTGGTAGCCGAGCCAATTGAAGATGGGGAGCATCG
Source organism: Allostellaceae bacterium (assembly GCA_036268075.1). Classification (GTDB taxonomy): domain Bacteria; phylum Pseudomonadota; class Alphaproteobacteria; order ATCC43930; family CGMCC-115725; genus DATARH01. The sequence goes on along the minus strand of DATAUV010000076.1, from coordinate 9,561 downwards.
CCAGCGGATAGGCCAGCATCGCCAGCCCGAAATAATGTCCGCGCAAGCGAAAGGTCGGATAGCCGATGATCGCGCCCGCCACGGCGCCGACCACCGCGCAAAACGGGATGGCCACCCAAGGCGTCAAGTTGAGGTCGATCATCGCCAGCGCCACGGTATACGCACCGAGCCCCCAGAACACCGCATGGCCAAACGACGAATACCCGCCATAGCCGCACAGTATGTTCCAGCCGAGCGAGAACACCGCCCACAGCAGCACCTGGGTCAGCACCAGCTCGTAATAGGCGCTCTTCAGCACCAGCGACAGCACGAGCACGCCGGCGGCGACCGCGGCGATCGCCCAGCGCTGGCGATTGGTTTCAGCCCGAGTTCTCATAGACTCGTTCTCACGTCCGCTCGCTGAGCCGGCCGAACAGGCCTTGCGGCCGCAGGAAGATGATCAACAGGAAGACGATGAAGATGCAGGTGTTCTGGAGCTGGTATGGAAACACCAGCGTCGACATCTGCTGGACGATCCCGATCAACAGTCCGCCCCAGAACGCACCGAGGATGCTGCCGAGCCCGCCCAATACGACGCCGGCATACATCACGATGACGAAGTCGAACCCGGTATAGGGCTGGAACGACTGGTTGCTGGCGACGAGCCCGCCCGCGACCGCGGTGATGCCGACCCCGAGGCTCCAGGCGAGCCGATGCGCGCGGTCGACGTCGATCCCCATATAGATCGCCGCCTGCGGGTTGTCGGCGGCGGCGCGCAGCCCCTTGCCGCGCCGCGTGTGGCCGAGAAACAGGTACACCACCGCCGCCACGATCACCGCGACGATGAAGCTGACGCAGCGCGCCCGGTTGAGCAGGATGTCGCCGATCTCCCACGACGAATGCGACAGCGGCGTGCGGATCGCGGTCGGGCTCGAGCCGAACACGATCAGCCCGCCATTCTGCAGGATCAGCGACAGGCCCAGCGTTACCAGGATCTGGCCGTAAGCACCCGATCCGGCGCTGGCCTCGGCCCCGGCGCCGGTGACGCGCGACACGATAAAGCGGTGAACCAGCCAGCCGATGGCGAATACGATCGGCCCGGCGAGGAACGCACCGGCGATCGGGGCGGCATACGGCCCCAGGAACAACAGCACGCCGTACCCGGTCGTCAGGTAGAACGCGGCGTACATGCCGAGCATCAGGAAATCGCCCTGGGCGAAATTGATGACGCGCATCGAACCGAAGATGATGCCCAGCCCGACGCACATCAGTGCGTAGGCGCTGCCGACGAGAATACCGGCGCTCAACGCCTGGAGGAAATCGACGAGGGAAAAGGACATAGCCCGGGAACTATTCTTGCTGCGGCGGACGATAGGCGGTAAGCCCGGTGTAAGTCATGGATTTTCTGGTCGCAGAGAAGGGTGAGGGCGCGATGCTGACCATCGAGGGGCTGTCGGTCAGCTATGGCGGGCTCGCGGCTCTGCGCGGCGTGTCTCTCAACGTCGACGAGGGTCAGTTCGTCGCGATCGTCGGCCCCAATGGCGCCGGCAAGACGACGCTGTTCAAGGCGGTGTCGGGCACCGTGGCCCCGGTCGCCGGGCGCATCGAGTTCGAGGGGCGCGACCTGCTCTCGGTGCCGCCGCCCGAGCGCGCCCATCTCGGCATCGCCCACGTGCCCGAGGGGCGGCAGGTCTTCGCCTCGCTGACCGTGCTCGAGAACCTGGAGATGGGCGCCTATTCGATGCGTGGGCGGCCGGTGTGGCAGCGCAACCTCGACCGCATCCTGACCCTCTTTCCGGTGCTCGCCGAACGCCGCGGCCAGCTCGCCGGCACGCTTTCGGGGGGCGAGCAGCAGATGGTGGCGATCGGCCGCGGAATCGCCTCGGCGCCGCGCCTCCTGCTCCTCGACGAGCCCTCGATGGGGCTCGCCCCGACGATCGCCGACCTGATCTTCGACAGTGTCGCCACACTCCATCGCGAGGACAAGGTGACGCTGATCCTCGTCGAGCAACGCGTCGCCGAGGCACTCGAAAGCTGCGACTACGGCTACGTCCTCGAAACCGGCCAGGTCGTCCTCGAAGGCACCCACCGCACACTGATGTCCGACGACCGCATTCGCCGCGCGTATTTGGGGATGTGAGTGGGCGTGTTGACGGGCGTCGCCAGCTTTGAATTTTGCTTACGAGGTCCGGCGGTTTCTGCAAGGGCGAAGGATCGTGCCTTACTGAAGGGGTGGACTGATCGGGTATCTTCGGCCGCCCGCGCAGCTTGGCCGCAAGGGGTTCAACCGCTGCAGGGAGACCTGGCAGTCTCAATCAGCGAATTCAGCGAAGGAGTTGGCGCCAAGGACAGGGACAACCTGGCAAAGCCAATATTGGACGCCATGCAGGGGATCATCTATGCGAATGACCGACAGGTTAGGGATTTGCGCGTCGACAGGCGTGATCTAGGAGGGCGCTTTATCGTGCGCTATATGTCTCCCGTGGTAGCGGCGTCGTTGATCGCGGGCGAAGAATTCCTTTGGATACGGATCTCACCCTACGTGCCGAACGAGGATTTGGTTCGATGACGAGTGCGGAGAAGCTGGAGCAGAAGGAGGTGCAGTCGGTAGCCCGTCGCTATAGGCGCGAAGGTTACCATGTCGTCGTGCCTGACGAACGCACCCGGCTCCCGTTGTTTCTAGAGGGCGTCAGACCCGACCTGATCGCCGAACGTGATGATGACCGGGTCGTCATAGAAGTTAAGGCGAATCAGGCGCTGCGTGGCTCGAACGACCTGCGCGCGGTAGCGGAGCGAGTTTCACGCCACCCAGGGTGGCGCTTCGAACTCGTCACAATCGGCTCGACGGAGCATGTCCCCAACGTCCAAGGGGGGCACCTAGAGCAAATCGAGAGCGACGCCCGTGGGATGGTCAGTGCAGGGCAGGGGTACTTTGCGTACCTCGGATTGTTCGGCATCGTTGAAGCTTTGTTGACTGATCTGGCGGAAAGGAACCGATTGAAGGCCTCGACCACGTCGGCCCTGCAACTGGCCCGGCAGTTGGTCTGGAAAGGGATCGTGCCTGCTGAACTCCTCGCTGGCCTGGAGCACGCGCAGGCTCTGCACAACCAGATCGTCCATGCCCGCCAAGCAACGGAGATTCCTGCTTCCGAAATTGAGCAGTTGGTGTCGTTGCTGCATCAGCTAGCAGATATGGGCGTGGCTGAGGCAGCCTGACGCCTACGCTCCCAAATGCCGGTGCGAGACCTCGGGCAGTTCGCGCGAGGCTTGGGCGATCATTTCCTCGACGAGTGACCGCCGTCGAACACGTAGATGCGGTCGGCCAGACCCAACGCGCGATAGCGCTTGCCTCGCACATCCACAACGCCTACATAGGCGCATATACGATTAATTAAGCGAGCGCCGGCATGCCCGCATCATCTTCGACGGCCCCCTCGCCTTGGCCGGTGATTGCCGCGGCGGCGGCGATCCTGCTGGTAACGATGGGGGCGCGGCAGACGATCGGGTTGTTCATCGCGCCGCTCGACGGGGCGACGGGGCTCGGCATCGTCTCGATCAGCCTGGCGGTCGCGGTGGGGCAGTTCGTCTGGGGGCTGGCGCAGCCGCTGTTCGGCGCCGTCGCGGACCGCTATGGCCCTGGGCGGGTGATCGCGACCGGCGGGTTGATGCTGGCGGCGGGCACCGCTGCGACGCCGTTCGTGCGGTCCGAGACCGGGTTGATCCTGGTCCTCGGCGTCGTCAGCGCGTTCGGGGCGGGGGCGGGCAGCCTGTCGATCCTGATCGGCTCGGTGATGCAGCGGGTCACGAGCGGGCGCCGCTCGACGGCGGCCGGGATCATCAACGCCGGCGGCTCGCTCGGCCAGTTCGTCTTCGCGCCGGCCGTCCAGATGGCGATCCTCGGCATTGGCTGGGTCGGGGCGATGTGGGGTGTCGCCGCGGCGACGCTGCTGACGTTGCCGCTGGCGATCGCCATGCGCCGGCGCGGCTCACCGCGCATGGCGGCCGCGGCGATGCCGGCTTCACCCGGCCTCACGCTTGGCCGGCAACTCCGCGAAGCCGCGACCGAGCGCAGCTATTGGCTGCTGCATCTCGGCTTTTTCACCTGCGGGTTCCACGTCGCGTTTCTCGTCACGCACCTGCCGGGCGAGGTGCGGCTGTGCGGGCTGTCGCCGATCGTCTCGGCCAATTCGCTGGCGATCATCGGGCTCGCCAACGTGGCCGGCAGCCTGGGCGCCGGCTGGCTCGGCACCCGCTTCCGGCTCAAGCACCTGCTGTTCTGGATCTATAGCGGCCGTGCCGCCGCGATCCTTGCCTATATGATGGCGCCGAAGACCGCGCTGACCTTTTACGTCTTCGCGACCGGGCTCGGCGTGACATGGCTCGCGACGCTGCCGCCGACCGCGGGGCTTGTCGGCAAGCTGTTCGGGATGCGGTACATCGCGACGCTGATCGGGCTGACGATGCTGTCGCACCAGCTCGGCGCGTTCTACGGCGCCTGGCTCGGCGGGATGGCGGTGGCGCATTTCGGCGATTACACCTGGATGTGGATCGCGGATGCGGGGCTGGCGATTTTTGCCGCGCTGATCAACCTGCCGATCCGCGAGGCGCCGGTGCTGCGCGAGGCGGCTGCTTAGCAAGGAGCGCGGGCGTCCCGCCCGCTCTTTTTACGTAGATGCGGGCGAGACGCCCGCTCTTTTTACGTAGATGCGGGCGAGACGCCCGCGCTCCAAGCCGTCAAACGCCGAGGTGCCGGTGCAGCATCTCGGGCGTCGCGCGGGCGGCTTGGGCGGTCATCTCTTCGACGACATGGCCGTTGTTGAGGACGTAGATGCGGTCGGCGAGGCTCATCGCGGCCGAGATGTTCTGCTCGACGACGACGATCGTCTGGCCGGCCTCGGCGAGGCTGCGGCACGTCGACAGAAGGTCGCGCACGATGATCGGCGCCAGCCCCTCGAACGGCTCGTCGAGCAGGACGATCTTGGGGTCGCGGACGAGGGCGCGGGCGATCGCCAGCATCTGCTGTTCGCCGCCCGAGAGGTCGGTGCCGCGGCTGCGCCGGCGATCCTTGAGGCGCGGAAAGATCTCCCACACCCGGTCGAGCGGCCAGCGCCCGGGCGCGGTGAGCCCCGCCAGGATCAGGTTCTCCTCGACATTGAGGCTGCCGAAGATGCGCCGCTCCTCGGGTACGAGCTGGAGCCCGAGCGCCGCGATCGCATGCGGCGGCAGCGCCTCGACGCGGGTTCCGTCGAGCGTCACCTGGCCCGAGCGCGCGCGCACGACGCCGATCAGGCTTTTGAGCGTCGTGCTCTTGCCCGCGCCGTTGCGGCCCAGCAGGGCGACGACCTCGCTCTTGTCGACGTGCATCGACACGTCGAAGAGGATGTGGCTGTCGCCGTAATAGCTGTTGATCCTGTCGACTTCGAGGAGCGCGGTCATGCCGCCGCGACCCCGCCGAGATAGGCCTCCTGCACGAGGCTGTTGCGCTGGATCTCGGCCGGCGTGCCCTCGGCCAGGAGCGCGCCCTCGTGCAACACGGTGATGCGCTCGGCCAGCTCGAACACCGCGTCCATGTCGTGCTCGACGATGACGAGGGTGCGGCCGCGGCGGATGTTCTTGAGAAGCTGCACGGTCTCGGCACGCTCGCGCGGGCCCATCCCCGCGAGCGGCTCGTCGAGCAGCAGCAGCGACGGCGAGGCGGCGAGGGCGAGGCCGATCTCGAGCCGCCGCTTTTCGCCATACGCAAGCTCGGAGACCGGCACGTCGGCGCGGGCGGCGAGCCCCACGAGCGCCAGCGTGCTTTGCACCTGGTCGGCGAGGCCGGGCACCTTGTCGATCCGGCGCAAGAGGTCGAGGGCAAAGGTGCCGCGGCGCTCGGCGAGCGCGGCGATGACGAGGTTTTCGCGGAGGGTCAGCCCGGCGAAAAGCTGGTTGACCTGATAGCTCTTGGTCAGGCCGAGCTGGCATACCTTGGCGACGCCCATGCCGGTGATGTCGCGCCCATGAAAGATCACCTGGCCTGCAGTCGGCGCCATCTCGCAGGTCAGCATCTTGAACAGCGTCGATTTGCCGGCGCCGTTGGGGCCGATGATGCCGCGCAGCTCGCCCTGCTCGACGGTGAGGTTGACCGCGCGGTTGGCGATGATGCCGCCAAACGATTTGGTGAGGCCGCGCGCTTCCAGCACCGGGCCGGAAAACGGCGTCTCCTCGCGCCGCCGCGCGGGGCCGACGCTGGCGCTGGGCTGGGCCGTCGCGACGACCGGCGCCGCTTCGGGCGCGGCCGGACGCCGACGGTGGGCGAACAGCGCATAGAGGTCGCGCAGCCCGCCGATGAGACCCCGGCGCAGGAAGCAGACCAGCAATACGAAGACGATCCCGAGCACGAGCTTCCAGGCTGCCCCGAGCCCCATCGCGCTCTGCAGGAAATCGCGCAGGAACAGCCACACGGTCGCGCCGAGCAGCGGCCCGAACAGCGTCCCGACCCCCCCTATGGCAGTCTGCATCACCAACTGACCGGAGGTGTCGAACATAAACGCGTCGGGCGGCATAAATCCTTGCAGCACGCCGAGGAGTCCGCCGGCGAACCCGGCATAGGCGGCGGCGATGACAAAGGCCGTCAGCTTGTAGGCGTCGACGGCGTGACCGACCGCCCGCGCGCGCAGCGGATTGTCGCGGATCGCGCTGAGGATCGCGCCGACCGGCGAGCGCACGATCCGCAGCGCCAGCACCAGGCCGACGAAATAGCAGACCGCCAGGAACCCGTACATCGACCAGCCCGGCCCGACGCGGTACGACCAGCCGAACAGCGCAAACGCCGGCGCCGGCACGCCGGGCAGCCCGTTCTCTCCGCCGGTATAGGCGGCGAGCGGCGAGAACTCGATGAAATAGAACATCTCGGCGATCGCGAGCGTGATCATCGCGAAATAGATACCGGTGCGGCGCAGCGCGACGATGCCGACAAAGACGCCGACCGCGGCCGCGGCGACCGTCCCGATCACCAGCGTCAGCATCACGTTCGACATCAGGTTCTCGGTCAGGAGGTACGCGGCGACAAACCCGCCCGTCCCGTAAAACGCCGCCTGGCCGAACGACAGCAGCCCCGTGTACCCGAACAAAATGTCGAAGCCGATGCCGAACAGGCCCCAGATCACGATCTGGTTCACCGTGTTCGCCGAAAAGCCGAGCGGCGGCAGCAGATATGGCGCCAGGATCAGGGCGAGCGCGGTCAACAGCTCGACGACGAGCGGACGGGCGCGCAACATTATTCGCGGCCCAGCGTGCCGAGCAGCCCTTGCGGCCGCAACAGCAGGACAAGGGTCATCACGGCGAACAGCATCACGCTCGAATAGGCCGGATTGACCATCGAAGTCAGGCTCAAGATCTCGCCGGCGATAAGCCCGCCGAGGATCGCGCCGGGAAACGAGCCGACCCCGCCGATCACGACGACGACAAAGGTCTGTACCAGGATCGATTCACCCATGTCCGGGGTCAGCGCCACGACCGGCGCGTTGACGATCCCGGCGAACCCGGCGGCCATCGCCCCGACCCCGAACACGACCATGAACACGCGATACACGTTGATGCCGAGCATCCCGACCATCGTCGAATCCTCGATGCCCGCGCGCACGATCATGCCGATCCGGGTGCGGTAGAGGATCACGTAGAGCACCGCGAGCGCCGCCGCGGCGATGCCGGCGACGACGATGCGGTAGGTCGGGTAGATGAGGAACCCCATCGGCGTCACGCCGGCTGCCCAGCTCGGCGCCATCACGGTCTTCGACAGACTGCCGAAGCCGAGCCGCACCAGCTCGACGATGACGAAGCCGATCCCGAACGTGACCAGAAGCTGGTCCTCGGGCGGCCGGCCGTAGAAATGGCGGATGATCACGAACTCGATGACGGCGCCGACGATCACCATTGCCACCGCGCCGCCGAGCACCGCCAGCAGGAAGGAGCCGGTCAGCGCGTAGACGACATACCCCGCATAGCCGCCGAGCATGAACATGGCGCCATGCGCGAGGTTCAACACGCCGAGCGTGCCGTAGATGATCGTCAGCCCCGAGCTGATCAGGGCCAAAAGCGCCCCGGTCGCCAGCCCGTTGAACAATTGCGAGACGAAATTAGGCCAGGTGATCATGTGCTTGCATGTGTGCCGACGACGGGCGGCCCCTCACCCCGGCCCCCTCCCCGCGAGCGGCGAGAGGGAGGGACCCGCGGCGCAGCCGTGGGAGGGTGAGGGGGCTGAACGCGGCAGGTCCTCAGGTGTATTCGCCGAGCTTGCAGCCAAAGGCGTCGGGCGCTTGCATCAGCGACTCCCCGGGAACGACCTCGGTGACTTCCCACCAATCTTCCTTGCCCTTCATGTCGGCCGGCTTCTTGCCGCGCACGATGACGACCGGGCGGACAAGCTGGTGGTCGGCGGCACGGAAATGTACGTCGCCGACGAGCGACTGGAAGGTTTCGCCCTTCTCGTAGGCCTTGATCACATCCGGCGGATAGAAGCTGCCCGCCTCCTCGACCATCCGCGCCCAGATCGCGATCTGCGAATAGCCGTTCTCGGCGGGCCAATCCGGCTTATAGCCGTATTTCTTGTCGAACGCCTCGACGAACATCTTGGCGAGCGGGAATTTGTCTTCGAGAGTCCACCAGAAATCGGTGGAGGCCAAAACGCCCTGCATGGTCTCCGGCCCGACCTCCTTGGCGAGGAACGGGGTCTGGTAGGGTACCACCAGCTTCATCTTGTCGAACACGCCGAATTGCTTCGCCTGCTGCGTCGACAGCACGGCGTCGTGGCCCCAGTTGACGTTCAACAGGTAATCCGCGCCGGAATTCGCGATGTTCAGCAGGTAAGAGCTATAGTCGGGCGCGCCGAGCGGGGCGACCTGGTTCGTCGCCGTGGTCCACCCGCCGTTCTTCGCGAGGAAATCCTCCATCGATTTCTGAACCGTGTGGCCATAGGTGTAGTCGGGCGTCAGATAGGCGGCCTTTTTGTTCTTGCCGTATTCCTTGAGCATGACCGGGCCGATCGCGGCCGCGGCGGTCTGGCCGTAGAAGCACTGGCGGAAGCCGTAGCGGACGCAATCCTTGCCGGTCGTGTCGTTCGAGCCGGAGACGCCGGTGACGTAGAGCACGTGCTGCTGCTGGGCCAGCTTGTTCAGCGCCACAGCCACCGCGCTCGAAGTCGAGCCGCACATCACGACGATCTTGTTCTCGCTGATAAAGCGAGACTGGGCCTGCACCGCGGTGTTCGGCTTCGCCTCGGAATCGGCGACGACCAGTTTGACTTCCTTGCCGAGGACGCCCTTCTTGGTCTTCGGCGAGATCTTCTGGATCAGCGGGTCGCCCGCGTTGATGTGCTCGACCGCGAGCTGGATGCCTTTCAGTTCGTCCTCCCCCTGCGCGGCGTAGGTGCCGGTGCGCGGGACGGTGACGCCGGCATAAACCGAATCACCCTTTGACCCGTCCGGCCAGGTGCCGATCGCCGGCTTGTCGTCGGCGCGCGCGATGCGCGGGAAAGCCGAAACGGCGGCGAGCGCGCCGCCCGCCACGAGAACCGAGCGCCGGGTCGTCCTGGTGATGTTCCGT
>DATAUV010000075.1:0-101108 GCA_036268075.1 Allostellaceae bacterium | reverse complement strand
CTGCGGTACGCAATATTACGACCCGCGCGACATCTACACGACGGTGCCGCGCTCGGCGCTGCTGGCGGGCGGCTATGCCCGCCATGCCGCGCCGCCGGCCTCGCTCAAAGGCATGCGCATCGGCATTATCCGCGAGTCGATGCGCTTGCGGCCCGGCGACCAGGCGGCGGAGCCGATCTCGCGCGCCGCCGCGGCCGAGATCAAATCGGTGCTCGGGCAACAGCTCGGCGCGACGCTTGTCGAGTCGAGCGACCCGCATTGGCAGCCCGACCCGGACATCGAACAGATGAACCCGGATTTCCGCCGCGCGCTCGCCAAGCTGGTGCCGGTGTTCATGCCCGATCTGCTGTTCCGGCTGGGCCGCGACGGGGAGCCGGTGTTCAAGGAATTCGCCGCCGCGATCCGCCGCACCGAATTCGCATCGGGAAAATTCTTCGGTTCCGGGACGATGGCGCCGATCGATTACTGCGTCGCGCTCGCCGAGGGGCGGGTCGAGCCGCCGCGCAATCTCGACATCGCCACGATCCAGGACCAGGAACTGGCGATGAGCTTCCGCTTCCACATCCCGCAATATCTTGGGCGCCGTGCCGCCGATTGGACGGCGCGCGGCTTCAGCGAGACGCTCGACGATTTCGCCGCGCTCAACGCCCGTTCGAAATTCTGGGGCGATGACGGTCGCGCCGCCTTCCGCAACTGGGAGGAGGTCGAGGACCCGCGCAACAAGCTCGGCGGCCGGCAGGGGGTCGACGAGCGCATCATGCTGCGCGAATTGCTGCGCCGGCTCGACATGATGGTGATCCTGGAAAACCGCCTCGACGCGCTCGTGCGCCTGCACACGCCGCTGCCCCCCGCCAAGATCGGCGGCGCCCACGACCCCCAAGGCGGCGGCGGCAACCTCCGCCCCGAAACAATGTACGGCCCCAACGCCGGCCTGACCGAAATGCTGGTGCCGGCCGGATACGTGACGACGGTCTACGACCCGGTCTTCAAGCTCGCCGACGACGGAACCCGCTACATCACCGGCCCCGCCCCCGGCCCGACCATCCTACCCCAGCCGGGCCTGCCGTTCTCTCTCGTGTTCCGCGCCGAGCCGGGACGCGAGGATGTGCTGCTCAAGATCGCGTCGGCATATGAGGCCGCCTCGAGGCGGCGCGTCCCGCCGCCGAGGTTCGGCCCGCTACCCTGATGCCCCGGCTGCCCAATGCCGAGTTGGCTGTCATCGACGCGTGGAAAATCACGCGCTACCTGCTGGCCATAAATCACCCGGTCGGTGGACCAAAAGCGTACTTCTTCCGGCAGGCTGGTTATCGCCTCGCCTCCTGGACCGAGCTTCGGGATACGCTGCATGGACATGCGTCGTCGGCGGATCTTGTGTCGGTGCGGAAGATGGAATTCGGGATGAAATATACGTTGGAGGGACCGATAATGACGCCGAGCGGTCGAACGCCAAGGATTCGCACTGTTTGGATCATCGATCCGGGCGAGACCGCACCGCGATTGGTGACCGCGTACCCGCTGGCGGCGAGGTGAGCATGATCAAGGAGTTAGACTCGGTCGTTCTGACCCAGGACCTGTCCGAAGAAGGCCTTCGCGCCGGCGACATCGGCTGCGTCGTGATGATCCACAGGGGCGGTGCAGGTTATGAAGTCGAATTTGTCACGCTGACCGGCGAGACGGTTTCGGTGGTGACCGTGCCAGCCTCGGCCATACGCTCGGTCCGGCCGAAGGAAATCGCCCATGCCCGCGAGGTCGCCTGATCCGGGCCAACATAAGGAAATCGCCCATGCCGTACATCCGCCCCACCCGCTCCGCGCCGCCGCCCACCAACCCTCTTCTCGCCCCGCAGCCGGCGATCGCGCCGCTGACGCCGCCGGTGCATGTGATCGACCTGATGACCCCGGCCGGGTCGGCCGCGTTCGGGGCGGTGTGGCGGGGGATCGAGGGTAAGCTGGTGGAATGCCCGGCGCTTTCGGATTCGATGGCCGAATTCAAGAGCACCTACGATGTCGAGCCGCATGCCGAGGTGGTGGGGTTCGACGATTCGGCGTGGCCGGTCATTGCCGCCGACGATCTCGGGGGCAAGCGCGGCGGCGGGATGATCTCGTTCTTCTGGTATCGCGCGACGCTGACGATCCCCAACGAGGCGCGGGGTTTTGCCACCGACGGCGCCAAGGCGGTGCTGCGGGTCAATGTCGACGACTATGCCGAGATCTGGGTCAACGGCGAGCTGCCCCGCGCCGCCGGCCGGCCGAGCCCATCCTGCATCCAGGGGTTCAACATGCCGAACCGGCTCGTGCTCGGCGACCATATCGTCCACCCGGGCGAGAAATACGAGATCGCCGTGTTCGCGATCAACGGCCCGATTTCGGCCGCGCCGGCCAATTTCCTGTGGTTCCGCGAGGCGAAGATCGAGTTCTACCGCTAACCCTCCACCCTCAGCTCGGGCCAGCGCGCGACGACGCCGGCGGCGGTGCGCGCGAAGCCCTGGGTCGGCCGGTTCGGGTTGGGCCTGAGGCGCAGATCGAACAGATCGGCGAGCCCGAAGGGCGCCTCGATGTGGAGGCTGGCGTCGGCGGCGAGGCGCACGCCGACCGCGAAGACCGGCGAGACGAAGCGCTCCAACGCCTCGGCGGTGCGGGAGAGCGGCGTGTAGGGCTCGCCGAAATGGGACTCGAACCACAGATGCACGCGGGCCTGGTTGCGCAGCTCGACCTGGGTGCGCAGGGGTTCGTCGAAGGCGGCGGCGATGCGGCGGATCACGATGTCCTCGGCCTCGTAGGAGATGTCCGACGCGTCGAAATACCCGACATCGTAATCCTTGACGCCGTAATCGGCTGGGCGTCCGGTCAGGCGGTTGAGCACGCGCTGGTAGACGGCGCCGGAAAACACCAGCCAGTCGGGCAGGTCGAGCGCGCTCACGGTTTCCAAGACGCGCATCAGGGCCGGCGCCGAGCGGACGATCTCCGCCAAGCGTAGCCGGCGCTCGGCCTCGGTCATCGATATGTCCGGGGCGAGGACAGTTTTCTTCATTGCGCGCAGCCATACCAGCCCGTCGCCCCGAAGGCGGGGGTCCAGGGGCAACCGCTCCGTCGCTGGCCTGGATTCCCGCCCTCGCGGGAATGACGATTCAATGTGATTGGATAAATCCCTAATGTCATGTCCCGAGTGCACGAATCAGCGGGGGCAGGACATGGGTCGGCAAATCGAGGAATTGGCGCGGTTCGTCGCCGAGACGCGGTGGGAGGACATCCCGGCGCCGGTACAGTCGCATGCGCATACGGTGCTGCGCGACACGATCGGGGTGACGCTGGCGGGGTCCGAGCGGCCCGAGGTGCGGGCGTTGCGCGACCGGCTCGCCGGCACCGCGGGCAGCGGCGCCTCGATCTACGCGCGCGGCTGCCCCCAGGCCGATCCGCGCACCGCGGCGCTGCTCAACGGCATCGCGGGTCGCGCGATCGAGCTGTGCGAGGGGCTGCGCCATGTCTCGGGCCAGGCGGCGATGCAGATATTGCCGGGGGTGCTGGCCGCCGGCGAGCAGAGCGCGGCCTCGGGGAAGGAGATGATCACGGCGCTGGTGCTCGGCTACGAAGTCGCGGCCCGGCTTGCGGCCGGGTTCACGCCGCGGCCGCTGGCGCACCAGAACGGCCAGGTATCGCTGCTCGCGGCCGCCGCGGCGGGGGCGAGGGTGCGGGGGCTCGATACAGCCGGGGTCAGCCTCGCGATGCGCATCGCGACGACGCTGGTGCTGACGCCGAGCTATACCAACGCCGTCGCCGGCGCGACGACGCTCAACGTCGCCGGCGGGATGAGCGGGTATGTCGGCGCGCTCGCCTCCGACCTCGCGCTCGCCGGGTTCACCGCACAGCCGGACGCGGTGGAGGAAGCGCTGGGCGAGCTGGTCGGCGGCGGGTTTTCGACCGACGCCCTGACGGCACGGCTCGGCGACAATTGGGAGATGACGCGCAACTATTTCCGCCTCTACGCCTGCTGCAACCCGATCCACCCGGCGCTGGATTGTCTCGCCGCCGCGCTCGCCGAACTGCACCCACGGCCTGACGAGGTCGCCCGCATCGAGGTTGCGACCTATCGCTTTGCCTCGGTCATGCGCAACCCCGACCCGCCGAATTATTTCGCGTCGAAATACTCGCTGCCGCATGCCGCCGCGGCGATGGTGGTGCGGGGCGGCGCCGGGTTCTCGCAGCTCGACGACAGCGCCCTCGCCGACCCGGTCATCGCGGCGCTCAGGCACAAAATCCATATCGCCGAGGACCCGGCGATGAGCGCCCGCGCCCCGGTGCTGCGCCCGGCCAAGGTCACCGTGACCCTCACCGACGGGCGCAGCGCGACGCAATCGCGCGAGAGCCACCGCGGCGACTTCAACGATCCGTTCACCGATGCCGAGATGCGCGGCAAGTTCCGCGAGCTCGCCCGCGTGGTTCTCACCGCCGACGGCGTCGCCGCGGCCGAGGCGGCGATCGACCGGGTCGAGACCTGGCCGAACATCGGCGAGCTGACCGGGCTGCTGCGCCGCCACGGCCGAATCTGAACGCAAAGGGCCCGGCATCGCTGCCGGGCCCTCAGGGTCGAACGGAAGCCGCGACTATTCGTCGTGGCAGACCTTGACCGTCTTCATCCCGTTCTCGGCCTCGACGCGGTTCTTGTAGACGACGCCGTCGGGGCTCACGACGGTCTCGGTCTGCGAGACCGGCCGCTGGTCGACGATCTCGCAATGGCGGGTCGACGGGTTGCGCACGATGTAATAGGTGGTCTGCGCCGCCGCCGGGACGACATAGCCAACGACGAGCAGCCCGGCCAACAGGGTACTAGCCTTCATCGATTCTCTCCAGATCGGTCGCATGGTCGGTTGGGAAACGGCCCGGTTGCGTGACTGGTTCCGTGCGGCATCGTCCCGCGAGGTGGATCCGGAAATGACAAAGGCTTGGCGTTTTCTCGCCAAGCCTTTGAAATGGTGGAGCCAATGAGGATCGAACTCATGACCTCTACAATGCCATTGTAGCGCTCTCCCAGCTGAGCTATGGCCCCGGGTCGCCGTGCTTGCGGCGCGCGAACTTAGGAATGCGCGGCCGCGTCAGCAAGGGAAAAATCAGCTTTCCTCCTCCTCGACATTGTCGATGACCTCGGCCATGTCGTCTTCGTCCTCGCCGAGCTCGGAGGCGTCCTCCATCAGCTCCTCGTCGTCTTCCTCGTCGCCGTCGGCGATCGCGACCACCCCTTCCTCCTCGTCGTCCTCCGCCGCCTCGGCATCGTCGGTCTCGACCTCGGCGTCGAGCTCGTCGGCGCCGCCGGCCGGCGCGACTTCCTTCTCGACGGGCGCGACCGGGCGCGAGCGCCGCGCCTTCAGAAACGCTTCGGCGTCGAATGGCGTGCTGCAGCGCGGGCAGATCACCTGCTCGCGCATCAGATCATAATAGCGGGTGCCGCAGCTCGGGCAGATCCGCTTGGTGCCCCATTCGGGTTTGGCCACGGTGGCTCCTCGGTTATCTCGACGGTTCGGACGATCGCTGCGCCATTGCCACAGCGGGCGCGGCCTGTCAAAAGCAATTGCGGCAGGCTCCCCGATATGGGCTGCCCGACCAGCGTCGGCAAGGGCCGCGCGGCACACGAAAGACGCACGAATGCCCGACCCCTTGTGGTCCATCATCGCCTCCGCGATGGCGTTGATTCCGGTCGATTTCGGCGGCGGCTGCTCGGTGCCCAAGGCCAATGTCATGGCCTGGCTGATCCGCCATTTCCAGATGACCACCAGCGTCGAGATCGGCGTCTATCGGGGCCGTTCCCTGTTGCCGCAGGCGATCGTCCACAAGATCGCGACCGGCGGGGTCGCCTACGGCGTCGACCCCTACTCGCCCGATATCGCGATGGAGCACGACAACCTGGCACTCGCCGGGGATATCGCGGCCTTTACCCGCAAGACCGACTGGGACGCGCTCCACCGCGGCGTCCTCGAGTTGCGGGACACGTTCGGCCTGCAAAACCATTGCACGGTGCTGCGCCAAACGGGCGCCGAGGCGGCGGCGGAGTTCGCGCGGCAGGGGAAGCGGTTTGGTCTCGTCCATGTCGACGGCAACCACGACACCGCCTACGTGATGAAGGACGTGGAGCTGTACCTGCCGCTCGTCACGCCCGGCGGGTTTGTCGTCATGGACGATATCTCGTGGGATTCGGTAAAGCCCGCGGTCGCCGCGGTCGCCGCCCAGGCGACGCCTATCCTCGAGGTTCCGGCGTCGGCCGCCGGCGACTACGCGGTGTTCCGCATGGCCCCGGACGAGCCCGGTCACGAATCGCTGCGCGAGGTGCTGCGGAGCTACGCGTTCGACGAGCGAAACCGAGTGGCATAGAGTACGCATCCCCCGAGCCCCCTGAGCCGCCCATGCCCGACGACCACACCCCACCCGCCGCCGTGCCGCTAGTCGGAA
This sequence comes from Allostellaceae bacterium, assembly GCA_036268075.1. Taxonomy (GTDB): domain Bacteria; phylum Pseudomonadota; class Alphaproteobacteria; order ATCC43930; family CGMCC-115725; genus DATARH01. The sequence continues at coordinate 94,671 of DATAUV010000075.1, read as the reverse complement.
TCCGCCCGCCGCGCCCGCTTTCCGGCACGGTGCGGGTTCCCGGTGACAAGTCGGTCTCGCACCGCTCGCTGATGTTCGGGGCGCTCGCGGTCGGGCGCACCGAGATCGACGGGCTGCTCGAAGGCGAGGACGTGCTGGCGACCGCGGCGGCGATGCGCGCGCTCGGCGCCGGGGTCGAGCGCGTCGGCGACCGCCGCTGGCGGGTCGACGGGGTCGGGGTCGGCGGGCTTGCCGAGCCGGCCGACATGATCGACGTCGGCAATTCCGGCACCGCCGGGCGGCTTCTCCTCGGCATCCTCGCGACGCATGATCTGACTGCGTTCGTCACCGGCGACGGCTCGCTGAGAACCCGGCCGATGAACCGCGTCATCGACCCGCTGTCGCGGTTCGGCGCGCGGTTTGTGTCGCGCGCGGGCGGCAAATTTCCGCTCGGCGTGATCGGGGCGCGAGACCCGGTGCCGCAGATTTATCGCCTGCCGGTGCCGTCGGCGCAGGTGAAGTCGGCGGTGCTGCTGGCCGGGCTCAACACGCCGGGCGAGACCAGCGTCATCGAGCCCGAGATCACCCGCGACCACACCGAGCGCATGCTCCGCCATTTCGGCGCGACGGTGCGGGTCGCGCCGCATGAGGGCGGCGGCAAGATCATCACCGTGATCGGCCAGCCCGAACTCGTCGCCGCCCCGATCTCGGTGCCGGGCGACCCGTCCTCGGCCGCGTTCCCGCTGGTCGCGGCGCTGCTGGTGCCGGGGTCGGAGGTGACGCTCATCGGGGTCGGCATCAACCCGTCCCGCACCGGCCTCCTCGAATGCCTGGCCGAGATGGGCGCCGACGTCACGCGGCTCAACCAGCGCGTTGAGGGCGGCGAGCCGGTCGCCGATCTGCGCATCCGCGCCGGCCGCCTCAAGGGCGCCGACATCCCGCCCGGGCGCGCCCCGTCGATGATCGACGAATACCCCGTGCTGGCGATGGCCGCCGCCTGCGCCGAGGGCCGCACGGTGATGCGCGGCCTCGCCGAATTGCGCGTCAAGGAAAGCGACCGCCTGACCGGCACCGCCGAGGGCCTCGCCGCCTGCGGCGCCAAAGTGACGATCGAGGGCGACGACCTGATCGTCGAGGGCAACGGCAAGCCCCCGCAAGGCGGCGCGACCATCGCCAGCCGCCTCGACCACCGCATGGCGATGGCCTTCCTCGTCCTCGGCCTCGCGACCGAGGAGCCGGTCGCGATCGACGACGCCCGCACGATCGCCTCCAGTTTTCCCGATTTCGTGCCGCTGATGCGCACGCTGGGGGCGGAGTTCAAAGCAAGTAATTAGTCAACCTTTTCTAACCTGATTTAAGAACCGCTGATGTGATTCCCTCGGTTACTTTGCCGAGCATGTCCCCCACCACGTTCCACGTTCTTCCCTCTTTTGCTGGTGTCGCACCTGCTGAATTTTGGTACTCGGCTGCGTACGGGCTATCTGTATCGTGATCCGTCTCCGAAAGGACAAGGTGACAGATTTTCTGCCCACCCACGATTGGGATGTATACGTTAGAACTATTGTTCAGCGCGATGGTCAGACCGCCAGAATACCCGGGCTCAACTATCCCTTGGCTCCACGAGAGAAGGCCTCTCCTTGCATAGGAAGATTTTAGGTGCAAGAAGCCTATCAAATTGGTCGGAAAATGAACGGTTTCGTATGTCCCAACGAGGAGAAGCCCACCCGGTTGCACGACGACACCTTCTCCTGGCTTCAACTCGACCGAATCGCCGAACCTCGAGTCTCTATAGCTGCCTACGCGCAGTTCGTAGCTGGCCGCGGCGACGCACTCCTCGCTGGCGCGCTCGATTACTCTTCTTGTTAGCTGGTCACGAATTTGTTGCGCTACGAGATATCCAGCCATGCGCCTGCCCCATTGACACTATTGTGTTGACGGGCGAGACGATAGGACAGTTCGACGACCGCGGTCGAGACCTCGCCCGTGCATGGTAAATTTGCGTGGCCTCAGATGATCATTGCCGTTGACGGACCTGCTGCATCGGGAAAAGGGACCGTAAGTCGCCGGCTATCTGAAAGATTTAATTTAGCATTTCTAGATACGGGCTTAATATACAGAGCTGCAACAAAGAATGTGCTACAAAAGAAAATCAGCCCATTCAATATGAATGCAGTTATTGATGAGATCAAGAAATTCGATCTCCGCGAGATCTTCGGGAACGATCTACGGACTCCTGAAATTAGCAGTACTGCCCCGTTGATCGCGAAAATTGCTGAGGTACGAGAAATCCTAAATCAGACACAACGGGATTTTGCGCACAATCCACCTCCCGGCCGTCACGGTACTGTGCTTGATGGACGAGACATAGGGACAACTATATGCCCTGATGCCGACGTTAAATTATTCGTGACAGCTAATCTCAAGACACGGGCTGGCAGGCGATATAAAGAACTGGTTTCCCAGGGTGTGAAGACGTCATTTCAAGCAGTTCACCGTGATCTGCGCCGTCGTGATGAAGAGGATGCGTCGCGTTCAGCGTCGCCACTTAGGATGGCGGAAGATGCGATTGTGCTCGATACGACCGATATGTCGATCGAGGAGGCTGTCACCGCCGCATTTGCCGCCGTCGAAGCGAAGACTGGGACGAGCCGCCCTGGATCAGCCGAGTAACGAACGGCCCGTCGTCAAAAGTAATCGCGCGGCGGGCCAGGGAGTTGCGGGAAGCGGGTGCAAACGTTATATATTCCGCCGTCCTGCAGGACATTGAAGAACGCGACGCGCGCGACAGCGGGCGTCGGGTCGCCCCGCTGAGCGCGGCGCCCGATGCCGTCACCATCGACACCACAGGGCTCGACCCCGACGCGGTGCTCGAGCTGGCCTCCCAGATCGTCACGCGCGCGCTTGCCGCCGGCGAATAGCCCGGCGGTCGATCTTCGTGTCGCGGGACCGGGTCAACGCGGCCGCACCCGACCCCATCGCCGGCCGCCCGCCTCGCTCCGATCCCGGCGAGGTCGACTTTTCAACCGGGATCGAAGGATACGGAATGTCGGTCACCGAAACTCAAGCGCCCCAAGGGTCTATGAAGGAAAGTTTTGCCGCCCTCCTCGACGAGTCGATGGGCGTCAGTAAGGGTCTCGAAGGCACTGTGGTCAAAGGCAGGGTCATCTCGGTCGAAAACGACGCGGCCCTCATCGATGTCGGGCTCAAATCGGAAGGGCGCGTGCCGCTGAAGGAGTTCTCGGCCGGCGGCGTCGACGTTGAGATCAATGTCGGCGACATCGTCGAGGTCTTTCTCGAACGGATGGAAGACAAGAACGGCGAGGCCTCGCTGTCGCGCGAGAAGGCGCGGCGGGAAGAGGCCTGGACGCTTCTCGAAAAGAATTTCCAGGGCAACGAACGCGTCACCGGCGTGATCTTCGGCCGGGTCAAGGGCGGGTTCACGGTCGATCTGTCGGGCGCCGTGGCGTTCCTGCCGGGCAGCCAGGTCGACATCCGCCCGGTGCGCGACATCACCCCGCTATTGGGGTCGCCGCAGCCGTTCCAGATTCTCAAGATGGACCGCTCGCGCGGCAACATCGTCGTGTCGCGCCGCGCCGTGCTCGAAGAGAGCCGCGCCGAGCAGCGCTCGGAGCTGGTGGCGAGCCTCAAGGAGGGCCAGATCCTCAACGGCGTCGTCAAGAACATCACCGATTACGGCGCCTTCGTCGACCTGGGCGGCGTCGACGGGCTGCTGCACGTTACAGATATCGCCTGGCGCCGCATCAACCATCCGTCCGAGGCGCTCAATATCGGCCAGACGGTCAAGGTGCAGGTGATCCGGTTCAACCCCGAGACGCAACGCATCTCGCTCGGCATGAAGCAGCTCGAAGCCGACCCGTGGGAGGGCGTCGAGCTGAAATACCCGGCGGCCGCCAAGTTCAAGGGCCGCGTCACCAACATCACCGACTACGGCGCCTTTGTGGAGCTGGAGCCCGGTGTCGAGGGCTTGGTGCACGTGTCGGAAATGAGCTGGACCAAGAAGAACGTGCATCCGGGCAAGATCGTGTCGACCAGCCAAGAGGTCGAGGTGATGGTGCTCGATGTCGACCCGCAAAAGCGGCGCATCAGCCTCGGTCTCAAGCAGACGCTGGCGAACCCGTGGGAAGCCTTTGTCGAGGAGAACCCGATCGGCACGGTCCTCGAGGGCGAGGTGCGCAACACGACCGAGTTCGGCCTCTTCGTCGGCCTTCCCGGCGATATCGACGGCATGGTCCACCTGACCGATATCGACTGGACGCGCCCCGGCGAGGACGCGATGCAGGATTTCCGCAAGGGCCAGCTCGTCCAGGTCAAGGTGCTCGACGTCGATGTCGAGAAGGAGCGCATCTCGCTCGGCATCAAGCAGCTCGAAGCCGACCCGTTCGAGGCCGGCATGTCGAAGATCAAGAAGGGCGACGTCGTCACCGCGACGATCACCGGCACGCAGGACACCGGCATCGATGTCGAGCTGCCCGACGGCATGCCCGGCTTTATCCGCAAGTCCGAGCTGTCGCGCGACCGCAGCGAGCAGCGCCCGGACCGCTTTGCCGTCGGCGAACGGGTCGACGCCAAGATCACCCAGCTCGACCGCGCCACCCGCAAGGTCACGCTGTCGATCAAGGCGCGCGAGGCTGACGAAGAGAAAAAGGCGATGGCCGAATTCGGCTCGTCGGATTCCGGCGCGAGCCTCGGCGACATCCTGGGCGCCGCGATCCGCCGCCGGGACGCGGAAGGCAACGAAACCGAAGACAAGGAGTGAGCCCAGGTCAGGCCTGACCGGGTATCGCCGCGCTCGACCCATCCTGCGAGTTTTCTCCGCAGGATGGGTCGAGCAACGCGAAACCCGTCGCGCCGCCCTGAATCGCCCATAGCTTACAACCCGCTTACGCCACCACCGGCGGCTTGACGCCCGCCGGTGGGTTTGGCACGGTACGTTTCCCTCCAAGTCCTTGCGGGAGCGACGATCGCGATGACGAAATCGGAGCTCGTTCAGAAGTTGGCAGAAACCAACCCGCACCTTTACCAGCGCGATGTCGAGGTTATCGTCACCGCGATCTTCGACGAGATTGCCGGCGCCCTGGCGCGCGGCGACCGGGTCGAGCTCCGCGGTTTTGGCGCGTTCTCGGTAAAGCGCCGCGATGCCCGCGTCGGCCGCAACCCGCGTACCGGCGACAGCGTCAAGGTCGCCGAAAAGCACGTCCCGTTCTTCAAGACCGGCAAGCAGCTCCGCGACCGGTTGAACACGTCAGCGTAGCGCCCCCCGGGCATAGCACCCGACCGTCATTGCGTCGCTATGCCCGCGATGACACCTTAGCGGCATGAGGGTTCTGTTCCGGCTGGCGATGCTGGCCGTCGCCATCGTGCTTGCGGTGTTCGCGGTATCCAACCGCGCCACCATCGCGCTCGGGCTATGGCCGCTGCCCGACGTCGTCGAAGTGCCGCTTTACCTGATCATCCTCGCCTGCCTGCTGCTCGGATTTATCGCCGGCGAACTCGCCGCCTGGATGGCCGGGCGGCATTGGCGGCGCGAGGTACGGCGCTCGGCCCGCCGCATCACCTCGCTCGAACGCGAACTCGCCGCGGCCCGCGCAGAGCGCGAGCATGCTTCTGTTGGGGCCGAGCGCGAGCCAGCTTCTGTTCGCGTTGCGCGCGAGCCTGGGCCGGCCCCAACCCGGCTCGGCGGATGAGCGTCGCGGCCAAGATTTGCGGCCTGTCGAGCGAGGCCGCAATCGGCGCCGCGGTCGAGGGCGGCGCGTCCTATGTCGGGTTGGTGTTCTATCCGCCGAGCCCGCGCGCGGTGACGCCCGCACGCGCCGGGGAATTGTGCCGTGCGGTGCCCTCCGGGATCTGGCGGGTCGGTCTCTTCGTCGACGCCGACGACGCGCTGATCCAGGCAGTGCTGGACGCCGCGCCGATCGACATGCTGCAATTCCACGGCGCCGAGAGCCCGGATCGCGTCGTCGAGGTCAAGACCCGCTTTCACCGCCCGGTGATGAAGGCGATCGCGATCGCCGCGCCGGAAGACGCGCTGGCCGCCGAGCCCTACGAGGCGGCCGCCGACATGCTGCTGTTCGACGCCAAGCCGCCCCGCCGCGCCGACGCGCTCCCCGGCGGCAACGGCCTCGCCTTCGACTGGCGGCTGATCGCCGGCCGGGCCTGGAAGCGCCCGTGGATGCTCTCCGGCGGCCTCACCGCCGAGTTGCTGCCGGAGGCGGTGCGCATCTCGGGCGCCACCACGGTCGATGTCTCCTCCGGTGTCGAACACCGTCCCGGCGACAAGGACCCGGACAAAATCCGCCGCTTTCTGGAAGTGGCGCGGAGCCTGTAACCGGCGCGCCCGAAGCAGTATCGCCCCGGGCAGGTTTGTTAATTCTGGCTTGGCTCTGCCTGCTGTTCAGGCACAGCCTCATCAGGCTCCCGCGTCGCTGTCCGCTCCTGCTGGCGCTTGAGCTTCTCTTCCTTTTTTGCCTCCTTGGCGCGGTTGCGCTCGGACCGCTCGAAGCGGTAATTGGGCTTCCGGGGCATTCGCCGTCCCTCTCCTCTCTCGATTCAGCGCGAACTCGGTCAGCAGCGCGAACTGGCGGACGCCGATGTGACCGACGTCTCGCCAGGGGCCGGTCAGAGGACCGCCGTGGGCCTGTGGCTCATCGACGATCGTTTTGTCCGCCGGCCGCGAAAGCTTGTCGTCGGGCCTGTCTTGCGGTCCCGACCGCCGCCCTCTTTGCCGCCTCTCAAGAAGCCCGGAAGCGACGCAATCTGGGCGGCTCGCAGATCATCCCGATCGGGCCCGCCAACTCTTACCGGAGCGGACCTGGCCGGCGCGGACCTGGCCGGAGCGGACCTAGCCGGAGCGGACCTGGCCGGAGCGGCCGGCCGATCCTCTTGCCGGGGCATGGGGCCGGGTTTCAAGTCGATTGCCAGCGCCGGCATCATCGGTATCGAGCGCCGCGTCAGCTTTTCGATGTCGCGCAGATACGGCCGTTCCTCGTTGCTGCAGAAGGCGACCGCGATGCCCGCGGCGCCGGCACGCGCGGTCCGGCCGATGCGGTGAACATAGTCCTCCGGCACGTTGGGAAGCTCGAAGTTGACGACGTGCGAGACGCCGTCGACGTCGATCCCGCGCGCGGCGATGTCGGTGGCGACGAGCACGCGGGCCTCGCCGGCGCGAAACGCCGCCAACGCACGCTCCCGCTGCGGCTGGGACTTGTTGCCGTGGATCGCGGCCACCGCGACGCCGCTATTGTCCAGATGGCGCGCCACCCGATCGGCGCCGTGCTTGGTGCGGGTAAAGACAAGCACCCGCCCGTAAGCAGGATCGCGCAACATCTTCGCCAGCAAATCGCGCTTTCGGTCGGGGTCCACGAAAACCACGCTTTGCTCGATCAGGTCGACGGTCGTAGCCGCCGGCGTGACGGCAACCCGCACCGGGTCCGTCAGGTATTGGTCTGCCAGGGTGGCGATGGATTTGGGCATCGTCGCCGAAAACAGCAAGGTCTGCCGCTGCTGCGGCAACAGCTTGACGATGCGCCGCAAGGCGTGGACAAAGCCGAGATCGAGCATGCGATCGGCTTCGTCGAGCACCAGTATCTCGACGCGCGACAGGCTGAGCGAGCCGCTGTCGATCAGATCAAGCAGGCGGCCGGGGGTCGCCACGAGAATGTCGACGCCGCGCGCGAGTTGCCGGCGCTGCTGGCCGATCGCGACGCCGCCGAACACGACTGCCGTCGAGAGCGGCAACGACTTGCCGTAGGCCCGGAAACTGTCGGCGATCTGGCTGGCGAGCTCGCGGGTCGGGCTGAGCACCAACGCGCGGCACGCGCCGGAGATTGCGCCGCGGTGCGAGAGGCGCAGGCGTTCGAGGATCGGGAGCGCGAACGCGGCGGTTTTGCCGGTTCCGGTCTGAGCAATGCCGCATACATCGCGGCCGGCGAGGGCCAGCGGGATCGCCTGGTCCTGGATCGGGGTGGGGGTCGTATACCCTTCGGCCGCGAGCGCGCTGAGCACCGGCGCAGAGAGGCCGAGGTGGTGAAAATCAGTCAAAATGATAGCCCTATACGTTGACGCGAGGCGCTCGTCTAAAGCGCGCCGCCAGGTCGATGAGACGACCCGCGCGATATGGGCTGTCCTGGGAGGCAGGGGATAAAGGCCGAACCTGACCCACCGGTTCGGTGGGCACTCACGCAAGTCCGATCACGTGCGCCATCAAGGGGCACGAACGCTGCTCGGCACGATATAACTTTTCATCCGCTGACTAGCAAGTACTCTTTTCTCGTCGTGCGGCTCATCCATGATTTGAGAGATAATACAATTCTGGAGTTCAGCGGTTTTTGTGCTCCGTCGACGCCAAATTTGGTCTGCCGGATATTGACTCATCGCCAAATTCAAGCCGGTTGTAAATTGTAAGATTCGTCCCATATACATAGATGATCATCAGGTGCGCGGTCGCGTCTGTCCTGCGCGACGGCTCGGTCTTGTCGTGGAGCACCCGCGCCGAATTAAGAGGCCATATCCGACATCGCCGATCCGGGCCACGCGCCGATGACGACGCTGCGCCCGTCGCTTCGATCGTAGCGGGCTTCGATCGTAGCGGCCTTCGATCGTAGCGGGCTTCGATCGTAGCGGCCGGATATCGACAGGCATGGATTGTAAGTCCCGGAGGCCCCCCAGCCCTTGGATTCAAACCAGTTTGGGAGACGGAAAATGACGGTTCGCTTGAAGCTCGAAGAAAGCCGCGAGGGATTGATGGCGACGATCTCGCAGCGCGACGAAACCGGCAAGGCGATCGGCAGCCCTTCGGTCTTTCGTGTCGACAGCAAGGACGAAGCGAAGCAGCAGGCGAAAAAATTGGCAAGGTCGCTGGGGCTGAAGGTGTACGGCATCGTGGACAAGACGGCCGATGAGATGCCGCGGCCTTGATTCGTCGCCGGGGGTCTGCGGCGCGGTTTGAGGCGCCAAGCGTGCTTTAGGTCAGATCGTCGAGGTCGACACCCAGCGCCGCGGCAAGACGCTGCATCGTCGCCACCGGCCCCTGGCGCGTGCCGCGTTCAAGCTGCGACAGATAGCTCTTGCCGAGCCCGGCCGCTCCCGCCAACGCGGTCAATGTCAGCCCCCGCTGCTCGCGCCAGACCCGCACCGGGTTCTCGCCCGCAAGCAGTCGGTCAACGACAGCGATTGGAACGGTATCCTCGCTCCGCGTGCGCTCATAAGCGGCCTGGGCCCCGCGGTCCTCGACCATTTCCGCCAGTTCGTCGGCTGTCACCAGAACGAACTCGGCTGTATCGTCATCATCAACCAGCCGGACCTCAGGGATGCGATCCGCGATCAATGCGGCGAGTTCAGTCGCCTCGCCGGCAGCGCGGATACGGTGCTGCGCCGGACGATCGGAATGCCGCTGCGTCATCGATAGGCCCCTCCGCGTGGATCTCAATGACCATCGATGATGTTTGCATTTCGCGAACAGTCGGCCAATCGCGGAGGTCCTTTTTCTCCGTGTCCTCCGGGCTTCGCGGTGCGATAAAGCGGGCATGACCCAGGCACCGAACACTTATCGCGCCGGCCCCGACGCGGACGGGCATTTCGGGCTTCACGGCGGGCGGTATGTCGCCGAGACGCTGATGCCGCTGATCCTCGCGGTCGAGGCGGCGTATGAGGCGTCAAAGGCCGACCCGGGCTTCAAGGCCGAGCTGGACTACTACCTCGCGCATTACGTCGGCCGGCCGAGCCCCTTGTTTTTCGCCGAGCGGCTGACCCGGCATTTCGGCGGCGCCAAAATCTACCTGAAGCGCGAGGAGCTGAACCATACCGGCGCGCACAAGATCAACAACGTGCTGGGCCAGGTGCTGCTCGCCCGCCGCATGGGCAAAGGGCGCATCATCGCCGAAACGGGGGCCGGCCAGCACGGGGTCGCCACCGCGACGGCCTGCGCGCTCTTCAACCTGCCCTGCGTCGTCTACATGGGTGCGACCGACATCGCGCGGCAGCAACCCAACGTCTTTCGCATGAAATTGCTCGGCGCCGAGGTCGTTCCGGTCCATTCCGGCACCGCGACGCTGAAGGACTCGCTCAACGAAGCCTTGAGAGATTGGGTCGCCCATGTCGACGACACGTTCTATGTGATCGGAACCGTCGCCGGCCCGCACCCGTACCCGGCCATGGTGCGCGATTTCCAATGCGTCATCGGCGACGAGACGCGGGTGCAGCTCCACCAGGCCGAGGGACGGCTGCCGGACAGTCTCGTCGCCTGCATCGGCGGCGGGTCGAATGCGATGGGCCTCTTCCACCCGTTTCTCGACGACCCGTCCGTGGCGATGATCGGGGTCGAGGCCGGCGGCAGCGGGATCGAGACGGGGCTCCACGCCGCCTCGCTCAACGGCGGCGTGCCGGGCGTACTGCACGGCAACCGCACCTACCTGCTGCAGGACGACGACGGCCAGATCAAGGACGCGCATTCGATCTCGGCCGGGCTCGACTATCCCGGCATCGGGCCCGAGCATTCCTGGCTGCACGATCTCGGCCGGGTGCAATACGTGTCGATCACCGACCGGGAGGCGCTGGACGCGTTTCAGCTCTGCACCCGGCTCGAAGGTATCATTCCGGCGCTGGAGCCGGCGCATGCCCTCGCGCACGTTGCCAAGATCGCGCCGGGCCTGCCGCCCGACCACCTGTTGGTGATGAACATGTGCGGGCGCGGCGACAAGGACATCTTCGCCGTCGCCGAGCATCTCGGGGTTAAATTGTGAGAGTGAAATATGGCCGCCGCATCGCCCCTCTCCGCCCATTGGGGGGAGAGGGAGGGACCCATCGCTTCGGCGATGGGAGGGTGAGGTGGGCGGGTTCTGCGCGTGCCCACCTCACCCCGGCCCTCTCCCCCCAATGGGCGGAGAGGGGGCGGAGCGTGTCATGAGCCGCATCGCTCGGCGCTTCGAGGCGTTGAAAAAGGAAGGCCGCGCCGGGCTCGTCGCCTATCTGGTCGCCGGCGACCCCGACCTCGAAACCTCGGAGCGGCTGTTCCAGGGGGTCGCCGCGGCCGGGGCCGACCTCATAGAGATCGGCATGCCGTTTTCCGACCCGATGGCCGACGGGCCGGCGATCCAGGCTGGCGGGCTGCGCGCGCTCAAGGCCGGAATGAACTTGCGCAAGACGCTGGCGATGGCGCGGCGGATGCGCGAGCGCGACCCCGACACGCCGTACGTGCTGATGGGCTACTACAACCCGATCTACCGCCATGGCGACGAGGCTTTCGTCAAGGACGCGATCGCCGCCGGAATCGACGGGGCGATCGTTGTCGACCTGCCGCCGGAGGAGGATTCCGAACTTCTCGGCCACGCCCGCGCGGCGGGGTTCAGCCTCGTCCGCCTCGCGACGCCGACCAGCGACGACAAGCGCCTGCCGGTGGTCGTCGGCGGGGCCAGCGGGTTTGTCTATTACGTCGCGATCGCCGGCATCACCGGCACCCGCTCGGCCGACGCCGCCGGCGTGCGCGAGGCGGTCGCCCGCATCCGCCGCCACACGAACCTGCCGGTCGCGGTCGGGTTCGGCATCAGGACCCCCGACCAGGCCGCCGAAATCGCCCGGGCCGCCGACGCCGCGGCGGTCGGCACGGCCCTCGTCGACAAGATCGCGCAGAACCTCGACGGCGACGGCAAGGCGAAGCCCGGCCTGGTCGAAGCGGTACTCGGAGAGATCGGAGCACTGGCCGCTGGGATCAGGGGCGCACGCAAGGGTTAGCGGCGATGCTCGACCACGTTACAATCGGCGTCATTAGCCTGGCGCAAAGCACAGCATTTTACGATCGTGCCCTCAAGCCGCTCGGTGTCGAGCGCTTGGCGGTTGACGGAGCCAAATTTGCCGGTTACGGCACGGGCAAACAGGCGTTTTTTTGGATCGGAGAGCGCGAGGAGGTGGTCAGCGGCGTGCATGTCGCGTTCGCAGCTCCTGATAGGGCAATGGTCGATGCGTTCCACGCGGCTGCGATCGCTGCCGGCGGGCATGACAACGGTCCTCCCGGCCTGCGACCCCGCTATCATGGCAACTACTATGGCGCTTTCGTCCTCGATCCTGACGGCCACAATATCGAGGCCGTCTGCCACGTCCGGAACAAAGCGCCTTGAACTGGCTCACCAATTTCGTGCTCCCGAAAATCCGGGCCGCGGTTCGGCGCAAGGAGATGCCGGACAATGTCTGGCGCAAATGCCCGGGCTGCGAGCAGATGCTGTTTCACCGCGAGCTGGCGGCGAATCTCGAAGTGTGCCGGAATTGCGGGCACCATTTCCGCATCGGCAGCGCCACCCGGTTCGCGCAGCTTTTCGACGACGGCGGGTCCGAACGCATCGAGTTGCCGCGGGTGCCGACCGATCCGCTGCGGTTTCGCGACCGCAAGCGCTATAGCGACCGGCTCAAGGAGGCGCAGGCGGTGCATGGCAACAACAGCGATGCGATCGCGCTCGCGAAGGGGCGGATCGGCGGGCATGCGGCGGTGATCGCGGCGTTCGATTTCGGGTTCATGGGCGGGTCGATGGGCGTCGCGGTCGGTGAGGGATTGGTCGCGGCGGCGCGGGCGGCGGTGGCCGGCGAGGCGGCGCTGATCGTGGTGCCGTCGTCGGGCGGGGCGCGGATGCAGGAGGGCATCCTGTCCTTGATGCAGTTGCCGCGCACGATCCTCGCCGCCGATCTGGTCAAGGAGGCGGGGCTTCCGTACATCGTCCTGTTGACGGACCCGACAACGGGCGGCGTCTCGGCGTCGCTGGCGATGGTCGGCGACATCGCGATCGCCGAGCCGGGCGCGGTCGTCGGCTTTGCCGGGGCGCGGGTCATCGAGGAGACGATCCGCGAGAAATTGCCCGAAGGGTTCCAGCGCGCCGAATACCTCTACGACCACGGCATGGTCGACATGGTCGTGCCGCGCGGCGAGTTGGCGGTGACCCTCGCGCGCATCCTGTCGCTGCTGCGCGAGCGCGAATTGCCGACGCGCCTGCTGACGGCGCCGCAATGAACAGCGGCAGCGACCGGGTGCTCGACCGGCTGAGCGGGCTGCACCCGAAAAAGATCGATTTGTCGCTCGGCCGCATCGAGGCGCTGCTCGCCAAGCTAGGCAACCCGCACGACCGCCTGCCGCCGGTGATCCATGTCGCCGGCACCAAGGGCAAGGGCTCGACCGTCGCGACGATGCGCGCCTGCCTGGAGGCCGCCGGGTATTCGGTCCACGCCTATATCTCGCCGCATCTGGTGCGCTTCCACGAGCGCATCCGCCTCGGCGGCTCGCTGATCGAGGAGGACGCGCTGATCGCGCTGCTCGAGGAATGCGAGCGCGCCAATGCCGGCGACCCGATCACGTTTTTCGAGATCACGACCGCCGCCGCGTTTCTCGCCTTCTCGCGCAATCCGGCCGATATCCTGCTGCTCGAGGTCGGGCTCGGCGGACGGCTCGACACGACCAATGTGGTGCGCCGCCCGGCCGTCACCGCGATCACGCCGGTGTCGATCGACCATGTCGCGTTTCTGGGCGACACGCTGGCGAAGATCGCCGCCGAGAAAGCGGGCATCCTCAAGCCCGGCGCGCCCGGCGTGATCGCGCCGCAGCCGCCGGAGGCCGAGGCGGTGATCGAGGCGCGCGGCGCGGCGGTCGGCATCCCGCTCTACCGCGCCGGGCGCGAATGGCGCTGCGAGGCAGACGGGGATGGGATGCGCTACGAGGGCGCGCGCTGGCGGCTCGACCTGCCCCGCCCGTCATTGCTCGGCGCGCACCAGATCCTCAACGCCGGCACCGCGATCGCCTGCCTCGAAAGCCTGGAGGGGTATTCGATCGGCCCCGACGCGCTCGCCTCGGGCCTGCGGAACATCGACTGGCCGGCGCGTCTGCAACGTTTGCGCACCGGACTGCTGGTCGGGCTGATGCCGGCGGGCACCGAGCTGTGGCTCGACGGCGGCCACAACCCCGCCGCCGGCGAGGTGCTGGGGCCGGTCGTGGCGGGATGGCGCGGCCGGCCGCTCGACCTTGTCGTCGGGATGCTCAACACCAAGGATTCAGCCGGTTTCCTCCGCCCCATGGCACCGCATGTGCGCTCGTTGCAGGCGGTCACGATACCCGGCGAGGACAACCCTCTGCCCGACACGGCAATCGCCGAGGCGGCGCGGTCGGTCGGGATCGCGGCCGAGACGGCGCCGTCGGTCGAGGCGGCGGTGCGGGCGCTCGCGGCGCGCGGCGATGTCGGCCGCATCCTGATCTGCGGCTCGCTGCATCTGTGCGGGGTGGTGCTGGCCGAGAACGGGTGAATTCGGAGGATTGACGCGGGGCGGCGTTAGCCTATCTCGAAGGGATGCAAACCTGACGGGAGAAACCCCCATGATCCAGACAGGATTGCTCGCGACCGGCGTGTTGATCGTCGGCCTATCCGTCCCGGCGATGGCCTCGACGACCCAGGGCTGGAGCCATATCCAGTCACTGTCGCCGTCATCGACCGAGCAGCGCGAGGCTGCCGGCGGCGATGTCGCTCAGCCGCCGGCCCCGGATATCGACCCCGGCATGGCGGTGGCGCCGCCATCGCATGCCGGCAGCATACGGATCGTTCCGCCGCCCGGCACCGCGGACGGCCCGAAGAACATCGAGCCGAAATAGGGTAGGTCCGAAATAAGGTAGGTATCGCCGGCTACAGAACCGCCGGCTAGAGAACCGACTGGACCCACTCGTAGAGCTTGCTCTTCGGCAGCGCGCCGATCTTGGTCGCCGCGACCTTGCCGTCCTTGAAGAGCAGCATCGTCGGGATCCCGCGGATGCCGTATTTTTGCGGCGTCTGCGGGTTTTCGTCGATATTGACCTTGGCGACGGTCAGCCGGCCTTCCATCTCGGTCGCGAGGTCGTCGAGGAATGGCGCGACCATCTTGCACGGCCCGCACCACTCGGCCCAGAAATCCACCAGCACCGGACCCTCGGCGCCAAGCACATCGGTTTCAAAGCTGCCGTCGGTAACTGGTGTCGGCTTCATGGACGATCCTCTCGCTGAGCTTCGTTAAATTAGGGGAGCCGCAAAAGCGGCGTCAAGGCGGGTACCGGCTCAGCCCCGGGCGGCGCGTGCCGGTCGAGGAGGGCGCCGTCGATCGCCATCAGCCTGGGCGCGGCGGTCCACAACAACGCGCACTCCACCGGCCGGTCGGGATAGATGAGGCGCAGCGCCGCGCGATAGGTTGCAAGCTGGCGCAGATAGGTCGCGGCGACCGAATCCGGGGTTTCGGGCGGCGGCCGCACGCTTTTGTAATCGACGATCAGCACCCGGTCGGGGGTGACGACGATGCGGTCGATCTGACCCGACAGCGCCTGCCCGCCGATCAGCCCGACCACCGGCACCTCGGCCTGCGCATCCGGCCCCCATAGCTCGGCGAACCCGGGCTCGGCGAGGACGCCCAGCGTCTCGCGGCGGATTTCGTCCTGCTCATCCGGCGGGATCGCGTGCATGGGCAAAGCGAGAAAGCGCCCCGCGGCGGCCTCGCGCTCGGCCTCGGGCAGCTCCGGCAGGCTTTGCAGCAGGCGGTGGACGAGGAGGCCGCGCTTGAACCGGTCGCGGCCGGCATCGGCGAGCGGCGAGATCGTCGGCGGCTCGGCCCCGCTCGGACGCGACGGCAACAGCGGCTTTGGCGGGTCGGGCTCGGCCGGCGGCGGGCGGTCGGCCCAGGCGGGCGACGGCACGACGGCGCGCGACGCCGCCGCCGCGCGTCCGCGCTCCGGCCGCGCCTCTTGCGCCGAGACGAGACGCAGGCCCTGCCCGGCCCAGCCGATGCGGTCGCCGACGAGGTCGCGGCTGTCGAAGTCGAACGGCGTCAGGACGTCGCGCCACCCGGCCTCGCAGAGGGTGTACCAGCTCGGCGCTTCGCTGGTGGCGCGCTGGGGCTGCCAGCCGCAGACATAGAGCCGGTCCTGCGCCCGGGTCAGCGCGACGTAGAGCAGGCGGCGGTATTCCTGGAGGTCGCGACGACGCGCGGCGGCTCGCTCGGCCTCGTAGAAAGGCGCGGAGAGGTCGGCTCGCGGCCGCCACAGCGGCAATGCCGCCTCCTCGCTCCACAGCAGCGCCACCCGCGGATCGGGAAGCTGCATCGAATCCGGCACGAACACGACCGGCGCTTCCAGCCCCTTTGCGCCGTGCACGGTCATGATGCGGATTTCGTCGCGCTGACGTTCGCCGAAATCGCGCTTGACCTCGATGTCGCCGTCGACGAGCCAGTGCAGGAACCCTTGCAGCGACGGCACGTGCTCGCGCTCGTAGGCGAGGGTCAGGGCGAGGAACTCCTCGATCGGGTCGGCCGCCTCGGCCCCCAGCCGCTCCAGCATCGCCCGCCGCCCGCCCTCGGCGCCGAGGATCTGCGCGTAGAGCTCGTAGGGCGGGGTGAAATCGGCGCGGCCGAGGAGGTCGGACAGGCGCTCATGGACCGCGCTCAGCTCCGGGGCGCGGCGCAACCGCCGCCACAGGCTCTGCCGGTCACGGTCGTAGGCGAGACGGAACAGCGCGTCTTCGGAAATCCCGAATAATGGGCCTTTGAGCACGGTCGCGAGGGTCAGGTCGTCCTCGGGCAGCAGCAGGAAATTGCCGAGCGCGACGAGGTCCTGCACGGCAAGCTGCTCGGTGAGCTGGAGGCGGTCGGCGCCGGCCACCGGCACGTCGAGCCGCTTTAGCGCCCGCAGCAGGTCGCCGACGAATTTGCTGCGCCGCCGCACCAGCACCAGGATGTCGCCGGGGGTGATCGGGCGGCCCTTTGATTCCAGACGCTCGCCGGTCCTGAGCCAACCCGCGATCGTGGCGGCGATGGCGCGGGCGAGGCGGGTGCGCGGTTCGATCGCGCCGCGCTCGCCGGGATCGCTTTCAGCCGCGACCGGCGGCCACAATTCGACAAGTCCGGCCTGGCCGGCGCGGGCGGCGACGTGACGGATCGGCCGGCCGTCGAGCGCGACCCCGTCCGCCGCGCCGTGATCGGCAAACACCGCGTCGATCGCCCGCAACAGCGGCGGCGCGGCGCGGAACGAGATGTCGAGCGGCACGATGCGCCAACCCTGCTTGGCCTCGGTGACGCGCCGCTGGAAATGCTCTCGCATCGCGAGGAAGGCGCGCGGGTCGGCGCGTTGAAAGCTGTAGATCGACTGCTTGGCATCGCCTACCGCGAATACCGTGCGCCGCCGCCCGACAGCGCCCTCGCCGGCGAAGAACTCGTTGGCGAGCGCCGAAACGATCTCCCATTGGTCGTGATTGGTGTCCTGGGCTTCGTCGATCAGGATGTGGTCGAGCCCGCCGTCGAGCTTGAACAGCACCCATTGCGCGACGCCGTCACGGCCCAAGAGCGCCAGTGTCTTGGCGACCAGATCGTCGTAATCGAGCTGGCCGTGCAGCGCCTTGTGCCGCTCATAGGCGGTGAGGAGCGCATCGCCCAGCGTCGCCAGCGCCCCGGTCGCCTCGATCACCGCCGCGCTGCCGCAGGCCTCGGCATGGCGCCGCACCCGCTCGGCCTCGGCGGCGAGCACCGCGCCGAGGTCGAGATTGGTTTTCTTGGCGGCGTCCTTGGTGAAAAGCTGTTTGCGAATGCCGCGTTCCTTGGTCAGGAACAATTCGGCATAGGCTATTGCCATGGTGGGCCGGTCGCCGGTTCCGTCCCACCAGGCGGCAAGCACGACCGCCCGCTTCCGGTCGGTGACCGATCCCTGCGCCAGCGCCGCGACGGCGCCCCGCATATCGAGCGCTTCACCGCCGTCGCAGAACGTCGCGGTCAAATCCTCGGCCGCCGCGCCCGCGGGCAAGCCGAACGCGTCGCACAGCCGGGCGCGCAGCGCGGCGGCACCGTCGTCGAGCGCCGCGCGGAGCTTGCCGCGTTCGGCGGCGAGCGCGCTCATCAGCTCGCCAAAGCGGTCTTCCTGCGCATGGCGCGCCACGACCGCGAGCGCCCCGGCAAGCTCGCCGAGCCCGTCGCGGGCTCTCGCGATGACCTGCTCGCCGGCCTCGGCAAGCGCGTCCTTGGCGCTGCGCTCGTCGATCACGGCGAATTCGGGCGGCACCCCGGCTTCGAGCGGAAAGCGGCGCAGCAGCGATTGGCAGAAGGCGTGGATCGTCGCGATCTTGGCGCCCCCCGGCGTGTCGAGCACGCGGGCGAAAAGCTGGCGCGCGCGATCGTGCATCGCCTCGTCGACGCGCAGCCCGAGCAGGTTGACGAGCTCCTGATGCAAGGCGCCCGCCGGCATCGTCGTCCACTCGGCGAGCTTGGTGTTGACCCGGTTCACCATCTCGGCCGCGGCGGCGCGGGTGAAGGTCAGGCACAACAGGCGCGACGGGTCGGTGCCGTCGAGCATCAGCGTCAGCAGCCGCTCGGTCAGCACCTTGGTCTTGCCGGTGCCGGCCGAGGCCGAGACCCAGACTGACGCTGCCGGGTCGAGCGCCTGGCGCTGGACGTGATCGGCGGTATTCACGCCTCGGCCTCGCTCTCGTCGAGCCGTTCGAGCTGGGCGTAGTCGGAATAGCGCGGGGCCCATTGGGCGACCGGCACCGCCTCGTAGGGGGTAGCGGGGTCGTCGAAGCGCTCGATCCAGGCCGCGACGGCGGTGACGACCGGGTCGATCAGATCGGCCGGGTCGTCGCCGCCGATCGCCACGACCTCGCCGGCCGGATCGCCGCCGCCGAGCCGCCAGTATTCGAGCGAGGCGGGCCGGCCGGCGATGCCGGGGAAGCCGCCCGCACGCGCGATCGCCCCTTCGAGCGGAAGCTGGACCGCGACCGCGCTCTTGATCTCGCCGGCCGGCGGCACCGCGCCGGTCTTGTAGTCGACGACGACGAGCCCGCCATCGGCCAAACGATCGATCCGGTCGGCGACGGCGGTGATCGCGAACGGCCCGCCGGGCGCGTCGAGCACCAGCCGGCCTTTGCACTCGCTGACGCTTTGCGCGAGCCCGGCGCGGCGCCCTGTCTCGGCGGCGATGAACCAGCGCGCGACCCGCTCGAAACGCGGCCACCAGAACCCCCAGACGCCGGGGCGGCTCAAGAGCGGGCCGAACGCCTCCTCGCCGAGGCGCAACAGCTCCCCCTCGGGGTCGGGCGGAAGCGCGCTTGGGTAGAGCTTGACGAACTCGGCCAGCGCATTGTGGATCGCGGTGCCGAGATCGGCCCGGTCGGGGTCGGCGTCGAGCGGCTCGCGGGCCCTGAGACTGAGGATGTGGCGGGCATAGACGGCGTAGGGGTCGCGCCGCCAAGTCTCGATCTGCGTCACCGACAATTGCCGCGGCCGGGCGGCGAGCGGCGGGCGGGGCATCGGGCGCTCGGTCGGGCGGTGGAAGCGGGGCCGGTCGCGGGCCTCGGCGGCGGCCTCGATCTCCCGATCGGGAGCGAGCGCGCCGGCGAGCCCCGTCGCACGCAGCACCGTGTCGAGCCGCAGGAGCCAGCGCGACGGCATCGTCGGCGCCCCCTCGCGCCGCGCCGCACGGGTGAGCGCGACCTCGGGGGCGCCGAGCGCTGCGACAAAATCATGCGCGGCGATGCCGATCGCGCGTTCGGGCAGGGCGATGCGGAACTCCGCGCGCATCTGCCGCGACATCCACGGGTCATAGCCGGGGATGCCGGGCCAGGCGCCCTCGTTGAGCCCCCCGAGCACGACCAGGTCGGCCTGCTGCAACCGCGCCTCGACGAGACCCCAGATCGCGAGGCGGGGGTGGTTGCCATAGGCCGGGCGCACCACCGCGCCGGCCGCCAGCGCCTCGAACAGCGCCGGGTAGTGGCGGCCGGCGAGCGGCGGGAAATCGCGCGCGGCGTCGATGAGGTCGTGGCAGAACCGCGCCGCGACCTCGCCCGCCGGCTCGGCCCACAGCCGCTCGACCCCGGTTTCGGCGTCGGTAGCCGCCAGCCGCTCGGCCGCCGCGATATGCGCGGCCGCGAGCTCGGCGATCGGCACGAACTCCGCCGCGAGCATGTCGGGCAAGGCGCCGAGGCAGCGTTCGAGCCGGTCGACCAGTGTCCGCGCGTCGGTGTCCCGCGGCTCAAGCGCGGCGCGCAGCCCGGTAAAGCCCGCTGCCGGGCGCGGGCCGCGAATGCAGTCTTCGAGCCGACGGGTGGCCTCGCGGAACGCCCCGGGGCCGACCCCGCCGGCCGCCAGCGGATGCTTCAGCGCGGCGAACAGCGGCACCGGCGCGAGCCCGCTCGCGGCGAGGTCGAGGACGAGGCGCAGGAACGCCCCGGGCGGCGTGCGGTTGAGCGGCACGCCGGCGGAATCGTCGATGTCGATGCCCCAGCGGCGCAATTCGGCGGCGACGCGGCGGGCGAGCTCGCGGTCGGGCGTGACCAGCGCCGCCGTCGCGCCCGGCGTTTCGAGCTTGCGCCGCAGCAGCAGCGCGGCGGTGATCGCCTCGTCCTGCGGTCCGGCGCAATCGTAGCGGGCGACCCCGGCAAATGCCTCGGACGGTGCCGGCGGCAGGCGGCGCCACTCATCCGTCAGCACCGCAGGCCGCAGCGCCTGGGCGACGAGGCCGGGTCGCGCCTCGCGGCCGCTTGGCGCAGGGCGCCGTTCGGGCCATTCGCCGACCCCTTCCAGCGGCATCTCCAGCCGGTCCAACAAACGGGCGAGCAGGTATTGCGGATGCGCCGGGTCGCGGATGATCTCGGCCCATTCCGCGTCACCGCACGAGCGGTCGAGGCCGGCGAGGATCACCGTGCCGCCGGCAAGCCCGGCGACGACGCCGAGCAGCTCTTCGAGCGCGGGGATGCCGCCGGTGAGGCCGGCGGCGACGACCGGGTGACGCGGCGGCTCGCGGCGCCACGCCGCGGCCTGCCGGGCGATCAGCCGGTTGCGCCGCTCGGCCGGGTCGAGCGCGCCCTCGGCTTCGAGAATCGCCGGCCATTCACGCGGGAGGATTTCGAGAAACCGCAGCACGGTCTGCCAATGCTCGGCGAGCTCGGCCGGGGCGAGGTCCTTGAGCCGGGCAAAATCGGCGCCCTCGGTCGCGGCCGCGTCAAGGAGGCGCGCGAGCGCCCGCGCCAGCGCGGCGGCCTGGCCCGGCAGCAGCGCGTTCGCATCCTCCCGCGCGCTCCATTCGAGCACCAGCCGGGTCAGCAGCAGCGAGCGGCGCAGCTCGGGAATCGCCGGCGGCACCGCCAGGCTCGCCTCGTCGGCGCCATCGCCGCCGCTGCCGTCGAAACCCAGCTCGTCGGCGTCGAGATCACCGATCGGGCGCATCCGCGGCAGCAGCAGCGGCGCGCCCGCGCCAGCCTCGCCGGTCAGCCGCAGAAACGCCTCGCGCAACGACCGCGCCGCGCGCCGGGTCGGCAACAGCACCGTGATCCGCGACAGCCGCAGCGGGTCGCCGCCGGCGAGGTCGACCAGCCCCTGCGCCAGGGTCGCCAGAAACGGCCGGTCGGCCGGGATCGTGAAGATGCGGGGAAGGGCCGGCCGCAACGCGGCTACCGCTCGATCCGGTGCGCGGCGAGGCGCTCGCGCGTCTCGGCGAGGCCGCCGGGGGTGCTGACGTGGTACCACTCGCCGTCATGCACGATCGCGGCGAGGCGGCCGGCGTCGATTGCCTTGTCGAACAGGCGGTTGACGGAAAACACCGGGTCGGTGACGCCGTCGAACAGGCGCCGGTGCAGGACGCGGATGCCGGCGAAGATATAGGGCGCGATCTCACGTTCGGCGCGCCGGCGTGGGGTGCCGAGCGGGTCGAGAAAGAAATCGCCGTTACCGTCGTACCCGATCGCGCCGGCGGTGCGCTGGAACAGGAGGACCGCGTCCATCCGGTCGGGATCGAACGCCGCGGCGAGCCGGGCAAGCGCAAGGGCGGCGCCGTCGAGCCACAACACGTCGCCGTTGACGACGAAGAAGGTCTCGTCGAGCCAGGGCAAGGCGCGGGCGACGCCGCCGCCGGTGTCGAGCAGCGTCTCCTCGCGCGAGAAGATGATCTTCGGGTGCGCGCGGGCGCCGAGATGGGCGACGATCTGCTCGGCCTGGTAATGCACGTTGACGACGACGCGCTCGACCCCGACGCGCTCGAGCCGGTCGATTGCGTGGTCCAGCAGAGTGCGGCCGCCGATCTCGATCATCGGCTTGGGAACGGTGTCGCTCAGCGGCCGCATCCGGGTCCCGAGCCCGGCCGCCAGCACCATCGCGGATTGGGGGACCGGGATCATGCGGCGCCGCGGTCCGCCGGCACGCGACGAAATCGCGGCGGCAGGTGCCGGTCGATCCAGGCCGCGAGGGGCGCCAGCGCCGGATCGCGCAAATCCTCGACCAGGAGCCGCCAGACGCGCGGGATGTGGCCGAGATATTGCGGCTTGGCGTCGCGCCGGGCGAGGCGGGTAAAGATGCCGATGATCTTGCAGTTGCGCTGAACCGCGAGGATCGCGGCGGAGCGGCGGAACTCGGCGCGGTCGATGGCGGGGAACGCGGCGAGGTAGCGCGCCATCATCGCCTCGCGCAATTCGGCCGACACGTCGCGCCGCGCATCCTCGATCAGCGAGACGAGGTCGTAGCTCGCCGGGCCGCGCACCGCATCCTGAAAATCGAGCAGCCCGCAGCGCCGCACCCCCAGCCGATCGCGCAGCAGCATCAGATTGTCGACATGAAAGTCGCGCAGCACCAGCGTTGGCGCGCCCCCGTGGAGCGGGGCGAGCAACCGGCGCCATGTCGCGGCGTAGGCATCGCGGTCCTCGGCGGGGAGGCGATGGCCGAGCACCGCCGGCGCGTACCAATCGACCAGCAGCATCGTCTCGGCGAGCAGCCGCTCCTCGTCGTAATGCGGCAGTTCGGGCAGGCCGCGGGCCTCGGCGGTGCGCTGCAACGCGATCAGCGTGTCGATCGCCAGCCCGTAGAGCGCCCGCTCGTCGCTTCCGGCGGCGAGGAGGCGGGTATAGGTGTCGTCGCCGAAATCCTCGATCAGCGCGAGGCCGACATCGTCATCCTCGGCGAAGATTTCGGGGGCGCTAAAGCCGTAGTCGCGCAGTGCGGCGGCAATCGCGATATAAGGGCCGACCGCCTCGTGCGGCGGCGGCGCGTCCATCAATACGGCACGGCGGCGGCTGCCGTCGGTCAGCCGGTAATAGCGGCGGAACGAGGCGTCCCCGGCGAGCAGCACCGGGTCGACCCCGCCCCAGCCGTGCAGGCTGAGAAACCCCTCGATGGTCTCGCCGCGCTCGCTGACGACCTCATGCATCCAGCCGGTCCCCCCAGCCGCTCAGCACGGCGCGGCGCGCGCCCGACGAGGCGCCGGGCGAAAGCCCGATATCGAGCCGCTCGCGCGGCAGCAGCGCCGCGATCCGGTCGGGCCATTCGATCAGCGAGATGCCGTCGCGAAACGCGTCCTCGATGCCGAGCTCCCACGCCTCGTCGGCGTGGCGGAGACGATAGCAGTCGAAGTGCCAGACCGGCGCGCCCGGCAGCTCATAGCACTGGACCAGTGTAAAAGTCGGGCTCGGCACCTCGCCGGCGCCGCCGCGGGCGCGGATAAAGGCGCGGGCGAACGCGGTCTTGCCGGCGCCGAGCGGGCCGGTGAGCGCGATCACGTCGCCCGGCCGCGCCAGGCGCGCGATGCGGACGGCCAACGCGACGGTCGCATTCTCGTCGGGCAGATCAACATGCGTCATCCCCGGCGCTTGTAAATCCGCCGCCGCGCCACCGCAATATTACGATGCCGGCCTCGCTGCCGCGAGGTCCTCGGGCTATCATACGCGGATGACAGCGTCGCTTCAGCAGACCGATGTGGCGATCATCGGGGCTGGCCCGGTGGGGCTTTTCGCGGTGTTCGAGTGCGGGATGCTCGACATGCGCTGCCATGTCTTCGACGCGCTCGACATGGCCGGCGGCCAATGCGCCGCGCTCTATCCGGAAAAGCCGATCTACGACATCCCCGGCTATCCGCGAATCGACGCGGCCGATCTGGTCGACCGGCTGGTCGAGCAGGCCGCGCCGTTTGCCCCGGTCTATCATTTCGGCGCGGCGGTCAGCGGACTGTCGGAAGGCCCCGAGGGGTTTGTCGTCGAGACCGCGGGGGGCGAACGCGTCGCGGCGCGGGCGGTGATCGTCGCGGCCGGAGCCGGCGCATTCGGGCCGAATCGGCCGCCGCTCGACGGAATCGCCGCGTTCGAGGGAAAAAGCGTGTTCTACCTCGTGCGGCGGCGCGAGGATTTCCGCGGCCGCCGGGTCGTCATCGCCGGCGGCGGCGATTCCGCGGTCGACTGGGCGATTTCCCTGAGCGAGGTGGCCGAGCGGGTATCGGTCGTGCATCGCCGCCCCCGTTTTCGCGCCGCGCCGCAATCGGCAGCCCAGCTTCAGCGGCTCGCCGACGACGGCAGGATCGAGCTGGTGATCCCCTATCAGCTCCACGGGCTCGACGGCGCAGGCGGCGAATTGTCGGCCGTCATCGTCGCCGATCTCGACGGCAACACGCGGCGGCTGGAGGCGGACCGTCTGCTGCCGTTTTTTGGGCTGGCGACCGATCTCGGCCCCCTCGCCCAGTGGGACCTCGCGCTCGACCACAACCGGATCGCGGTCGATCCGGCGAATTGCGCCAGCTCGCGTGCCGGCATTTTCGCGATCGGCGACATCGGCGCCTATCCCGGCAAGCTCAAGCTGATCCTGTCCGGTTTTGCCGAGGCGGCGATGGCCGCGCACGCGATCCACCCGCTCGTTCATCCGGGAGAGGCGCTGCATTTCGAGTATTCGACGACGAGGGGGGTGCCGGGCCGCGCCGAAAAGTGATGGGCTTCGGTTCCCTCAGCCCATCCTACGGCACCAGCGTTGTAGGATGGGCTGAGCATCGCGAAGCCCATCAATCCGCTGCCGCAACGGTCCCGGGCAACCTACACGAAACGACCGTCCCCGTCCCCGGCGCTGATTCGATCGTCACCGCGCCGCCGTGCAATTCAATGAGGCTCTTGACCAGCGACAGGCCGAGCCCGGCGCCGGATTGCGGGAGTTGGGCGTTGCCCCGCTCGAACTTGTCGAAGATGCGGGCCTGGTCGGCGCTGGGGATGCCGACGCCGGTATCGGAGACCGCGAGCACGAGGTCGCCGGCCTCGCGCCGCGCCTCGACCGTGATCGACCCGCCGGTCGGGGTGAACTTGATCGCGTTTGAAATGAGGTTGAACAGCGCCTGCTTGAGCCGCCGCTCGTCGGCGTCGATCATGCCGATCGCGGACGGGCAGACGAGCGAGAGGTCGAGGTCCTGGTTGCGCGCGCGCTCGCGGGTCAGGGTCATGATCGCCTGCAGCATCTCGAGCACGTCCACCGACCCGGTTTCAAGCACGAGATACCCGGCCTCGATCGTCGCCAAGTCGAGGATGTCGTTGATCAGCGACAACAGCCGGTGCGAGCTGTCGAGGATGCCGCGGCTGTAATCGAGCTGGCGCTGGTTGAGGGTGCCGAAATACTGGTTCGCCAGAATTTCGGCGAAGCCGATGATGCCGTTGAGCGGCGTGCGCAGCTCGTAGGAGACGTTGGCGATGAACTCGCTCTTGAGCTGACCCGCGGTCTCCAGCGCCTCGTTGCGCTCGCGCAGGGCGCGCTCCACGCGCGCGGTGTCGGTGACGTCGAGGCAGGTCAGGAGCACGTTGCCGTCGGGGAGCGGCATGGTCGCGAGCTGCAAGACCGAGCCGTCGCGGCGGTCGAGCGGCCCGGCGGTCGGCACGCCGTCGGTGATGCGGGCGATCACCGCCTCGCGCGCCGCGGGCCAGTCGCCGGAATCGGCATAGTACTCGCGGGTCTTCTCGACGATCTCGCTGATATGCGGCTCGCCGGCGAGGTCGGCCTCGCCGAGCCCCCAGATCTTGCGGTAGGCCGGGTTGTGCAGTTTGAGCCGGCCGTCGCTGCCGAACACGGCAATGCCCTCGAACAGATTGTCGAGCGTCTCGCGCTGCACCTCGATCAGGGTGTTGTACGAGCTTTCGAGGGCAAGACGGTCGGTCACGTCCTCGTAGACAAAGGTGAGGCCGCCAAACGGGTGCGGTGAAATCGAGACGCCCAGCGTGCGGCCGTCGGGCAGGTGCATCATCTCCTGCAACGGCTCGATCAGGGAGGTGAACATGCCGAGCTGCTGGCGCTTGAAGGCGCGGAAATCGACGAGCTCGGGGATGCGCCGCCGCTCGCGCAGCCGTTCCAGCAGCTCGTCGAGCCCGGGCTGGGTCCGGAGCCACTCGGCCTCGACGCCCCACAGCTCGGCGAAGGCCGAATTGAAAAAGATGAGTCGCTTGTCCTTTCCGTAGATCGCCACCGCCGCGTGGATGCTTTCGAGCACGGCGCCATGCGCGGCGACGTGGCGTGACAGTTCGCTCTCGGTGGTCTCGACATCGGTGCGGTCGATCGCAAAGCCGATGGTGCCGCCGTCGCGATCGGGCAACTCGGTGACTTCGAGGAGGCGCCGCGACCCGGCGATCACCACGTGCCGCCGCTCGGTCTGGATTTCACCGGCGGCAGCGGCACGGGCGAGCGCCTCGGCCTGCTTGCGGTTGTTGGCCGAGGCGAGCTCGCGGCTTTCGTTGAGCGCCGCCTCGCGCGTCGCGTCGAGCGCGGCGGCGTAGGCGCCGTTGCAATCGATCAGCACGAGGTCGCGGTTGCGCCGCCACACCGGGATGTGGATCGCGTCGAGCGTGTCGCGCAGCCCGCCGGCCAATGCCGCGGCCGCGGCGCGGGAGGCCTCGGCCCGGTGCGCCGACGAGTCATCGGTCAGCCACAGCACCGCCTCGCCATGCGCGGTGCCGCGCCCCTCGATCGTGTAGGTGGCGCCGGCGGGGGTGGCGATCGTCGCGTCGAGCGGCGCGCCGCTCTCGCGCAGCGCCGCGACCGCCGCGGTAATGCGCCCGGCATCGCCCGGGTCGAGCCCGGCGAGAAAGCGGTCGAACGCGCCGGCGGTCGCCTCGGTGCCGTCGCGGCCCCAGCGGAACACGGTCAGCGGCACCGTTTCGAGCAGGGCCGCCAGCCCGCCGCGCGCCCGCTCCGCACGGTCGCGGCCGCGCCGCGCCTCGGCGAGCTGGGCCCGCGCCCGCGACCACAGCACGCCGAACGCGACCGCTGCGATGAGGCACAACCCTGCGGCGATTGGGATCACGGAACCCCGTTCCGATTCGCGAAGAGTAGGTCGCGCGGTACGATCCGCTCTTCAATTCACGCGATTATCGGGAATCCGCCGCCAAAAGGAAAGGGCCGCGCCCATTCCGACAATCCACGATTCGCCTTGCGCCCGGCGGGTTTGCGCTAATACCGGTAGTGGTCGGCCTTGTAGGGGCCGGCGCCGGTCACGCCGAGATAGTCGGCCTGCGCCGCGGTCAGCTTGGTCAGCGTGGCGCCGAGCTTGTCGAGGTGGAGCGCCGCGACCTTCTCGTCGAGGTGCTTGGGCAGCACGTAGACCCGGTTCTCGTATTTGCCCGGATTGGTCCACAACTCGATCTGGGCCAGCACCTGGTTGGTGAAGGATGCGCTCATCACAAAGCTCGGATGGCCGGTGGCGCAGCCGAGATTGACCAGCCGCCCCTTGGCCAGGACGATCAGCCGCTTGCCGTCGGGAAACACGACCTCGTCGACCTGGGGCTTCACCTCTTCCCAGGTGTAGTTGCGCAGCGAGGCGATCTGAATCTCGCTGTCGAAGTGCCCGATATTGCAGACGATCGCGCGGTCGTGCATCTGGCGCATGTGGTCGAGGGTGATGACGTCGATATTGCCGGTCGCGGTGACGAAGATGTCGCCGACCGGGGCGGCGGCGTCCATCGTGGTGACCTGATACCCCTCCATCGCCGCCTGCAATGCGCAGATCGGGTCGATCTCGGTCACCAGCACGCGCGCGCCCTGGCTCCGGAGGCTCGCCGCCGAGCCCTTGCCGACATCGCCGAACCCGGCGACGACGGCGACCTTGCCGGCCAGCATCACGTCGGTCGCGCGCTTGATGCCGTCGACGAGGCTCTCGCGCACGCCGTAGAGGTTGTCGAACTTGGACTTGGTCACGCTGTCGTTGACGTTGAACGCCGGCATCTTGAGCGTGCCCGCGCGCATCATCTCGTAGAGCCGGTGGACGCCGGTCGTGGTCTCCTCCGAGACGCCGCGCATCTCGGCGAGGAGCTCGGGGTGCGAATCATGGATGATCTTGGTCGCGTCGCCGCCGTCGTCGAGCACCATGTTGGGCTTCCACCCGCCCGGCCCCGACAGCGTCTGCTCGATGCACCACTCGTATTCCTCCTCGGTCTCGCCCTTCCAGGCAAAGACCGGGACGCCGGCCGCCGCGATCGCCGCCGCCGCCTGGTCCTGGGTCGAGAAGATGTTGCACGAGCTCCACCGCACCGAGGCGCCGAGCGCGACCAGCGTCTCGATCAGCACGGCGGTCTGGATCGTCATGTGCAGGCAGCCGACGATCCGCGCGCCCTTTAATGGCTGCGCCGCGCCGAATTCGCCGCGCAGCGCCATGAGGCCCGGCATCTCGGTCTCGGCGATCGCGATCTCCTTGCGGCCCCAATCCGCGAGCCCGATATCGGCGACCTTGTAATCGGTGGATGCGGGCATGCGGATTCTCCTCGGACGAGCACTTATGGGTGGGGATGCCCGCGCAACATATAAAGATATCTTTAAGTCGTCAACTGAGTAAGGGGCGCAGCCGTCCCGCCCGCAATTCCTTGTGTTAGATGCGGGCGAGACGCCCGCGCTCCTAGTCTTCAATGCGTCTCGGCCAGCGTGTTGAAATCGTCGAGGAGGGCGGCGATGCGGCCGGAATCGGACTGGTCCATGATCGCGCGGGCGCGGCGGGTGGCGGCGACGATGTCGAGGTTGCGGATGCGCTGCTTGACGCGGGGGATGCTGCGCGGGGTCATCGACAGCTCCCGAAGCCCGAGCCCCAGCAGCAGCGCGGCATAGCGCGGGTCGCCGGCGATCTCGCCGCAGACGCTGATCGGGATGCGCCGCCGCACCGCGGCCTCGATGGCGAACTGTATGAGGCGCAGCACGCCGGGATGGAGCGGGTTGTAGAGATGGGCGACGCGCTCGTCGCTGCGGTCGATCGCCAGCGTGTACTGCACGAGGTCGTTGGTGCCGATCGCGAAAAAATCCGCTTCGCCCGCGAGCGCGTCGGCGGCGACGGCGGCGCCCGGCACCTCGATCATCGCGCCCAGCGGCGGCAGGTTGCGCGGCAAGGTCAGGCCGCGGCGGCGCAGGCGGCGGGCGACCTGCTCCATCGCCTCGCGCACGCGGCGAATTTCGTCGACCGACGAGATCATCGGCAGCAGCACGCGCAGCGGCCCGTCACTGGCGGCGCGCAGCATCGCCGCGAGCTGGGTGTCGAGGAGACGGCGGTCCTTCAACGACAGCCGGATCGCGCGCAGGCCGAGCGCCGGGTTCGCCGCCTCGACGCCGCCGATCCCTTCGAGCGCCGCCGGCAATTTGTCGCCGCCGACATCGAGCGTGCGCAGCGTCACCGGCCGCCCGTCCATGCCGCGCACGAGGCTGGCGTAGAACTCGTATTGCTCGTCCTCGCCGGGCAGGTCGTCGCGGTTGAGGAACAGGAACTCGGTACGCACGAGCCCCAGCCCCATCGCGCCGCAGGCGAGCGCGTAATCGAGCTCGATCGGCAATTCGAGATTGCCTTCGAGCCGGATGTCGACGCCGTCGCGGGTCACCGCCGGCGCCCGGCGCAGCCGCGCGAGGAGACGCCCCTCGCGGGTGAAATCCTCCTGGCGGTGGCGATAGGCCTCGACCGTGGCCGGGGCCGGGTCGAGGATCACGGTGCCGGCCGAGCCGTCGACGATGACCGTCGCGCCGCTCTTCGCACTTGCGAGGAGGCCAGCAACGCCCATCACCGCCGGCAGCCCCAGCGCCCGCGCGACGATCGCCGTGTGCCCCTCGTGCCCGCCGAACACGGTCGCGAACCCGGCGATCCGGCGCGGGTCCATCAGCGCGGTATCGGCCGGCGTCACCTCCTCGGCGAGGATCACCGCGCCCTCGGGCAGCTTGGTGTAGGCGGTGTAGGGCTGGCTGGTCAGGTTGCGAATAAGCCGCGCGCCGACGACGCGGATATCGTCGATGCGCGAGGCGAGATACGGGTCGCGCATCGCCGCGAAGGCCTTGCCGATCTCGTCGATCCCGAGTTCGACCGAGCGCTCGGCGTTGACCCGCGTCTTGGCGATGCGCTGGTCGACGCCGCGCACGAGACGCGAATTGGACAGCATCGCCAGATGCGCGTCGAGAAGCGCGGCGATTTCCTCGGGCGCGCTGCCGGGGAGCGCCGCCGCCCGCAGCTTCAGATTGCGGATCTGCCGCGCCGACAGCGCCACCGCCTCGGCGAAGCGGGCCCGCTCGGCCTCGACGGCGTTCTCGCGCAGCTTGGTTTCGGTGACCGGCGCCGCGGCATGGTCGCCGATATAGACCGTGCCGATCGCAATACCCGGCGAAACGCCGACCCCGGATAGACTCTGCTCGCCGCTGCCTGTCTCGCCGGGGGTCTCGTCAGTCCTCATCGAACTTGCATTCGATCAGGCGCGCGAGCGACGCCACGGCCGCCTCGGCATCGCTGCCGATCGCGGTGATCTCGATGACCGTACCCGACGCCGCGGCCAGCATCATCAGCCCCATAATCGACCGCCCGGACACCGAAGTGCCGTTCTTGCGCACCTGAACCTCGGCGTGGAACTCACAGGCCGTCTTGACGAACCGCGCCGCCGCGCGGGCGTGCAGCCCCTTCTGGTTGCAGATTTCCGCCAGCCGCCGGACCGAGCCGGCCCGGGCATCATCGGCCTGGGCATCATCGGCCTGGGCATCATCGGCCTGGTCATCACCGGCCTGGGCATCGTCGCTCATTTGCGGGCGTCGTGGAGAAGCTGCGAGGCGACGTTGATGTATTTGCGCCCGGCCTCCTGCGCGCCGAGCACGGCGCGGTCGAGCGCCTCGGTCTGGCGGAGGCTGGCGAGCTTGATCAGCATCGGCAGGTTGACCCCGGCGACGACCTCGACCTTGGCCCGGTCCATCACCGAGATCGCGAGATTGGACGGGGTGCCGCCGAACATGTCGGTCAACAGGACCGCGCCGTCACCGGTATCGACCTCACGGATCGAGCTGAGGATTTCCTGGCGGCGCTGCTCCATGTCGTCGTCGGGGCCGATGCAGATCGCGGCGATCTGGCTCTGGCCGCCGACGACATGCTCAAGCGCGGCGACAAACTCGATCGCCAGGCGCCCATGCGTGACCAGGACGATACCGATCATCGCGGCTCCGCGCGCAGACGCGGGCCCACCATCGGGGCGTCGGCAAAGCCGGTCGAAATGTCCGTCAAGTGTTCGTCGGTGCGGTCGCTCAAGCAGAGACCACTAAACGCTCGCATCGGACCGGGGAATGCCGACGGGAGCTGGGGAACCGGCGCGTCATATACCGCTGTCGCGCGGTTTCGTCACTACGCTTGATTTGCGGGGCGCACCGGCGCGGCCCGCATAGGACTGCCGGTGCGGGCGCCAACGCCGGACGAACCGGTGCGGTTCCGGTGCTATGCATGGCGAATGGGGCCGGCATCGGGGCCGGCCTCGGGATCGGGCGGGGTGCGCAGGGCGGCCCGCAATTTGGCCGGCGCCGAAGCCTCGAACGGCGCGATCGCGACGGCCCGGACATCGACACCCAAAATCGATTCGTTGCGCGCGAGGGGATGCCGCTCTACCTGATCCGGTGGGACCAGGTCGGCGATCAGGCCCAGCGGCGCATCGCTGAGCGGCGCCAGCCGGACGATCCCGAGGCCCCGGACTTCGAGCAACCCGAGGATCGTGTCCGGGGCCCGCACCAGAATGGAGGGGCCGACCCGCCGCAGTTCGCTCTGATCGTCGGCGACGAGAATGGCGCCTGCGTCAATCAACCGCAGACCGAGATCGGACTTGCCGGCCCCCGACGCGCCGCGCAGCAGCACCGCCTTGCCGTCGATCGCGACGGTCGTGGCGTGGATCAGGATTGGCGCGTCCATCGCCGCTACCGCGCCAGCGGCAGGCGGATCACGAACCGCGCGCCGCACACCTCGCCGCTCGGGTCATAGCGGTTCTCGGCGCGGATCTGGCCGCGATGCGCCTCGACGATCTGCTTCGAGATCGACAGGCCGAGCCCGGAATGGGTCCCGAATTTCTCGCCGGCGGGACGCTCGCTGTAGAAACGGTCGAAGATCGCGGTGAGCTTGTCCTCGGGAATGCCCGGCCCGCCATCCTCGACCGTCACCAGCACCGCGCGGCCCTCGGACCCGGCCCGGACCCGGATTTCGCCGCCCGGCGGGCTGAACGAGACCGCGTTGGCGATGACGTTGAGGAACACCTGCGACAGCCGGCTTTCGGTGCCGAGCACGGTGAGCGGGCGCCCGCGCGCGCCGGCCAGGTCGAGCGTGACCCGGGGTGCGCCGTCCTCCTGCGTCTCGGCCTCGATGTCGACGAGCGCGCGCAGCATCTCGGCCAGATCGGTCGGCGCGACCTCGAGCCGGCTCAGCTCGGCGTCGAGGCGCGAGGCGTCGGAGATGTCGGTGATCAGCCGGTCGAGCCGCTCGACATCGTCGAGGATGATCGCCATCAGCCGGCGCTGCTTGGCCGGGTCCTCGATCTTGGTCGCGGTCTCGACGGCGCTGCGCAGCGACGACAGCGGGTTCTTGATCTCATGCGCGACGTCGGCGGCGAAACTCTCGATCGCGCTCATCCGCTGCCACAGCGTGTCGGTCATCTCGCGCAATGAGCCGGAGAGGTCGCCGACCTCGTCGCCGCGCCCGGTAAAGTCGGGAATGTCGACCTGGGTCCCGCGGCCGCGCGAGCGCTGAGCCGCCTCGGCAAGGCGGCGTATCGGATGGACGATCGTGCCGGCAAGATAGAACGACAGCAGCAGCGTCACCACCACCGCCGCCGCGAAGATGCGCAACAGTTCGAGCCGGACGAGGCGGAGCTCGTCCTCGATCTCGACATTGCTGGTCGAGACCATGACCGCGCCGAGCACCTCCTTGTAGCGCTGCACCGGCACGGCGGCGCTGATCACCAGCCCGTTGCTGGCCGGATCGCTGCGCACGAACGAGGCGGTGGTGCCGTGCAGCGCGCGCATCACCTCGGGATAGTCCTCGGCGGTACCGTCGATGTTTTCGCGATGGATCGGGTAGTGGCGGCCGCGCGGCAGCAGCTCGACGACCCAGTCGTAGAGCCGGTCGGCGAGGTGGCTGAGCGGCCCGGTCGTGTCGAGCGGCGGCAATTCGGTGACCTGCACCGCGTCGCCGGTGCCGCGCAGCAGCCGGCTGTCGGCGACCGCCTTGCCGTCGAGCGCGAAAAGCTGGGCGCGCGTATGGGTCGGCTCGACCAGCCGCCGCATCATGTCGCGCGAGAGGCCCGGCACCAGCACCTCGCCCTCGTCGGCCGAATCGAGAACGGCCCCCTCGCCCAGCGCCGCCGCGAAAATCTCGCCCTGCGTCGTCAGCGATTCGACCTGCTGGCCGATGAGGCTCTGCTCGAACTTGCCGAGATAGAGAAAACCGACCGCGAGCAGCGCCAGGGGCAGAAGGTTGACGGCGATGATCCGCTTGGTCAGCGGCGAGATGCGCCGCCGCCGCGGCGCCGGACGCGCCTCGGCCGGGCGCGCGTCGCGCGGAGGCGAAACAGCGGCTGCTTCGGTCTCGGGCGAGGACGGGAGCGCCGCCGCCTCAGCGCTCGCGGTATCGGTAACCGACGCCATACAGGGTTTCGATCTGGGCGAACTCCCCGTCGACCGACTTGAATTTCTTGCGGAGGCGCTTGATGTGGCTGTCGATCGTGCGGTCGTCGACATAGATATGCTCGCCATAGGCCGCATCCATCAGCTGGTCGCGGTTTTTGACGTGGCCCGGGCGCTGCGCCAGGGATTTGAGGATCAGGAACTCGGTCACGGTCAACTCGACCTGATCGCCCTGCCAGGTGCAAAGGTGGCGCGCCGGGTCGAGCACGAGCTGGCCGCGCACGGCGACCGGCTCGGCCTGAGTCTCGTCGCGGTCGCGGGTCAGTTCCTCGCGGCGGATGAGGGCGCGGATGCGCTCGATCAACAGGCGTTGCGAGAACGGCTTCTTGATATAGTCGTCGGCGCCCATCCTGAGGCCGAGCAGCTCGTCGACCTCGTCGTCCTTCGAGGTCAGGAAGATTACGGGGATCGGGCTGCTGCGGCGAAGCTGCGCCAACAGCTCCATGCCGTCCATGCGCGGCATCTTGATGTCGAGCACGGCGAGGTCGACCGGATGGGCGGCGACGCCACGCAGCGCCTCGGCGCCATCGGCATAGCAGCGCACCGCGAATCCCTCGGCCTCGAGCGCCATCGAGACCGAAGTCAGGATGTTGCGGTCGTCGTCGACGAGGGCGATCGTATTGCTCACGGCTGGTGTCCCCCTTCACTCGCATATCGCCGCGACGAATCGCGGCGCGAGGATCGTTTGACGGTTAGATATGGGCGCTTTCCGCCGAACACAAAGGATTGGCCTGGTTATGACGATTCTAGGCAGCGGCGCGGCGGACGATCCCTCCCGGCTCGCGCGGCGGCTGATCCGGGGGCGCGGGCAGGCCGCGCTGGCGACAAGCCTCGACGGCCACCCTTACGCCTCGCTCGTCGCGACGGGTTGCGATTTCGCCGGCAATCCGCTGATGCTGCTGTCGGATCTGGCCCAGCACAGCGCCAACATCCGCGCCGACGGCCGGGTGTCGCTGTTGTTCGAGGATAGCGCCGGCCACGCCGACCCGCTCGCCGGCCCGCGGCTGTCGCTGCTCGGCAAGGCGACGATCGTGGACGACGAAGCCGCCCGCGCGCGCTTTGTCGCGCGCCACCCCTCGGCCGCGCGCTATGCCGGCTTTGCCGATTTCCGCCTTTATCGCGTCGCCGCCGGCCGGGGCCATCTGGTTGCCGGGTTCGGCCGGATCGAGTGGATCGACGGCGGCGCGCTGCGCACTGCCGGCGAGTTTGGCGCGCTCGCCGCGGCCGAAAGCGGGATCGTCGAGCACATGAACGCGGATCATGGCGGCGCCGTCGCCCTCTGCGCCGAACGGTTGCTCGGACGCGGCGGCGACGGCTGGCGGCTCACCGGGATCGACCCCGAGGGGGTCGATCTGCGCCGCGGCGCCGAGACGGCCCGGCTCGATTTTGCCAAGCCTGTTCACGACGCCGTGACGGCACGCGCCGCACTGATCGCGCTCGTAGACCAGGCGAGGGCGATAGCCCCTTAGATAACAAAGTCATCGCGTTTAATTGCGACATTTAACGCCGGAAGCCCAAGCTTCGTTCACCCCGCTTGCCCAAAGCCCCATCGCCGCATTATTTTGCAGCCCAACGCGAACGTGAAAAGCACCGTGCGATCACGCGCGGTGCGCCCGATAAAACGGAGGAAGGCCTTGGATCAGGCGGTGGACCGAAAGCCTCGCTTCGACCTCGCAGCTCAGGGGATACGGCACCTCTCGCCGATCCACTGGAACCTGCAGGCGCCGTTTCTGTTCGAACACGCGGTGCGGCGCGGTGAAGGCGAGGTCGGATTCGGCGGATCGTTCGTCGTCAACACCGGAAAGCACACCGGCCGCAGCCCCCGCGACAAGTACATCGTCGACGAGCCGGGCACCCGCGAGACGGTCGATTGGGGCAGCGTCAACCAGGGGATCAGCCCGGCCCAGTTCGAAAGCCTGCATCAGCGCGTCCTCGCCTATCTGCAAGGCCGCGAGCTGTTCGTGCAGGATTTGTATTGCGGCGCCGACCCGGAATACCGGCTGCCGGTGCGGGTGGTCAGTCCGAGCGCGTGGCACAGCCTCTTCGCCCGCAATATGTTCATCCGCCCGCCGGCAAAGGACCTGATGGGCTTCGAGCCGTCGTTCACGATCCTCCACGCGCCCGAGATGCACTCGATCCCCGAGCTCGACGGCATCCGCTCCGAGACCTTCATCTACGTCAATTTCGCCGAGCGCCTCGTGCTGATCGGCGGCACGCGCTATGCCGGCGAAGTGAAGAAATGCGTCTTCGGCTATCTCAATTTCGTGCTTCCGGCGCGCGACGTGCTGCCGATGCATTGCTCGGCCAATGTCGGCGAGAAGGGCGACAGCGCGATCTTCTTCGGCCTCAGCGGCACCGGCAAGACGACGCTGTCGGCCGATAATTCGCGCACCCTCATCGGCGACGACGAACATGGCTGGAGCCCCAAGGGCATCTTCAATTTCGAGGGCGGCTGCTACGCCAAGGTGATCAATTTGTCGCCCAAGGCCGAGCCCGAGATCTACGCGACGATCACCCGATTCGGCACCGTCCTGGAAAACGTCGTGCTCGACCCGCGCACGCGCATGCCCGACGTCGACGACAACCGCCTCACCGAGAACACCCGCGCCTGCTACCCGCTCGATTTCATCCCGAACGCGTCGGAAACGGGGCTCGCGCCGCACCCGACCAATGTCATCATGCTGACCTGCGACGCGTTCGGCGTGATGCCGCCAATCGCCCAGCTCAACGCCGAGCAGGCGATGTATCATTTCCTGTCGGGCTACACCGCGCGCGTCGCCGGCACCGAAGTCGGGCTCGGCAGCGAGCCGCAAGCGACCTTCTCGACCTGCTTCGGCGCCCCGTTCATGCCGCGCCGGCCGACCGAATACGCCAAGATGCTCGGCGACCGGATCACCAAGTACGGCGCCAAATGCTGGCTGGTGAACACCGGCTGGTCGGGCGGCGCCTATGGCGTCGGCCAGCGGATGGCGATCGGCCACACCCGCGGCCTCCTGCGCGCCGTGCTCGACGGCCGCCTCGCCAACGCGCCGATGCGCAAGGACGCGAATTTCGGCTTCCTCGTGCCGGAAAGCGCCGCCGATGTCCCCGCCGAGGTGCTCGACCCGCGCGCCACCTGGGCCAACAAAAAGGCCTATGACGACACGGCGCGCGGCCTGACCCGCGATTTCGAGCAGAATTTCGGCAAGTACGAAGCCACCGTCGGCAACGACGTCAAAGCCGCCGCCATCCGCGCCGCGGCATAGGCCCTTAAAGGAGCGCGGGCGTCCCGCCCGCACTTTTTCGACAGGTGCGGGCGAGACGCCCGCGCTCCTGGAGACCCGCCATGAACGTCACCGGCCTCACCGTCCTGCGCGCCGATGCGGGGTGGCGCAACTACTACTTCCTCAAGGTCACGACGACCGACGGCATCGTCGGGTGGAGCGAGTTCGACGAGGGGTTCGGGTCGCCCGGGGTGTCGGCGGTGATCGAGCGATGCGCGCCGCGCGTCGTGGGGCAGAGCCCGTTCGACCATGAGCGCATCCATGCCGAGCTCTACGCCTCGACCCGCCCGGCGGCGGGCGGCGTCGTCGCCGAGGGGCTCGGCGCGATCGAGAACGCGCTGCTCGACGCCAAGGCCAAGGCGCTCGGCGTGCCGTGTCATGTGCTGCTCGGCGGCAAGATGCGGGATCGGGTCAGGGTCTACTGGTCGCATTGCGGCACCTGGCGGATCAGCCGGCCGGAGTTCTATCCGCCGGCGATCACCAATCTGGATGGCGTCAAGGCACTCGGCGCCGAGGCGCGGGAGAAGGGCTTCACGGCGCTCAAGACCAATGCCTTTATCTACGAGGGCAACACCGCGACCGGTTGGGTCCCCGGCTTCGCGCGGCCGTTTTATCCGGAGCTCAATGTCGAGAAGAAGGTGCTGCGCAACCTCTGCGCCCATCTCGAAGCGTTCCGCGACGGCGCCGGCCCCGACATGGACATGCTGCTCGACCTCAACTTCAACGCCAAGACCGAGGGGTATCTGAAGATCCTGCGGGCGATCGCGCCCTACGACATGTTCTGGGTCGAGATCGACAGCTACAACGCCGAGGCCCTGGCGCATATCCGCTCGCACAGCCCGCACCCGATCAGCTCGTGCGAGACGCTGTTGGGCATTCGCGAGTTCCTGCCCTATTTCCGCGCGCAGTCGATGGATGTCGCGATCGTCGACGCGGTGTGGAACGGCGTCTGGCAGGGAATGAAGATCGCCAACGCGGCCGAGGCGTTCGAGGTCAACATCGCGCCGCATAATTTCTACGGCCACTTAGCCTCGTTCATGAACCTGCACTTCGCCGCCGCGGTGCCGAACCTCCGCATCCTGGAGATCGACGTCGACCGCCTCGCCTGGGACAAGGAATTGTTCACCCATGAGCCGGTCTTCGAAAACGGCACCCTCGCCGTCCCCGACCGCCCCGGCTGGGGGTGCGAGCCGGTAGAAGAGGCGATCCGCGCGCACCCGCCGCGATAGGCCGAACGACCGGTCGGCGCTTGTCGGCAGGTCGTCGCCAACATCGCCGTGGGAGGAAAATCATGCCGCTTGCCGATATCGACACGATCGTCGTCGTCATGTTGGAGAACCGCTCGTTCGACCATATGTGCGGTTATCTGAGCCTGCCGGGCGCGGCGCCACCCCTCCCCGTCGACGGGTTGCGCCCCGGATCGACCTGGAGCGATCCGCTCGCCAACGAGTATGGCGGCAAGGTCTACCCGCTGAACCGCCTCGGCCCCGAAATCCAGGCGATCGACGACCCGACCCACGACCACACCGCGATCCAGGTGCAGATCGCCCAGACCCCGGCCGGCGGGGCGCCCGCGCAGATGGGCGGCTTCGTCGAGAGTTATGCCCGGTTCGCGCCGACGCCTCCCGCCGACCTGTCGCGGGTGATGGGCTATTACGACGCGGAATCGGTTCCGATCTTCGATTTCTTCGCCCGGCATTTCGTCATCTGCGACCGCTGGTTCGCGCCGCTGCCGACCGGCACGCAGGCGAACCGCCTGATGGCGATGGGCGGCGAAAGCCGGGTTCTCGACGACGTCCACGTCCTTCCGCAGCAGGACCTGGTTTACGACTGGCTGACGAAGAACGGGGTGCGGTGGTGCGCGTATCAAAGCGGCGGCATGTTTCCGTTCTTCAGCCTGATGCCGTCATGGGAGGCGGAGATCGCGACCTCTCTGGCCTATTCGCTGACGGGAGGGCGTGGCCGATTTCGTCTCTACGACCGGTTCCGCGAGGAATGGATGGACCCGGCGCCGATGCCTCAGGTCATCTTTATCGAGCCGGAATACACCAACGGGCCGCATCACGATCCGAACGACGATCATCCGCCGACCGGCGTCGCCAAGGGGCAGGCGCTCGTCTCCGACATCTACGGCATCCTGATCGCCAACCCGGCGCGCTGGGCGAACACCGTGCTGATCGTCAGCTATGACGAACATGGCGGGTTCTTCGACCATGTCCCGCCGCTGCCGATCGCCGGATCGGGCGGCGGCTACCCGTTTGCAACGTCCGGCGTGCGGGTGCCGGCGTTTGTCGTCTCGCCGCATGTCGCGTCCGGCAAGGCCCACAGCCGGCCGCTCGACCACACCTCGATCCTGCAACTTCTCGCCGAACGCTTCACCCCTGGGCGCGATTACTCCCCCGCGGTGGCCGCGCGCCAGCCGCAGCTCAGCCCGCTTTCCGCGGTGTTCGAGCCAAGTGCCACGCTGCGGCGACCGGCGCCGGCCGCTGCGACAGTGAGCGCGCTCAATTCCGTCGCGGCGGCAGCGCCGGTGCCGCCGGCCGCCGGCGCCGACCTTGGCGACGCAACGACCGCGCAGGCCTTTCACCTGCTGGCCGACCGCATCGTCCAACGCCACCCCGACCTGCCGATCGCGCTCAACGCGACGACACCTCCGTCGGTCAGCAGCCCTTCCCCGTCCGGGAATACCTGAAGATAGAAGAGCCGGTCCGCGCGCGCCCGCCGCAATAGGCCCGATCTGGCGATTCTAAAAAATTGTCCACGTGGACGCCGTCGGGCGCTCAGCCGCAGAACACTTGCGTGTCGGCGGGGCGAAAGGCCCCGCGCGAGGCCCGTTGGAAACGGGGCCGTTGCTTTAGTGCGGAACGGAAATGTTCGCGGGATCGTTGCTTGGGGAGACGCCCGATCTACAGCGTCCTGTAGAGAAACTTCCACGCTAGCGCGTGTTTATCTTCATAAGGTGAAGACAAATACGCGTCCGGCGGGAACACCAGGAGACGACCCCGATGAATTATGCGAAATTCCGTACAGCAGCGCTCGCCGCGACTTTCCTCGCCGGTAGCGTAGTACTTGCACAAGCGCAGTCGAGTTCAACGATCGGTGCAGGCGGCTCGTCCGCGGGCGGCGGGTCGGTCGGCACCACGCTGGGCACCGGCGGCACCTCGGCGGGCGGCGCGGGCAGCGGCAGCGCCTCGACCCTCGGCACCGGCGGCGCCACCGCGGGCAACGGCTCGGCCAGCACCGCGCTCGGCACCGGCGGCTCCGCGGCCGGCAGCGGCATGGGCAGCGGCAGCGCCTCCACCCTCGGCACCGGCGCCGCCAGCGCCGGCAACGGCACGACCGGCAGCGCCATCGGCACCGGCGGGTCCGCCGCGGGCACCGGCAAGGGCATGGGCTCGGCCTCGACCCTCGGCACCGGCGCGTCGAGCGCTGGCAAGGGCACGACCAGCAGCGCGCTCGGCACCGGCGGCTCCGCGGCCGGCACCGGCAAGGGCGCCGGCTCGGGTTCGAGCATCGGCACCGGCGCCTCCTCGGCCGGGTCGCACCCCGGGCTCGGCGGCAACTCCGATCGGCACGACATGCGCGGCGACCGCGGCCGTGACCGCGGCGAGCGTGGCGATCGCGACCAACACTAGTCCGTAGGTTCGCGCGCGGCTCCGGTTCCGGCCGGAGCCGCGCGTTTTCTTTTAGGAGGAGTCGCCATGCGCGACAGTTATGTTTCTCTCGCCGCCTTTGGCCTCGTCGGCCTGATCGCCGCGCAAGCTCCGGCCTTTGCCGCCGCCAAGACCCCGGACAATCCCAATGGCTGCCAAATCATCGAGCGGCACGACCGCTCGGCCGACAATTCCGGCTCCATCACGTCGAGCGTGACCGCCGGCGGCGGCCGCGTCAGCGGGTCGAGCGGTGTCGGCGGCGGATCGGTCACGGTCCATTCCGGCAACGGCACCGGCAGCAGCGTCGCCACGACCGGGTCCACCGGCGGCGGCGGCACGAGCGCCATGGTCGCCAGCGGCGACGGCGGCTGCACCATCTATGTCGATCCGGGAAACCGAAAGGAGCCTCAGAGATGACCCCTTCTCTCAAACCCCTTTTCCTCGCCGGGCTATTGGCGGCCGGTCTGCCGGCGCTGGCCTTCGCGCGAGCGGGTGGCGCGGGTAGCGCTTCGCCCGCCAGCGCCTCGCCCGCCAGCGCCTCGCCCGGCAGTGTCTCGACCCTGGGCTCGGGCGCGGCGACGACCACTCCAACCGGAAGCTCGGCGACCGGCGGCACCGCCGGCAGCGCGGCAATCGGCGGCACTTCGGCGTCGACCGAGGGTCTCGGCGCGACGACAAACGGCCCCACCGGGACGGACGCCAGCCTCAGCGTCGGCGGCACCGCCAGCGGCGGCATCCGCGACAAGACCAGCGACAGGGTGAAGGACCGCCCCAACGGCAGCATCGTCGGCGTCGACCGGGCGCGTGCGTCCGCCGGGCACGGCGTATGGAGCCGCTCGGTGACGCGCGTACGCGACAAGAAAGACGGCGACGTCGTCTCCCGCACCCGCTCGGCCTATCACGAGCCTGGCGGGCCCCCGGTCAAGTCGACCAGCACGATCAACAGCGGGCAATAATCAAAGGAGCGCGGGCGATGCGCCCGCGTTTCCAGCAGCCCAACCACGCTTCTAACACCCAAGCTGCGTCGCCAGATCCCCGAAGCTGTCGGCGACGTAGGTGAAGTCGTGGTCGGCCTTGAAGTCGCGGCTTTGCTTCGTGCCGTGCTCGTAGGGGCGGTTGACGTAGGCCGTCTTCATCCCATGCTTTGACGCGGCGACGAGGTCGTTGTTGTGCGCGGCGACCATCATCACCGCGCCGGGATCGCCGCTGCCGAGAAATTGGATCGCCGATTGGTACATCTCGGCATCGGGCTTGTAGTGCTGGACGAGGTCGGAGCCGAGCACGGTGTCCCACGGCAGGCCGCAATGCTTGGCCATGTCGGTCAACAGCCGCACCGTGCCGTTCGACAGCGTCGCGATGATGAAGTTCTTTTTGATCCGCGTCAGGCCCGGCACCGAATCCGGCCACGGCTTCAGCCGGTGCCAGCTCAGGTTGAACCAGGTCTTGTCCTCCTCGGTCAGCCCCTTGATGGCGAATTTCTCGATCAGGAGATCGAGCGCCAAGCGGTGCAGCGCGTCGAGATTGGTCCACGGCAGTTCGCCGGTGCGCACCTTGTTCATCGACGGCGCATAAAGCCCCCGCCACTCGTCGGCCACCTGCTGCCAATCGACTCCGGTGATCCCGCGCCGCTTGCCGAGCGCCTCGCCATCCGCGGTCACCGCCGCGCGCCAATCGACCACCGTGCCGAACACGTCATGCACCAGCGCCTTGATCTCAGCCATGCGTTGCTCCTTGTTTGCCCCTGGCGCGGCATCTTTTCTCGCAAATGCGAACGGCAACCCGTAAACTGGCGGCTTCGCCATCTATTCGAAGCCGCGTGCCGCCATGCCCGAGGAATTCTATCGCATCAAGCGCCTGCCCCCCTACGTGTTTGCGGAAGTGAACGCGCTGAAGGCTACGGCGCGGGCCGCCGGGCGCGATGTGATCGATCTGGGCATGGGCAACCCCGACGGGCCGACCCCGCCGCATATCGTCGCCAAGATGATCGAGGCGGTGCAAAACCCGAAGGCGCACGGCTATTCGGCGTCGAAGGGGATTCCCGGGCTGCGCCGCGCCTATGCTGCCTATTACGCGCGCCGCTTCAATGTCGAGATGGACCCCGAGCGCGAGATCGTCGTCACGCTTGGCTCGAAAGAAGGGTTCGCCAACCTCGCCCAGGCGATCACCGCGCCGGGCGACGTGATCCTGGTGCCGAACCCGAGCTACCCGATCCATTCCTTCGGTTTCATCATGGCCGGCGCCTCGGTGCGCAACGTGCCGATCGGGCCGGGGATCGATTTCCTCGACGAGCTGAAAAAGGCGGTCAAGCACTCCATCCCGGCGCCGCTGGCGATCGTGCTGAACTTCCCGGCCAATCCGACCGCGATGACGGTCGACCTCGAGTTCTACGGCGAGATCGTCGATTTCTGCCGCCATCACAACATCATCGTCCTCTCGGACTTGGCCTATGCCGAGATCTATTTCGACGACAAGCCGCCGCCGTCGATCTTTGAGGTCCCGGGCGCGCGCGACATCGCGGTCGAGTTTACCTCGCTGTCGAAGACCTATTCGATGGCGGGCTGGCGGATCGGGTTCGCGGTCGGCAACGAGCGGCTGATCGCGGCGCTGACCCGGGTGAAATCGTATCTCGACTACGGCGCCTTCACCCCGATTCAGGTGGCGGCGACGGCGGCGCTGAACGGCCCGCAGGACTGCATCGCCGAAATCCGCGAGCGCTATCGCCTGCGCCGCGACGTGCTCGTCGACGGGCTCAAGCAGGCGGGCTGGGAAATCCCCTCGCCCGCCGCCTCGATGTTCGCCTGGGCGCCGATCCCCGAGGAATACAAGGCCCTCGGCACCCTCGCCTTCTCCAAACTCCTGCTCGAACGCGCCAACGTCGCGGTGTCACCCGGTGTCGGCTTCGGCGAATACGGCGAAGGCTATGTCCGCATCGCGCTCGTCGAAAACCGTCAGCGCCTGCGCCAAGCCACCCGCAACATCAAAGCCTTCCTCCAAGGCCGCAACGACTCCGCCGAGCTGCGGCGGGCCGAGCGCCAGGTGGCCGTCGCGGCGAAGTAGGCCTATCCGCCGATCACGTCGAGCCCAAGGGCGTGCGCGGCATCACGCATTTTGATGTCAAGCGTCGCCAACTCTAGAGAGTGGCGCTGCGCCAGCTCGACGTAGGACGCCTCATAAAGGGTCAGCCCGAACCGGTCGGCGACCTGCAGGGTAGTCGACCAGGCGTGGGCTCCCGTTTCGGGATCGATACTGATCGGCAGCATGTCCAGGACGTTGAGCGCATCGGTGCGAAAGGCTGCGGTGATGCGCCCGCGCCGAAGCCCGAACGTCAACCCGTTCGCTACCTCCAGCCGCCACGGTGCGGGCACAACACAACCTTCGTCGGCGACTGCGTCGAATACCCGGCGGATAGCCTCTGTCGTCTCATCGGGATAAATCCAGGCCAGCGCCGCAGAGCTATCGAGTACAAGGCTCACCGCCTGCCCTCGTCGCGATAAGCTTTCCACTCGTTCCAATCGAATGGCCCGTGGTTTTCCTTTTTTGCGCGTGCCCGCAATCGCTGCATCGCCGCGCGCGCCTGGTCCCGATTGACGCTGCCGGCAGGCGGTACAAGACGAGCCACCACCTTCCCGTGCCGCGTGATCGTCACCTCTTCGCCGCCCTCGACGAGATCGAGCAACGCGCTAAGAGTATTCTTCGCCTCGAAGGCACCGACTTCTCGCATCTGATCCACCAAACAGACTAGCTGACAGCTAGTTTATTATGAGGGTGTTCGACCGTCTACGGTTGGATTG
Organism: Allostellaceae bacterium; assembly: GCA_036268075.1. GTDB lineage: Bacteria > Pseudomonadota > Alphaproteobacteria > ATCC43930 > CGMCC-115725 > DATARH01. Next base: position 50,292 of record DATAUV010000075.1, on the reverse strand, counting down.
ACTTCGCGTTCGCCGCTGCCTATCTTCCGCGCGCCTCGAAGGATCCGTGTGATGAAGATCGTCAATTCCCTGAAGAGCCTGAAAAAGCGCGACAGCAACTGTCGGATCGTGCGGCGCAAGGGGCGGGTCTATGTGATCAACAAGGCCAACCCGCGCTACAAGGCGCGTCAGGGCTGACCCTCCGGGTCACCGCAAGGCGGCTGCGGCCGCCTTTTTCGTCTCGATAGGCGCCTTTTAGTCTCGATATATAGGGCTCGGTCGGCGCGAGATTGCCTCTCCGCGCCGGCGGTGCCAGAATCCGCCCATGGATATGCCCCTTCCCGATGTGGCGGTCATCGCTCGCCGCGAGGAGATCGCCGCGGCGTTGCGCCGGGTCGTGCCGGGTGATGGCAGCGTCATCGTCTCTGCGCCCGAGCGGCGCGCCTATGAAAGCGACGGGCTGACGGCCTATCGCCAGCCGCCGCTCGTCGTCGTGCTGCCCGAGACGGTGGCGCAGGTGGCGGCCGTGCTGCGGTATTGCAAGGACGAAGGGATCAAGGTGGTGCCGCGCGGCGCCGGCACGTCGCTGTCGGGCGGGGCCTTGCCGCTCGCCGACGGTGTCCTCCTCGGCATGGGCAAGTTCAACCGCGTGCTCGATATCGACTACGCCAATCGCTGCGTCACCGTGCAGCCTGGGGTCACCAATCTCGGCGTCAGCCAGACGGTCGAGGCAGCCGGGTTTTATTACGCGCCCGACCCGTCGAGCCAGATCGCCTGCACGATCGGCGGCAACATCGCCGAGAACTCGGGCGGCGTGCATTGCCTCAAATACGGCCTCACCACCAACAATGTACTCGGGATCGAGATGGTGCTGATCGACGGCGAGGTGATCCGCCTCGGCGGCAAGCATCTCGACGCGGCCGGATACGACCTGATGGGTGTTGTGACGGGCTCAGAGGGCCTTTTGGGAGTCGTCACCGAGGTGACGCTGCGCATCCTGAAAAAGCCGAGCACGGCGCGGGCGCTGCTTGTCGGGTTTCCCACGACCGAGGATGCCGGCAATTGCGTCGCCGCGATCATCGCAGCCGGGATCATTCCGGGTGGGATGGAGATGATGGACCGGCCGGCGATCCATGCCGCCGAGGCCTTTGTCAACGCCGGCTATCCGCTCGATGTCGAGGCGCTCTTGATCGTCGAGTTGGACGGCCCGCAAGCGGAGGTCGATTACCTGATCTCGGCGGTCGACCGGCTCGCCCGCGACAACCGCGCCGCCTCGATCCGCGTCAGCGAGAACGAGGGGGAGCGGCTCGCCTTCTGGGCCGGGCGCAAGGCAGCGTTTCCGGCGGTCGGCCGCATCTCGCCCGATTATTACTGCATGGACGGCACGATCCCGCGCGGCCGCCTCGCCGAGGTGCTGGTGCGAATCGGCGAGCTATCGAAGGAGCATGGGCTCGCGGTCGCCAACGTCTTCCATGCCGGCGACGGCAATCTGCATCCGCTGATCCTCTACGACGCCAACAAGCCCGGGGAGGTCGAGCGGGCCGAGGCGTTCGGCTCCGACATCTTACGGCTCTGCGTCGCGGTCGGCGGGGTTTTGACCGGCGAGCACGGGGTCGGCGTCGAAAAGCGCGACCTGATGCCGGCGATGTTCGACGAGGTGGACCTCGCCCAGCAGCAGCGCCTCAAATGCGCGTTCGACCCCGAAGGGCTTCTCAACCCCGGCAAGGTTTTCCCGACGCTGCACCGCTGCGCCGAGCTCGGCCGCCTCCACGTGCATCACGGCCAGGTGCCACACCCGGATCTGCCGCGGTTTTGAGTGTAAGGTGTCACTTAACATCTGTTAGGCGATACCTTACACTTGTCGCGTGATCGAAAGCTTCCGTCATCGCGGCCTCAAGGAGTTGTTCGAGACCGGAAAAACCGGCCGGGTCAGGCCGGATCTGCATCGTCGGGCGCTCGTCCGTCTCGATGCCTTGGACGCGGGACGGACAGTTGAGGCCCTGCGACAACCAGGCTTTGACTTCCATCCGTTGCAGGGGCGGCCGCAACGCTACTCGGTCCACGTCAACGGGCCCTGGTGCATCACGTTCGAATGGGACGATGGGAAAGCGTTGCGGGTCGATCTTGAACAATATCATTAGAGGCGACGCCAATGTCCGAACTGTCTGTCACCCGTCCGATCGCCCGCCCTCCCAGCCACCCCGGGGAGCTGATGCGCGAGATTCTCGACGATCATGTAAAATTGCCGATCGCCGAGGCGGCGCGTCGGATGAGGGTGTCGCGCCCATCCCTCTACGCGGTGCTGAATGGCAGCAGCGCCGTGACCGCCGACATGGCCTTACGCTTTGGCCGGCTGACGGGTGGAGCAGCCGACCTTTATCTTCAGATGCAAACGCAACGCGATTTGTGGCTCGCCGAGCAGCGGCTGCGCGACACGCTCATCGAGATCGAGCCTGCCGCGTGACCCGGTTTGCGCCCACGACACTCGACGAACTCCGCGACGCGGTCGCCAGCGCGCTGGCGACGGAGGAACCCTTGGAGCTCGTCGCCGGCGGGTCGAAGTGCGGGTTGGGCAGGCCGTTGCAGGTGCCGCATGCGCTCGACCTCTCCGCTCTCGCCGGGGTGCGCGAATACGAGCCGGCCGAGCTGGTGCTGACCGCCGGAGCGGCGACGCCGCTTGACGAGATCGAGGCGCTGCTCGCCGCGAACGGGCAGATGCTGGCTTTCGAGCCGCCGGATTGGCGCGCGTTGCTCGGGGCCGAGGCGACGCGGCCGACGCTGGGTGGGACGATCGCCTGCAACCTCGCCGGGCCGCGGCGGATCAAGGCGGGGGCGGCGCGCGACCATTTCCTCGGGTTTCGCGGGGTCAGCGGGCGCGGTGAAATCTTCAAGGCCGGCGGCAAGGTCGTCAAAAACGTCACCGGCTACGATCTGTGCAAGCTGATGGCGGGGTCCTACGGCACGCTGACGGCACTCGAAGAGGTTTCGGTCAAGGTATTGCCGCGGCCGGAGTCGGTGGCGACGGTACTGTTCCACGACGTGCCGCCGGAGCTGGCGACGGCGCTGATGGCGGCGGTGCTGGGGTCGCCGCACGAGGTGTCGGGCGCCGCGTACATCCCGACCGGCCTGGCGCTGCCGATCGCGGTCGCGGTGCGGGTCGAGGGGCCGGCGCCGTCGGTGGCGTATCGCCGGGAAAGCCTGATCCGCGAGTTTGGCGATGCCGGCGCGGCCGAAACGCTGGGCGACGACGAGTCGGTCGCGCTGTGGCGCTCGATCGGCGCGGCGGGGCCGGTGTCGGGGCTCGACGGGCGGGCGGTGTGGCGGGTGTCGGTCGCGCCGAGCCGTGGCGCCGAATTGGCCGAGGCGGTCGCCCGCCGGATCGACGCCGCGTGGTTTCTCGACTGGGACGGGGGTCTCGTCTGGCTCGCCGTGCCCGAGGCTGGCGACGGCGGGGCCGCGATCATCCGCGGCGCCGTCGGCGGCGACGGGCACGCGACCTTGATCCGCGGCGGCCTGGGCCTCCGCCGCGAGGTCGCGGTGTTCGAGCCGCAGTCGGCCGGGCTGGCTGCGCTGACGCGGCGGGTCAAGGACGGGTTCGACCCGCGCCACATCCTCAACCCCGGCCGCATGGTCGACGACGTCTGATGCAGACCGAATTCACCCCCGAGCAGCTCCTCGATTCCGACACGGCGCAGACCGAGAAGATTCTCCGCGCCTGCGTCCATTGCGGGTTCTGCACCGCGACCTGCCCGACCTATGTGCTGCTCGGCGACGAGCTCGACAGCCCGCGCGGCCGCATCTATCTGGTCAAGAACATGCTGGAGACGGGCGCCGCGCCGGGGCCCGAGACGGTCAAGCACATCGACCGGTGCCTGTCGTGCCTCGGCTGCATGACGACCTGCCCGTCGGGCGTCAACTACATGCATCTGATCGACCACGCGCGGCGCTATATCGAGGAGCATCATCACCGCCCATGGATCGACCGGGTGCTGCGCCGGCTGCTCGGGGTGGTGCTGAGCCGGCCGAAGCTGTTTCGGCTAGCGTTGCTGGGCGCCGGCTTCGCGAAATTCCTGGCGCCGGTCGTGCCGCGGCGGCTGCGGCCGATGCTGGCGCTGGCGCCGCGGTCGGTGCCGTCCCCGTCGGCCTCCGACCGGCCGCAAATCTTTCCCGCCGAAGGTCCGACACGGATGCGGGTGGCGCTGTTGTCCGGATGTGCGCAGCAGGTGCTTAAGCCCGAGATCAACGAGGCGACGATCCGGCTTTTGACCCGCCACGGCTGCGAAATCGTGGTCGCCGAGGGCAGCGGGTGTTGCGGGTCGCTGACGCATCATTTGGGCCAGGAGGACGCGGCGCTCGCCTTTGCCCGCGCCAATATCGACGCGTGGGAGCGGTTGCGGCGCACGGGCGGGCTCGATGCGATCGTCGTCAACGCCTCGGGCTGCGGCACGACGGTCAAGGATTATGGGTTCATGCTGCGCGACGATCCCGCCTATGCCGACAAGGCGGCGCGGGTTTCGGCGCTGGCCCGCGATGTCAGCGAGGTGGTCGCGGAGCTGGGACTGCGGCCCGGAAGCGGCGCGGGGCGGGTCGCGTATCACTCGGCCTGTTCGCTGCAGCACGGGCAGAAGGTCCATCGCCTGCCCAAGGAGCTGCTCGCCGCGGCCGGGTTCGAGCCGGTCGACATCCCCGAGGGGCATTTGTGCTGCGGGTCTGCGGGCACCTACAATCTGCTGCAGCCCGAGCTCGCCGGCCGGCTGCGCGACCGCAAGCTCGCCAACATCGCCCGGACCGCGCCGGATTTCATCGCCGCCGGCAATATCGGCTGCATCACCCAGCTCGCCGCCGGCAGCGCGGTGCCGGTGCTGCATACGGTCGAGCTGCTGGACTGGGCGACCGGAGGGCCTATGCCTCCGGCGCTGGCCGCCGCCGCGCGATAAGCGGAATCGCCAGCGACAGGGCGAGCGCCGCCGCGCCGATCGCGGTCGGCACGATCCAGCCGCCGGCGCCGAGCACGACCTTGCCGCCGGCGGCGCCGAGATCGGTATAGGCGATCGTCAGCGGGAGTTGTCCCAAGAATGAGCCCAGCGCGTACGGGACGAGGCCGAGCCGCGTCAGGCCGAGCGCGTAGTTGGTCAGACTGTGCGGGATCACCGGGATCAGCCGGATCATCGCGACCGCCCGCCACCCGCCGCGCTCGACGCGGCCGAGCGGTCCCGACAGCCGCGCCCAGCTTGTCGTGTCGATGATTCCGGCGTTGACGTAGCGCGCGACGAGAAATCCCGCCGAGGCCCCGACCACGCTGCCGAGCGCCGCCCAGAGTGTCCCCCACCACATGCCGAAAACGAGCCCGCCGACGATCGCGAGCAGGGTCCGCGGCACGAACAGAAGGCTCGCCGCGACGTGCAGCGCCAGGAATATGAGCGGCGCGACCGGCGAGCCGGCGAGGTGCGCGCTCAATGCCGCCGGCTCGAACACCATCCGCCAATGCCAGGCCGCGACGATTCCGGCGATCAGCGCCGCGACGAGCGCGAGGCGGCCGGCGAGGCGGAGGCGGTTTACGGGCAAGGCGGCCGACACGCTCACCTTGCGTCCTCGACCACCACCGGCACCGACCCGCGCCGCCGCAGCCACATCACGCCGAACAGATCGGTGATCCCGACCGCGAGGCGATCGAGCACGCCATATTTCGACACACCGCGCTCGCGCGGGCGATGATTGACGGCAACCGACCGCACGGCCCCGCCGGCCCGCAGCACGAGCGCCGGGAGGAAACGATGCATGTGATCGAAATAGGGAAGGTCGAGAAAGAGGGCACGGGGGAACAGCTTGAGGCCGCAGCCGGTGTCGGGGGTGTCGTCGCGCAGCATGCGGCGGCGGACGCCGTTGGCGACGCGCGACGACATCCGCTTCGACCACGTGTCGCGGCGGCGGGCGCGATGGCCGGCGATCAACAGCGGCGGGCTCGCGGGTGCCGCGCCGGCGAGCCGCCACAGCGCCGGGATGTCGGCCGGGTCGTTCTGGCCGTCGCCGTCGAGCGTCGCGATCCAGGTGCCGCGCGCGGCCCTGACGCCCGTGCGCACCGCCGCGCTCTGCCCGCAGCTCGCGGTGTGGCGGATCACGCGGAGGCGCGGGTGGGTTTGCTGCAAGCCGCGGATCTCGGCCCCGGTCGCGTCGGTGCTGCCGTCGTCGACATAGACGATCTCGTACTCGGCGACGCCGTCCAGCGCGGCGGCGATCTCGCCGACCAGCGGCGCGATGTTGCCGGCCTCGTTCTTGACCGGGATGACGACGGACAAATCCATTGGGCGCTTAATGCCCCAAAAGCACCCCGCCTCGCCACCTTCGTGAAGGCGAGGCCGCCTACTCCGCCGCCATCGCGCCCGAGAGCGCGGCGTGGATGCTCTTGTGATAGTGCTGGAGCGCCGGCTCGTTGCGGCCGAAGACGATCGCGTCCTGCGCGCCCGACTTGAACCCGCGCTGCATCCCCTCGCAGGTCGGGAAATCCTCCATCTCGACCGTCGCCATCAACAGGTTGAAGTTGCGGTCCCAATGCTCCTTGGCCTTGGGGTTGTCGACCGGTGTCGGGATGTAAAGCGAGACGTACATCACGGTTTCGTCGACATTCTTGCCGGGAAACATGTGCCAGGTCTCGACGTGGTCGCGCTGGAACGTGAATACCGTGTTCGGGAACAGCACGCAGATGATCGCGGTGTGGTCGAACAGATCCCATTGCGCCTCGGGCACCTCGCGCAGCTCGTCCATGTTCTTGCGCGCGATGATCATGCGATGGTTGAGCCCGAACGGGTCGAAGGTGCAGCGGTTGCTGTGGAACAGCGGGTCGACCGTGGTCGGATGCAGGTGCTGGAGGTGGTAGCTCTCGCCGAACGTGTCGACGGCGAGCTTCCAGTTCATCTTCCGGTGCAGCACGCGGGTCTCGTAGTGGTGGTAGGTGTCGAGCCCGTAGGCGGCCATGTCGACATCGAGGCCGCTCAGCAGATCGTCCACGTCGAATTGCGTGTCGGGCGACGGCGACACCCAGATCATCCCGTATTTCTCGGCGACCGGCAGCGGGCGCAGCCCATGCGTCGCGCGATCGGCATCGGCGAAGGAGCGCTCGTCGGGCCGCGCGATCAGCGCGCCGTCGAGCCCGTAGCACCAGCCGTGATAGGGGCAGCGGAAATCGCGTTCGCCGCTGCCGCAGCCGTCGGCGACGCGGGCGCCGCGATGGCGGCAGACATTGAGAAAAGCGCCGAGCGTGCCGTCGCCGCGCCGCACCAACAGGATCGGCACGCCGGTGTAATCGTGCGTCATCCAGTCGCCGGGCTTCGGCAACAGGCACGAGAGGCCGAGATTGATCACGCCCTTGCGGAAGAACAGATCCTGCTCGGCCGCCGCCTGCTCGGGCGAGACGTAATCGGTGATCGGGTTGCGATAGATCGCATCCGCCATCGCCGTGGTGCGCCCCGCGAGATGGGCGAGCAGTTTCCGCACTTCGGCGATCTGGTCGTTACGGCGCATCCGTGCCTCCCTTGACGTGGCGCCAGGATGTCATTGCGGCGACACAACTTCAATAATGTAGCCGGTAATAGGCCGCACCGAGCATCTCGTGAAACGCCGCGTAGCTCTCCGTGAGCCCGCCGGCATTGGGCAGGAGATCGTCGAGCGAATCGAGCCGCGTGTAGTCGCGCGGCGTCGGCCAGGGCAGCGCGTGCAGTCCGACATGCTCGAAGGCCCAAAGCGCGCGCGGCATATGCCAAGCCTGGGTGACGACGATCACCGTGTTGATGTTGGCCTGCTTCAGCAGACGTTCGCTGAAGAGGGCGTTCTGATAGGTCGAGCCCGACTCGCCCTCGACCCACGCGACCGGCACCGAGAAATCGTCGAGCGCCTGGCGCATCAGCATCGCCTCGCTCGGATGGTCGCCGCCCAATCCGGCGCCGGCGGCGATGATCGGCAGGTGGTATTTGCGGTACGCCTCGGCGGCCATCGCCACCCGGTCGAGCGAGATCGGGTCGAGCGAATCCCGCATCCCGACCTCCCCGCGCCGCACACCGCCCCCGAGCACGACGATCGCCTGGGCCTTGCTGAAATCGACGTGGTCCGGGATCTTGGCCTCGATCCGCTCGAGCAGGAACGACCCGACCAGCGGCATCGAGGTCGCGTAGAGGCAGAGCCCCGATACGAGCGCGATGATGAGCCCGAGCGGCGCGCGCGAGAACGACAGCCAAATCCCGACCAGCGTCAGCCAGATAAAGACGGCCGGCGGGGTCAGAAAGCCGAGCGAGATGAAATGCGACATTGCGGCTCCCGGGCATGCCCTTAGGGCACGTCCGGCTAAAAAGAGATCAACAGCCGCGCCCGGCTAAAGCGAGATCAGCCGCCGCGCACGTAGGCTTTGCAGACGAGGCGCAGATGGTCGCGGAAATGCGGCCGCAGCTTTTCCGTCCAGGGAGTGCCGGCCGCGCTTTTCCAGGCCGGCGTCGCCTGCACCTCGGGCGATTCCAAGTGGTAGAGCGCGACGTATTTGCGGTTGGCGCTGGTGGCGCGGAAGCGGCGCGCGCAGAGGACGCCCGGCACCGCGGCCAGCGCCGGGATGTGCTCGGTGTTGTACCACTCGTTGAACTCGGCCTCGTGCTCGGGCACGCAGTTCATCGCGTTGAGCAGAAAGCCGCCCGCGCCTTTCGGGGCGATCTTGTCGCCGGGCAATACCTGCTCGCCCTCGAACCGCATCAGCCGCTCGACCCGGCTCGTCACCCGTTTCGACCACGGCGACAAATTGACCCCGCCGATCGCCCTGTAGCCGGGGCTTTTCAACACGTCGACGCTGTCGAGATCGTAGATCGCGACCGAGACCTTGGGGTCGGTCGTGCCGATCCAGCGCTGGCATTCGAGAAAGCCGGGGCAGGCGACGCGCTCGGGCAGGTGCTCGGTGTCGTACCAGTCTTGAAACTCGTCCACGGCCGCGTTGGCGATGTTCATCGACGCGATCAGGATGCCTTTCGCCATGTCGTCCTCCATGACCCGTAGGATGGGCTGAGCGCAGCGAAGCCCATCATTCTCACGGCAGCACAGATGGGCTTCGCTGCGCTCAGCCCATCCTACAAGATCGATGCGGTGCGGGAGATTTTTCTTACGACCCGCCGTAAACCGGGACGACGGCGCCGCGCGTCACCTTGTTGTCCGGCGAGGCGAGGAAGGCGATCACCTGGGCGATCGCATCGGGGTGGACCCAACGCTGGTGCGGCGCGTCGGGCATGGCGGCGCGGTTGGCCGGGGTGTCGAGGGTCGACGGGGCGACCGCGTTGACCCAGATGTCCTCGCCGACCAGCTCCTCGCCCATCGCCTGGGTCAGCGCGGCGACGGCGGCCTTTGACGCGGTGTAGGCGATCATCCCGGCGCCCGAGCGCGGCTCCAGCGCCGGGCGCGCCGAGACGTTGACGATGCGCCCGCCGCCGCGCCCGCTCTTGCGGATCGCCCGCACCGCCGCCGCCGAGCACAGAAAGCACGACAGCGTGTTCATGCGGAACTGCGCCTCGAAATCCGCCGCCGAAATCTCCGCCACCGGCGCCATCGCGAAGCCGCCCGCCAGATGCACCGAGGCCCACAACGACGGCAGCGCCTCGTAATAATGCCGCACCGCCGCCTCGTCGGCGAGGTCGACACCGGTCGTGACGTGCACGAGCGGGTCGTTGCGGTGTGCGTAGCCGGCGAGCTCGTGCGCGGCGAAATTGGTCACGTGACACTCGGCGCCGGCCGCGCGCAGCGCACCGACGACCGCCGTGCCCAGCGCCCCGGTCCCGCCGGTGACGACGATTTGCGAGCCTGCAAAATCTGGCATTGGCGCCTCCCATATTGGACCGCGGGCGTCTCGCCCGCATCTCGCAAAAGAATGCGGGCGGGACGCCCGCGCTCCTAAAACTACGCAACCGCCCCTTCGCTCACCGCGATATCCTCGGTGCGTTCGGCGGCGACCGTCAGGATGATCTCGATCCCGCGCACCAGATGGGCGAGCGCCATCGACGGCGCGCCGGGGTGCCGCGCGGCCTGGACCGGCAGATAGGGGACGTGCAGGAACCCGCCGCGGAACCCGGTCTCGGCGGCGACGTGCATGACGCCGTAGAAGACATGGTTGCAGACAAAGTGCCGGCGCTGTTCGAGACACCGGCCGGCAGCCCGGCGCGGCGCAATTCCGCCACCGCCGCCTTCACCGGCAAACCAGTGAAATAGGCCGGCGGACCACCCGCGACGATCGGGACGTCGACCGGCCGGTTGCCGGCATTGTCGGCGATGCGCGCGTCGTCGACATTGATCGCGACCCGTTCGAGCGACAATTCGGCCCGCCCGCCGGCGAGCCCGACGCACAGGACGATGTCCGGCCTGGCGGCGGCGACCGCCTGGCGCAACGCCGTCAGCGCCTGGCCGAAGACGCAGGGCAATACCTGGGTCTGCACGTCAAGCTCGCCCAGCGTCGGCGGCAGATGCGCCAGCACTTCGAAAGAGGGGTTGATCCGGTCGCCCTCGAACGGCTCGAACCCCGTCACCAGCGCCCGCATCAGGCCGCCGCCCGGGCGTCTTCGAGGATCATGTCGGAGGCCTTTTCGGCGATCATGATCGTCGGCGCGTTGGTGTTGCCGGCGGGGACGGCCGGCATCACCGAGGCGTCAACGACACGCAGATGCCCGACCCCGTTGACGCGAAGGCGCGAATCCAGCACCGCATGCTCGTCCGGCCCCATGCGGCAGGTGCCGACCGGGTGCAGGTTTGAGAGCGCATAGGTGCGGATCGCCTCCTCGAACTCGGCGTCGGACTGAATGTGCGCGCCGGGCAGGATTTCGCTGTGGACCAGGGACGCGATCGCCGGCTGTTCGGTGATCTTGCGGGCGAGCCGCATCCCGGCCATCAGCGCGTCGAGGTCGGATCGGGTCTTGAGGAAGTTGAACTGGATCGCCGGCGGCGCGGTCGGGTCGGCGCTCTTGATCAGCACGGTGCCGCGCGCGTCGGGGCGGAGATGCACGGCGCTGACCGAGAAGCCCGGGAACGGGTGCGGATAGACGCCCTTCGAGTCGCGGTGCGAAAAGCTCCAGGTGCTGAAATTGAGCTGGATGTCGGGCCGGTCCATGCGCGGGTCGCTGCGCGCGAAGCCGCCGGCGCAGATGCCGTTGCTGGCGAGCGGACCCGAACGGAAGAGGCCGTACTGGATGCCGGCGACGGCCCGCCGCCACATCGAGTTGCCGACCTCGTTGAGCGTGATCGGCCGGGTGCAGCGGAACGCCAGCCGCACGTAGAAATGGTCCTGCAACTGGTTGCCGACATCGCTTCTGTCGGCGACCACCCCGATCCCGTGCTGCCGCAGCAGGTCGCCCGGCCCGACCCCGGAAAGCTGCAACAGTTGCGGCGAGTTGTAGACGCCGCCGCACACCACGATTTCGCCGTTCGCCCGCGCCTGTTTGGCCTCGCCGCGCTGGGTGTAGGCGACACCGACCGCGCGGCCGCCCTCGAACAGCACCTTGGTCGCCAGCGCTTCGGTCGCGACGTCGAGGTTCGGCCGGTTGCGGGCCGGGCGGATATAGGCGGCCGCCGTAGACCACCGCCGCGCCCGGTTCATCGTGTTCTGGAAATGCCCGGCGCCGTCCTGGTTGCCGTTGTTGAAGTCGCCGTTGGGCGCGAGCCCGGCCTCGACCGCGGCGTCGATCCAACGATCGGCGAGCTCCCATTTGACCGGGTGATCGCAAACGTTGAGCGGGCCGCCGACGCCGTGATGCTCGCTGGCGCCGCGCTCCTGGTGCTGGGCCTTCTTGAAATACGGCAGGATGCTGTCCCAGTCCCAGCCGCGGCAGCCCATCTGCGCCCAGCCGTCGTAATCGCCGGGGTGGCCGCGCATGTAGACCATGCCGTTGATCGAGCTGGTGCCACCGAGGACCTTGCCGCGCGGCTGGTACATCGAGCGGCCCTTGAGCTCGGCCTCCGGCTCGCTCTCGTACATCCAGTTGAGCTTTGGGTCGGCGAAGAGCTTGGCATAGCCCATCGGCATGTGGATCCACGGGCTCTTGTCCTCGGGGCCGGCCTCGAGCAGCAGCACCTTGTATTTGCCGCTCTCGCTGAGCCGGGCCGCGACGCAGCACCCGGCCGAGCCGGCGCCGGCGACGATGAAGTCGTATTCGGCCATCCCGAACCCCCACAATTCTCCCGGGCGAGCCTAGGGGCGAGGCTGCCGCGCCGTCAACGCCGCGACGAACCCGAGCCCGGCCAGCACGGCAAAGCATTCGAGCGAGCGGTCGTAATTCCCGGTCCAGTCGCGCAGCGCGCCGGACAACAGCGGCCCGGTCGCCTGCGCCAGCACCTGCGCCGACAGCGCGACGCTGCGGATCGCGCCGTAATGGGCGCGGCCGAAATAATCCGCCCAGGCGATCGGCAGCAGGGTCAGGATGCCGCCGACGCCAAACCCCAGCAACGCCGCGCCGACAAACCCCTCGGCGGCGGTGTGGATCGCCAGCATCACGATCGTCGCGGCGCCGAGAAACCCCGCGATCGCCGCGAGCGGAAAGCGGATCGGCAGCCGCCGCGGCAACAGCCCGCAGACGATGCTGGCGAGCGCGGAAAACAGCGAGAACATGCTGACGATGGTCGCGGCGACGGTCGGGTCGATGCCGCGCTCGATCAGGTGCGGCGCCTGGTGCAGGCTCACGCCCGCCTGCACCGGGTAGACCAGCGCGGTGTAGAGCAGCAGCAGCCAGAACGATGCCGTACCCATCGCCTGGCGCCGCGAATAGGACGGCTCAGGCACGGGCGGCGGCTCGTCGGCGGTGGGACGTTTGGCGATTTCCCGGTCGGGGACGAGACCCAAATCCTCGGGCCGGCGCACCAGCAGCAGCCAGGTCGGCACAAACCCGACCGCCAGCGTCACGATGCCGATCGCCAGCCACCCGGAGCGCCAGCCCTGGTGCCAGATCGCGAACTGCGCGATCAGCGGCATCGCCGCCAACCCGACCGTCTGCGCCAGCGTCGCGACCGACGTGGCAAACGCGCGGCGGGCGACAAACCAGTTGCTGACCGCGCCATAGATGCCGAGATCGAACGGCCCCGCCCAGTTCATCCGCGCGAGGCAGAAAAGCAGGTAGAACGAGGCCAGCGACGCCGTCCACGACAGCGCGATCAAGAGCGCTCCGTTGATCAGCACAACGAGGCACAGGATGAACCGCGCCCCATGCCGGTCGAGCATCGGGCCGATCCACGGCGCCGACAGCGCCGCCAAGAGCCCGCCCAGCGACACCGCGCCGGAGATCGCCGTGCGCGACCAGCCGAACTCGCGCGCCAACGGCTCGACAAAGATCGACAGCGTCGCCACCGCCGGCCCCTGCCGCGCAAACCCGACGCAGCACAGGCAGCCGAGGATCACCCAGCCGTAGAAGAACGGCAGGCGGGCCGAAAGGAAGCGCGGGAGGGAGTTCATTCTTAGTTCTTCGTCATCCCGGCTTAGTTCTTCGTCATCCCGGCTTAGGCCGGGACCCACAGTTCAGACGCATGAGAGGTGGATAGGTGGGTCCCGGCCTACGCCGGGATGACGGTTTGAGGAAGTGCACGCATCAACTCGGCACCAGCCCGCCGTCGACATTGTAGGATTGGCCGGTGATGTTCCGCGCGCCCGGCGACGCAAGGAAGACCGCCATCGCGGCGATGTCCTCGGGCTGGTTGGCGCGGCCGATCGGAATGAGGCGCTCCTGCTCGGCCTGCATCTCCTCGACGGCGATGCCGCGCGCCTGGGCGCGGCCGACGGAATTGCGCTGGCCCAATTCGGTGCGCGTCACGCCGGGGCAGATCGCGTTGACGTTGATGTCGTAGCGGCCGAGTTGCTGGGCGGCCATCTTGGTGAGCGCGATGACCGCGCCCTTGCTCGCGGCATAGGCGGCGTTCGACGCGCCCGCGTAACCGCGCCCCGAGATCGAGGCCATGTTGATGATCCGCCCGCCGCGCCCGTCGGCGCCATGCTGCTTGATCATCTCGCGCGCGGCGGCCTGGAGGCTGAAAAACACGCCCTTGGCGTTGACCCGGTGGATGCGGTCCCAATCCGCCTCGGTCAGATCCATGATGTAGGAATAGCGGGTGACGCCGGCGTTGTTGACGATGACGTCGAGCCGGCCGAACGCCGCGACGGTCTGCGCGATCATCGCGTCGATGCTGGCGACGTCGCCGCAATCGGCCTGCACGGCGAGCCCCCGGTTGCCGCCGATCGCGGCGACGACGGCCTGTGCCGCGGCGGGGTCGATGTCGGCGGCGGCGACGGTCGCCCCCTCGGCCGCCATCGCCAGCGCGATCGCCCTGCCGATCCCGGCGCCGGCCCCGGTTACCAGTACGATCTGATCCTGCAAGCTCGGCATCTCTCGCCTCCTCCGACGCTGTCGTTGTGACGAGCGTATCGATGAAGCAATCCCCTTCCAAGGAGGACTCCACGGCGGGGGATTGCTTCGCTACGCTCGCAATGACGAATTCATGCGAAAGGACCGACCGTGCTGGCAAACATTCCCCCGACGCAGACCGTCATCGAGATCAGGGAGCCGGGCGGCCCCGAGGTGCTGGTGCCCGGCACGCGGCCGGTGCCCGAGCCGAAGGCGGGCGAGGTGCTGATCCGTATCGCCAGCGCCGGGATCAACCGCGCCGATTGCCTGCAGCGCATGGGCCGATACCCGATGCCGGCGGGGGCCAGCGACATTCCGGGCCTCGAATGCGCCGGGACGGTGGTCAAGATCGGCGAGGGCGCGAGCGGGTTTTCGCTCGGCGACCAGGTGTGCGCGCTGCTTGTCGCCGACGGGTACGGCGAATATTGCGCGGTGCCGGCGGTGCAATGCCTGCCCGTGCCGCAAGGGGTGGGCGTCGTCGATGCGGGCGGGCTGATGGAGACGTTCTGCACCGTGTGGACCAACGTCTTCGACCGCATCCACTTGAAAAGCGGAGAGGTGTTCCTGCAGCAGGGCGGGTCGAGCGGCATCGGGATCACCGCGATCCAGCTCGCCAAGGCGTTCGGCGCCAGGGTGCTGGCGACTGCCGGCTCGGCCGAGAAATGCCAGGCCTGCCGCGACTACGGCGCCGATGTCGCGATCAACTACAAGGACGAGGATTTCGTCAAAGTGGGCAAGGAGTTCACCGGCGGGCGCGGGGTCGACGCGATCTTCGACATGGTCGGCGGCGACTACATCCCGCGCGAGCTAGACCTGTTGGCGCGCGAGGGGCGGCTGTGCTTTGTCGCGCTGATGGGCGGCGCCAAGGTCGAGGCCGATTTTGGCGCGATCCAGAGGAAGCACCTGACGGTCACCGGCTCGACGCTGCGCTCGCGCTCGATCGATCAGAAGGCGCAGATCGTCGCCGCGCTCAGGGACAAGGTCTGGCCGCTCTGGGCGCAGGGAAAACTGCGCACCTGCACCTACAAGACCTTTCCGCTGGCGCAGGCGTCGGACGCGCATGCGCTGATGGAATCGAGCCAGCACATCGGGAAGATATTGCTGGTGAACTGACGCATAAATAACCGTCATCCCGGCGAAGGCCGGGACCCACGGCTCAAACGCACGAGAAGCGGAAAAGTGGGTCCCGGCCTTCGCCGGGATGACGGTTATTTATTGTTTTCCCTGCGGCAAATTCTCGAACCGGACCGCGATCGCGGCGCTGGCGATGACGGCGATGTCGCCGGCGTCGGGGATGTCGAGCCCGCCCTTGACGACCGACACGGTCACCTGCCCGTGCGGCAAGGACGCGGCGATCTTGCCGGCATCGACCTTGCCCGGCTGCTGCACGCCGATCGTCACCGACACCTGCATCTGTTTCGAATCGAGACCGAGCGTGCGGATAAAGGTCAGTGACGAGTGGTGCAGCGCGTCCTGCACCGCGCGCAGCGCCGCCTCGGTGTAGTCGCCGCCGTGGAGGTCGTTGCCCATGCCCATTTCGAGGATGATGCGCCTGCCCGCCATCGCCGCCTCCTACAAATCCAGCCGCACGACGGCGGCTGCGTGGGCGAGAACGGTGCTGCCGGTGCCCTCGTCATTGGGGATTTCAAGTCCGCCCTCGACGACGTTCACCGTGCCGGTGCCGTGCGGCAGGATCGCCAGCACCTCGGCCTTGTCGACGCGATCCGGCTTGGGCACGCCGATCGTCACCTCGACCTGCATCGAATCGGTGTCGAGCCCGAGCGCGTTGGCGATGCCGAGCGAGTTGTGCCACAAGGCATCGCGCAACGCCCGCACCGCCGCCTTGGTGTAATCGGTGCCGCGGATATCGGTGCCCATCCCGATCTCCAGCACCACGCGCTTATAGGCCATGCGTCAGCTCCTATGACGGCAACTGGTCGCCATCTTCCGGCACCGCGACCTCGAAGGCGTTGGTGACGCCGCAGAGGACGGTGAAGTTGTGCGACACCGTGATCAGCTCGACCAGCCACGGCGCGCCGTATTTGCCGAGGAGCCGGTTGAACACCGGGTAGTCGCAGCGGTTGGTGCGCATGAGCTGGCGGGTCAGGGTGACGATGTCGCGCTCGTCCTGGCCGAGCCCCGACACGTCGCCATTGGCGCGCAGGATGTCGATCGTGGCTTCCGGTACGCCGGCGCGGCGGGCGGCGCCGGCCTGGGCCGACCAGACATAAGCCGACTCCCGCTCGCGCACCGCGACGAGGATCGCATGCGACAAGAGGCGCCCCTCGACGACGCAATCGTTGCGGTTGAACTTGACTAGGCCGAGCATGTGCTCGGCCAGTTTCGGGCTCTGCAGGAACACGCTGAACGGACCGCGGATACGGCCGAACACGCCGACGACGTCGTCCGCGACGTTCTGGTGCTCCGCGGCAACCTGCTCCTTGCTGCTGATCGGTGGAACGCGCGGCATGGCAATGTCCTCCTAGAGCAAAATCCGATCCTACCGAATCGGGTTTTGCTCTTTAACTATTTGAAATGGAGCATGTTCTTATCGAAAAACGGGGCCGCTTTTCCGGAACATGCTCTAGCCCGCCGTGTACGGCGTGCCCCAATTGTCGAGATAGGCGACATCCGACAGCGCGCCACGGCCGAGCGGGCCGAAATTCCCCATCGGATAGCCGATCGGCAGGATCGCGTAGGATTTGTACCCCTTGGGGATACCCATCGCCGCGTCGACCTCTTTCTCGTAGCCGGTGTGGCGGGTCGTCAGCGTGGTGCCGAGGCCGAGCGAGCGGCAGGCGAGGATCATATTCTGCACGGCGGGATAGATCGACGCGCCGGCGGTGCGGTTGGGGGTCTCGCCTTCGAGGCAGGCGACGATCCACACCGGCGCCTCATGGTAGTGATCGGTGAGGTATTCGACCGCCGCGTGCTGGCGCTTATAGCTGTCGGGATTGGCACCCGGCGGCACCGGGCTCGATGCGTAGCGCGGGCCGACGACCTCGTCGAACAGCTTTTTGTAATAGGTCTGGACCGCCTTCTTCTTGGCCGCGTCCTTGAGCACGAGGAATTTCCAGCGCTGCGTGTTGCCGCCGCTCGCCGCGGCCTGGCCGGCCTTGAGGATCTTGACGATCAATTCGTCTGGCACGGCATCCGGCTTCAGCCGCCGCATCGCGCGGCAGGTGTGCATCGCCTCGAAGATGTCGCTGGTCCCGGATTTGTTCTCGGGCATGGTTTCCTCCATAAGGGTTGGCGTGACTCTAGGGGCGACAAAGCAGGGCTCACAAGCGGTTTGTCTGGTTGACAGGAACGGAGCGCCGGCCGACGCTGAAAGCACTTGCATAACGAGGCCTTGCCGTGATCCTGACCGCCGACAGCGAGATCGTCCGCCAGACCAACCGGCGCCAGACGCCAAACGGCTGGAACACCGCCTTTATCGGCGCCAACCGCTACACGATCAAACCCGGCGAGCCGATCCCGGCCGAGGATGCGCTGCACCCGGTCGCGTTCCTCGTCGAGAAAGGCCCGGGCGGCATCACCAAGCCGCATTTCCACCGCGCCGACCAGTATCAGGTCGTCGTCGGGGGCAGCGGCAAGCTCGGCCTGCACGATACGGGCTCGGTCGCGGTGCACTACACCGACGCCTATTCGGCCTATGGCCCGATCGTCGCGGCGGGGGACGGCATCGCGTGGTTCACACTGCGCAACGCCTGGGACCCGGGCGCCAAGTACATGCCGGATTCACGGGTCGAATTGCGCGCCTCGCGCGACCGGCACACGCATTGGGAGGCGACGACCGACCCGTCGCCGCCGACCGCCGAGCACGAACTCGCCGAAACCGTCGAAATCGTCGAGCAGGCGGTGCTTGAAGGCGAGCACGGCCTTGCCACCTGGCGCTATCGGCTACCACCGAACGCGCGGCTCACCGGTCCCGACCCGAGCATCGGCGGTGGGCAATTCTGGCTGGTGGTGGCGGGCAGCCTGGCGGCGAGCGGGTCGGGACTTTTACCGCCCGATTCCTGCCTGTTCGTCCACCCCGACGACGGCAGCCTCGCCGCGACGGCCGGCCCGCTCGGCGCCGAGGCGCTGTGCATGCAGTTCCGCGTGCCGTTCGCCCAGCGCGGAATTGGCGGCCGAATCAGCGGCTGAGCGTCACGCAGATCCCGGCGACGATCAGCACGATGCTGGCGACGACGTCGGCCGTCACCTCGCCGCCAAAGACGATCGTCGAGAGGATGAAGCCGCAGATCGGGGTCAGCGTCATGACCTGCCCCGCCTTCGCCGCCGGCATCATCGACAACACCTTGTTCCACAGGAAATAGCCGAGCGCGGTCGTGACGATGCAGTTGTAGACGAGGATCGCGACGATCACCGGCGACCAGTGCGTCGTGCCGCCGGCGATCCAGGCGGCGACGATCGCCGGCGGCGTGCTGACCGCGAGCTGCCAGAAAGTCTGCACCCAGAACGGGCTCGACCAGCGCCGCCGCCGGTAGAGGCACGAGCCGAGCGCCCACAGGATCGCCGCCGCGATCAACAGCGCATTGCCGCCGAGGATGCTCGGGCTCGACCAGTCGACGAGGCCGGGGTTCATGAACAGCACGAGGCCGGCAAAACCGATCCCGGCGCCGACGAGCTCGCGCCGGCCGAACGGCACCGGCCACAGGAAAAGGCCGATGGGAATCGCCCATAGCGGCATCGTGTAGCCGAGCACGATCGCGCGCCCGGCCGGCACGATCGACAGGCCGATGATGCTGCAGATCAGGAACCCGACGACTTGGGTGATCCCGACCCAGAAGAGGCCGATGCGCTCGCCGCGCGCCGGCATCAGCCCCTGGCCCGCCAGCACCAGCGGCGGTGCGACGAGGACGAGGCTGCCGACCAGGCGGAGCGCGACAAAGCTCAACGGCGGCACGGCGCCGATCGCGAACTTCATCATCACCCAGTTGGCCGACCAGGTCAGGACGACGATCGCCAGGTAGACGTAGACGATCCCCGGCAATGCGTGCTTTGCCGGGGTGACCGGCCCGCCGATTTCCATGCCCCTCACCCGTACCCACCCGCGGAAGCCGCGGGGGCTGGCGAGAACTAATCGCGCCGCGCGCCCGGCCGCCAGCGCAATTTTTGACGCATCGGGGCTGGGGCTTTAAGGCCCGACCCGGGGAACCGAAGGCGCCGCCGGGTTGTCTATGAAGGGATGGTGGAAAACCGCTTTTACTATCTCCACCCGCTACTCGCCGGACCGGTGGAAGCCTGGGCGTGCCAGCTCGACCGCATCGCCGCGATGCGGTTCGACACGGTCGTCGTCGCGCCGCTATTCGCGGCGGGGAAGTCGGGCGATCTGTTCCTGACCGCGGATTTCGACCGGCTCGACCCGCGGCTCGGCGGTGGCGGCGCGGTCGCCGGTTTGGCGCGGCTCGCCGCTTCGTGCCAGGAGCGCGGGCTCGGGCTGATGCTCGATGTCGTCATCGACCGGGTCGCCGCCGAGGGCGCCGGCAACGGACTCGCCGCCTGGTATCGGGTCGAGTCACCTGACCTTCTCCCCGATCCGCGGCAGCCGCCGCAACAGCGGGGGGTCGCCAAGATCGCCTCCGACGGCGACGCGTCACGCCTCGCGGAGTGGTGGTCGCAACACCTGTCCGAATGGGCGGAAGCCGGCGTCACCGGCTTTCGCTGCATCCGCCCGGAGGATGCGCCGGCGCCCGTGTGGCGCGAGTTGCTCGCCGCCGTCCGGGCGGACCGCCCCGACACGCGCTTTATGGCCGCGACCGCCGATGCCGGGGCGTCGGCAGAGTGCCGGTTCGATTGGGTCGAATGCTGCGCCGGGGATTGGGATTACCGGACGGAGGGGTTCGCCGTCGCCGCCGACCGCCTCGCGCATGTCGCGCCGCTGGTGGCGGCGGCCGAAGCGCCGTTCCAGCGCCGGCTCGGCCGCGGCTTCACGGATGCCGGGCGGGCGCGGCGGGCGGCGCATCGCGCGATCGCCTTCGCCACGGCTTGCGGCAGCGGCTGGCTGATGCCGATGGGGTTCGAGTTCGGCGCCGCGCGCGCCATGGACCCGGCCCGTGACCGGCCCGAGGATTTCGCCGCCCTCGTCGCGGAGGCTCCGTTCGACCTGAGCGCGGCGATCACCGACGCCAATGCTCGTCGTGACGCCGACGAGCCCGCGGTCAGCTCGCTGCGTGCCCTGTCGCCGCCCGACGCGCCGGCATTGGCGCTGCTGCTGGCCGACGGCGGCGGCGGGGCCGAGCCGCGCCTGGTCCTGATCAACACCAGCCTCGACGAGCCGGTGCGGGTTCCGCTCGGCCCGCTCCTGACGGCTAGCGGGTTCGGGGCCGCTCTCCTCGACGCCCGGCCTGACGATGGGGCGCCGGCGATCGGGCCGGACGCCGTGGTGACGATCGCGCCGGGAGATGTCCGCACCTTGCGGGCCGCCGCGCCGGCGCCGGTCGCCAGCCCCGCATTCGACGCTGCCGAGGCCGCCGCCGCGCCGCGGATCGCGATCGAGGCGGTCTCGCCCGCGGTCGATGACGGACGCTTTGCGGCGAAGCGGCTGGTCGGCGAGACGGTCGAGGTATCGGCGGATCTGATCGCCGACGGCCACGACCGCCTCGCCGCCGCCTTGCTGTGGCGCCCCGCCGACGAGCCCGATTGGCGCGAGGCCCCGATGGCCGCAGTCGGCGACGATCGCTGGGTCGGCCGGTTCCCGCTCGGGCGGATCGGCCGCCATCTGTTTTCGATCCTGGCGTGGAAGGACCGGTTCGGGAATTTCACCGAGGAACTCGAAACAAAGCACGCCGCCGGCCTGCCGATCGACCTGGAGCTCGAGGAAGGGCGGCTGCTTGTCGCGGAGGCCGGGCTCGACGACCTCGCCGAGGAGCTCGCCGCCGCGGAGCCGGACGAGCGCCGCCGGCTGCTGCTGGCGCCGGCGACCGCGGCGCGGGTCGCGGAGGCGCGGGTACGGCCGCACGCCTACCGGCACCCGACCGAGTTCCCGGTCGATGCCGAGCGGCGCGCGGCCGGCTTCGCGAGCTGGTACGAGCTGTTCCCGCGCTCGCAATCGGGCGACCCCCACCGCCACGGCAGTTTTGCCGACGTGATCGCGCGGCTGCCGGCGATCGCGGCGATGGGGTTCGACGTGCTCTATTTCCCGCCGATCCACCCGATCGGCCGGGTCAACCGCAAGGGCCGCGACAACTCCCCGCGCGCCGAGCCCGGCGAGCCGGGCAGCCCCTATGCGATCGGCAGCGAGGAGGGTGGGCACGATGCGATCCACCCGGCGCTCGGCACGTTCGAGGATTTCCGCCGGCTGCGCGACGCGGCCGCCCGGCACGCGATCGAGCTGGCGCTCGATTTCGCCGTGCAATGCGCGCCCGACCACCCGTGGCTGCGCGAGCACCCGGACTGGTTCCAGTGGCGCCCCGACGGCTCGATCCGCTACGCCGAGAACCCACCGAAGAAATACGAGGACATCGTCAACGTCGATTTCTACGCCGAGAGCGCGCGGCCGGCGCTGTGGGAGGCGCTGCGCGACATCGTGCTGTTCTGGGCCGGCGAGGGGGTGCGCCTCTTCCGGGTCGACAACCCGCATACGAAGCCGCTGCCGTTCTGGGAGTGGCTGATCGCCGAAGTGCGCGGTCAGTACCCCGACGCGGTCTTCCTCGCCGAGGCATTCACCCGGCCCAAGGTGATGTACCGCCTGGCGAAGATCGGGTTTTCGCAGTCCTACACCTATTTCACCTGGCGCAACGGCAAGGCCGAATTGACGGAATACCTGACCGAGCTGACCACCACGGCGCGAGAGTTCTTTCGCCCGCATTTCTTCGTCAACACGCCGGACATCAATCCGGTGTTTTTGCAAACCTCGGGCCGGCCGGGCTTTTTGATCCGCGCGGCACTGGCGGCGACCTTGTCGGGCCTTTTCGGCATGTATAGCGGGTTCGAGCTGTGCGAGGCGCGGGCGCTGCCCGGACGCGAGGAATATACGTCGTCGGAGAAATATGAAATCCGTGCCTGGGACTGGAACGCCCCGGGCAACATCATCGCCGAGATCACCCGGCTCAACCAGATCCGGCGCGCGAACCCGGCGTTGCAGACGCATCTCGGGGTCAGCTTCCACAACGCGTTCAACGACCAGGTCCTCTACTACTCGAAGGCGACCGAGGATTTGCAGAACGTGGTTCTGGTCGCGGTCGATCTCGATCCGCGCTTTCCGCAGGAATGCGACGTCGAGGTCCCGCTGTGGCTGTGGGGCCTCGACGACGGCGCGTCCGTCGCGGTGACGGATTTGATGACGGGCGGCAATTTCACCTGGACCGGCAAGGTGCAGCACATCCGCCTCGACCCGGCGATACTGCCGTTTTCGGTCTGGCGGATACGACCCCTGGGGGGAGTCGCATAATGCGCAAGAAGCATGTCCTGCCGGTGATGGCCGACCCGCTCTGGTACAAGGATGCGGTCATCTACCAGCTCCATGTCAAATCCTTCTTCGACTCGAATGGTGATGGTGTCGGTGACTTGTCCGGGCTGGTGCAAAAGCTCGACTATATCCAGAGCCTCGGGGTCAATGCGATCTGGCTGCTGCCGTTTTATCCGTCACCACGGCGCGACGACGGCTACGACATTGCCGACTACCGAGGTGTCCATCCGGATTACGGGACGCTCGCCGATTTCCGCCGTTTTATCGCCGGCGCGCATGAGCGCGACATGCGCGTCATCACCGAGCTGGTGATCAACCATACCTCCGACCAGCATGCCTGGTTCCAGCGCGCCCGCGCGGCAAAGGCCGGCTCCGCGGCGCGGCGGTTCTATGTCTGGTCCGACCATGACAACGCCTATGCCGACACGCGCGTCATCTTTGTCGACACCGAGAAATCGAACTGGACCTGGGACCCGGTCGCCGGGGCCTATTACTGGCACCGATTTTACGCGCACCAGCCCGACCTCAATTTCGACAACCCGCGCGTGCTTCAGGAAGTCCTGAGCGTCATGCGGTTTTGGCTCGACCTCGGCGTCGACGGGCTGCGCCTCGACGCGGTGCCGTATCTGGTCGAGCGCGAGGGCACCAGCAACGAGAACCTGCCGGAGACGCACGCGGTCCTGAAAAAACTGCGCAAGGCGCTCGACGACTACGCGCCCGGCCGGATGCTGCTCGCGGAGGCGAACCAATGGCCGGAGGACGCCCAGGAATATTTCGGTGACGGCGACGAGTGTCACATGTCGTTCCACTTTCCGCTGATGCCGCGCATGTACATGGCGATCGCGCAGGAAGACCGCTTTCCGATCAGCGACATCATCCGTCAGACACCGGAAATCCCGGCGACGTGTCAGTGGGCGATCTTTTTGCGCAACCATGACGAGCTGACGCTCGAAATGGTGACGGACAAGGAGCGCGACCTGTTGTGGGACACCTACGCCGCCGACCGGCGCGCGCGGCTCAACCTCGGCATCCGCCGCCGCCTCGCGCCGCTGTTGGAGCACGACCGCAACCGCATCGAATTGATGAACATGCTGCTGCTGTCGATGCCCGGCACACCGGTCATCTATTACGGCGACGAGCTCGGCATGGGCGACAATTTCCACCTCGGCGACCGCGACGGGGTGCGCACGCCGATGCAGTGGTCGCCCGACCGCAACGGCGGATTTTCGCGGTCCAGCCCGGAAAACCTGGTGCTGCCGTCGATCATGAACCCGGTCTACGGGTACGAGGCGATCAATGTCGAGGCCCAGGCCGGCGACCAGTATTCATTGTTGAACTGGACCCGGCGGATGCTGACCGTGCGCAAGCGGCACAAGGCGTTCGGCCGCGGCACGCTGCGCTTTCTCTACCCCGGGAACCGCAAGGTGCTCGCCTATCTGCGCGAGTTCGGGGACGAGACGATCCTGTGCGTCTGCAACGTCTCGCGGGTGATCCAGGCGGTCGAGCTCGATCTGTCGGCCTTTGGCGGGCGCATCCCGGTCGACCTCACCGGCGGCTCGACCTTTCCGCCGCTCGGGCAGCTTCCCTACCTGCTGACGCTGCCGCCCTTCGCCTTCTACTGGTTCATCCTGTCGACCGATGCGAGCCTGCCCGAGTGGCACCTCCCGGCGCCCGAACCGATGGACGAGCTGCGCACGCTGGTGCTGCGCACCGGGATCGTCGACGTGCTGAGCGCCGAGGAGCGCCGGGTCCTCGAACAGGACGTATTGCCGTCCTATCTAGCCCGGCGCCGCTGGTTCGCGTCGAAGGACGAAAAGATCGTGCAGTTGCGCATATCGGTCGCCGAGCCGATCTCCGGCGCCGGGCTGAACCTGATCCTGACCGAAATCGAGGTCACCCTGTCGCACCGAACCGAAAGCTACCTGCTGCCGCTGGCGATCGCGTGGGACGACGGGGTGACCGATGCCTTGCCGCAGCAGCTCGCGCTGGCGCGGGTGCGCCGCGGCCGGCGCGTCGGGTATCTGACCGATGCGTTCGCCACCGACGGGTTGCCGACCGCGGTACTGCGCGCGCTGGCGATTTCTACGGTGCGGCCGCTCGCGGTCGGGGAAATCCGCTTCCGGCCGACCGCGCGGCTCGCCGAGCTCGACATCCCGCGCCAGCCGGAAATCCGCCGCCTGTCGGCCGAACAATCCAACAGCTCGCTGATCATTGGCGACCTCGCGGTGTTCAAGCTGGTGCGCCGCGTCTTCCCCGGCATCCACCCCGAGGCCGAGATGGGCCGCTACCTGACCGAGCACGGCTTTGCCAACACGGCGCCGCTCCTCGGCGAGGTGACGCGCTACGATTCCGACGGCATGCCGCACACGCTGGTGCTGGTGCAGGGTTTTCTGCGCAATCAGGGCGACGGCTGGGGCTGGACACTCGACTACCTGTCGCGCGTGCTCAATTCGGCCGCGGTCATCGACCCCGAGGCGCAGGTCGACGACATCGCCGACGCGCTTGCCGGGTACAGCAACTTCGCCGCCGCGATCGGCCGGCGCCTCGCCGAACTGCACGCGGTCCTCGCGGCGCCGACCGACGATCCCGATTTTGCGCCGCAGATTGTGACGCGGTTCGAGATCGCCGGCTGGGCGGACGCGGCGCGCGCGCAGCTCGACGCCGCCCTCACCGTGATCGCGGGCGTGACGGAGTGGCCCGACGCGGACAGCAAGGCCGCGTCCAAGATGCTGTTGGAACGGCGCGCCGCTCTGGCCGACGCTGTCGGCGAGCTCGCCAAATCCGCGATCGGCACGCTGAAGACGCGGGTGCACGGCGATTTTCATCTCGGTCAGGTGCTGGTGTCGTCGGGCGACGCCTACATCATCGATTTCGAGGGTGAGCCGGCCAAGCCGCTCGACGAGCGCCGCGCCAAATCGTGCCCACTGCGCGACGTCGCCGGGCTGTTGCGTTCGTTCGACTACGCGGTCGCGACCGCCTCCCGCCGCGCCGATGGCCCGGCGCAGAGCGCGCCCGGCACGGCCGCCATCCTCGACCGCTTTACCGCGACCGCATCCGAGGCCTTCCTCGCCGCTTACAGTGCCGCCCACGCGGAAAGCCCGCGGCAATGGGTCGGGGCAGCGGAGGAACCGGCGTTGCTCGACCTGTTCCTGATCGAAAAGGCCGCCTACGAGATCTGCTACGAGGCGGCGAACCGGCCGGGCTGGATCGGCATTCCGCTGCACGGGCTGGCGGCGATCGCCACGCGGGTCGCGGCGCCGGCCAAGGAAGCACACCATGGCTGACGATCCCGCGCTCGCCACCGCGCTGCAGGCCGTCATCGACGGGCGCAGCGCCGACCCGTTCGGCGTCCTCGGCCGCCACCGCACCGATGACGGCGACGTGATCCGGACGATGCTGCCCGGCGCCTTCGCCGTCACCGCGATCGCCCGCGACGACCCGAGCCTGCGCGCGACGCTGAGCCCGCTGCGCAACACCGGCCTCTTTATCGGCCCGAGCCCGGCGCCGGGCCCCTATGTGCTCGAGATCGACTGGGGCGGACCGGTCCAGGAAACCGAGGACCCGTACTCGTTCGGCCCGCTGCTCGGCGATCTCGACCTCTATCTGCTCGGCGAGGGGCGGCACCGCGATTTCGGCGGCTGCCTCGGCGCGCATCCGATGGTCGTCGACGGGGTGCCTGGGGTGCGGTTCGCGGTGTGGGCGCCGAACGCGCGGCGGGTTTCGGTCGTCGGCGAGTTCAACACCTGGGACGGGCGGCGGCATCCGATGCGGCTGCGCCACGGCGCCGGGGTGTGGGAGATGTTCATCCCCCGCGTCACCGCCGGCGCGCTCTACAAATACGAGCTGATCGGGCCGGACGGCGCGACGCTGCCGCTCAAGGCCGACCCCGTCGCCTGGCGCGCGGAGATACCGCCGGCGACGGCTTCGATCGTCGACGACCCGGCGCCGTTCCGCTGGTCGGACGAGGAATGGCGAACGGCGCGGGCCGAGCGTCAGGCGCTCGACGCGCCGCTGGCGATATACGAGGTCCATCCCGGGTCATGGCGCCGCCACGCGGACGGGACCCCGCTCGGCTGGTCGGAGCTTGCGGAAAGCCTCGTCGACTACGTCTCGCGCATGGGCTTTACCCATATCGAGTTCATGCCGGTGATGGCGCATCCTTTCGCCGGGTCGTGGGGCTATCAGCTTCTCGGCCAGTTCGCGCCCAACGCGGTGCTGGGAACGCCCGAGGAGTTCGCCCTTTTGGTCGACCGTTGCCACAATGCCGGGATCGGGGTGCTGCTCGATTGGGTCCCGGCCCATTTCCCGACCGACGCGCACGGGCTCGCGCAGTTCGACGGCACCCCGCTTTACGAGCATGCCGACCCGCGCGAGGGGTTCCAGCAGGACTGGAACACCTTCATCTACAACCTCGGCCGCAACGAGGTGCGCGGTTTCCTGATCGGCGGCGCGCTGCACTGGCTCGAACGCTTTCACGCCGACGGGCTGCGCGTGGACGCGGTCGCGGCGATGCTGTACCGCGACTACAGCCGCAAGGAAGGCGAGTGGATCCCGAATTTCTACGGCGGCCGGGAAAACCTCGAATCGGTCGCCTTTCTGCAGGAGCTGCGCGGCGCGATCGACGAGCGCTGCCCCGGCGCGATCCTGGTCGCCGAGGAATCGACCGCCTGGCCCGGCGTCACCCGCCCGGCCGACGAGGGCGGGCTCGGCTTTCACTACAAATGGAACATGGGCTGGATGCACGACACGCTCGACTATATCGGTCAGGATCCGGTGCATCGCCGCTACCACCACCACTCGATGACGTTCGGGATGCTGTACGCGTTCTCCGAGCGGTTCATCCTGCCGCTGTCGCATGACGAGGTGGTGTACGGAAAGCATTCGCTGCTCGGCCGGATGCCGGGCGATCAGTGGCAGCGCTTTGCCAATCTGCGCGCCTATCTCGGCTTTATGTGGACGCATCCGGGCAAGAAGCTCTTGTTCATGGGCGGCGAGTTCGCACAGGAGCGCGAGTGGAACCATGACGGCGAGCCCGATTGGGATTTGCTCGACGACCCCGCCCACCGCGGCGTCCAGCGCCTGGTGCGCGACCTCAACCGGCTTTACGTCGCCGAGCCCGCGCTGCACGAGCGCGATTGCGAGGAGTCCGGGTTCCGCTGGGTAGTTTCCGACGATTCGGAGCAGAGCGTCCTCGCCTATCTGCGGATGCCCGCCGGAAACGGCCCGCCGGTGCTGTCGGTCAGCAACTTCACCCCGGTCCCCCGCCCCGGCTACCGCCTCGGCGTGCCCGAGGCCGGAACCTGGCAGGCCCTGATCAATACTGATTCGAGCTGCTACGGCGGGTCCGATTTCGCCAACGGCCACGGCGCTACGGCCGACCCGGCGCCATGGCACGACCAGCCCGCCTCGCTCGTCCTCGACCTGCCGCCGCTGGCGACGCTGGTGCTGCGGCTCGACGGGACGGCCGGCGAGCGGCTAAGATAGACAGAGAACGATTGGAGCCCGACGATGCCCGTCACGCTGGAGATCTTCACCGACTACGTCTGACCCTGGTGCTACCTCAGTACCGTGCGTATTGAAAAGCTAAAGGCGGCGTATGAGATCGAGACCAAGCTCGTGCATTTTCCGCTGCATCCCGACACCCCGCAGGAGGGGCGGTCGATGGCGGAGCATTATGCCCAGCGCGGCATCGACCCGGAGGCCGCCTATCAGCGCATGAAGACGCTGATGGACGCGGAGGGGCTGCCCTATGGCAAGCGCACCCACAGCTACAACAGCCGGCTCGCACAGGAGCTCGGCAAATGGGCCGATACCCTGCCTGGCGGCGGCGACAAGCTGCACGACGCGCTCTACCGCGCCTATTTTGTCGATGCGCGCAATATCGGCGATGTCGAGGTGCTGATCGATGTGGTCGAATCGGTCGGGCTCGACCCTGTCGCGGCACGCGAGGTCATCGAGACGCGGCGGTTCGAGGGCGAGGTCGATGCCGATTGGGCAAAATCGGCGCAATACGGCGTCACTGGCGTGCCGACCTTTGTCGCCGAGCGCCGCGGCGTCGTCGGTGCGCAGCCGTATGAGGTGCTGGAACAGCTAATGGGCACCGCCGGCGCGGTGAAGCGCGGCTAGGCCTGCTTAGCCCTTTGCCAATTTGGCGATCGCGGGGGCGAGCGGCCGCGCCGCCTCGTCGTAATCCGCCCACGCCTTGCTCTTGGCGGAGAGCGCCGGCGCCGTGCGGATGGTGAATTTCGCGGGATCGAGTCCCGCGCGGACCTGCCCCCAGGTTAGCAGCATCGACACCGTCGCCCCCGGCCGCGCCCGCGGCGATAGCGGCGCGACGGCGGTCGACATCCGGTCGTTGCGCAGATAGTCGAGGAAGATGCGGCCGCCTCGCTGCTTTTTGGCCATGTTGATCAGATAGAGGTCGGGGGTGTCGGCCGCCATCCGCTCGCAGACAGCGCGGGCGAAGGCCTTTGCCGCCGGCCAGTCCGGGCCGCCGCGCGCCGGCACCGCGAGCGGGGTGACGACATGGAGGCCCTTGCCGCCCGTCGTCTTGCAGAAGGTGGAGAGGCCCAGCGCCTCAAGCCGCTCGCGAATTTCCCGCGCCGCCGCGATGACCGCGCCGAATTCGACATCGGGCGCCGGGTCGAGGTCGAAAACGAGCCTGCCGGGTATCTCGGGCCGGCCCGGCGCGCAATTCCACGGATGCAGCTCGACCCCGCCGAGCTGCGCCACCGCGATCAACCCCTCGGCGCGGTCGATCTGGACGTAGGGCTTGCGGTCGCCGGAGACCGAGACGGTCTCGATCAGCACCGACTGGCCGGGCATCGCGTGGCGCTGAAAGAAATGCTCGCCGCCGATCCCGTCGGGCGCGCGCACGATCGAGCACGGGCGCCCGGCGATGTGCGGCATCAGCGCCTCGGCGACCGCGGCGTAATATTCGGCGAGGTCCCGCTTGGTCACCGGCACGCCGCCGCCGCCGTCGGGCCAGAGCGCCTTGTCGGCATGGCTGAGCGCGACGTTCATGACGAGCCCCCTGCCGGACGTCCTTTCCGATCGCGCCGGCGCGACGGCCGGGGTGTCGGGCGCGGCGGGCAGCTCGGCCTCGACCTCGTCGGCCGGCTTGTCGTCGCGCAGCCCCTTGAACGCGGCCTGGCGCACGAGCCCGGCATCGGTCCAGCCGCCGAACTCGATCTCGGCGACCAGCTCGGGCTTGAGCCAATGGATACCGACGGCGGGCTTTGGCGCGTTGTCGCCGCCAAACGGGCTCTGACGCGCGGCGGCAGCCTTGAGCCGCGGCATCAGGCGGTCGATCACCGCCTGCCCGAACCCGGTGCCGACACGGCCGATATAGACGAGATGGCCCCCGCGCCGCACCCCGGCGAGCAGCGAGCGCAGCCGCTCGCCGGTGGTGGTCCAGCCGCCGATCACGACCTCGTGCCCGGCGCGGCACTTCGTCTTGACCCAGGCATCGCCACGCCCCGACATATACGGAGAGTCGAGGCGCTTCGAGACGATCCCTTCGAGCGAGGCGCGGCATGCGGATTCGAGGATTGCATCGCCGCCGGTCCCGAAATGCTCGACATAGCGCAGCCGCTTGGCGGCCCCGTGCAGCAATGTTTCGAGGCGCTGCTTGCGCTCCGCGAGCGGCCGGCTGCGCAGATCGGCGCCGTCAGCGAATAAAAGGTCGAACGCGAAATAGATCAGATTGCCCGTCTTGCCCTCGGAGAGGGCGGCTTGCAGCGCGGAAAAATCCGGCACGCCGTGATCGTCGAGCGCGACGATCTCGCCGTCGATTAGCGCCCCGGGCAGCGCATCGGGCATGGCCTTGGCATCCCCGGCGATCGCGGCGAACTTGCCGGTCCAGTCGAGGCCCTTGCGGGTTTTGAGCGAAACCGCACCGGAGGCGATGCGAAGCTGCATCCGGTAGCCGTCGAACTTGATCTCATGTGCCCAGCCATCGCCGGAGGGCGGGCGCGCCACGGAGCGGCAAAGCTGCGGCTCGACAAAATCGGGCGGCGGGCCGGCGGAGCTCCACCGGGCATCGGGGGCGGCGCCGTGCAGCAGAAACGGCTTGGCGCGGCGGCCCTTGCCGGAAGCGATCGTCGCCATCGCGCGGCCCGAGGCGACCGAGCGGTCCTCGTCGAGGAGCGCATCCGCGTCGCCGTCCCGCGCCGCCGCGTCGCGATGCTTGATCAGCAGCCAGTTGGTGCGCTTGCCGCGGGTACGGTCGTGCTTCATCCGCACCAGCACCCAGCCGCCATGCAGCCGCTCGCCGTCGAGGTGGAATTTCAGCTCTCCGGCGGAGAGGGCGCGGTCCGGCGACAGCCCATCCTCGGGCTCCCAGTAGCCGCGGTCCCAGAGCTGCACCGTGCCGCCGCCGTACTGGCCCTGGGGGATCGTGCCCTCGAAATCGCCGTAGGCGAGCGGATGATCCTCGACCTCGACCGCGAGACGCTTGTCGTGCGGGTCGAGCGAGGGGCCGCGCGTCACCGCCCAGGACTTGAACACGCCGTCGAGCTCGAGCCGCAGATCGTAGTGCAGCCGCCGCGCATCGTGCCGTTGAATGACAAAGCGCAGCCGCTTCGCCGGCGCGACGGTGTCGTTGCCGCTTGGCTCGGCGGTCTTCTCGAAATCCCGCTTATGGCGATAGGCGACGAGGCTCACGACGCCCTTTTCCGCCCTTTCGCCGCCGGCTCACGCGACGGCTTCGCCGCTGGCGGGCGCGACGGCTTCGCCGCGGCGGCCTTGCCCTTGCCGCCGCCCGATACCGGCAGCAGCAGATGGGCCTGGCGGCGATCCGCCGGTTCAGCCCGCGATTTGCGCGCCGGCTTGGGCTCGCCCTGAGACAGGCTGCGCTTCAGCGCGTCCATCAGGTCGACGACCTTGGGCGGCGGTTCGGCGCCCTTGCGTTTGGCGATCGGCTTACCCTGCGCCTTGCTCTCGACCAGCGCGTGCAGCGCCTCCTGATAGCGATCGTGGAACTCGCTCGGGTCGAACTCCCCGGCGCGGCGCTCGATGATCGTCTCGGCGACCGAGACCATGTCGGGATCGGCATCCGCGTCGCGGTCGCCGAACTCGGGGCGGCGCACCTCGTCCGCGCCACGAAGCAGCCGCATTACCATCCCGCCGCCGCGCGGCTCGATCATCACGGTGCGCTCGCGGTTGGCCATGACGATATGACCGATGCCGACCCGGCCCTTGTGCTCCATCGCCTCGCCGATGACGCGAAACGTCTCGATCGCGATCTTGCCGTCGGGATAGACGTAATAGGGGGTGTCGAGAAAGAGCGGGTCGATCGACTCACGCTCGACAAAGCTGTCGAGGTCGATCGTCTGCGACGACTCGATCTTCAACGCCGCGAGCTCGTCGTCGCTGATCGTGACGTATTGATGCCGGTCGTATTCGTAGCCCTTGACGATATCGGCCCGCTCCACCTTGTCGCCGGTCTCGTCGTCGACCAGCATCTGGCGGACGCGGTTTCCGGTTTTCGGGTTGAGCTGGTGCAGGCGGATATGCGCCGCCTCGGTCACCGCAGGCGACAGGTATACCGGGCACGACACCAGCGACAGCCGCAGAAACCCGTTCCAGCTCGCGCGCGGCATCCGTTAATCCTCGACTAATCCTCGACCGGTCGCCCGAAGAGGCGGCGCAACTCGTTCTTGGCGGCCTCCAGCCGGCGCTTTCGAGCGGCGGGCAGGTTTTTCCCCGCGCGATTGATGTAGAATACCAGCATCGACATCGCCGACCGAAACGGGTTCGATTTGCGCCGCTTGCTGTGCACGGCCGAGCTTTTCAGCGACGCGGCGATGCGCCTCGGGTCATTCGAGCGGAATATCTCGGGTTCGAGGTCGAGGGCGTCGCTGTGCTCGGTGACCTCGCCCGACCATCTGCGCGCCCGGCTCATGACGCGCCAAACGCTCGGGTGCCGAACGCCTTGACCGCCACCGCGCCGAGCTCGGCGATGCGGAACGGCTTGGTCAGCCGCCAGGTCGAGCGTAATTCGGGCGGGATCATCGCCGTGTCGGCATAGCCGGTCACGAACAGGAATGGGACGTTGCGCTCGCTCAGGACCCACGCGATCGGGAAACACAGGCGGCCGCCGAGATTGATGTCGAGGAGCGCGCCGTCGAGCTCCTCCCCCTGCGCCAGAACCAGACCGGCGCTGAGATTGCTGGCCGGTCCGACCACCTGATAGCCGCCGTCGATCAGCGCTTCGGCGATCGTTTCCGCCACCAGCGCATTGTCTTCGACGACAAGGATCTTCAAGGCTCTCGAATTTTCCGATGTCTGCGGCATGGTCGGGTGCCCTCGTTCCTCTCGCGTTCGCGTGTGCCCCTCCTTCAGGAGGCAACGCGGGCGTGGCTCGCAGGGTTCCGGCCCGGCCTATTCCCCGGCTATTCCCGGCCCATTCCCGCCTATTCGACCACGTTGGAGCCGTTGAATTGCGCGGCGAAGGCGCGCGCCTCGTGCTCCGCCCCAAACGCGACCTCGACCAGCACGCGGTCATGGCCCTGTTCATAATGAAACGCGCGCGGCTGGAACCGCCGATCGTCGAGCCACCGCCGCATGTGCCGCATTTGCCCGGCCAGGCCG
Organism: Allostellaceae bacterium; assembly: GCA_036268075.1. Lineage (GTDB taxonomy): Bacteria > Pseudomonadota > Alphaproteobacteria > ATCC43930 > CGMCC-115725 > DATARH01. The sequence goes on along the minus strand of DATAUV010000075.1, from coordinate 16,911 downwards.
AAATCGTTCATCGCGACTTGGATTTTATGGATCATCCGTCACCTCCCCGATCGATGAACCGCGCGGACCGGGAAACGGTTCCGGGGAATGGTTAAGCAACCGGGCATCCTGCGGCGTATGCCGATCGACCTCGTCGTCGCCGACCAGGCGATGCCGCCGATGACCGGGCTTCAGCTCGTGCAGGCGATCGCCGCCGAATGGCCGCGCCTGCCTACGATCCTGGTTTCGGGCCACGCCGAGCTGCCCTCCGACGCGTATCCCGAGCTGATCCGGCTCGGCAAGCCTTTCCGGCAGGAACAGCTCTCCCGCGCAATCGCCCAGTCCCTCAAGGGCGACCGCCGGACCTAGCTGAAGAAGTTGCGAGGAATTGTCGCTCAAAAGCTGACCGCACCGCCCGCTTTTGCTACCCTCGTCCCGCCGGATGGGTGGCCGAGCGGTTTAAGGCACCGGTCTTGAAAACCGGCGTGGGTGCAAGCTCACCGTGGGTTCGAATCCCACCCCATCCGCCAGTTCGCGATTTGCACGATCCCCGGACATCCCCAGCATGATCGAAATACGGCCGAGGGGGTTCGCGTTTCTCGCAAAGTATCGAGCGATGCGCTTAGTGACGCGGCGGCGCAATACCTAATATTCGCCAGCAAGATGCGACAGGTATCCGGACTTTTTTCTTCGCCGAATCTGAACTGATCCGCGGATCATTCTGCAACCGCAGAGCGTTCAGCTAGACCTAACGGATCGCGGAGCACCCCATGGCCGCCGAGCCCACCGCTTCCCCGCCTCTCACGCGGAAGGCCGATGAAGCGGAACGACCCGGCCGGCTGCGCCTCCTCAAAATCCTCGGCCCGGGCCTGGTCACCGGCGCCGCCGACGACGACCCCTCCGGCATCGGGACGTACAGCCAGGCGGGGGCGCAGCTCGGCTTCTCTATTTCGTGGACGATGCTGCTGACCTTCCCGTTGATGGTCGCGATTCAGGAGATCAGCGCGCGCGTCGGGCGCACCACCGGAAAGGGGATCGCCAGCAATATCCGGGCGCATTATCCGGCGTGGCTGCTTTACGTCCTCGTCGCGCTGTTGTTCGGCGCGAACGTCATCAACATCGGCGCGGATCTCGCCGCCATGGCCGATGCGTTGAAGCTTCTTATCGGCGGCCCGGGCCTCGCCTATGTAGTCGCTTTGGGCTTCGTCTGCGCGCTCGCGCAAATCCTCATGGACTACGAGCATTATTCCCGCATCCTGAAATGGGCGTGCCTGGTCCTGTTCTTCTACGTCGCCGCGCTGTTGGCCGTCAAAGTGCCATGGGGGGCGGCTCTGAAGGGGCTTTTCGTCCCCACGATCGACTGGACGCCCAACTATTTCACTACCCTCGTCGCCATCGCCGGCACGACGATATCGCCGTACCTGTTTTTCTGGCAGGCGTCGCAGGAGGCCGAGGAGGTGCACGCCACGCCTGAGCGCCAGCCGCTTATTCGCCTACGCTGGCAGGCTCCGGGGGCACTCGCGCGCATCCGCGCCGATACCGTCGTGGGGATGGGCTTTTCCAATCTGATCGCGATCGCGATCATGTTGATGACCGCGGCGACCCTGCACGCCAACGGCGTCGCCAATGTGCAGAGTTCGGAACAGGCCGCCAAGGCGTTGCAGCCCATCGCCGGACCCTTCGCCTACCTGATCTTCACCATAGGCATTATCGGCACCGGTCTGCTGGCGGTGCCCGTGCTCGCGGGTTCGTCGGCCTATGGCGTCGCCGAGGCCGCCGGATGGCCGGTCGGGCTGGCGCGCCGTCCGCGCGAAGCAAGCGCGTTTTACGGGATCCTCAGCCTTGCGATGTTGATCGGCGTCGGCATCAACTTTGCCCCGATCAATCCGATCTCGGCGCTCTATTGGAGCGCCGTGGTCAATGGCGTCGTCGCTCTGCCGATCATGGTTCTGCTGATGCTGATGACCGCCCAACGGCGGATCATGGGCGACTTCACGATCGGCGCTGGCCTCAAGATCCTTGGCTGGGGTGCGACCATCGCCATGCTGTGCGCCGTAGCCGGCATGGTCGCCACCGCGGCCATGGGAAGCCCTTGAGGCTTGCAGCGGTCTTCGCGCCCTAGGCGCGGTCCCTCGGCCGCAGGCGAAGAGACATTTGCGGCGCTCGATGCTGACATCGGAGGTGAACGCGCTGATCCTTGCCGAACTCGGTTGGATGTACCCCGAGTTCGGCTGGACGGCGTTATCTTATCGCGTCGCCAGCCGATCGCGGTGGTGGCCGCCGATCTTGGCGGCGACGCCGGCGATGAACGCGCCGATCAGCATCGAGAACCCGGCGAACAGGGCGAGGCGCATCGCTGCCTTGCGCGCGTCGTCGGCGGCATGGCGGGCCTGGTCGATCGTGGCGTCGACGCGCCGGCGCGCATCCTCCGCGCTGATCCCGGTGCGCGCCGCGACCGACTCCGCCAGATAGGCCTTGTCGGCGTCGGGCACCTTGCCGGCGGCGATGTCGGTGGCAAGGATGCGGCCCGCCTCGGCGCGCACATCGGCGTTGACCGGGGCGGCGTCGGGTTTGGCCGGGCGGTAGAGCTCGTCGGCGTAATAAGCCTTCGGGCCGGCGGATTTGTCACTCGCCCCTTGCGCCGCCGCGCCGCCGCCGAGCAGCGCGGTCGCGGCCGAAGCGAGAAGCGCGGCGCCGACCACCGCGGCGACCGCCCAGGCCAACAGCCCGTGCGCGGTGTCACGGAAATAGGCTTCGTCGAGATGGATGCCCGTGACGGCCGCGCCGAGCCGTCCGGCGACATACCCGCCGAACGCCGAAGACAGCCACTGCACGATGATCAGCCACACCGCCATCCCGACCGTAAAGGTGGTCAGCGAGGCGCCCACGCCGGGCCACGGCGATACCGACGACAACCCGAACCCCGCGCCGAGCGCGAGCAGAATGAGGCTTAGCGCGGCGATCACAAAGGCGCCGCCGATCACCGCGCCCCACGCCACCGCCCGTGGAGTTCCTTCAACCATTGCGGCGACGGCGGTGTCGCGACCGCGTGCCTCGACCATCGTGGTAGCCATCGCCCGTCCCTCCTCAACGCCAAAGCAGGATCAGGATGAGGAGGATCGGCAGCGGTATGCCGAGCAGCCATAAGAGGATCACGCCCATGGTCTGGTTCCTTTATCGAGTGCACCGCCAACGGGCTGGGAACGTGTTTGGTTCCTGAGAGACCCCTGCAGAATTTTCGCGTTGCGAACCGGGCCGGAATATCCGCACCTATCGGCCGGGGCCCGGATAGGAGGAGACGCGATGGCGGAGTTTTCGCGGCGGCGGATCGGGCGCACCGGGCTGGAGGTGACCGAGCTGGGCCTTGGCTGCGCGACGCTGGGCGGCAGCCGCATCGACGTCGCCCGCCAGTCCGCCGAAGACATCGTCTCGGCGGCGTGGGAGGCGGGGGTCCGCTATATCGACACCGCGCCCTTCTACGGCGTCGGCCAGGCCGAGCGGGCGGTCGGCGACGCGACCCGCGAGCGGCCGCGCGGCGACTGGGCGCTGTCGACCAAGGTCGGCCGGCTGCTCAAGCCCAACGCGAGCGGAACCCACGCCGACGGGCGTCACCACCCGCTGCCGTTCGACCCCGTCTACGACTATTCCTATGACGGCATCATGCGCTCGTTCGAGGATAGTTTTCAGCGCCTCGGCCTCGCCAAGATCGACATCCTCTACGTCCACGACATCGGCGTGTACCAGCACGGGCCCGAGGCGCATCCGCCGCACATGAAGGTGCTGCGCGAGAGCGGCTACCGGGCGCTCGAAAGCCTGCGCGGCTCGGATGCGATCTCGGCCTTCGGCATCGGCGTCAACGAGCGCGAGGTGCTGCTCGAGGCGATGGAATGGGGCCAGTGGGACGCATTCCTGCTCGCCGGGCGCTACACGCTGCTGGAACAGGCCCCGCTCGACGACCTCCTGCCCAAATGCGTCGCCGCCGGCACCTCGATCGTCGTCGGCGGGCCGCTCAATTCCGGCATCCTCGCCGGGCGCGACACCTGGAACTACGCGCCGGCGCCGCCCGAGGTTATGGCCCGCGTCAAGGCGATCGCCGCGATCTGCGACAGCCACAACGTGCCGCTGCCGGCGGCCGCGCTGCAATTCCCGCTTGCCCACCCCGCGGTCGCCGCGATCATCCCCGGGCCGCGCAACGCCGACGAGTTCCGCGCCAATCTGGGCCTCCTCGCGCGTAAGATCCCGGCGGCGCTATGGTCGGATTTGAAGTCGGCCAAATTGCTCCACGCGGATGCGCCGGTTCCCGGCTAAATCGTTTGAAGCTTCGTCGCCCCCGCAAAGGCGGGGGTCCAGGGCAACCGCTCCGTCGCCCGCCCTGGTTTCCCGCCTTCGCGGGAATGACGAGTCGGAGGAATGAGGAGACGAGAATATGACCGCACCTGACGGCACGATCCAAGACGGCCTCATCGACACCGCAAAGCGGGTGCTGCCCGGCGGCACGTTCGGCAATTTGCCGGGGGATGTCGTGATCCGCGAGGGGCGCGGGGCGCGCGTGTGGGACGAAGACGGCAAGGAATACGTCGATTTCCTGCTCGGCTCCGGCCCGATGCTGGTCGGCCACGCGCATCCCGAGGTGACGGCCGCCGCGACGGCGCGGGTCGCGCAGGGCACGACGTTCTTCGCCAACAACCGGTGGGGCATCGAGCTTGCCGAGGCGATCGTCGACGCGGTGCCGTGCGCCGAGCAGGTGCGCTTTGTCTCGACCGGGTCCGAGGCCGACCTTTACGCGATGCGCGCCGCCCGCGCCTATACGGGCCGCGACAAAATCCTCAAATTCGAGGGCGGCTATCACGGCATGAGCGACTATTCGCTGATGAGCCTGGCGCCTAAGCGGTCGGCCAATTTCCCGGCCGCGGTGCCGGATACGGCCGGCATCCCGAAGAGCCTGCGCGACGAGATGCTGATCGCGCCGTTCAACAACGCCGAGACGCTCGAAAGCCTGGTGAAGGAGCACCGCGACGAGCTCGCCGGCGTCATCGTCGAGCCGTTCCAGCGCATCATCCCGCCCGCGCCCGGTTTCTTGCAGGCGGTGCGGCGGATCACCGCCGAAAACGGCGTGCCGCTGATTTTCGACGAGGTCGTGACCGGGTTCCGCCTCGCCTATGGCGGGGCACAGCAATATTACGGGGTCGAGCCCGACCTCTGCACCCTCGGCAAGGTGATCGGCGGCGGCTTCCCGCTCGCGGCGATCGCCGGCAAGACCGAGATCATGCAGCATTTCAACCGCGACGCGGTTGGCGAGGATCGGTTCCTGATGCAGATCGGGACGCTGTCGGGGAACCCGGTCGCGGCTGCCGCGGGGCTCGCGACGCTGGAGATTCTGCGTCGCCCCGGCGCCTACGAACAAATCCACGCCACCGGGCGCGAGTTGATGAGCGCGCTGCGCCAGCTTCTCGCCGAGGCGCGCATCCCGGCCCAGGTGATCGGCGAGCCGCCGCTGTTCGACGTGGTTTTCGCCGCCGACCCGATCACCGATTACCGCGGGATGCTCAAGGGCGATGTGACGCTCGCCCGGCAGTTCAACGTGCTCCTGCGCGAGCGCGGCATCCTCAAGGGCGAGCAGAAATACTACGTCTCGCTCGCCCACACGCCGGACGATGTGCGCCTCACCCGCGAGGCCTGGGCGTCGGCGATCAAGGTGATGGCGAGCTAACGATCGGGTAAGCCCTCGCCGGCTACACTGGCGGCGTTTTCGCAGCCGGAGCCGGCGACTTGCCAAACCTGACCGACAAACCCGACCAGTCCGACAAGCAAGCGCGCGACGCCTGGATTCGCGCGCTCCAGCTCACCGCACCGATCGCCCAAAACCCGACCATGACGCTGCCGCTCGTCATCGACGAGATGGCGGCCGCCCATCCCGACAAGGCGGCGCTGATCGGCCCCAACGACACGCTGACCTACGGCGAGCTCACGGCCCGCGCCCGCCGCTATGCGGCCTGGGCGTTGCGGCAGGGCATCGGGCATGGCGACGTCGTCTGCCTGGTGATGCGCAACTGCCCCGAATACATGGCGATCTGGCTCGGCATCACCCGCATCGGCGGGGTCGTCGCGCTGATCAACACCCAACTCGCCCCCGACGGCCTCGTTCACGCGATCGACATCGTCGGGCCAAAGCACGTCATCGCCGGTCCCGGCCTCGTCGACGCGGTCGAGGCGGTGGGTCCGCGCCTGCGTTCGGCGCCGACGATCTGGACCGAAATCCCCGATTGCGGCGACGAGATCGGCGAGTTCGACCCGCCGACCCTCCGCGACCGCGCGCTGTGCATCTATACCTCGGGCACGACGGGCTACCCCAAGGCAGCGAATGTCAGCCATTTCCGGCTGATGCAATGGAGCCGCTGGTTCGCCGGGATGATGGACGCCGGCCCCAGCGACCGCATGTACAACTGCCTGCCGATGTATCACAGCGTCGGCGGCGTCGTGGCCACGGGCGCGATGCTGGTCAGCGGCGGCTCCGTCCTGGTCCGGGAGCGGTTCTCGGCGACCCGGTTCTGGGACGACATCGCCGCCAACGACTGCACCGTGTTCCAGTATATCGGCGAGCTGTGCCGCTATCTCGTCAACCTGCCGCCGCACCCGCGCGAGACCGCGCACAAGCTGCGGCTGAGCTGCGGCAACGGGCTCCGCCCGGATGTCTGGGGCGAGTTCCGCAGCCGGTTCGCGATCCCCCGCAACCTAGAATTCTACGCGGCGACCGAGGCCAATTTCTCGCTCTACAACTGCGAGGGCGAGCCGGGCTCGATCGGACGCATCCCGTCATTCCTGTCGCACCGCTTCCCGGTCGCGCTGGTCAAATTCGACATAGCCGCCGGCGAGCCGGTGCGCGGCGAGAACGGCCTCTGCCAACGATGCGCCCCCGACGAGGTCGGCGAGGCAGTCAGCAAAATCCCCGACGATCCCGCCAAAGGCGGCGCCCCGTTCGAGGGCTATACCGACAAGGCGGCCTCGGCGAAAAAGGTATTGCGCAACGTGTTTGCCGAGGGCGATGCCTGGTTCCGCTCCGGCGACCTGATGCGCAAGGATGCGCGCGGCTTCTACTATTTCGTCGACCGCATCGGCGACACGTTCCGCTGGAAGGGCGAGAACGTCTCGACCACGGAGGTCGCCGAGGCGGTGTCGGCCTGCCCGGGCATCGCCGAGGCGGTGGTCTATGGCGTGACCGTGCCCGGCGCCGACGGCCGCGCCGGCATGGCGACGATCGTCGCCGGCTCCGGCCTCGATTTCGCCGCGCTGCGCGAGCATGTCGCCGCCGCGCTGCCCGATTATGCCCGGCCGGTGTTTCTGCGGGTGCGCGGGGAAATCGCCGCGACCGAGACGTTCAAGCACAAAAAGCAGGATCTCGTGCGCGACGGGTTCGACCCCAAGGCGACCGACGACGCGATCTATGTCGACGACCGCACGGCCGGCGCCTATGTGCCGGTCGACGCGGCGCTGTATGGAAAAATCGAGGCCGGGTGGCTGGCGTCAGGCCGTGTTGCCGGCATCGACGGTCATGACGGCGCCGGTGATATTGCGCGCCTTGTCGCTCATCAAGTACGCGACGGCGTGGGCGACGTCGTCGATTTCGGCGAGGCGGTTGAGCGCGCTCCGGCGGGCGATCTGGCTCCGCTGGTGCTCGTCGAGACTGTGGGTCATCTCGGTGGCGATAAACCCGGGGGCGACGGCGTTGACGGTGATGCCGAGCTTGCCGACCTCGCGCGCGAGTGACTTGGTAAACCCGATCAGCGACGCCTTGGTCGCGCTGTAGACCGACAGCCCGCTATACCCGGTCTGGCCCACGATCGAGCCGATGTTGACGATGCGCCCGCCGCCTTGCGCCATCATCGAGCGCACGGCGTATTTGGCGAGCACCATCGGCGCGACCGTGTTGAGCTGGACGAGGCGCCCGATCTCGGCATCCGGCATCGTCGCCAGCACGCCGCTAGTGCCGAGCCCGGCATTGTTGACGAGCCCGTAGATCGGCCCGAATTCCTTGCGGATGCCGGAAACCAGCTCGGGGATCGCGGCCGTGTTCGCGAGGTCGCAGGGTACGAAGGCAAAGTCGCGCACCTCGTCGGTCGGGCTGCGCGCAACGACGATCACGCGATAGCCGGCCTCGCGCAACTCTCGCGCGATGCCGAGCCCGAGCCCCCGGCTGCCGCCGGTGACGATGACGTTCCGAGGGACGTTATTGGGCGGCACGAGCCAGCTTTCCCGGGCCGCCGACCGTCAGCACCGGCACGAACCGGATCGCCGCCGGCACCTTGTGCGGCGCCAGCGTGCCGCGGCAGGCGGCGATGATCTCGCCTTGCAGCGCGTCGCTCGGCTCCTGCCGCGCCACCACCTCGGCGACGACGACCGCGCCGGTGAACGGGTTCTTGCGCGCCTTGACGAGCGACATCCGCACGGCCGGGTGGCGGTTGATCACCGCCTCGACCTCTTCCGGATGCACCTTCAGCCCGCCGACATTGATGATGCCGCCGCGCCGCCCGACGAAATAATAGCGGCCATCCCGCAATTCGAGTTCGTCGCCATTGTCGACAAACCCGTCCGCGTCGCGCAGCGGGCCGACATCGCCGAGATAGCGCGACGCGGTGCGCGAGGAGCGGATGCGCAGCGAGCCGTCCGCGATCTTCATCTCGACCTCGGCGCCTTGGCCGACGAGGCTCGCCGGGAACCCGGCCATCCCGTCATCGACCGTGAACCCGACCCCGGCCTCGGTCGAGGCGAAGGCGTGGGCGACGCTGGCGTCGCGGTAGAACGCGCGCAGATCGTCGAGGATTGCCTGATCGGCGATCTCGCCCGACAGCCGCACGTATTTCGGCGCCATCAGCCCGGCCGCCGGGCTCATCAGCGCGCGCCGCCAATGCGACGGCGTGCCCGAGATATGCGAAACCCCGTGACGGCCGACCCGCGCGAGGAAATCGGCCACCGGCTCCTTCGCGCTCGACAACACCAGCGACCCGCCGCCGAGCGCCGCGCGCAGGAACACTTGCAGCCCGCCATAACGGCGGATGTCGTAGAACGTGCTCCATACCGACCCGGCCGCCGCGGTGAAGCTGTTCGGCTTGATCGCGCCGACGAGGCTCGAGAGGGTATGCACCACCAGCTTCGGCGCCCCGGTCGTGCCCGAGGTCAATAGCACCCATTCGGTCTCGCGGCGCGGCAGCCGCACAGGGCTGCCGGGCATGATCGTCGCCGAGCAGACGACATCGCTCGGCATCCGCCCGTCGGACACGACCGCGTCGATCCCGGCGGTGGTCCGGACATGCGGGAGGTGGTCCGGCGACAGGTCGGGCGGACACAGCACGACCCGCCGCGCGATGCCGTCGAGCTCGATGGCCGCCAACGCGGCGGTGAGTTGATCCGTGGTCGCGATCAGGACCGATTTGCCGGCGAGGTCGCCGACCGGCCTATCGAGGCTCGACCCGCCCGCCAGCTCGTCGAGCGCGACGGAAGCGTCGAGCCCATGCAGGTGACGCCGGGCGAGATCGCCGCCTTGGGCGGTCAGCGACCACAGCGATCCATCACACGGCGGCGTGTTCATAGAGCTTTACGAAATCGCCGATCGTCACCGGGAAATGGTCGTCTTCCGCGGTCTGGAACGGGTCGACGCCGAGCCGGTCCTCCAGCCGCGCGACGACGACCGCGAAGCACAGCGAATCGAGCCCGGATTCGAGCAGCATCGTGTCGTCGCCGAGCGGCGTCAGCTTTTTGCCCTGCTCGCGCGCGACCTGCTCGAACTCGTCGAGGATGTCGGCCTTGATGCTCATGATTTGGATCCCCCGAAGGCGGTGAATTGGGAAAGGCACTCGCCGATCGCGGCGGCGCCGTCATCGACCATGCCGAGATGCGAGCCGGGCACGCGGCGGATTTCGAGATCGCGGAGAAATTTGCGCCAGACCAGCGAGGGCGTGCGCGGTTCGAGGTTCGGCACCTCTCGCGGCTGCACGAACAGAACCTTCCCGGCATAGGGCGACGGGCGATAAGCCTCGCCGGCATTGTAGGACGCGAGATGCACCCGCCGCGACGCCGCGCTGACCCCCTCGGCAACCAGGGGCGGCGGCGGCAACACGCTAACCCCGCTCGCCGAAAGATAGCCGGCGAGGCTGCGGATGCGGCGCGCGACTTCGCGGACGAGCGACACCGGCCCGAACCGCCGCAGCGCCCACAGCGCGCGGAAAACCTGACGGCCGAGGATTTCGGCGTGGCAGGCGAGCGGCCAGACCGCCCGGCTCGGATAGGTGTCGAGCAGCACCAACAGGGGCACCTCGTCGCCGGACGCGGCGAGTTGCTGCGCCATCTCCAGCGCCACCAGCCCGCCCGCCGAATAGCCGACGAGCGGATAGGGGCCGCGCGGCCGCAGCTTCTTGATCTGGGCGATCGCGTATCCCGCCATTTCGCGGATCGTCTCGCAGGGGGTTTCCCCCTCTTCGAGCCCGCGCGGGCGGACCGCATAGACCGGCATCGGACCGGTCATCGCGGCGGCGATCGGGCCGAGCTGGAGAATGCTGCCCGGCGCGCCCGGGATCAGGAACATCGGCGGCGAATCGTTGCCCGGTTTCATCTCGGCGCAAGCCGAGTTCGGCTTGGCGGCGGCGGTCGCCGCGCGGCTCAAGAGCCACTTCCGCCCCGCGCGCACGCTGCGGAACAGGCGGGCCGCGGCCTCCTGCGCGAGATGAGCGTCGGCGGGCGCCGATGCGGCTCCTGCGATATTAAGATCCACCATACCTCCGTGGCCCTCGGTCCGGGCGGTCGCACCGGGGCGGAAACTTGAGTTAAATCTTGGGCTGGAACGTCTTAACTTTGCGTCAATCGAGCCGCGCCGCGTCGAGCGCCTCGACCAGAACGGCGACATCTTCCGGGGTCGTCTCGCCGTGCGTGACGCAGGCGCGGATCACCGGCCGCCCCTCGAATTGCGCCACCGACACCCAGGCACGGCCCGAGGCGAGAACCCGGCCGACGATCGTGCGCATATCCGCTGATCCCCGCGGCGGCTCGGTGCATACGACGGCCAAGGACGAATTGTTGGCGATCGACCAGCCCCGCGCCGCCAGCCCTGCCTCGATCATGGCGGTGAGCGCGGCCGCCTTCTCGACGTGCCGCGCATACCCGGCCCATCCCGCCGCGGCCAGCGACATGAACAGGCGCAATCCAAGAAATCGCCGCGACCACTGCGCCGAGTTGGCGTAGGGGTCGACCCCGCCGGTGTTCGGCGGCATGTAGCCGGTCGTGACCTGAAACGCCGCCGCGAGCGCATCGGGATGAGGGGTGAGGAACATCCCGCAACCCATTGTCGTCGCGAACCATTTATGCGCGTCGATCGTCACCGAGTCGGCCGCCTCGATCCCGGCCAAGACGCCGCGCATCGTATCGGACGCCATCGCCGCCCCGCCCCAGGCGGCGTCGACGTGGAACCACATGCCGTTCGCGCGCGCGGTTGCCGCGCAGGTCGAGAGCGGGTCGACCATTCCGGCATTCGTCGTCCCGGCGGTCGCCGCGACCATCACCGGAATGCGACCGGCCGCCCGGTCGGTCGCGATCGCCTCGATCAGGGCATATGCATCCATTCGCCCCGTGCCGTCTGTCGCGACCAGCCGCGCGGCGTCGCGTCCGATGCCGCATTGATGGGCGATCTTGAACCAGGCGAGGTGACTCTCGCGCGACACGTAGAAGACCGGGTCGCCCGGAAAGGCGCGCGCGCCCTTGGCCGCGAAATCCCGATGGGCGCGGGTCAGCGCGCAGATCAGCGCGGTGGCGTTGGCCTCGGCGCCGCCGGTGGTGAAATGCCCGGCCGAGCCTTCCGGCAATCCGGCCCGACGGGCGACCGCGCGGATCACGTGCGCCTCGATCTCGACCGCGGCCGGGGAGGTGGTGGCAGTCGCGAGCTGCGGGTTGAACGCGGCGGCAATCCGGTCCGCGACTTGCGCCGGATAACTCGGCGCCGGGTTGAACAAACCGAAATAGCGCGGATGCGTCATGTGGGTGACGCCGCGCTCCATCTGCGCGACGACCCAGTCGAGCAGCAATTCGGGCGGCGTTTCGCCGGCGAAATCGAACCCGGTGAGATCGCGCCGGAAGGCGTCGAGGTCGAGGGTCGGCGCCACCGCGCCATTCGCGACGCGCTTCTCCGCGGCGAGGAGCGCCTGCGTCACCCGATCATCCCAGGTTTCGCGCGCGGCACGCGGCGGGAACAGCGCCGGGTGCCGCGCCAGAATCGCGGGCGCGGCCCCGGACAGGCGATCGCCGTCAGCCATAAACGTATGCCCTTCCCTCTGCGGGGCGATCCCGCGTCGCCCAGCCCGGCGCCCGCGACCGGTGCTCGGCGAGATGGCCGATCCAGTTGCCGAACAGGCGCAGCGCCGCCGAATGCCACGGGTTCGTCACCGCCTGCTGCGCCAACAGCATCTGGAAGCTCGGCATCAGCTCGGCATCGCGCCGGCGCAGCCCCAGCTCACGAAAGTCGAGCATCGCCTCGGTCGTCCCGGCATCGAAATATCCGCTCGGCATGTCCGGGTAGGTGTCGCGCTCACCCGCCAGATACCGGCCCACGTCGCGGCGGTATTCGAGCAGCAGCGAGGTCGCGTCGTATTCGGGATGGCCTTGCAGGAAGACGAACAGGCTCTTCTCGCGCTTGATGAAAATATCGGCCCCGGCCGTCGGCGAGCTCGACAGTATCTGGTAGCCGTGGGCGACCAGCTCCTCCTCCGGCAATTCGTTGTACCGGGAGTGCGGCGTCGGCCAGCGCATTGCACCGCCGGCGACGATCGGGTGGTCGGCAACGCGCGCGCAACCGAACACGCCGGACAGCTTGGCCGCGCGCGGGCGCCGTTCGAGCCCGTCGAGGTAATGCGTTGCGGCATGGCTGGCGAGACAAGACCAGAGGCTCGCGGTTGTATGCGCGACGGCCCAGTCGACCAGACGGGTCATATCGGGCCAGTAGGGTTCGTCCTCGAGCCGGGCGGCGCGCGGCTCGGCGCCGGTCACGATCAGCCCGTCGAGGTCGAGGTCCCACAGCGCCTCGATATCCTCATGGTTCCCGCGGATGTACTCGCGGCCGCGATCCGAGCGGGGCAGGCCGGGAAACGAGAACGTCCGCACCCTGACCGCGCGCCCGCCGGCCGCGCCGGCGACCAGCTCGCGGAACTGCCGCTCGGTACTTTTCAACGCCGCGTCCGGCATGTTGTTGACGAGCCCGATCGTGATCGGCCCGCGATGGACGCGCGGTGTCCGGGGCCGGGTCGGGGGCGGCATCGCGGGCTCCGGTGCGCCGCTACTCGGCCGCCATCAGCGCGCCGCCGACCGCGTGGTCGAGGGCCTGGTCGAGGTCGGCGACGATGTCGTCGATATGCTCGATGCCGACGCTCATCCGCACCGTCTCCGGGGTGACGCCGGCCTTGCGCTGCTCGGCGGCCGGCATCTGGCGATGCGTCGTCGAGGCCGGATGGCAGGCGAGCGACTTGGCGTCGCCGAGATTTACGAGGCGCTTGACGAGCTTGAGCGCATCGTAGAACCGGGTGCTGCCCTCGTACCCGCCGGCGGTGCCGAAGGTGAGCAGCGAGCAGGCGCGGCCGCCGAGGTATTTCTGCGCGAGCGCGTGATAGGGGCTGTCGGGGAAGCCGGCGTAATTGACCCACTCGACCCGCCGGTCGCCGCGCAGGAACTCGGCGACACGCCGGGCATTCTCGACGTGCCGCTCGATCCTGAGCGCCAGCGTCTCGATGCCCTGAAGCAGCAGGAACGCGCTCATCGGCGCCAGCACCGAACCGGTGGTGCGCTGGTACACGCTGCGGCAGCGCGCGAGATAGGCGGCCGGGCCGAAATGGTCGGTGTAGACGAGGCCGTGATAGGATTGGTCGGGCCGGCTGAACATCGGAAAGCGGTCGGCGTGGCGCGTCCACGGAAACTTGCCGCTGTCGACGATCGAGCCGCCGAGCGTCGTGCCGTGCCCGCCCATGAACTTGGTCAGCGAATGCACGACGATATCGGCGCCGTAATCGATCGGCCGCAACAGGATCGGCGTCGGCACCGTGTTGTCGACGACGAGCGGCACGCCGTGCTCGTGCGCGACCGTCGCGATCGCCTCGATGTCGCAGATGTTGCCCGCCGGGTTGCCGACGCTTTCGCAAAAGACGCCGCAGGTATTGGCGTCGATCTGGGCCGCGATGTCGGCCGGCGAATCCGATTTGGCAAAGCGCACCTCGACGCCGATGCTCGGAAACAGATGACCGAACAGCGTGTGCGTGGTGCCGTAAAGCTGGGGCACGGTGACGAGGTTCTTGCCCATCTGCGTCAGGTTGATCAGCGCGTAATGCAGCGCCGCCTGGCCCGAGCTGACGCTCATCGCCGCAGCCCCGCCTTCGAGCATTGCGACGCGGCGATCGAGCACGTCGGTGGTCGGGTTGCTGATCCGCGTGTAGCGGTAGCCCTGGGCTTCGAGATTGAACAGGGCGGCGCCGTGCTCGGCGCTGTCGAAGGCGTAGGCGGCAGTCTGATAGATCGGCACGGCGACCGCCTTGGTCGTGGGATCGGCGTCGAAGCCGCCGTGAATCGCGATCGTTTCGTTGTGCACCTGACGCCCCTTCCGTATCCGCGTGCGGCTATCCTCCGCCGCGCGGATTAAATTTGGATTGAGCGGTGTGCTTAATCGGCCGCCTCGGGCATCAATTCGCGGGTGGTCGCCGTCGGCGACAGTGCCGGGGCGGCGGCGAGCAGCAGGGCGCGAAACGAGGCCCAAAGCGGCAGGATGCGGTCGTCCACGGTCAGGTGGCGGCTCAGCGCGCCATGCCCGCCATCGTCGTCGGTGTCGAAGCGGATGTGCTCTTCGAGGAAGAACTTGAACGCGGCCGGCCCGGCCCCGCGCCAATCCGGCGCCCGCAGCATCGCGTCGAACACGCGGCTGAGCCCGCCATCCTCATAGCTGGCGATGCTGGCCGCGCGGGTGAGGTCGTCGAGGCTCCGGGTCTCGTCGAGATAGGTCTCGCCGACCCGGGTCAGGGTGCGGTCGCGGCCGATCGGCTGGAACTCCAGCAGGCGCCGCATGAACTCGTCGTGATTGAGCTTTTCGCCGACGACGCAGATTTCGGGGTACGGCGACAGATTGTCCGTTTCGCACTCGCCCTCGCGGAGCTTCTGCAAAAGCTGGTCGTCGGGGCGCATCCGGCATGCGACCTCCAGGTTCTCGCGGAACTGGATCGAGAAATAGTAATAGGCCTTGGCGACCTGGATGATCTCGGCGGCGTCGAGCGCCTCCCACCGCATCCGGCAGATCTCGTCGATCACCGCCTGGAAAGCAAAACCCTTGCCCGCTTTCGCCGGCACCAAAGTCGCCATCATCGCGTCCATCGTATCCCTCTCGCGTCGCCCGCGATCCCGAGGATCGCCCTCGTCGGCAAATCCTGAGGAGGTCTCAATCTGACGATCTCTTCAAGACTTGACGCCGAAGAGATATCGATTAAGACTGATTCAAAGCAAGGACAAACGAAGTTAAAATTTTATGCTTCGTTGATTATGCTTTATAATCAATTAATATTGAAAATTGTCAGCCAATATTCAATCGGATAGACGAACCTCGGCGCGCGGGGCGGAAGATCGCGAACGGGTCGGGTGTTAACGGCGGCCGCCTGTCGATAGCTAATTAACTTGACCGGTTTATGTAGCACATCAGTTGACCGCTTGTTGCCGTTTTGTGCCGGGGCATGCCCCGGCACAAAACGGCGGCCGCTCTGGCGGTGGGTCAGGCGGCCTGTTTGACCTCCTCGGTGAGAGCCCCTTTGGCATCGTATCGCCCGATGCAGCGAGGCCCGTGGAAGATCGCGTGAGTGCCATCCTGGTATTGCCGCACCTTCACCCGCGCCTTGACGAAGTGGGCCCGCAAGGGCGACGGCGGGATCTGCAACTTCAGCTTTCGATACGCCACCGTATTGTCCCGATCGACCTGGCGGTCTTCCTGGATGCAGAGGATCTCCCGTAGGTCGACGCCCGGAATGGCGACAAACGCCGATCCCTCCTGCTCCGCCTTCACCATGAACCGCGCGTTGTGTGCCGGCACATAAACGTCGCGGATGAACCGGTTCGCCGCCTCCACCGTCGCGATCCCGGCCAGCGCCAGCTCCTTCACCAACCGGTCCTGCAAGGTCTGGAACAGCCGCTCCGAGCGCCCCCGCGCCTCTGGGGAATAGGCCGCGATATGCTCCACCCCCAACTGCGCCAGCGCCCGCCCCACCTGCGTCGGACGCTTGCGATCGACCGGCCCCTCCGCCTGCGGCGTGTGGAAGTAGTGGCTGCCGCGGTCGGTATAAAGGCTCAGCGGCAGGCCATGCCGGCCGAACACCTCCAGCAGCGCCCGCAACGTCGAGGCCGTGCCCTCCTCGGCCACCAGAAACGCCGAGTAGATCTCGTTCGTCGCATCATCCATCGTCACGATCAGGTCCATCACGTCTTCCCCCGCCACCCACGCGTGCCGTGACCCGTCCTGATGCAGCATCATGCCGGGCAGCGGACGTCGCGGCCGCTTGCGCCGGTGTGCCCCTCGCCGCGGCGCACGGTGCAGCAAGCCCTTTGATTGCAGGAACGTCTTGGTCCAGGTGTAACCCCACAAAAACCCATGCTCCCGAACCAGGTGCTCGTGGAAATGCCGCGCCGTGAAGCCGCCATAGCGCATGCGGTAGAGCTGTTCCACTTCCTCCTCCCGGTCCACCGGAACCCGCTTGCCGGACGCCTTGCCAAGCCGACGGTCCATCAAGCCGGCTGCCCCGCCTTCCTCGAAACGCAGGCACCAGCGGCGAAACGTCCGTTCACTGATCCCAAGCACCTCCGCCGCTTCCATCTGGCTCAACTCGCTCGCCTCATAGCGATCCAAAACACTCCGGAACTTGATCACTCGCACACCCTGTA
>DATAUV010000074.1:0-16397 GCA_036268075.1 Allostellaceae bacterium | reverse complement strand
ATGCTTTCCGAGGCCGAAGTGGCGCGGCTTATCGAGACGGCCGAGAAATGGCCCGACGAGGAAGGCACGCGGCTGCGCTGCGTGCTCGAGTTGCTTTACGCGACGGGTCTGCGCATTTCCGAGCTGGTGACCTTGCCGCTCGCCGCGGCGCAGCGCGACCCGCGCTTCATGCTGGTGCGCGGCAAGGGCGGCAAGGAACGGCTTGTGCCGCTGAGCCCGCCATCGCGTCAGGCGCTCGCCGCCTATCTCGCCTGCCGCAAGGTGTTTCTCCCGGACGGGCAGGCGTCGCGTTTCCTCTTTCCGTCGCGCGGCCGCGAAGGTCATCTCACGCGGCAGCGCTGCGGCCAGCTCTTGAAGGAGCTGGCGCTCGGCGCCGATCTCGACCCGGCGCGGCTGTCGCCGCATGTGCTGCGCCATGCCTTCGCCAGCCATCTGCTCGATCACGGCGCCGATCTGCGCAGCGTGCAGCAGATGCTGGGGCACGCCGACATCGCGACGACGCAGATCTACACGCACGTCCAGGGCGACCGGCTGCGCCGGCTCGTCGAGGCCGCGCACCCGCTGGCGCGCCGCAAGTCGCCGGTTTAGGCCGCATGCGCCACTTCCTCGATTTCGAACGCCCGATCGCCGAGCTCGAAGGCAAGATCGAGGAATTACGTCATCTGTCGGCGGAAAACGGCCTCAACATCGCCGAAGAGGTCGGGCGGCTCGCCGGCCAGGCCGACCGGCTGCTGCGCCAGACCTACGCGAAGCTGACGCCATGGCAAAAGGTGCTGGTGGCGCGCCATCCCGAGCGGCCGCATTGCCGCGATTACGTCGCGAGCCTCGTCGAGGACTTCACCCCGCTGGCGGGCGACCGCAGCTTTGCCGAGGACCACGCGGTGCTGGGCGGGCTGGCGCGGTTCCGCGGCCTCAGCGTCGTCGTGCTCGGCACCGAAAAGGGCGCCGACACCGAGGCCCGCATCAAGCGCAATTTCGGCATGGCGCGACCCGAGGGCTACCGCAAGGCGCGGCGGCTGATGCGGCTCGCCGAGCATTTCCAGCTTCCAGTCGTCACCTTTGTCGACACCGCCGGCGCCTATCCCGGGATCGACGCCGAGGCGCGCGGGCAGAGCGAGGCGATCGCCGGCGCGATCGAAACCTGCCTCGACATCCGGGTGCCGCTGGTCGCCGCGGTGATCGGCGAGGGCGGGTCGGGCGGTGCGATCGCGCTGGCGGCGGCCAACACCGTCCTGATGCTGGAGCACGCGGTCTATTCGGTGATCTCGCCCGAGGGTTGCGCCTCGATCCTGTGGCGCGACGGCAGTCACGCGCAGGACGCCGCCGAGGCGCTGCGCCTCACCGCGCAGGAATTGCACCGGCTCGGCGTCATCGACGAGATCGTGCCGGAACCGCTCGGCGGCGCGCACCGCGTGCCGCGGGAGGCGGTGGTGCGGCTCGGTGAGGCGCTCGACCACGCGCTCCGCCCGCTCCTCGCCACCGACGGCGAGACGCTGCGCCGCCAGCGCCGCCAGAAATTCCTCGCGATGGGCGCCCCACCCGCCCCATAACGGGGCGGCCGGTCTCATAGACCGCAGTTGGCCGCCCCTGACGCGGCGGGCCGCCTCATTGACCGCCGCCGGCCGCTCCCCACATCTATGCGCGAGACGCCGCCAGGGCGCCTCGCTTCGGGCGGAAGGTGGAAATGGTTCCCCAGGAAAGAGATCTGATCACGACCTTGCTCACGCGCCTCAAATCCGCCTCCGGCCAGGGCAAGGATGCCGAGGCTGACGGGCTGATCCGGCAGGCGATGGTCGAGCAGCCGGACGCGCCTTATCTGCTGGTGCAGACCGTGCTGATCCAGGATCTGAGCCTGCACAACGCGCAGGACCGCATCGCCCAGCTCGAACAGCAGCTTGTCGAGGCGAAGAGCGCGCAATCCTCGAATACGAGCTTTCTCGGCGGGCTGCTCGGGCGCAGCCAGCCGGCTCCTGCGCCCGCGCCGCAGCAAAGCTCAGGCGGTCCGTGGTCGCGCTCGCCGCAGGTCGCGGCCGCCGCGCCGCAACAGGGCTATGCGCCGCAATACGCGCCGCAGCCGCAATACGCCCAGCAGGGCTACGGCCCGGCGGCGGGCACGTTTGGCGGCGCCGGCGGCGGCTTTCTGCGCTCCGCGGCGATGACCGCGGCCGGTGTCGCCGGCGGCGCGCTGTTGTTCGAGGGCATCTCGTCCCTCTTCGGCCACAACTACGCCAGCGGCCTCGGCGGCATGGGCGGCATGGGCGGCATGGGGATGCAGGGCGGCCTCAGCGAGACCGTGATCAACAATTACGGCGACAGCAACGGCGGCGGCGGCGGCTATGGCGGCGGTGACGCCGGCAGTGGCGACTATGGCAGTGGCGACTATGGCAGCGGCGATTACGGCGGCGGCGGCGACACCGGCGGTGGCGACTACGGCGGCGGCGGTGGCGATTTCGGCGGTGGGGGCGATTTCGGCGGCGGCGGAGATTTCGGCGGTGGCGGCGACAGCTCGTCCTGCTGATCCATCCCTCGCGATCACCATTTAATCGTCATCCCGGCGGAGGCCGGGACCCACCGTTCCGCTTCTCGTGCGATGGACACGTGGGTCCCGGCCTTCGCCGGGATGACGATCTTTAAAGCGCGCGATCTTCGGATCCTGCCCTACCGACTTCCGACCTACCGGTGCGGGACCGGGTCGGGACCGTATTTGTTGGCGCCGATCGTCCCACGCATGCAGCCGAATTCGACAAAGAACCAGACCATCACGCAAAGCGCCGCGACGCCGAACACCGCGGCGATGATGCCGAGCGTCGCCGCCGCGCCGGTCGCGCCCGCGGCGCCGGCGATCACCGCCCCGATCGTGAAGAACACTCCCAGGATCAGCGGCACGTAGAGAGCCCAGACGAGCCAGCCCGATTTGTTCCGGTCGTGGATGCGCTTGACCATGATCGCGATGCCCGGCCACAACACAAAGAGGTTGAACAGGCTCGGCAGCAGCTTGAAAAACCAGCCCGGGATCAGCGACATGATGGCGAGGACGATGGTGATCAAGGTGATCGGGACGTAGAACCACAGCCAGTATTGCTTTCGGGAAACCCGTCCCGACGGCGAGAACAAAAATGCCCAGAACCCGGGCCGCACATATTCGGGCTCGATCAGGTAGATTTCCGCCGCGCGGTCGCCGGCCGCCGTGAAGTCGACGATATCGCCGTGCCGTGGCCTGCCGTTGGCGCGCCAATCCTGCGTCGCGAAATCGTAGCGCCTGCCGTCGTGACCGCTGATCGCGCCGGTATTGGTGTCGGCATCGAAACCGATGACGTTGCCCTTCATCGCGCTCCCTCGGCCAAAGTGCTGCCGCCATCCTAGGCGGAACGCTCGCCGCGAGGAAGCCCGGCGCGGGGCTTGTGAAACCTATCGGCGAGGGGTCACCACAACCAGGTCGTGACGCTCTGCGGCGGCTCGCCCCGGGTGATGGCCTGCATCCCCTTGACGCAGCGGACGATCAGCCAGACGAGGGCGAAGAGCCAGACGAAGAAGCCGATCAGGACGACCGCGAGCACCAGTCCGATCACCCCGTACAACAGGCCGATCCAGAACGTGCGGATCTGATAGCGGTAATGCGCCTGCACCCATTCGGGCGCGTCGGGCTTGTTCACGTAAGCCATCACCAGCCCGACGATGCCGGTGATGCCGACCACGATGCCGACGAGGTAGAGGATGTAGACGATGTTGGCCGTCTCGCCCTCGGTCGGGTTGCCGTAGAGGCCGACCGGGTAGATCTGCGTCGCCCGGCTGCCCTCGGCGACGAAGTCGACGACCGCGCCGCGCCCCGGTTCCGATGGGGCGCGCCACTCCAGCCGCACGAAATCGTAACGCTGGCCGTCGTGGCCGCTGATCGCCCCGGTATTCGTATCCCGGTCGAAGCCGAGGATGTTGCCTTTCATTCGGCCTCGCCGGGGAGGGGGCGCCTATGCCGTCTTGGCGCGGTTGGTCGCGAGCCGCTTGTCGACCGTCTCGACGGTCTTGTCGACGGTCGGGTGGTGCATCCCGAACTGGGCGCCGAGAAGCTGGACGAGCCGGTCGGTGCGCTCGATGTTGGGCACGCCGTTGTTGAGCGCGCGGGCGGCCGAGGACGGGCGCACGAGCCCGTTGGCGGCGCTCGCGTATTTCTCGAACGGCACGAGGTCGGCCGGGTCCGCGCCGAGCTTCTCGCAGACCTGGAGCACCCAGTTATAGACCGAGCGCGACGCCTCCATGTCGGCGTGGACGGCGTCCTTGATGTCGATCGCGCTGTCGGCGGTGACGCAGCGATAGTTGCCGGTCAACAGCATCGCCCACTTGGCGAGCGGCACGAACACGGACTCATGCACCTTGAGCTTGACCGGCAATTCGATCGGGCCATTCCCGTCCTGCGGGTCGTAGCGGACCGCGTCGACGTCCTTTTCGAGGTTCCTGAGGATTTGCGTGTCGGCGTCGCTCTCGAACCGGGCCGATTTGAAGTTGGTCGGCAGCGTCACCAGCAGGAAGTTGATCTTTTCGCCGGGCGGGCGGATCGCCTGCGGGTCGGGGCTGCACAGGGTCAGCTTGCCGGGGGTGAAATTGTCCCACACGGTCGGGTCGGTATAGACCGAGCGCAGTTGGTCGACATTGACCCCGGGAATCCGCGCCATGTAGGGCAGCGGCGGGATGTTCATGATCGACATGCACGGCACCTTCGACCGCGCCACCGCGTCGAGCAGCTCGCGCACGCCGGGGCTGCGGTATTGCGGCTCCTGCATCCCCAGCACGACGAGGTCGAAATCCGCCGGCTTGACGTCGCCCGGGCCGGCCGCCTTGAGCGTGCCGGGCAGCTTGCGCGAGTCGAGGTCGACCGGGTCCTTGCGGCCGCGGATCGGCATGCGGACATGGGCGCCGTCGGTGTTGAACGCCTCGATCTCGACGGGCAGGCAGACCAGCGTGATCTTGTGCCCGCCGAACAGCAGCTTGGTCGCCAGCAGCGACCCGTAGGACGCTCCCAACATCAGGATATTGTACTGGGGCATGGCAACCTCCCTGGTCTTGTTCCGTTACGGCGCGACAATGCCGGCCAACGGCCGTTTCGGCAAGTGTTCAGCCCGCCGCAGCCAGGATCGCCGCCAGCCCGGCGCGGTAATCGGGATGGCGCAGCACGACGCCGAGCTCCCGTTTGATCAACGCGTTGGAGACGCGCTTGTTGTCGGCCCAAAAGCTCCGCGCCATCGGCGACAGCGACGCCGGGTCGAACGGTTCGAGCGGCGGCGGCGCGACGCCGAGCAGCGCCGCGGCATACGCGATCACATCCGCGGGAGCGGCCGGCTCGTTGTCGCAGACATTGTAGACCGCGCCGGGCCGCGGCCGAGCCATCGAGGCGCGCAGCACCGTGACGAGGTCGTCGACATGGATGCGCGAAAACATCTGCCCCCGCCGGTCGAACCGCCGTGCCGTGCCGGCCCGCAGCCTGTCGAACGCGCTCCGGCCGGGGCCGTAGATGCCGGCGAGGCGGAAGACATGCGCGCCGAGGCTTTGCCATTTTTCCTCGGCGTCGCACCGCCGCTCGCCGCGCGGGCCGGTCGGGCGCAAATCCGACCCCTCGTTGACCCAGCCGCCGTCGCGATTGCCGTACACCCCGGTCGTCGACAGATAGCCGAGCCATTGCAGATGGGTCAGCGCGGCGATGTCGTCGCGGTGCCGGTCGAACGCGGGGTCGCCGTCGTCGTCGGGCGGGATCGACACGAGGAGGTGGGTAACCCCGGCGAAGAAATACGGGGGCAGCACGCGGTTCCGGTCGAACCGGACCGTACCGCCTTGGCCGTCGCGGCTGGTGCCGGTGATCTGCCAGCCGTCCAGCGTCGCCGCCAGGGCGCGGGCGCTGTAGCCGAAACCGAGACAGAGCAGCCGCGACATCACGCCCCCGGCTTCAGCGGCGCGGGGACGAGACTCGGCCTGGCGCTATCCGCGACGTCTTCGAGCGAGAGCGCGATCTGGCGCTGCTTGAGCCGGGCCGCGACCCAGACCGAGCACGACACCATCGCCCCCACCGCGAGCGGCCAGCGCATCCCGAAATGCCCGCTGAGCGTCCCCATCACCACCGCGCCGACCGCCGGCCCGGCGCGGAAGATCATGCCGTAGAGGGCCATCACGCGGCCGCGCATGCGGGCGTCGACCGAGGCCTGGATCAGCGTCTGCGCGCCGGTGCCGGTGATCGTCATCGCCGATCCGGCGATAAACACGCAGGGCAGCGCCATCATGAACTGGTCGCTCGCGGTAAACGCCAGCACCGCCAGCGACATCAGGAGGGTCGCGATCAGCACGAGGTTGGTGAGCCCGGTCAGCGCCGGCCGCATCAGCATCCAGGCCCCGCCAAAGATCGCGCCGAACCCGACCGTCGAGGTCAGCATCGCCAGCCCCTGCGGCCCGCGGTGAAAGACGCCGTCGGCAAATCCGGGGAACAGCTCGACAAACCCGCGCGTGCCGATCGTCGTCACGATGAACAACAACAGCATCGGCCCGATGCCGGGGTGCCGCGCGGCGTAGCCATAGGCTTCGAGCGAGGCCCGCAGCGCGTTCTGCCGCCCCATCGCCGGCAGCTTGGGCATGTCGCGCAGATTGGCGAGCGAGATCTGGAAGGCGATATAGCTGACCGCGTTGGCGGCGAACGCGGCGGCGACGCTGACCTTGGCGATCAGGATGCCGGCGACCGCCGGGCCGATAAACCGGGCGAGGTTGAACACGATCGAGTTGATCGCGACCGCCGACGCCAGCGCCTCGCGGTCGACGAGGGTCGGAATGAGGGCGAGGCGCGACGGCTGGGCAATCGCGTTGGCGACGCCCAGCGCCAGCACCAGCGAAAACAGCACCTGAACGTTGATCCAGCCGGTGCCGACGAGGATCGCCAGCACCGTCGCCTGGGCGCAGCCGAAAAGCTGCGTCACGCGAATCGTCCTGACCCGGTCGTGGCGGTCGGCGAGGACCCCCGCGAGCGGCGACAGGAAAAGCACCGGCAGGAAATCCGCGAGCGAGACGAGGCCGAGCCAGGCGCCCGAATGCGTCAAGGTCCAGGTCAGCCACCCGACCGCGACGCGCTGCAGCCACGTTCCGACCAGCGACACGCCGTTGCCGCTGGTGTAAATGCGGTAGTTGCGGTGCGAGAACGCGCGGGAGATGTTGTCGATCCCGCCAGAGGGACGGCGCAGGCGCTCGAAAGCCAATGAACGCGAACCCCGATCAGCCCATCCGACGAACCGCCATCGTACCGCGCCGCTCGATTCGGCCGCAACATAGGTTGGCGCATCCCAGTTCTCTCGTCGCCCCCGCGAAGGCGGGGGTCCAGCGGCAACCGCTCCGTCGCTCGGCCTGGGTTTCCGCCTTCGCGGGAATGACGAGATTGGGGAAGGCTCTCACGGTCTTACTGGCGCTTGCACCGCTAACAGCCTTTGCCGCCCAGAACTCGCCGGCCCCCGCGCCGGCCTCGCCGCCCTCCGCCGAGGCGGAGGAGGCGCAGTACGAGCGCTGCATGGCGCTCGCCAAAAGCGACCCGGGCGCGGCGCGGGACATGGCGGCGAAGTGGGCGGCGCGGGGCGGGGCGCATCCGTCGGACCATTGTTATGCGGTCGCGCTGATCCGCCTCAAGCAATACAAGCCCGCGGCCGAGCGGCTCGACAGGCTGGCGGCGGGGATGATGATGTCGGCGCCCGATTCGCTGCGCGCCGAGGTGCTCGACCAGGCCGGCCAGGCCTGGCTCCTCGCCGGCGACCCGACGCGCGCGTACAACGACGAGGGCGCCGCGCTGGCGCTGAGCCCGAACGACCCCGACCTCCTGGTCGACCGCGCCGAGGTGGCGGGCGAGGCCGGGTGGTTCGACAAGGCGATCGCCGACCTCGATGTCGCCCTCAAGGCCAATCCGCGCCGCGTCGACGCGCTGATCTACCGAGCCACGGCCTATCGTTCGCTGAACCGGCTCGACCTCGCGCTGGCCGATGCGGAAGCGGCGATGCGCCTCGCGCCCAACTCGCCGGAGGCGATGCTCGAGCGCGGCAATATCCGCGGCCTCAAGGGCGATCGCGACGGCGCGCGGCAGGATTGGCAGGCGGCGGCGAGCATCGCGCCGGGGAGCGCGGCGGCGCTTGCCGCGAAGGCGAATATCGCGCATCTGGACGCGCCGCCGGGCAAGCCGCCGGCGCCGCAGCATTGAGGGGTCGGCCGATCGGAGGGGGAGGGGGATGATGCAGGTTACGATGCCGAACACGCCGGAGACACTGAGCTATACGGTGCTCGGCTCGCTCGGGCTCAATGTCGTCCTGGCGCTGTTGCTGATGGGGCGGGGGAACTGGCTCGGCGTCGTGCTGGTGCTGGCGATCGCCGGCGGCATCTACTGGTTCCTCTGCCGCCACCGCTTTGTCGTGGTCTCGGCGGTGAACGCGGCGGCGGCCGGTGCGGTGATCCTCTTGGCCGCGGCGATCACCGACCTCGCCTCCTACCATCCCTATTTCGGCATCCTGTTCCTCATCGCCGCGATCTGCCTCGGCTTCGTCTTCATCCTGATGCGCCAGGGCGCGGTGCCGGCCGAGCTGCGCTACGGCGGCGTCACCGCGATCGACGTGACCGGCCCCGCCACCCACCTGGCCATGCTCGCCGCCCTCCGCGACGCCGGGATACTGACGGCCGAGGAATATGTGGTGAAGGTGGCGATGCTGGGGATTTGACCCCCAGCATCGCCATTGCGAGGAGCCGAAGGCGACGCGGCAATCTCCCGCGGGAGCGCACTCGGATGGGGGTTGCCGCGTCGCTCCGCTCCTCGCAATGACAGCGCGTGAAGAGCCCCTAAAAATCCAAATCCGCGTAGTGCTTTGGCGGAGGCATGCCGGGGACGTGGTCGGAGAGGAGCGGGCGGAAGCTGGGGCGGGATTTGATGCGGGCGTACCATTCCTTCGCCGGCTCGTGGTCGTCCCACGGCACGTCGCCGAGATAGTCGAGGCTGGAAAGCTGCGCCGCGGCGGTGATGTCGGCCAATGAGAAATGGTCGCCGGCGAGCCAGCGCCGCCGCTCGACCAGATAGCCGATATAGTCGAGATGGTAGGGCAGGTTGCCGTGCCCGGCGCGAATCGCCTGCGAGTTCGGCTGGCCGGTGCCGGTGAACCGTTTCATCATCTTTTCGCCGAGCAGGTTCTCGGTGACCTCCTGGTTCATCTTGAGGTCGAACCAGGCGTTGAGCCGGCGCACCTCGGCGCGGTCGACCGGGTTGATGCCGATCAGGATCTTTTCGCGATAGGCCTCGTCGAGATATTCGACAATGGCGTCGGTTCCCGCCAGCACCGTCCCGTCCGGCTCGATCAGCACCGGCACCTCGCCGGCCGGGTTGAGGGCGAGGAATTCGGGCCGGCGCTCCCAGGTCTTTTCGGTCTTCATCGCGAAGTCGAGATTCTTCTCGGCCAGCACGACCCGTACCTTGCGCGCGAACGGCGACAGGGTGAGGTGATAGAGGACCCGCATGAAACCGATTGTAAGGGTCTCGGCCATGCCTGAACAATTCCGATCGCAGCGCGGCGGCGAGTTGGGAAAAATGCTAGCGCCGCCGCCCCCAGGTGAAGAACGAAGTCAGGCCGTAATTGAGCAGCGCACCGACCACCGCGCCGCCGATTCCCGCCAGCCACCACAATCCCGTCACCGCGTAGAGGTCGCGCGCGACCGCGACGTTGACGAGCGCGCCGATCGCGCACACCGCCATGAACGAGACGAGGCCGCGCATCGCGCGCCACCCGACGAGCCGGCTGTCGCGATAGGTCAGGATGTTGTTGAGAAAGAAATTGGAGACCATCGCCGCGACCGTCGCCACGATGTCGGCCGTGGTGAAATCGATGCCCAGCGCCAACAGGACGCGCAGGATCGCGAGATTGATGACCACCCCGCTCGCCCCGACCGCGCCGAACAGCAGGAGGCGCGCGGGCAGGACGCGGCCGCTCCACTTCTCGGCCAAGAGCAGCAGGTATTCGAGCGCGGTGAACGGGTCGAGCTTGCTTTCGCCCGAATGCCGGGCGCGGAAAATATACGGCAACTCGACCGTGCTGAGGGGCCGCGGCGCGGAGGCGAGAATGTCGATCAGGATCTTGAAGCCGATCCCGGTGAGGCGCGGCGCGAGGGCCTCGAACAGGCTCCGGCGCAGCATGAAAAACCCGCTCACCGGGTCGGTGATCTCGGCCTTGACGACGAGCCGGGCGAGGCTCGTTCCGGCGCGGCTCAACCGCCGCCGCCCGCCGCTCGACAGCCCGCCGGCGTCGCCCGTGCCGACATACCGGCTCGCCACGACGAGCTCGACCGCATCGCCGCGCAGCGTCTCGACCATGCGCGGCAACAGCGACTCGTCGTGCTGGAGGTCGCCGTCCATGACCGCGACGAAATCGGCCGCGCTCGACAGCATCCCCTCGATCGTCGCCGAACTGAGCCCGCGCCGGCCGATCCGGCGGATGCAGCGCACGCGGCGGTCGGTGCGGCCGATCTCGCGCACGCGGTCGGCGGTGCCGTCGGGCGAGTCGTCGTCGACGAACACGATCTCCCAGTCGATCCCGGCCAGCACCGCGTCGAGCCGCTCGACGAGCACGGCGACGTTTCCCGCCTCGTTGAAGGTCGGCACGACGACGCAAAGCTCGGGTCCCGGCGGCGGGTTCATCGGCCGAAAGAGCCGGCCTTCACCGACGCTGTCAAGGGCGCTCGGCCGAGGCCGATGCGCGACTGCCTGCCCAACCCAGGCGCGCTTGCCGCGGCGCTCGTCGCCTGTGGCGTGGGCGGTGTGCGGCTGCTTGGCGGCGGGGCGCTCTGCCGCACGCGCTAGCGGCAGCCGCGCACGATCGCGGCGAGACGGAAATTCGGCTGCGCCGCGACCGGGGCGAGGCACGGATCGGCCGGCAGGTCGAAGGGCTGGCGGTCGAGAAAGACGACGTAGTCGTATTGCGCCAGCGCCGGGCCGAGCAGCCCGCGCGCGACCGGGTCGCGGCTGACGAAGGCGAGCCACCACGCCGGCGCCACCGTGATCTGCGCCAATGCCTCGGCGGGCGGGGTCAGCACCAGCGGCTGCTGTGCCGGCGAGGCGAACACGCTCGGGACAAACGCCTCGCGCCGCGCCGCCGCCAGGGTCGGCAGGTGCAGGACCGGGATCGTCCCGGCATGGACCTCGCCCGCCGGGTAGGCGACGGCGAGTCGTTTGCCGTGAGGCAGCGCGTCGAGCACGGCGAAATCGGCAGCATAGACCCGGTCGGAGCGCAGCCACATGCTCTCGATCACACCCATCCGCACCGCGAACATCAGCGCCGCCGCGCAGCCGGCGACCACCGCCTCGCGCCGCCCGAGGCTCGGCGACGAGCCGGCGATCACCACGAGGAACAGCGCGATCGGCAGGCGATGGTCGGCCCCGGTGCCGGAGAGAAGCTGGCTCGGCATCAGCAGGTAAGCGGCCAGCAACAGAGCCGCCGCCCCCGCCATGCGCGGCGCCATCCCGAGCCTTCGGGTCGCGGCGAGCATGACCAGCGCCAACACCATCAGCACAAAGCAGGCGACGTCGAAGGCGCGGCTGTAATTGTCGAAGACGCTGAACAGCAGGTCGAACTTGCGCAGGAACGCGGCATAGGACACCGGCTTGCCGGCGGCCGGGTGCCACCACATCGCGAAGACCGCGGCCGGGATCACGAACTGCGCCGCCGCGATGGCGACGCGGGCGGCGAGCGCGCGCCAGTCGTCGTGGCGCAACTCCCGCCATGCCGGCACCGCCTCGACCCCGGCAACCGCCAGCGCGTAGATGCCGAATGCAACGAGGTGGCTGAAAAAGCACGCGAGCGCGACAAGGCTCGACACGACCAGCCGCAGCGCCGTCGCCCGCCGCTCCAGCCCGAGCCACAGCGCGAGGCCGCACAGCGCGACGCCGAGCCCGAACAAATCGTTGATGAACCCCCACAGGAAGATGCGGTTGTAGAGGAACAGAAATCCGAGCAGCGGCCACAGCCGCCAGCGTCCGGCGACGACCCGGTTGAGCGCGACGCACCCGCCGGCGATCAGCGCGAAGATCGCGACGAGAAAGATTTTGCCGGCCAGCGCCAGCGGCATTACCCGCGCCAGTAGCGGGATCAGCAAATCGGCGGCGAGGTTGGGCAGCGGCGCCCAGTGGACGGCATAATATTGGTTGCCGCCCTCGGCGAGGAGGTGCATCCGGGCGAGGTGGTTCGGATAGTCTACCAGCGGCGGCAATACGGTCGAGAATATCGGCGCCACGGCCAGCGCCAGCAGCACGAGAAACCCGGCGGCGACGCGAACCCGCACCGGGCCTAGCCCTTGTCCCTGTCCCGAGGACCCATAAAGGCGGTGACGACGCCGTGCAACGTGCGCAGTTCCTGCTCGGTCGGGTTGGCGCGCTGGAACAGGTTGCGCAGGTTGCGCACCATGCTCGGGCGCTTGTCGGGATGGCGGATAAACCCGCTGTTTTCGAGTTCTTCCTCGAAATGGTCGAAAAACCGCATCAACTCGGCCTTGTTCGCCGGGCGGCTGCTGCCGGTGTGGAACGCTTCGGGTGGGGTGTCGTCGGCCGTGGAAAACCATTCGTAGCCGACCACCAGCACCGCCTGGGCCAGGTTCAGCGACGAAAACGCCGGGTTGAGCGGCACGGTCAGAACGGCGCCGGCGAGCGCGATGTCGTCGTTGACGAGGCCAGTGCGCTCCGGCCCGAACAGCACGCCGCAGGGCTCCCCGGCGCCGATCAGGCGGCGCAGCTCGGGGGCGGCGTGGTGCGCGGTGACGATCCGCTTGACCATGTAGCGGTCGCGCGCGGTCGCGGCATAGACATGCGCGAGGTCGGCGATCGCCGCCGGGACGTTCGGGTAAAGCCGCGCCTTGTCGAGTACCGTATCCGCGCCGCTCGCCGCCGCGACCGCCCGGTCGTTGGGCCACCCGTCGCGCGGCGCGACGAGCCTCAAATCGTCGAGCCCGCAATTCAGCATCGCCCGCGCCGCCGTGCCGATATTCTCGCCGAGCTGCGGTTTGACCAGGATGATCGCCGGCCCGCCGGTCATCCCCTCGCGGCTATGGTCGGTGCCGGCCATGCCATTCCTTTTGACCGCGGGCGTCCCGCCCGCCTGCTGGACCGCGGGCGTCCCGCCCGCCTGCGCCGGCCATGCCCCACGCTCGCTCCGCTCGCGCCCTCACCCGGCTCACTTCGTTCGCCACCCTCTCCCGCAACGCGGGCGAGAGGATTCGAAGCGCGCCGCCAAATTATCCCCTCGCCCGCATTGCGGGAGAGAGCCTGCCCCGAACTTGATCCGGGGGAGGGGCCCGTCGCGGAGCGATGGGAGGGTGAGGGCCATCACCCCCGCCGCCACTCGGTCGCGCCGTCGGGCTTGTCTTCAAGAAGGATACCGTCCTCGGCCAGCAGCGCCCGGATGCGGTCGGCGTCGGCGAAGCGGCGTTCCTTGCGGGCGAGGGCGCGGTCGGCGATGCGCCCTTCGATCCGCGCCGCGTCGGCATCGCCGCCCCGCAGCCATTCGGCCGGCGGTTGTTCGAGGATGCCCATCAGCCGCCCGCCGGCCGCGAGCGCGGCCTGCAAATGCCCGCGCTCGCCGTCGTCGCCGGCGCGGTTGATCGCACCCGCCAACTCGTGCAGATGCGCGAGCGCGAGCGGGGCGTTGACGTCGTCGTCGAGCGCCGTCTGCACGCCGTCGTCGACCCCGCCATTGGCCGCCGTGCCGGGCAGCGCCAGTGCCCGATAGAACCGGTCGAGCGTCTGCCGCGCCTGGCGCAGCCGCTCGTCGGTCCAGTCGAGCGGATCGCGGTAGTGGGTGCCGAGCAGCGCCAGGCGGATGACCTCGCCCGGCGTCCCGGCCAGCGCGTCGCGCACGGTGATGAAATTGCCGTCCGACTTCGCCATCTTGGCGCCGCCGACGGTCAGCATCCCATTATGCATCCAGTACCGCGCAAAGGGCCGGCCGTCATGGGCGCAGACGCTTTGCGCGATCTCGTTCTCGTGGTGCGGGAAAATCAGGTCGAGCCCGCCGCCATGGATGTCGAAGGTCTCGCCGAGCGCGGTCTCGCTCATCGCCGAGCATTCGATGTGCCAGCCCGGACGGCCGCGGCCCCACGGGCTGTCCCAGCCGGGCTGCTCCCGTGTCGAGGGCTTCCACAGCACGAAATCGCCGGGGTCCTGCTTGTATGGGGCGACCTCGACCCGCGCGCCCGCGATCATGTCGGCCCGGCTGCGCCGCGACAGTGCGCCGTACTTCGCGTAGCTGGTGACCGCGAAGAGGGCATGCCCCTCGGCCGCATAGGCGTGGCCGGCGGCGATGAGGCGCTCGATCAGGGCGATCATCTGGTCGATGTACTCGGTCGCGCGCGGTTCGATATCCGGCGGCAGATTGCCGAGCGCCGCCATGTCCTCGCGAAAGATCGCCGTGGTGCGGGCGGTCAGCGCGTCGATCGGCTCGTCGTTCTCCCGCGCCGCGGCGATGATCTTGTCCTCGACATCGGTGATGTTGCGGACATAGGTGACGTGCTCCTCGCCGTATTCGTGGCGCAGCACGCGGTACACGAGGTCGAAGGCGACCACCGCGCGGGCGTTGCCGATATGGGCGAAGTCGTAGACCGTCGGGCCGCACACATACATCCGCACGTTCCGCGGGTCGATCGGGGCGAACGGCTCCTTGCGCCGGGTCAGCGAGTTGTAAAGTTGCAAGGCCATGATGGCCGCGAGGGGTAGCAGATTGCGCCGCCCCGGTCCACTCGGCGCACCCTTTCCCCTCGCCCGCAATGCGGGAGAGGTGGATCGCGAAGCGAGACGGGTGAGGGCGCGACGCGCAGCGGCGCGTGGGCGGTTCGGCCTGCGCCGCCCTCACCCTCCCATCGCTCCGCGACGGGCCCCTCCCTCTCCCGCGGTGCGGGCGAGGGGAAAATTTGGCGCTTTCGCCGCGGCGGCGACTGATTGCAGAATTAGGCGATGCAGTCTGCACGAGTAGTCTCCCAAAAACCCGCCGGCGCGGCGGGGCTGATCGTGTCGCGGCGGTTCGGGCCGCTGTTCTGGACGCAGTTCCTGTCGGCGTTCAACGACAACGCGCTGAAGAACGCGCTGGTGCTGATGATCGCCTACCGGCCCGAAATCGCCGGGGGATGGTCGCCGGGGATCGTCATCCCGCTCGCCGGGGGGCTCTTCATCCTGCCGTATTTCCTGTGCTCGGCGACGGCGGGGATGCTCGCCGACACGACCGACAAGGCCCGGCTCGCCCGCCTCATCAAGTTCATCGAGATATTCGTGATGCTGTCCGCCGCGCTGGCGGTGCTGCTCGGCCATGCCGGGTGGATATTGGCGCTCCTCTTCGCGATGGGGGTCGAGGCGGCATTTTTCGGGCCGCTCAAATACGCGATCCTGCCGGATCTTCTCGCGCCGGATGAGCTCTTGCTCGGCAACGCCCTGGTCGAGGCCGGGACGTTCCTCGCGATCCTGCTCGGCACGATCGCCGGGGTGCTGATCGCCGGAGAGCATGGCGGCGCGAGCGTCGCCGTGCTTATCGTCGTCGTCGCGGTCTCGGCTTGGGGCGCGAGCCGGCGCATCCGGCCGGTGCCGCCGCCGGCGACCGGGCGCGCCGACTGGAACCTCGTCGCCGCGACCGCGCGGCTGATCCGCGACGCGGCGCGCGAGAAGGTGACCTATCGCGCGATGCTCGGCATCTCGTGGTTCTGGCTCGCCGGGGCGACGTACCTGTCGCAATTCCCGAGCTTTGTCCGCTTTGTCCTCGGCGCCGAGGAGGGGGTGGTGACGCTGCTCCTGGCGATCTTCTCGATCGGGATCGCGACCGGGTCGCTTCTCTGCAACAAGGTGCTGGGCGGCAAGGTCAGTCCGCGCACGGTGCCGTGGGGCGCGCTCGGAATGGGGGTGTTGTCGATCGACGTGTTTTTCGCCAGCCCGGCGCCGGCCGGCGGGGCGGCCTTGGTCTCGGTCGCCGGGCTGCTGGCCGAGCCGATGGGCTGGCGGATCGTCCTCGACCTGTTCGGCATCGCCCTCTTTGGCGGCGTCTTTGTCGTGCCGCTCTACGCGCTGTTGCAGGTCGCGAGCGACGAGACGGTGCGGGCGCGGACGATCGCGGCCAACAATGTCGTCAACGCCGCGGCGATGGTGCTGGCGGCGGTCGCGACGGTGGCGCTGGTCGCGGCGGGGGTCAGCGTGCCCGGCCTCTTCCTCGTGACCGGGATCGCCACATTGGCGGTCGCCGGGGTGTTCTGGCGGATCGCGCCGGGGCTGACGGCTTAAGGGGGGGCACCACGGAGGCACAGAGGACACGGAGGAAAAACCAAGTTTTCGACGCGGAGGTCGCGGAGGTTTCGCAGAGGACGCGGAGGAATTGCTGACGCTCCGCGTCCTC
>DATAUV010000073.1:0-13098 GCA_036268075.1 Allostellaceae bacterium | reverse complement strand
GGCTGTTGCGGGTGGTGACGAGGCCCAAGGGCTGGCGCTCGGGGTGATAGGTGTCGAGCAGCGACGCTCCCGCCTGCCCCTTCATCACCGCGGCCAGCTTCCAGCACAGATTCTGCACGTCCTGCACGCCGGTATTCATGCCGAACCCGCCGGTCGGGGGCATCTCGTGGGCGGCGTCGCCTGCCAGGAACAGGCGGCCGTCGCGGTAGCGGTCGGCGACGATCGCCGAGGCCTCCCATGCGCTGACGCCGAGGACATTGACCGGGAGATCGGGTATCCCGACGCCCTGGCGGATCAGGGCGGTGCAGCGCTCGTCGGTGAAATCCGCCGGGGTGTAGCCATACTGGCTGAGGCTGTGGATCAGGAAACCCCAGCGGTCGTGCGCGTTGATCGTGAGGAACGTCGCCCGCAGGTCGGGCTGCTCGACGAAATAGAGCGCCGCCGGCCGGTCCTGCACCCAGGGGCGCAAATCGGCGTTGAACAGGATGTTGACGCTGTCGTAGACGCCCTCGCGGCCGATCATCTCGCGCGCGACGATGCGGCGGACGCGGCTTTGCGCGCCGTCGCAGCCGATCACGTACCGCGCCCGTATTTGGGTTTCGGCGCCGGTGACGCGGTCGGTGAGCGTCGCCGCGGCCCCGTCCGCATCCTGCTCGACGGCTGTCATCTCAGTGTTGAAGCGCAGCTCGGCCGCCGCCTCCGCCTCGGCGAAGCGGCGCAGCACCGGCTCAACATCGTCTTGCGCGCAGAGGCAGTTCGTCACCGGCGACGCGCCCCGGTTGGCCGCGGCCATGCGGCCCGGAATGCGGCGCTCGATCTCGCGGCCGGCGAGGCTTTCGGTCCACACGATAAAGCCGGTGCGCTCGGGCGAAAGACCGGCCTCGCGGATCGCCCGCTCGATGCCGATCTGGCGGTACATCTCCATCGTGCGGGCGTTGATGCCGCGCGCCTTGGGCAGGATCGCGGTACCGGGGTGGCGCTCGACGAGCAGCGAGCGGATGCCCTGCTGCGACAGCAGGATCGACGCGGTGAGGCCGACCGGGCCGCCGCCGACGATTAGAACAGGCGTCTCAAACATCGGCGATCCCGCTCGCTTGCCGGAAACGGTTTTTCAGCAGCACGCCATCGCGCGTCGGCAGCACGCGGGGCGGCTCGTCGGCGACGATCGCGACGCGGGCGAACAGTGTCTGCTCCGAGATATGAACGCGACGGGCGAAATCGCGCAGGGCCGTCTCGTCGCTGATGTCGAGAACGCCGTCGATGCCGCAGGCGCGGGCGACGCCGGTGAGCGAGGTCGTCGCCAGAGTGTGGCTCGCCTGCATCCCGGTCTCGCCGTAATGGCCGTTGTCGAAGACGCAGATCGCGAGGTTCGGCGGGCGCCGCTGGCCGATCGTCGCGAGCGAGCCGAGCCCCATCAGCACCTCGCCGTCGCCGGTGACGACAAGCACGCGCCGGTCCGGCCGCGCGATCGCGAGGCCGAGCCCGATCATCGACGCCGCCCCCATCGCGCCCCACAAATAGAAATTAAGCGGGTCGTCGCCGACCGAGGCGGCGTCGTAGGTGGTCGAGCCGAGCCCGGTCACGACCAACAGGCCGCCACGGTCGGCGAGCAGCGTGCGGATCGCCTGGCGGCGGTCGAGGCGGGGATTGTTGGTTCCGGGCGCGTTCATTTCACCCACCTCTTCGCGCCGATCATCTTTTGCGACAGCAGCACGGCCGTCGTGAGGCTGCCGTTGAAGGCGATGTCGAGCGCCGCCGCGACCGTCTCGGCGGCCTCGCCGGGCTGCTCGACGCGGTAGACCAGCACGTCCATCAGTTCGAGCGCGGCCTGAGTCCCCTTCCCCATCGGCACCTGCCACGGGTTGAACTCGGCCCACTCGCCGCGCATCGTGATCACCATCAGGAGCGGAAACCGGCACGATTTGGTCAGGCTCAACAGGTTGACGCAGTTGCCGACACCGCTCGACTGCATCAGCAGCGCCGCCCGCTGCCCGCCGAGCCAGGCGCCGGCGGCGAGGCCGATCCCCTCCTGCTCGCTGGTCAGCGACACCGCCTCGATCTCCGGGTCGGCGCGGCACAATTCGATCAGCCGCGTGTGCCCGGCATCCGGCACATACCCGACCTGCCGGATATCGGCCGCCTTCAGCGCGGTGAAGATGCCGTCGCGCCAATCGGTGTCACTCACGCCCGTGCCCCTCTTCATTGTGCTGTGCAATAATCGCGATGCACATTCGCGAGGGCAAGGACATGACCAAACGCATCGATCCCAAGACATTGCCCGTGATCACCGGAACGACCTATCCGCCGCCCTATGACGAGCCGTGCCGCGCGCGTCACCGCACCCGGCTCGGCGATGTCGCCGGGTTGACCCAGTACGGCGTCAACCTGCTGCGGCTGGAGCCCGGCGCGTGGTCGAGCCAGCGGCATTGGCATACCGGCGGCGACGAGTTCATCTACATCCTGTCGGGCGAGGTGACGCTGGTCACGGATGCCGGCGAGGAGATCCTGCGGGCCGGCGACTGCGCCGGGTTCAAGGCCAATGACGGCGACGGGCACCATCTGCAAAACCGCAGCGGCGCGGAGGTGACGCTGCTGGAGATCGGCAGCCGCGTTCCGAGCGAGGCGGCCTATTACCCGGAAAGCGACCTCGTCGCGCTCGTCGCCGGCGCGAAGCCGGGCGGGTACACGCATCGGGACGGCACGCCGTACAAGCCGGCGGATCGGCACTGATGGTCGGTGATGATGGGCTTCGCTTGCGCTCAGCCCATCCTACGATTTCAGTGCCGTAGGATGGACTGAGCAACGCGAAGCCCATCGCCTTCCGGAATCACCACCCCATCGCATACGCCGCCCGTCGCGGGTCGGCGCCGGCTTCGAGGACGCCGCGCTTCTTGTCGACGCGGATCGCGCAGACGGCGCCGGCGAGCCATTCGAAATCGCGCCAGCGCTGGATCTTGTGGCCGCGCCGGGCGAGGTCGGCGGCGACGTCGTCGGGATAGCGGGCTTCGAGGTTGAGGCGGCCCGGATAGTAGTCGTAGGGCGCGAACGACGATGGGTAACTGTAGCTGGCGAAGCGCGGCTGCTCGATCGCGGTCTGCACGTCCTGGCCGTGGACGAAGACGTTGAGCAATACCTGCAGCATGGCCTGGGTCTGCACGTCGCCGCCCGGCGTGCCGAAGGGCAGGAATTCCGCGCCGCCGCCCTTGATCGCCAACGCCGGGTTCGGCGTCAGGCGCGGGCGCTTTCCCGGGGCGACGCCGGCCGGGTGGCGCGGGTCGGGGCGGTTCTGCGAGCCGCGGTTCGACGGGATGAGGCCGGTGCCCGGCACGATCGGCGAGCCGTATGAGCCGTCGCTCGGCGTCGCCGAGAAGATGTTGCCCCAGCGGTCGGCGACGCAGACATAGGAGGTGTCGGGCTCGGGGTGCGGGTTCGGCGCGCTCGCCCGCAATTTCGGCGCCTGCGCTCCCAAATCCCCTGGGGGCGGCATTTCCGGCCACGCCTTGTTCGGGTCGATCAGCTTGCGCCGCTCGGCCGCGTATTCGGATGAGATCAGCGTCGGGAGCGGCACCGAGCCGGTCGCCGGATCGGTGTAGTAGGCCTCGCGGTCGGCGAAGGCGAGCTTCACCGCCTCGGTCAAATGGTGCACGTAATCGGCGCTGTTGTGGCCGAGCTTGGTCAGGTCGGTGCCTTCGAGCAGCGCCAAAATCTGCAGCAGCGTCGGTCCCTGGCACCAGGCGCCGCAGGTGAAGATCTCGAGGTCGCCGAACCGGCGGCTCTCGGCCGGCCCGACCGGGGAATGATAGCCGGCGAGGTCCTCGGCCGACAGCAGCCCACCCTCCTGCTTCATAAAGGCGACGATCTTCTTGGCGATGTCGCCGACATAAAACGCGTCGCGCGCCGCCTCTAGCCCCGCCTCGCGGCCGCGCTTCGACGCCGCCTTTTCCTCGTCGATCATGTATTGCAGCGAAGCGCCGAGATCGACCTGGCGGAACACGTCGCCCGTCTCCGGCGGGCGGCCGCCTGGGAGGAACACGGCGGCGCTCGACGGCCATTGCGCGTGCCGATCCGCATGCGCCTTG
Source organism: Allostellaceae bacterium (assembly GCA_036268075.1). Lineage (GTDB taxonomy): Bacteria > Pseudomonadota > Alphaproteobacteria > ATCC43930 > CGMCC-115725 > DATARH01. Next base: position 9,019 of record DATAUV010000073.1, on the reverse strand, counting down.
AGGCTGTCGGCCATCAGCGGGTACATCGGAACACCTTCGCTGGCGAGGCGCTGCGCGGCCTTTGCCACCTCGCCAAAGCTCATCGTGCCGTAGCGCTTGAGCGCGGTGATCCACGCGTCCGGCGCGGCCGGGATCACCGTCCGCAGCACGCCGACCGGGATCTTGCCGCCGTGCTCGCGCATGAACAGCTCGGGGTCGAGCGCCTTGGGCCAATAGCCGAGCCCGGCGATCGTCACGACCTCACGCTTTTCGGCGAGGTAGATCATGATCGGCGCGACACCGGCGACATCGACGAGGTCGCTTTGCAGCACGCCCAGCGCGATCCCCGCCGCGACCCCGGCATCGACCGCGTTGCCCCCCGCCTGCAGGATGTCGAATCCGGCGGCCGTCGCCAGGTAATGCCCCGCGGCGATCGCGTGGCGGGTGACGGCGATTGTCGGCCGGTACGAGGTGGCGGGCATGGCGGTCCTCCGCGCGGTCAAAGCCTGGGGCAAGAGTATTCCGTCGGCCTTCGCGTGTCGAAACCCTGTTGAATCATCAAACCTGGGGACCAATTTCCGGGTTCTCGCATACACTTGCGATTGGGTATTCGACCAACCGGAGAAACATCCAATGCTGACACGTAAGACCGGGCTCGCCGTCGTCATGATCGGGATCGGGGTCGTCTCGTTCGCCGCCGGCACCTTCGCGCAGGGCCGCTACGGAGAAATCAACCAGGCGATCGGCGCGCTGAACAACGCGCTCGGCCTGATGCACAACGCCCGCGACGTGTTCGGCGGGCACAAGATGGCGGCCGAACGGCTGGTCCGCGAGGCGATCGGCGAGCTCGAGGCCGGCAAGGCCGACGCCGCCGGGCACGGGCGCTAAACCCTAGCGGCGGCGCGCGGCCTGGTAGGTGTGTTCGGCGGCCGGAAAGACACCCCGCCGCACCTCATCCGCATATTCGCGCGCGCCGCCGCAAATTTCCTCGGCGAGGCTCCGGTATCGTTTGACGAATTTCGGAGTGAAGTCGGAGAACACGCCGAGCATGTCGTCGGTGACGAGGATCTGCCCATCGCACGCCACCGAGGCGCCGATGCCGATCGTCGGCACCGCGACACGCTCGGTCAGCTCGCGGCCGATATCTTCGGTGACGCCCTCCAGCACCAGGGCAAACGCCCCCGCCTCCGCAACAGAAACTCCGTCGGCGACGATCTTCGCCTTCTCGGCCTCGCCGTGGCCGCGCGAGCGATAGCCGCCGAGCGTGTTCACGGCCTGCGGGGTCAACCCGACATGGCCCATCACGGGAATTCCCCGCCGGGTCAGAAAAGCGACCGTCTCGGCCATCTCTTCGCCACCTTCGAGCTTGACCGCCGCGCATCCGGTCTCGGCCATGACCCGGGCGCCGGCGCGGAACGCCTGCTCCGGCGATTCCTGATAGGCGCCGAACGGCAGGTCGACGGTGATCAGCGCATGCCGGGTCGCCCGGACCACGGCCGCGCCGTGCGCGATCATCATGTCGAGCGTGACCGGTAATGTGCTTTCGAACCCGTAAATCACCATCGCCAGGCTGTCGCCGACCAGCAGCAGATCGACCTCGTCATCGAGCAGCCCGGCGACGGGCGCGGTGTACGCGGTCAGGCACACCAGCTTGTCCTTGCCCTTGCGGGCGCGAAACTGGGTGACGGACAGGCGTTTTGCCCGGGTTTCGACGCTCATACCGACCTCACCGACAATTGACCTGACTACTTAGCTCGCAAACGACCGCCGGCGGTCAATCTGCCACTATCGCGCCCCTGCTATTCCGCTGTGCGAGGCAGGCGTCTAAAGTCGTCCCACCACACCCCGCGGAGCCCCGCATGTCCGATTACGATCTGGTCATCCGCAACGGCACGGTCGTCACCGCCGCCGACACGCAACATTGCGATATCGGCATCAAGGACGGGGTGGTCGCGACGCTCGGGCGCAACCTCGGCGCCGGCACGCGCGAGATCGACGCGCGGGGCAAGCTGGTGCTGCCTGGCGCGGTCGACAGCCATTGCCATATCGAGCAGCGATCGGGCTCGGGGGTCATCTGCGCCGACGATTTTTACAGCGCGACGGTCGCCGCCGCGTTTGGCGGCACGACGACGGTGATCCCGTTCGCGGCGCAGCACCGGGGCCAGTCGCTGCGCCAGGTCGTCGCCGAATACCACGAGGCGGCGGGGCCGAAGGCGGTCATCGACTACGCCTTTCACCTGATCATCACCGACCCCAGCGAGCAGGTGCTGGGACAGGAATTGCCGGCTTTGCTCCAGGACGGCTACACCTCGTTCAAGGTCTACATGACCTATGACGCGATGCGGCTCGACGACGGGCAGATGCTCGACATCCTGGCGCTGGCGCGGCGCGAGGGCGCGCTCGTGATGATCCACGCCGAAAACCACGACATGATCAAATGGCTGACCGAACGGCTGCTTGAACGCGGCATGGGAGCGCCGCGCTACCACGCCGTCGCCCATGCCCGCGTCGCCGAGGGCGAGGCGACCAACCGCGCAATCGCATTGTCTCAGCTTCTCGACGTGCCGATCCTGATCGTCCATGTCTCGGCCGCCGAGGCGATCGACGTGATCCGCGGGGCGCAGACCAAGGGGCTCAAAATCTACGGCGAGACCTGCCCGCAATATCTGTTCCTGACCGCCGACGACATCGGCATGGACCTCGAGGGAACGAAATTCTGCTGCTCGCCGCCGCCGCGCGACAAGGCCGCGCAAGAGGCGGTGTGGCGCGGGCTCCAGAACGGGACCTTCCAGGTTTTCTCGTCCGACCACGCCCCCTATCGGTTCGACGAAACCGGCAAACTCCTCAAGGGCGACAAGACCACGTTCAAGGACACCGCCAACGGCGTTCCCGGCATCGAATTGCGCGTGCCGCTGTTGTTTTCGGAGGGGGTCGGCAAGGGCCGCATCGACCTCAACAAATTCGTCGCCCTCACCGCGACCAACCACGCCCGCCTCTACGGGCTCTACCCACGCAAGGGCACGATCGCCGTCGGCAGCGACGCCGATATCGCGATCTGGGACCCCGACCGCGAAACCACGGTCGCGTGGGACGGCCTCCACGACAATGTCGGCTACACGCCGTATGAAGGCATGAAGCTCAAGGGCTGGCCGGTAACGGTGCTCTCGCGCGGCCGGGTGGTGGTGGAAAACGGCAAGCTCGCCGCCGAGCGCGGCAGCGGCAATTTCCTCCCCTGCGAACTCAGCGAGATGGCCAGACCCCTCGCCCGCCCGGAGCCGGAGATGGCCTTTGCCGCCGAGCACGGCCAAGCGCTGGTGTGAGCCTCAGCGTGCCGTCATCGCTTCCTGTTGGAAGCCACTATCCTCAGGGGGATCATATGGTTCGACATAGTAATAAAAGCGGTCGACCTCCGGCCTGAAGCCGAGGATTTTAGCGATCTGCTTTATCTGCACCTCATCAAGCAGATATTCGCCCAGCCCGTCATGCGTGGGATCAAAGCCGGCCGCTTTTTTTACCTTGGAGAGCACGGTCGGAGGAACGATGAGGCTGCCCTTCATGTGTTCCGAGGTGCGGTCGTATGTCACAACGCGGTAGATCATCGTCAGGGCTCCACGGAGCGCGTCGGGTCGGCCGGGCCGACTTGCCGGCCATCCCAAGGATCGAACTCACCGAGATGTCTTCTCCCCGACGGATCATACACCTCGACCGTCTCATGCAAACGGTCGCGCTCGATGATCCGTCCATCGGCGGTCTTCCACCGGCTGCGGAAACCGCCGCCGACGCGAGGCGACTTCGCCCTCACCTTTTGAGCCTCGGGAAATCCCGGAAGGTCATTGCCGGACGGAAATGGGCGCCTGATCCGCGTGCGCGTCATCTCCTCCTGTCCCCCCGGCCGGATTGTGTTTCACTATAGCGCCCGCTATCGACGCCTGGAGAACCCCCAATGTCCCGCAAACTCCGCGCCGCCGTGGCCCAGCTTGGGCCGATCCATCTCGCCGACAGCCGTGCCTCGGTCGTCGCCAGGATGATCGCGCTGTTGCGCGAGGCGCATGCCGAGGGGGCGAAATTTGTCGTCTTTCCCGAACTGGCGCTGACGACGTTTTTTCCGCGCTGGTGGATGACCGACCAGGGCGCGATCGACAAATTCTTCGAAAGCCAGATGCCAGGGCCGGAAACGCAGCCGCTGTTCGGGTTGGCGCGCGATCTGGGGATCGGGTTCTACCTCGGCTATGCCGAATTGACCGAGGAGGCGGGGCAGATTCGGCGCTACAACACCTCGATCCTGGTCGGGCCGGACGGGCGGATCGTCGGGCGCTACCGCAAGATCCACCTGCCCGGCCATTCCGAGCACCTGCCGAACGCGCCGTTCCAGCATCTCGAAAAGCGCTACTTCGATGTCGGCAACGAGGGGTTCAAGGTGTGGCGGATGCTCGATTCCGTCGTCGGCATGTGCATCTGCAACGACCGCCGCTGGCCCGAGACCTATCGCGTGATGGGGCTGCAAGGGGTCGAGATCGTCGCGCTCGGCTACAACACGCCGACCCAGAACATCCACCACCCCGAGCCCCTGCACCTGCGGATGTTCCATCACATCCTGTCGCTGCAATCCAACGCCTACCAGAACGCGACGTGGGTCCTCGCCGCGGCCAAATGCGGCGCCGAGGACGGGTTCGGCATGATCGGCGGCTCCGCCATCGTCGCCCCCACGGGCGAGATCGCCGCGCAGGCGCTCACCGAAGACGACGAGCTGATCGGGTTTACGCTGGATCTGGAGCTGGGGGATTATCTGAAGCGCACGGTTTTCGCGTTCGATAAGCATCGCCGGGTCGAGCATTACGGACTGATCACCGAACGGACGGGGGCGGTGACGGAGGTTTAGTCAGATTGACATATCGACATATCGCGTGGTATCTTGTTCAGCATGACCGAACGAACGACAGTCCGACTTCCTGACGAGCTAGTCGGCCGCGCCAAGCGAAAAGCCGCCGCTGAGGGGCGGACCCTTACCGCCCTGATCGAGGAGGGCTTGCGGCGCGTCGTGCAGGACAGCGCTCCCGCCCGGCACACGCGGATACTCCCGCCTGTGAGCACGGCGACGGGAGGCTTGATGCCGGGTATCGACCTGAACAATTCGGCGCAGTTGCAGGAAATGGATGATCTCGATTACGTAAGCCGGCTTGAATGATTCTGCCCGACGTCAATGTGCTGATCTATGCTTTCCGCCGCGATTCCATACATCACACGGTTTGCAAAACCTGGCTCGACGGCATCGTCACCGGGGACGCGCGGTTCGGCATCTCGCCGCTTAGCTTGAGCGCGGTGGTGCGGATCACAACCAACCCGCGAGCGTACAAGCAGCCGAGTTCGATCGACGAAGCCTTTGCGTACTGCGACAACCTGTTGAATCAACCTCTTTGTGAGCAATTACAGCCGGGCGAGCGTCATTGGACGATCTTTCGCCGGCTATGCACTGCGGCAGATATCCGCGGACCACGCGTTTCGGACGTATGGTTTGCGGCGCTTGCGATCGAACACGGTTGCACCTGGATCACGTACGATCGGGATTACGCTCGCTTTCCAGGGCTCGATTGGAAAGCGCCGGCGGACTAGGAACCATCTACGAATTCCCCCGCGCCTCGCGCCACAACCCCAACTTTTCTTGCACCGGGCGGTCGGAGAAGCTGAAGAGCACCGCCTCGCCCGCGGCGTGGTGCGAGTGGGGCATCCAGCTTGGGACGACCCAGATGTCGCGCGGGCCCCAGCGCATCACCGTGTCGCCGATATGGGTTTCGCCCTCGCCTTCGACCGCGACGTACACCGTGCCGTCGGTCGAGCGGTAGGGGCTGCCGCTGAACCCTTTGGGCAAAAGCTGCAGGAAGGTGCCGATCGTCGGCATCGCCGATTCGCCGGTCGCCGGGTTGACGTAGCGCAGCTTGTGGCCGTGATAGGGGTCGGGGTCGCCGTTCCTGGCGAGCGCGGTCAGCGCCTCGCGGCTCCTCGTATAGGGATAGTTGAACACCGGCGAAGTCTTGACCGCCGGCTTCCAGTCGACCGGCAGCAGATTGTGGCCGTAGCGGGCGAGCGCGTCGCCCTCGGGGCGCGAGACCGGCTGGGTGTCCTCCGGATAGCCCTCGGCGAAGCTGGCGTTGAGGAGGTTGACGAGCTGCACGTCGAGCCCGTCGAGCCAGACCATCGGCTCGCTCGTGTCGTTGCCGTGGTCGTGCCAGGTCCAGGACGGGGTGATCACAAAATCGCCGGGCTGCATCGTCGTGCGTTCGCCGTCGACGGCGGTATAGGCGCCGCTGCCCTCGATGACGAAACGCAGGGCCGATTGGGTATGACGGTGCACCGGCGCGATCTCGCCGGGCATGATCAATTGCAACCCGGCGAACAGCGACCCCGTGATCTGCGCCTCTCCCGTGAAGCCGGGGTTTTCCAGGATCAGCACACGGCGGGTCGCTTCCATCGCGGTGATCAGCCCGCCGGCCTGCATCAGGTGCGGCCGCACCTCGGCGTAACGCCAGATATGCGGCTGGCAGGAGCTGCGCGGTTCCGGCGTGACGAGGTCGTGCAACTTCTCCCAGAGCGGCGCCAGATTGTACGGCGCGATGCGCTCGTAGAAGGCCTCGCGCTCCGGGGTGCGTTGCGGCGCCGCCTCGCCGGCCATGCCAGCCGGCTTACTCGGCGGCTTCGCGCTGCCGTTCGCCGAGGGTGAAGCCGATCTTCGCGAGGTCGCTGAGCAACGCGGCCGATTGCGCCTCGGTCAGCGCGGTCATCGGCGGGCGCACCGTGGCCCATTCCGGGTCGTTGTGGAAATGCGCCACGATCCGCTTCAGCGCCGGCACCATCGGGTAGGCCTGGATTGTCATGCGCGCCTGCGTGATCTCCGCCTGCAATGCATCGGCCTGCGGCGTCTGCCAGTTCTCGTAGACCTTGCGGATGCCCGGCACATTGACGTTGCCGCTTGCCGTAATGCAGCCGACGGCACCCTTGCGCAGCCCATCGAGCAGGAAGACCTCGGAGCCGGGGAAGACGGCGAAACCCGGATAGGTGTCGAGGATCGCGGCGGTGTTCTTCCAGTCGCCCGAGCTGTCCTTCAGGCCGACAACCGTAGTCGGAAAGGCCTTGATCAGCCGGCCGATCAGGTCGAGCGAGATGCCCAGCACGGTCTGCGGCGGGATGTGATAGAGGTAGATCTTCAGCGCGCTCGACCCGACCCGGTTGATCACGCTGTCGAAAAAGTCGTACAGCCCGTCGTCGCTCATGCCCTTGTAATAGAAGGGCGGCAGCATCAACACGCCGCCGACGCCATGGCCGACCGCATGCTTGATCAGCATCGACGCCTCGTGCACCGAGCAGGCGCCGCCGCCCGGCATCAGCTTCGCGGCGGGGATGCCGGCGGCGATCAATTTGTCGAGCAATTCCATGCGCTCAACGGCCGACATCGAATTGGCTTCGCTGGTGGTGCCGAAGATCGCCAGCCCGTCGGCGCCCTGATCGAGCAGGAAGCGGCAGAACGAAATGAAGCGCCCCGCATCGGGATTCCCCGAGCGGTCGAACGGGGTCAGAACCGGAACCAGCACTCCGGCAAACGACTGCGATGCCATGCGAAAAGCTCCTGCAAGCGAGCGGCGGAAACCGCCAGTAAGCGCATCTAAGCATGCGGCGTCAAGGATCGGCGCGACCGCCGTGATATCGTCCCACCGCCGCAATCCGCGGCCCGACCGCAGTAGGGAGTTCAATGTACAGTCACCATAATCCCGGCGACTCCTCCGCTCCGGCAGCATAAGCTCAGCGATTTGCCCTGCAATTCGCTCCGGGCTAGCGAGACAGCCTAGGAATCTGCGTAAACACCCGTAATCGCTGGTCGTAAGACCCTCAGATCACGGGGTGTTTTATCGGGCGACATCGCGGGCCAATGCGTGCGTTGCAATATGACGCAAACGTCATATTTTTTCTCGCTGCGTATGTGGGGGCCATGCAATGGGTGTCAAAGGCAAAGTGTTCGAGGCCAAAATTGGTGTCGCGGCCGTTGGCGGCACGAACGTCGGCAACAGGTTGCGCGAACTCCGACAGCTCGCTGGGATGACGCAAGCTGAGCTTGCCCACCTTCTAAATACAGATCAAACCGCCGTTTCCCGACTTGAGAAACGCGAAGATATCCGCATTTCAACGCTCCGGGGCTATATCGAAGCCTTAGGCGCGAGATTACGGATCGACGCGACATTCAACGATCGCTCCGCGCTGGTCCGGCACTTTGAAGAAGCGTCCCTCCAATATGATTATAAGGACGAGAACCAGCTCATATTGCCTATCCTCGACGACGAGCACCTGCCGATTGCTCGAGATATCGTGTTCAGCATCAAGCCGGAACACTCTCAGAAGATCGAGCAGGGCCTAAAAACTGTGGAGTTGCGGCGTCGATTCCCTGTGACCATTCCTTCCGGCACCGCCGCGCTTATTTACAGCACAACCCCTATACGCGCGCTTACCGGCATTGCAGAGATTGCGACCGTGTTGAAATATTCACCCGACCGCATTTGGGAAGAATTTGCTCCTGAAGCTTGCATCAACAAGGAAGATTTTAATTCGTATTTCGCGGGCACTGAGGCAGGGTTCGTAATCAAGCTACGGCACGCCCGTTCATTGCGGCGCCCGCTGTACCTGGATGAGCTGCGCCAGCGATTTAACTTCGAGCCGCCTCAGTCGTTCTTATACGCCCCGCCCCAATTGCGTGAGGCACTTACTTATGAGTGCGCCGAAGTACCTCATTGATACGAACGTTATAATCGGTCTCGAAGACGACAAAGAAGTCTCGCCTGAATTTTTCCCTCACGCAACTTGCTGCAAAACATGGGGTCGGAATTTACGTTCACGCAGCCGCGCGTGACGACACCGCGCGCGACACGGATGCTGCGCGCCGGAAGGTTTCTCTAAGGAAACACCGAAGAATGCCGCCGGAGCTGACGGTATCGGTGCCGCGGCATAATTTGTGGCAGCGGCGCGGCTGGTAACAGTCTGCGCAGGTACAATACCGGGT
>DATAUV010000072.1:0-39580 GCA_036268075.1 Allostellaceae bacterium | reverse complement strand
GCGCGTCGCCCAGACCAGCTTGTCGACCTCCTCGGCGACCGACGAGGTCACGATCGAGTTGCCGATATTGGCGTTGACCTTGACCAGGAAATTGCGGCCGATCGCCATCGGCTCGGTTTCCGGGTGGTTGATGTTGTTGGGAATGATCGCGCGGCCGCGGGCGATCTCGTCGCGCACGAATTCCGGCGTCACGTATTCCGGGATCGACGCGCCGAACGAGTGCCCGTCGGCGAGGTCCGCGCCCGCCCGTTCCGCGGCGGCCTCGCGCCCGAGATTTTCGCGGATCGCGACATATTCCATCTCGGGCGTGATGATGCCGCGGCGGGCATAGGCGAGCTGCGTCACCGACTGGCCGGGCTTGCCGCGCAATACGGTGCGCTGCGACCGGTCGAAGATCGGCACGTTCGATTCTTCGCCGCGCTTGAGCCCGTTATCCTCCGGCTTCACCTGTCGGCCGCCGACCGCGTCGACGTCGCCGCGCGCGACGATCCAGCTCCGGCGCAATTCTGAGAGCCCCTTGTGGATGTCGGTGCTCTCGGCCGGGTCGGAATAGGCGCCCGAGGTGTCGTAGACGCGGATCGGCGGCTCGTTCGCGCTCGCCTCCAGCTCGATCTCGCGCATTGCGACGCGGATCTCGCCGTGCCGCGCGCCCGAGACGAAGACCTTGCGCGAGGCTGGAAACGGCCCCGTGGTGACGGCCGGCTCTGGGTTCTTCGAAAGCGGTGCGGAATCGGGCATGTCGATCTCCTGCGGAGATCCGGCCCCGTCGCATGCGAAGGAAGGGATTCGGCTTCTCGCCGAGATGTCCTGTCCCTACGCCGGCACGACCCGGATCAGGTTCGACGGGTAACCGCGACACAGCGGTATCTCAGCCCCTTCATCGGGGCACCCCTTGGATAAGGGGATTATTCGCGGGTTGTCCCGGTGTCGTCAAGCGGGGGTCTTAGTGACGCGCGACTCCCGATTAATGTAAGCTTGCCTTACATGAGCTGGACCCGACAACCGCCCGGCGCGCGCCGCGGCTATCATCACGGAAATCTGCGCGAGGCGCTGATGGAGGCGGCCCTCGACCTGATCGCGCGGAAGGGTCCGGCGGGGTTCACTTTTGCCGACGCGGCGCGCTCGGCCGGGGTCAGCTCGGCGGCGCCGTATCGGCATTTCCGCGACCGCGACGCGCTGATCGCCGATGTCGCGCGCCGGGGGTTCGAGCTGTTCGAGGCGCACCTCGACGCCGCGTGGAATGACGGGCGGCCGGACCCGTTCGCGGCGTTCCAGAATTTGGGTCGCGCCTATCTCGGTTTCGCCCGCGACGAGCCGGCCTATTACTCGTCGATGTTCGAGGCGGGCATCCCGCTCAACAGCCTGCCCGGACTCAACGAAGCGTCGGACAGGGCCTTTACCGTGCTGCGGCGGGCCTCAGAGGCACTGCTAGTTCGCGCTCCAGCCGAAAAGCGCCCGCCGGCGCTGATGATGAGCCTGCACATCTGGTCGCTGTCGCACGGCATCGCCTCGCTGTTCGGCCGAGGCGACGAGGGTCGCCGCGCGCTGCCGATGCAGCCCGAGGAACTGCTTGAAGCGGCGGTGCTGGTCTATCTGCGCGGGCTCGATCTGATCGGCGATCCCCACATTTAGCGACACGCGCTTGACACTCTAATTGGCCCGCCTTATGTCAATGTAAGTAACATTTACATAGGGTGCGGCGATGACCCTGGTTCAACGCGTCGACGATTTCGGCAAGCCCGCCTGGATCGCGGCGATCGTCATCAGCTTTGTCATGTGCTGGCCGCTAGGCCTGATCCTCCTCGGCTTTTTGATAGGGAGTGGACGCGTCATGGGGTGCTGGACAAACCGCACGCGCGACGACCGCTGGCAACACGGCGCGGACCGGGTGCAGCGCGGCGCCGATCGCGTGCAGCAGGGTTTCGATCGGATGCAGCAAGGGCTTGAGCGGATGCAGCGGGCGGCCGAGCGCTGGCGCGGCAACGGGTCGGACGACCGCGGAAATTGGGGCAACGCACCGTCTAGCGGCAATCACGCCTTTGACGAATACCGCATCGAGACGCTGCGCCGGCTCGAGGACGAGCAGCGCGAATTCCTAGGCTTTCTCGAACGGTTGCGGCACGCCAAGGACAAGGCCGAGTTCGATCAATTCATGGCCGAACGCCGGCAGCAGACCGGGAGCCCGACGCCTCCGCCGCAGCAATAGCCTCCGGCCTCCCCGCGCCGCCGTCACTTGCGGCGGGCGCGGGGAGCGCCTCTGTTATCGCGTGGTGCCCGGCTCGGCCGGCGCGTTGGAGTTTTTCAGCGCGATCAGGGCAATATCCATCCGGCCGCCGCTTTGCTGCATCAGACTGCCGAACAACTCGCGCTCATGCGCCCGCATGCTGACCCCGTCGATCGTCACGTCGCTGATCTTGGGCTGCCCGCCTTCATCGAGCAGCGACCAGTCGATCCGCACCGGCGACCCGCCCCGGCGCACGATCTCGCTCGAAACCACCGTCTCGCTGCCGGCGTTGCGGACGCCCGTGACCTGGAACTGCTCGCCGGTGTAGTCGCTGAAGCGCTTGGCGTACAGCTCGACGATCGAATCCCCGAACGTTTGCAGGAATGCCTGCTTCTGTTCGGGGCTGGCGGTCCGCGAGTACGGGCCCATGACGAACTGGCCGATCTGGGCGACCGCGAAATCGGCATTGAAAAGCTGGTGGAACCGGGCGACGCGTTGCTCGAACGGGATGCGCGGCCCGCTTACCTCGATCGCCTGATTGCCGAGCGTGTTGACAAAAGCCCGAGGGTCCTGGTCGGCGATGGCCGGCCCGCCACCGCCGGACGCCGTGATCGCAACGCCGAGGACGAGCGCCGCGAAGGAGAGAGAACGCCTGATCATCGCAAAACCCCATGCGTATCGAGATCAGCCAGCAAACAAAGCCGACCGCGACATGTTCCGCAGGGTGCCCGGGTAGACTAAGTCTCGCCCCGCCGATGCGCGAAGTTGAGCGTCAGCAGCCGGGTCGAAAACGCACCGTATGTGGTTGGTTCGTAACGGGGCGGGTTGTCGGTCGCGACGCAGGTTGGCACACAGGCAATCTCGGCATCGTGATTGGGGCCGAGAAAGAACGGGATCGCGTAACGCGAAGACCCGTTGCTGTTGATCACCCGATGCGGGGTCGGCTTGAAGCGGTCGTTCGAATAGCGAGCCAACATCGCGCCGGTGTTGACGACGAACGTGCCCGTGACGGCCGGCGGCCGGATCCACTCACCCTCTGCCGTCCGCACCTCCAGCCCCGGCAGCGCCGACTGGGCGAGAAAAGTGATGAAATTGTTGTCGGTATGCGGAGCAAAGCCGTATTCGTTGTCGGCTGGCGCCTGGTGCGGTGGATAATGGATCAGCCGCAGCGTGCAATGCGGCTCGGCGAATGCCTCCGCGAAATAATCCGCCGGCAGATCGAGCGCAGTCGCGACGGCCGGCACTAGCCGCCGGGTCATCGCCTCCATCGCGGTGTAATACGCGACCATTGCCGCCCGGAACTCGGGCATGTCCGCAGGCCAGCGGTTCAATGCGATCAGCGGCTTGTCGTCGACAATGTCGGGATGGTCCGGCGCCCGGTCGCGGGTGATGTAAAAGCTTTCGCTGAAATTAGGCACGGTGTTCTGGTTGACCGGCGAGTGCCGGACCGTCTGCCCCCCAAACGGCAGGTAGCCGATATTGTACTGGCCGATCTTCAACGCCAGCTTGGACGCCTCGTCCCGGGCAAAGAAGCGCGCCGCCTGGGCGAAGGTGCCTTCGACGAGGTCCGGGTCGATCCCATGATTGGCGACGACGAGGAACCCGGTATCCGCACAGGTCCGTGCGACTGCGCGCGCCAGCGAAGCGGCAGCACCCGCCTCGCCGGCGAGAAAGGGGCCAACATCGAGGACCGGAATGCGGCTTGAGGTGCCGATTGTGTCGGGCATGTTGGCTCCTCGAAACCTAATCCTCGCCTGTTATTGCGAGCAAGGCGACGCGGCCCATCCGATTAGCTTTCTCGGAGGGGGATTGCCGCGTCGCCTCGCTCCTCGCAACGACAATGAGGCGTCAGGCGTGATTGGCCTTGTAGTAGCTGTTGCGCAGCACGCGGCCCGGGAGATTGCCGCTGTGCTTGCCGTCCTCCATCAGCACCTGGCCGTTGACGATGGTCATGTGAATGCCCTGCGCCGGCTCCTTGATGCGCTTGGCGCCTGCCGGGAAGTCGTGGACGACTTCGAGCGGCAACGGCTTCACCGTATCCGGATCGAAGATCACGATGTCGGCGACCATGCCCGGGCGCAGCAGGCCACGGTCATAAAGGCCGAAGATCGACGCCGACTCGAAGGTAAGCCGCCGCACCGCCGTTTCCAGCGACATGATCTTCTTCTCGCGCACCCATTCCGCGAGCAGCCGGGTCGAGAACCCGAACCCGCTCTGGAACTGCACGTGCGCGCCGCCGTCCGAGAGGCCGATCACCGCGTTCGGGTAGGTCAGTATCTTGGCGACCGCATCGTCGTCGACGTTGTTTTCGCCGTGCAGCCACTCGGTGTTGAGGTTCTCCTCGACCGCCAGATCGAGGAAGCAGTCGATGATCCCCTTGCCCTGGGTCTTGGCGATCTCGCCGAGAGTCTTGTCGACCATCCAGCGGTTCTTTTCGAGGACGGTGGTCTGCACCACCATGTAGTCCCACCAGGTCGCGCAGATGCCGATCGCCGGACCGCTCTTGAACTCGACCGCCTCGTCGTGAAGCTTCCGCCGCACCTCGGGGTCGGCATACGACTTCAACTGCTCTTCCGGCGAAGACAGGCAGATCGGGTGCCACACCGGCAGCCCGCGGAAGGTCTGGGTGTTGCGCATTTGGAAATAGTCGGTGATGCGGTTCGGCGTGCACATCGGGAAGGCGCGGATGCCCTTCGCCGTGGTCGCGTCGACCTGCTCCATCTGCTTTTGCCACTGGCCAGGGCGGCGCATCGTCTGGCCCAGATTGTTGTAGACGACGACACGGCCGGTCGCCTCCGAGAGGCGGCTCATCAGCGCGTCCTTCATCTCGGCGCCGTTGCCGCCGCCGGACTGGATGAGCCCCGTGCCGAGGTCCTTCAACACGTCGCCGAGCGCGAACATCTCCTTCTCATCGGCCCAGATCGCCGGGATGTGGACACCCTGCGGGTCGAAATGGCCCTGGTTGCGCGACACCGACAGGCCGAGCGCGCCGGCCTTCATCCCGTCGCGGACGAGGTCTTGCATCTCGCGGATTTCATCGTCGGTCGCGGTGCGCTTCTGGCACTCGTCGCCCATCACGTAGTAGCGGATTGCGGTGTGGCCGATCAGATTGCCGACATTGACGCCGAGATTCCGGTCCATCTGTTCGAGGTATTCGGGCACCGTTTCCCAGGTGATCTCGAGCGTGTCGAGCACATCCATCGGGATCGCCTCGACGTAGCTGAGAAACTCGCTGAGCCGGCGGTGCGCCTGCTTGCCCTTGCGTACCGGCGCGAGCGACAGCGAGCAATTGCCGAAGACGACGCTGGTGGCGCCGTGGTCGCAGGAATACGAGCACAGCGGATCCCACGTGACCTGCGCGTCGTAATGGCAATGATTGTCGATAAAGCCCGGCGCCACGACCATCCCGCCGGCGTCGACCGTGCGCCCGGCCGGGCCGGACAATTTGCCGATCTCGACAATCTTGCCGTCCTTGACCCCGACGTCGCCACGGAACGAGGGTGCGCCGGAACCGTCAACGATGCGGCCGTTCTTGATCAGGATGTCGTAAGCCATTTCAGATCTCCGTGTTTGCCGCATTCCTTCAGCCGTCATCCCGGCAAAGGCCGGGATACGGCTGAAGGACGCCGCCGATTAAGTCGTCAGTTGGTCAGCCCGTAGAATTTCGCGGCGTTTTCGCAGGTGATCTTGTGGATCGTGTCGGCGGGTAGGCCGGCGAACTGCTCCTCGATGTAGCGGGAGCTTTCCGGCCACACCCCGTCCGGATGCGGATAATCCGAACCCCACATCAAGGTTTCGAGCCCGATCTCGTCGATCAACTTCGGTCCGATGCGGTCGAACTGGAATGTGGCGCGGCACTGGCGGCGCCAGTATTCGCTCGGCTTCAGCTTCATCAGGTCGCGGAAGCGGTCCTCGAACTCGAAATCCATCCGGTCGAGCGCGTAGGGCAGCCAGCCGATCCCGCTTTCGCCAAAGCCGATCCGCAGGTTCGGGTGGCGCTCCAGCACACCCGCCCCGATGATCGCGGCGATGATCTGGATCAGGTTCATCTGGAACCCGGCGACGCTGGTGAATTGCGCCATGCGCCGGGTCTGGCCGGTCAATTTGTTGCGCTCGCGCTGCGGCACAGCCGGAAAGGTGTGGAAATGCAGCGGGAGCTGTACGTCGTTGACCGCCTTCCATAGCGGCTCCCAGCACGGGTGCCACATCGGCTCCATGTCCCACGAGCACGACAGCTCCAGCCCCTTGAGGCCGAGCTTGGCGACGCGATAGACCTCCTTCGCCGCCGCCTCGATGTCGCCGTAAGGCAGGCAGGCGAGACCGATCTGGCGGTCGGGATAATGGCTGCAGAAATGCTTGAGCCAGTCGTTGTAGATGCGCAGCATCTCGTTGGCCGCGACGTGATCCTCGATCCGCGAGGCGACCCCCAGAATCCCGAAGATGATCTCGGCGTCGACGCCGTCCTTCTCCATCTCCTTGATGCGCAGATGCGGGTCGCCAGGGCGGCGCTCGCCGCGCTTGCCCGCCTCGTAAAGTCCGGTCTCGGCCATCTTGTCGACGCGGTAGTTCTGCCCCGGCACAAACGGCGCTCCGACCGAGCCGACGGCCCCCGGGATGCCCATGGCGACCCCGGCCTTGGTCGTCCACCGCGGCCCGTCCGGCCCGTCCTCGACAAAGGGCATCCGGTCCTTGAGCTCACGCGACGCATTTTCGACGAAAAGCTCCGGCGGCAGCCACGGCAGGTCAAGGTGGCAATCGGCGGAAATGCGGCGGTATTGCATGGCGCGCCCTCCCGAATCACATTATCGAGAGCACTGTACGCCGATTATCCGGGGTGAGCACCCACATCGGCGCATGGGGTTGGATTGAGCTATGCGGCAGGCGCACCGCGGTTTATTGTCAGCCAGGTCGGAAGCGCGAGATTAGGAAATTGGAAACGCGATATGCCTGATGACGTCCCGCGCGGTGGTGGGGCAGGTCGGCGAGGTTCTGATTTGGAGACGCGGGTGGCGGTCCTGGAAGCGGCAGTCACGGAGGTTCGAACAGAACTCAAGGCCATCCGTGAAGACCTGGCCAACCTCAAGAACGTCCCCATCGAACTCGCCGAAATCAAAGGCAAAATTTCGAACCTACCAACGAACTTCCAGCTCGTCTTCGTTTTAGCCACCTTCGCCCTAACGTCATTCCTCGGCGCGACGGGCCTCTCACTCGCGATTATTAGGTTTGGCCACTAATCAAGCCACTCGCGCGCCGGGTACTTTAATTGTAATGGGCGAAAACGTCGTCAAAGATCAACGACGAGAACTTTAGGGCGCGGCTTCCGAGGCGTCGGGCAGTCTCTCTCCTGTCTTGCGCATGCTGCCAAGCGGCACGTTCCCTTTCCTCCCGCTGCTTGATGGAGTATTCGCGCTCACGTATCTGCTCGCGGCAAATCGCCCGGCTGCATTCACGATCGACGCATACAGCGCCATTCTTTGCCGGACACGGAATCCTACGGATCGATGACATCACCCCACCAATCGATCGCCAAGCTTCATCGTCTGTCGGTTTTCCCAATCTTCAATCACCTTCATCATGCCCGCGATAGACCACAGCGTGACCCACTACCGCGCGCCATGAGCTTGTTGAGTAGTCACAGACGGAATTGAGCTTGCTCCTCAAGCCGCCTGGTCCTCCAAGATCATCGCCGCGCATTTTTCGCCGATCATGATCGACGGCGCGTTGGTGTTGCCGCCGGGGACTTGCGGCATGATCGAGGCGTCGGCGACGCGCAATCCCTTGAGACCGTGCACCCTGAGGCGCGGGTCGACGACCGAGTCGGGCTCGCGGCCCATGCGGCAGGTGCCGACCGGATGCAGGTTCGAGACGCCGCGCAGGCGGATTTCCGCCTTCATCTGATCATCTGTCTCGACGGCTGGGCCGGGGATCACCTCCTCCATGACAAAGGGTTTCAGCGCCGGCTGCTCGGCAATCTTTCGGCTCATGCGAGTGCCGTAGATCAGCGCCTGGAAATCATATTCGCTGGCGAGGAAGTTGAACTGGATCGCCGGCGGCGCCATCGGGTCGGGGCTCTTGATCCGAACCGTGCCGCGGCCCTCCGGGCGCAGATGCACCGGCGAGAGGGTGAAGGCGGAGAACGGGTGCGGCTTGATCCCGGTGCGCAGGCGTTCGAACGCACTCCAGCCGAACATGTTGATCTGCAAATCGGGTTCGTCGAGACGCGGGTCGCTTTTGACAAAGGCGCCGGCATAGATGCCCGCGTTCGACAGGTGGCCCGACCGGGTGAACACATACTGGATGCCCGAGGTCAGCTTCATCAGCGGGCTCGCGGCGAGGTCGTTCAGGGTGACCTTCTCCGAGCAGCGCCAGACCAGATAGGTGTTGAAATGGTCGTGCAGATGCTTGCCGACCCCCTCCAGGTCGGCGACTACGGGGACACCATGCTGCTGCAACAACTCGCCGGGGCCGACCCCGGATAGCTGCAACAGTTGCGGCGAGCCGTAGACGCCGCCGGAAACGACGATCTCGCGCCGGGCATGCGCGGTTTTCGGTCCCGCCGGCGTGCGGTACTCGACGCCGGTCGCGCGGCCCTCGTTGAAGAGGATGCGGGTCGCGTGGGCCTCGGTCGCGACAGTGAGGTTCTGGCGGCCCTTGGCGGCGCCGAGATAGGCCCGCGCCGAACTCCAGCGGCGGCGGTTGCTGGTCGTGGTCTGGTAGTAGCCGACGCCTTCCTGCTTGGCTCCGTTGAAATCGTCGTTGGCGGGGACGCCGGCCTCGACCGCCGCCTGGACCATCGCGTCGGCCAGCGGCGAGCGCACCGGGTTCGAGACGTTGAGCGGCCCGCCGACGCCGTGGAATTCGCTTTCGCCGCGCTCCTGGTTTTCGGCCTTCCTGAAGAACGGCAGGACCGAATCGTAATCCCAGCCCTCGCAGCCGCGCTGGCGCCAGCCGTCGTAGTCGCGCGGGGTGCCGCGCATGTAGACCATGCCGTTGATCGAGCTGGTGCCGCCCAGCACCTTGCCGCGCGGCTGGTAAAGGGTGCGGCCGTTCAATTCTTTTTCCGGCTCGCTGTCGAACATCCAGTTCACCCGCGGGTCGGTGTAGGTCTTGGTGTAGCCGAGCGGGATGTGGATCCACGGGTTGGTGTCCTTGGTGCCGGCCTCCAGCAGCAGCACCCGATACCGCCCGTTCTCGCTGAGCCGACCGGCCACCGCGCACCCCGCGGAACCCGCGCCGGTCACGATGAAGTCGTAGGTATTGTCGTCAGCCATCGCCTATCCCCCGGTCTCGTTCGCGACGATAGCCAATGAATACGAGGCCGAAAAGCCTGCGACCCATGAAAAAACCGGAGGGACCGGCGCATCTTTAGGATGTCTTAATCGTATTCGCCTAGCCCGTTCAGTGTGTTGCGCTCTCTCGGGTTCCGCCATCCGCGGAACGAAATGAAGTCGATGATGCTTACCCAGGCCGGGAGCGATGACCGTTCCCGTTCGAGCCGATACCTTTACCTCGGCGGGTTCGTCTTTATCGCGATCACGATCGTGGCCGCCGGACTGGCGATCCGCGAGATGTACCGCGACCGCATCTCCGATGAGATGAAGGACACGCGGAACCTGTCCGTCGTCCTCGCCGAGCAATCCGGGCGGGCCGTCCAGGCGGTCGATCTGGTGGTTCAAGAGACGCGGGCGATGGTGCTCGGCGCCGGAATCACCGACCCCGACCAGTTCCGCGAGCGCATGGCGAGCAAGACCGTGCATGAATACTTGCTCGACCGGCTGCGTAGCCTGCCGCAAGCCAACTCGATTGCGCTGCTCGACAACAGGGGCGTCATCGCCAATTTCTCGCACACTTGGCCGATCCCCTATATCGACGCCTCCGACCGCGATTTCTTCCGCTATCTGCGCGACAGCGGCGATCCCGGCGCCTTTGTCGGGGTTCCGGTGGTGAACCGCTTTACCGGGGCCTGGACGATCATGCTGGCGCGCCGGGTCAGCGCCCCGGACGGCACGTTCCTCGGCGTTGTCGCCGGTGTCATCGAGGCGCGCTACTTCGTAGATTTCTATAAGGCGATCACGACCGAGCATGGCAGCTCGGTGACGCTGCTGCGCGGCGACGGGATGCTGCTGGCGCGCTATCCAAACCTCGACAAGATGATCGGGACCCGAGTCGCGGTCGAATCGCCGCTTTACGCCGTGATCGCCGCGGGCGGCGGCACCTACCGCACCCCCGGCTATGTCGACGGCGAGGCGCGCATCATCTCGGTGCAGCCGATCCGGGAATATCCGATTGCGGTCGCGGTCGGCATCACCGAGGACGAAGCGCTGGCCCCCTGGCGGCGCAAGGCCATCATCATCGGCATCGGCACCGCCTGGGCGATCATCGGCTTTGCCGTGCTGTTCCGCGCGCTCGCCGCCCAGCTTGGCCGGCTCGAACAGCGCTCGACCGCTTTGGCGCAAAGCGAAGGCCGGTTCCGCGATTTCGCGATGGTCTCGTCGGACTGGTTCTGGGAAACCGACGAGGAGCACCGGTTCACCTACATCTCCGACGGCATCCGCGCCTTTGGCGCCGACCCCGCCAACAGCATCGGCCGCAGCCGTATGGACATGGCCGTCGACATGGGCAGCGAGGCAGCCAAATGGCAGGACCACCTCGAAATGTTGCGCCGCCATGAACCGTTCCGCGATTTCACCTATTCCCGCCGCGTCGACAACGGCACCGAGCGCATCCGAGCGATCAGCGGCACGCCGTTCTTCGACGCCGCGGGCCGCTTCCTCGGCTATCGCGGGACGGCGCGCGACATCACCCATGCCGTCCTCACCGAGCGCGAACTGCGCAGCGCCAAGGAAGCGGCGGAGGCGGCGAACCGGACCCGGTCACAGTTTCTCGCCAATATGAGCCACGAGTTGCGCACCCCGCTCAACGCGATCCTCGGCTTTTCCGAATCGCTGCAGCTCGGCATCGCCGGGCCGCTGCAGGCGCGGCAGGAGGAATATGCGGCGCTGATCCACCAGAGCGGCGACCATCTGCACACGATCATCAACGACATCCTCGACCTCGCCAAGGTCGACGCCGGCAAGCTCGACCTTCATCCCGAATCGGGCATCGACCCGCGCCAGATCGTCGAATCCTGCATCACGCTGGTGCATGACCGGGCGGAGAACGGCCGGATCCTGCTGACCGTCGAGGCGAGCCGCCAATTGCCGCCGCTGACCGCGGACCCGACGCGCCTCAAGCAGATCCTCCTCAACCTTTTGTCCAACGCGATCAAATTCACCCAGCCCGGCGGGTCGGTCATGGTGGCGGTCGGGACCGGCGCCGATAGCGGCGTCAGCTTCGAGGTCCGCGACACCGGGCCGGGGATGACCCCGGCGGAGATCACCGTGGCACTCGAACCGTTCGGCCAGGTCGAGGCCGACCACACCCGCCGCTATGAAGGCACCGGTCTCGGCCTTCCGCTCGCCTGCCGCCTCGCCGAGCTCCACGGCGGCACCCTCAGGGTCGAAAGCGAGAAAGGCATCGGCACGACGGTCACGGTCACCCTGCCGGCGCCGAAGCCGGCGCCTGCGGCGAGACGGAAGCCGCAGCGAATGATGGCGAGTTAGCCCTGGACCGCGGGCGTCTCGCCCCCATCCTCAACAAAAGATGCGGGCGGGGCGCCCGCGGTCCTAATCCTCTACGAGTCTCCCATCCGCAACGCGGCAATAAAGGCGCTCTGCGGGATGTCGACCTGGCCGAATTGGCGCATGCGCTTTTTGCCCTCTTTCTGCTTGTCGAGAAGCTTGCGCTTGCGGGTGACGTCGCCGCCGTAGCATTTGGCGAGGACGTCCTTGCGGAGGGCCTTGACGGTTTCGCGGGCGATGATGCGGCCGCCGATCGCGGCCTGGATCGCGATCTGGAAAAGCTGCCGCGGGATCAAATCCTTGAGGCGCTCGCACAAGGCGCGGCCGCGGCGCTCGGCCTGGCTGCGGTGGACGATCAGCGACAGCGCGTCGACCGGCTCGCCATTGACGAGGATGTTCATCAGCACGAGGTCGCCCTCGGCGTAGCCGTCGAGCTGATAGTCGAGGCTGGCGTAGCCGCGGCTGACCGATTTGAGCCGGTCGTAGAAATCGAACACCACCTCGTTGAGCGGCAGGCGGTAGACCAGCATCGCGCGGGCGCCGGCATAGGTCAGATCGAGCTGCGTCCCGCGCCGTTCCTCGCACAGCGCAAGTATCTGCCCGAGATAGGTATCGGGCACGAGGATCGTCGCCTTGATCCACGGCTCCTCGATATGGCCGACCTGGACGGCGTCAGGCATGTCGCTGGGGTTGTGCAGGTTGAGCACCCGGCCATTGGTGCGGTGAACGCGGTAGATGACCGACGGCGCGGTCATGATCAGATCGAGGTCGAATTCGCGCTCCAGCCGCTCCTGGATGATCTCGAGGTGCAAGAGCCCGAGAAACCCGCAGCGGAAGCCGAAGCCGAGCGCGACCGAGGTCTCCGGCTCGTATTCGAAGCTGGCGTCGTTGAGGCGTAATTTGGCGAGGCTGTCGCGCAGCCTCTCGTAATCGGCTGAATCGGTCGGGAACAATCCGCAGAAAACGACAGGCTGGACCGGCTGGAAGCCCGGCAGCGGCTCGGGGGTAGGGCGCCGTTCCTCGGTGATCGTGTCGCCGACGCGGCAATCGGCGACGGTTTTGATGCCGGCGGTGATAAAGCCGATCTCCCCGGGGCCGAGCGCGGGCGCGGCGACGCCTTTCGGGGTGAAAACGCCGACGCGCTCGACCGAATGGGTCGCGCCGGTCGCCATCAATTTGATCTTCTGCCCGACCTTGAGCGCGCCGTTCTTGACCCGCACCAGGATGACCACGCCGAGATACGCATCGTACCAGCTATCGACGAGGAGGGCCGACAGCGGCGCAGCGGAATCGCCCTGCGGCGCCGGCAATTTGGCGACGAGGGCTTCGAGCACATCCCCGATGCCGATGCCGGATTTGGCCGAGACCAGCAGCGCGTCGCCGGCGTCGAGCCCGATCACATCCTCGATCTGCTGCTTGACCCGATCGGGCTCGGCGGCGGGTAGGTCGATCTTGTTGAGCACCGGCACGATCTCGTGCCCGGCCGCGACCGCCTGATAGACGTTGGCCAGGGTCTGCGCCTCGACCCCCTGGCTCGCGTCGACGACGAGCAGCGACCCCTCGCACGCGGCGAGCGACCGGCTGACCTCATAGGCGAAATCGACATGACCCGGCGTGTCCATCAGATTGAGGACATAGGTCTCGCCATTGCGGGCGAGATAGCTGAGGCGCACGGTCTGCGCCTTGATCGTGATGCCGCGTTCGCGCTCGATCGCCATCGTGTCGAGCACCTGCTCGCGCATCTCCCGCAGCTCGAGCCCGCCGCAGGTCTGGATCAGCCGGTCGGCCAATGTCGACTTGCCGTGGTCGATGTGCGCGATGATCGCGAAATTGCGGATATGCGAGAGGTCGGTGGTCATAAAATCCCTTGGGCTGGCCCGGAACATAAGGGTCCGGCCGCGAAGTATCAACGCAAGGCATTGCGGCGCCGTCGCCCCACGAGGGGTTATCAACCACCGCGCGAACATCCCGCGGCGAGCTCCGGGAAATCGCGCCTGGGCGTCCTGTTAAGGCTGAAAAATAACAGGTGGTTCCTCTTCGCTTCGCCGCAGAAAAACTGGGGTTTCGCCAATGGGTTGGGCCAATTAACAGGAGGCAGGCCGGAAACGGACGCCGCTTCAATGAGTTCGGGCCGGCACCTGCCCCAGTCGCATCTAACGAACCCCATCGAGTGCGAAACAACGCTAGGCTGGCAGGGGATTTTGGCTTTTTTGCCGTCGCCGATCGAATCGGCTGGCGCAGAGGCTACAGCGCCGCGACATCGATGCCCATAGCCTCCGCCGCGGCGATCATCCGGTTGTCATAGCTGGCCAATTCGACGATCTCGCCGCTCCGACGCAGGTAATCCATCGTCGCCAGGTGAAGCCCATCCAGCGTTCGGATATGGTGCGGAAGCGGCTCCAATGCGCGGCTGAGCACGGGGGTGGACAGCTCGACGAGCAGCATCCGCCTCAACAACGCCCTGGCATCGGCGATGTCGGGATCGCCGCGGTCATAGACGTACATTCGATTGAGAACCTCGTATTCGAGCAACTTGCTGGAGGCCAACGGCGCATCCCAGAACGCATCGGGCGGCGTGCGCCCTTCCTCAAGGAACCGCGAGAGGACGACCGAGCTGTCGATGTAGATCATCGATCAGCGCGATCCTCGTCCAGATCGGTCAGCAATTTCTCGAGCGTCAGGCCTTTGATCGGGCGACGTGGCGGGAGCGGCGCGGTCTGGTCGGCCGGCCTCATCCAGCCCTCGCGGATGCCGCGCTCAACGACCGACTCCGTCGGCTTGCGCGGCGGCACCAGCTCGGCGACGGGATGGCCGCGGTCGGTGATGACCACAGTCTCGCCCGCCTTGACCGCGCGGACACACTCGCTGAGCTTGTTCTTCAGGACTTTCAGGCCGACGGTTTGCATGGTCATTAAGTGGCCTCTAGTGGCTACTTTGTCAATCTACCCCCGCAGTACCCCGCCGGTGGCCTTTTCCACCGCCGCGACGAGCTTTTGCGAGAAGGCTTCGATCTCGGCGTCGGTCAGGGTCGCGTCTTGCGGCTGCAGCGTCACGGCGATGGCGAGGGATTTCTTGCCGTCGGGGAGGCCGGCGCCTTCGTAGAGGTCGAAGAGGCGAATCTCGGTGACGAGCTTGCGGTCGACGCCGCGGGCGGCGCGGAGCAGGGTTTCTGCGGGGACGGCATGGTCGACGATGAAGGCAAAATCGCGCTCGACCGGCTGGAACACGCTGAGCCTCAATGGCGGGCGGGCGCGGCCGGCGCGCGCGGCCGGGACGGCGTCGAGGAAGATTTCGAACGCGGCGACCGGGCCCCTCACGTCAAAGGCTTCGAGGATGTCGGGGTGCAACTCGCCGAAATGGCCGAGCACGGTCGGGCCGAGCCGCAGCACGCCGGCACGGCCGGGGTGGTACCAGGCGGGCGGATCGCCGCTCGTTTGCACGCTGTCGGCCGGGGCGCCGGCGGCGGCGAGCGCGGCGATCGCGTCGGACTTGGCGAGGACGAAATCGGGCGTCTCGGGCTTGGCGCGCCAGTCGCGCGGGCCGGTGCGGCCGGCGCGGATGCCGGCGGCGGCGTTGATCTGCCCCGCGGGCGTGTCGTCGCGGTAGAGCGGGCCGAGCTCGAACAGCGCGACGTCGGGATAGCCGCGATCGGCGTTGCGCTGCGCCGCCTCGACCAGCGCCGGCAGCACCGACGGACGCATCACCGAGAGGTCGGCGGCGATCGGGTTGACGAGACGCAGCCTGGCGTCGCCGCCGCCGAAGGCTCGCGCGGCCTTTTCCGAGATGAACGAGAAGGCGACCGCCTCGACCAGCCCGCGTGCCGCGAGCGTCCGGCGGACGAGATCGGCGCGGCGGCGCCTGGCATCGATCGCCGGACGCGAGACAACCGTGTCCCGGGCGAGCGGTACGGCGGGGATGTCGTCGTAGCCCTTGACCCGCAACACCTCCTCGACGAGGTCGGCCTCGCCGACGACGTCGCCGCGCCAGGGGGGCGGGGTGACGGCAAGCTCGCCGCCCTGCCCTTCGACCGCGAAGCCGAGGGTTTCGAGGATCTGGCGGCTCTCCGCGGCCGGCACGGCGAGGCCGCCGAGCGTCTTCGGCCGGTCGGCTCGCAGCGCATAGGTGCGGCGCCATTCGGGCTGGGCGCCGGCCACGACGATCTCGGAGGCCTCGCCGCCGCACAAATCCAGGATCAGCCGGGTGGCGATTTCGAGGCCGGGACCGGTGAATTCGGGGTCGACGCCGCGCTCGAAGCGGTAGCGCGCGTCGCTGATGATTTCGAGGCGACGGCCGGTCGCGGCGGTGCGGATGGGGTCGAACAACGCGGCTTCGACAAAGACCTCGGTGGTCGCCTCGGTGCAGCTCGTCGCCTCGCCGCCCATGACGCCGCCGAGGCTCTGCACGCCGTTATCGTCGGCGATCGCGCAGATTTCGGGGTCGAGCGCGTATTCGCGGCCGTTGAGCGCCAGCATTTTTTCGCCGGCGTGGGCGAGTCGGACGGTGAGGCCGCGCGCGATCTTGCCGGCGTCGAAGACATGCAGCGGCCGGTTGAGGTCGAAGGTCAGGAAATTGGTGACGTCGACGAGGATGGAGATCGGCCGCAGCCCAATCGATTCCAGGCGCGATTTGAGCCAATCCGGGCTCGGGCCGTTCTTGATCCCCCGGATGTGGCGGCCGAGGAACAGCGGGCACGCGGTCGGATCGTCGATGCGGAGGGTGACCGGCGATGTGAATTTGCCGGGCACCGGGGTCGTGTCGAGCGGCCTTAGCGTGCCGATGCCGGTCGCGGCGAGGTCGCGGGCGAGGCCGCGCGTGCCGAGGCAATCGGCCCGGTTGGGCGTCACCTTGATGTCGACGACCGGGTCGTCGAGGCCCGCGACCGAGACGTAACGGGCGCCGATCGGCGTGTCGGACGGGAGTTCGATGATGCCGTCATGGCTGTCGCTGAGCTTCAGCTCGGCCTCGGACATCAGCATCCCGCGCGAGACCACGCCGCGGATCGCGCTCTCGGTCAGCACCGCGCCGGTCTTGGGCACGGTGACGCCGGCGTGGCCGAACACGCCGATCATGCCGGCGCGGGCGTTCGGGGCGCCGCAGACGACCTGGATGTGCTCGGCGCCGTTATCGACGACGCAGACGCGGAGACGGTCGGCCTGGGGGTGCCGCTCGGCCGAGACGACGCGGGCGGTGACGAAATCGGCGAGCCCGGCGCCGCGATCCTCGACCCCATCGACATCGTGACCGAGCATGACCAGCCGCTCGACCAGCGCGTCGGTGCCGGCCGATGTGTCGAGATGGCTTTTGAGCCAGGAAACCGTCGTCTTCATAGCAGCGGCCCGCGGACGAGCGACGGTATGTCGAGCGGCAGGAACCCGTAATGCTTGAGCCAGCGGAGGTCCGACTCGTACATCGTGCGGAGGTCGGGGATGCCGTATTTGAGCATCGCCACCCGCTCGATCCCCATGCCGAACGCAAAGCCCTGGTACTCGTCGGGGTCGATGCCGCAATTGCGCAGGACCTGCGGGTGGACCATGCCGCTGCCGAGGATTTCAAGCCAGCTTTGTTGCCCTTTGGCGCTCCCCGCGCCGATCTTGAGTTCGCCCCCCTCGCGCGAGCAGCCGATATCGACCTCGGCCGAGGGCTCGGTGAACGGGAAATAGCTCGGCCGGAACCGCACCGGCAGATCGTCAACGCCGAAAAAGGCCCGGCAGAACTCGATCAGGCAGCCTTTGAGGTGGCCCATGTGGGTGGCGCGGTCGATCACCAGCCCCTCGACCTGGTGGAACATCGGCGAATGGGTCGCGTCGTGGTCGCAGCGGAAGGTGCGGCCGGGGACGATGATCCGCAGCGGCGGCTTTTGCGCCAGCATCGTGCGGATCTGCACCGGCGAGGTGTGGGTGCGCAGCACGAGGCGGCTGCCGTCGGCGCGCTCGGGCAGGTAGAACGTGTCGTGTTCCTGCCGCGCCGGATGCTCCGGCGGGATGTTGAGCGCGGTGAAATTGTAGAAATCATCCTCGATATGCGGCCCCTCGGCGACCGCGAACCCCATCTCGCCAAAGATCGCGACGATCTCGTCGATGGTCTGGCTGATCGGGTGGATGCGGCCGGTCGTGTCGGGCGGGACCGGAAGGGTGACGTCGGCGCGCTCGGCGGCGAGGCGCTGGGCGCGGGCGGCTTGGCCAAGCTCGGCCTTGCGCGCCTCCAGGGCCTCGGCGATCTCGTCCTTCAAGCGGTTGAGCGCGGCGCCGGTCTCGCGGCGCGCGTCGGGGTCGAGCGCGCCGAGGCCGCGCATGCGCTGGGTGAGCTGGCCGCTGCGGCCAAGCACCGCGACACGCACCGCCTCGACCGCGTCGACCGAGGAAGCCGCCGCGACATCGCGCAACGCCTCGCCTCGCAACTGCTCCAAATCGTCCATGGGCTGGTTCCTGTGAACAGCAAAAAGGGGCCTTACAGGGCCCCTTTGAGACTCATAGTTCTCCTGCGCGGGACCTACTCGATGCACCCGCCGGTAAATCGCGCATGGGCGGCCGTGATCCTCACGCGGCCGCCTGTTCGAGCGCCGACTTCGCGGTCGTGACGATCGCGGCGAAGGCCTCGGGCTCGCGGATCGCCAGGTCGGACAGGACCTTGCGGTCGAGCTCGAGCCCGGCCCGCTTCAGCCCGTTGATGAACTGCGAATAGGTGATGCCGTGTTCGCGCACGCCGGCATTGATGCGCTGGATCCACAGCCCGCGGAAATCGCGCTTCTTGTTGCGGCGGTCGCGATAGGCGTAGCGCAAGCCCTTTTCGACCTTTTCAAGCGCAATGCGGTAGGCCGTGCTGGCCCGGCCGCGATAGCCCTTGGCGAGGTCGAGAACCTTTTTGTGGCGGGCATGCGTCGTCGTGCCGCGTTTGACCCGGGCCATCGCCTAGCTCCGCAGATACGGCATATAGGTCAGCACCAGCTTCGCGTCGCCCTTTTCCAGGGTCGTGGTGCCGCGACGCAGGCGCTTGCCCTGCTTCGACTTGCTGATCAACCGGTGGCGTTTATAACCCCAATTGCGCTTGATCTTGCCGGCGCCGGTGCGCCCGAAGCGCTTCTTGGCGCCGCTCTTCGTCTTCAACTTGGGCATTTCCGGTCCTTCGACAAATGTTTCGGCAGCAAGGCATGCCCGTTGGCGCCAAAGCGCGGCCCGCCGCCTGTTGGAGGCGCGGGTTATACCGATGCGCCCGGAAGGATGCAAGTAGAGGAGCGCGGGCGTCTCGTCCGCACATTATAGCCCGCACATTATAGAAAGAATGCGGGCGGGACGCCCGCGCTCCTATATGCGGGCGGGACGCCCGCGCTCCTATAACACCGCGACGGCTTCGATCTCGATCATCCATTCGGGAGCGGCGAGGGTGGTGACGCCGACGAGGGTGCTCGGCGGAGTCTGCTTGCCGAAGAATTCCTCGCGCACGATGGCCCAATCGGGGCGGTAGCGCATGTCGGTGACGTAGGTGTTGATCTTGACGATATCCGCCATCGTCCCGCCGCCGGCCTCGACCTGCGCCTTGAGCGCGACAAGCGCGGCGCGTGCCTGGGCCTTGAAATCGCCGGGATGCGCCGCACCGCCGTCGGCCGTGTAGGCGACCTGGCCGGAGATGTAGAGCAGGGTCTTGCCTTCGGTCACCTTGACCGCCTGGGCGTAGGCCGGCGGGTTGAAGATGCCCGGTGCCGCGTAGCGCTCAATCTTGGCCATGTGGTCATTCCTTTCCGTGTCATTGCGAGCGCAGCGACGCAATCTCGCGCCGGAGGAGTCCGGGCCCATCGAGATTGCCGCGTCGCTGCGCTCCTCGCAATGACGGCGGAGAGCGGCGCCACGATGGGTTTCGCTGCGCTCTACCCATCCTACGGAGCCACCCGGCAATGATGGCAGAGAGACTATTTCGGTGAGATCACCATCGTCATCTGCCGGCCTTCCATGCGCGGCATCTGCTCGACCTTGGCGACCTCGTCGAGGTCGGTGCGGACGCGGATCAGCACGTTCATGCCGAGCTCCTGGTGCGCCAGCTCGCGCCCGCGGAACCGCATCGTCACCTTGACCTTGTCGCCCTCGTCGATGAATTTCACCATGCTGCGCATCTTAACGTCGTAGTCATGGTCGTCGATGCTGGGACGCAGCTTGATCTCCTTGACCTCGATGACTTTCTGTTTCTTGCGGGCCTCGTTTTTCTTT
This sequence comes from Allostellaceae bacterium, assembly GCA_036268075.1. GTDB lineage: Bacteria > Pseudomonadota > Alphaproteobacteria > ATCC43930 > CGMCC-115725 > DATARH01. The sequence continues at coordinate 19,538 of DATAUV010000072.1, read as the reverse complement.
TTCTGGGCCTCGTATTTGAACTTGCCGAAATCGAGGATCTTGCAGACCGGCGGGTCGGCATTGGGGGCGATCTCGACCAGGTCAAGGCCGGCTTCGATCGCCCTCTGAATGGCTTCGTTACGCCCCACTACTCCCACCATCTCGCCTTCTTGATCGACGAGGCGGACGTTCGGCACTCCGATCTCTTCATTGATCCGAGGCCCGTCGCGGGTGGGGGTGGAGTTCATCGGTGGTCTGGGTATGTAAGCTCTCCTCTTGTGGGTGTGCTGATTAGGCGAGTAACCGCGTCGTGACAATCATCGTCAGGTTGGGGCCGCCGCCTCTACTTTCAATCTATCAAGCGCCTCGTTAAGCGCAAGTGATTGTTGCTCGGTGCTACCGAGGCGGCGCAGGGAAACCGCGCGGTTTTCGGCCTCGCGCCGGCCGACGACCAGCATCAGCGGAATTTTCGCCAGGCTGTGCTCGCGGACCTTGTAACCGATCTTGTCGTTGCCGGTGTCGACGACGACGCGCAGCCCCGCCGCCGCGCATTCCCGTGCAACCTCATCGGCATAGGCATCGGCGTCGGAGGTGATCGTCGCGACCACCGCCTGCACCGGCGCCAGCCAGAGCGGGAACGCGCCGGCATAGTTCTCGATCAGGATGCCGATAAACCGCTCCATCGAGCCGAGGATCGCGCGGTGCAGCATCACCGGCACATGGCGGCTGCCATCCTCGCCGATATACGAGGCGCCGAGCCGCTCGGGCATGTTGAAATCGAGCTGCAGCGTGCCGCATTGCCACGTGCGGCCAAGCGCATCGCGCAGGTGGAATTCAAGCTTCGGCCCGTAGAACGCGCCCTCGCCCGGGGCCAGCGTGTAGTCGAGCCCGGCGGCGGCGACCGCGTCCTTGAGGCTTTGCTCGGCGTGGTCCCAGGTCGCGTCCGAGCCGGTGCGCGGGGTCGGGCGGTCGGCGAATTTGATCGCCACGTCCTCGAACCCGAAATCCTTGTAGATCGACAGCAAGAGCTTGCAGAACGCGATCGATTCGCCGGTGATCTGGTCCTCGGTGCAGAAGATGTGGGCGTCGTCCTGCGTGAACGCGCGCACCCGCATGATGCCGTGCAGGGCGCCCGACGGCTCGTTCCGGTGGCACGAGCCGAACTCGGCGAGGCGCAGCGGCAATTCGCGGTAGCTGCGCAGGCGGTTGCGGAAGATCAAGACATGGCCGGGGCAGTTCATCGGCTTTACCGCCAGCACGCGATCGTCCTGGCTCTGCGCAATGAACATGTTGGCGCGGAAATTGTCCCAGTGGCCCGAGGCTTCCCACAGGCTGCGGTCGAGAAGCTGGGGCGCCTTGACTTCGGCGTACCCCGCCGCGTCGAGCCGCCGGCGCATGTAATCCTCGATGATGCGGAACAGCCGCCACCCTTTCGGGTGCCAGAACACGCTGCCGACCGCCTCCTCCTGGAGGTGGAACAGGTCAAGCTCGCGGCCGATGCGGACGTGGTTTCGCCGCTCGCCCTCCTCGAGCTGGAGCAGGTATTGGTCGAGCTCCTTCTGGTTCGCCCAGGCGGTGCCGCGGATGCGCTGAAGCTGGGCGTTGGCGGCGTCGCCCCGCCAATAGGCGCCGGCGACGTTCAACAGCTTGAACGCCTGGCCGAGATGCCCTGTCGACGGCAGGTGCGGGCCCATGCACAGATCGACGAACTCCCCCTGGCGGTAGAGGCTGATCTCCTCCTCGGCCGGGATCTCGGCGATCCATTCCGCCTTGTAGTCCTCGCCGAGGCCGGCGAAGAACTCGGCCGCCTTGTCGCGCTCCCACACCTCGCGGGTGATCTTTTCGTCGCGCTCGACGATCTTGCGCATGCGCGTCTCGATCGCCGCCAGATCGTCCGGGGTGAACGGCACGTCGCGGGCAAAATCGTAATAAAACCCGGTCTCGGTCGCCGGGCCGAAGGTGACCTGGGTGTCGGGATAGAGTTCCTTGACCGCTTCGGCCATCACATGAGCGGCATCGTGGCGCAGGATTTCGAGCCCCTCCGCGTCGCGCCGGGTGATGATCGCGGCCTTCGCGTCACGGTCGATCACCGTCGCGAGGTCGCGCGCCCGACCGTCGAGCTTTAGCGCGATGGCGGCCTTGGCGAGGCCGGGACCGATCGCGGCGGCCAGCTCGGCGCCGGAGACGGGGCCGGGAAAATCGCGCCGGCTGCCATCCGGCAGGGTTACGGCTATCGGGTTGCTCATATCGCCCTCTGCTCCGTCAATTCTCGCGGCCATCTATCGCGGCTTGGGCGGGGGCGAGTGACGAAAAAACCCCGTCCGTCGCCGGCGGGGTCGTTCGGGTTCGGGCCTTGCTGCTGGATCAGCGTACGCGACCTCCCGACACCCCGCCTTGTGGCGCGGTGGTCGTAGTCGTCAACGCGATGCGGCGGCTCTTGCTCATGCCGGGAATATCGCGAAACGACCCTGTTTCGTCAAGCCGGCCTCAGCGTCGGTTGTGCCTCAGTCCGAACTTCCTCCCTCGGCGTAAAGGCCGTCCTTCGCTATCCCAAGCCGAACGGCCAAGCGGCGCCGATAGCGAGCCTCAGCCGAGGCTGACATGGTTGTCGGGCAATGCTTGATAGATGAGAACATTCGGTCGATCCTATTGGCGAGAGAGGTTTTCCGGAATGCCACACGCGCCCGCCGCACTCTGCGGGTCAGGATATGAGGAGCCAGATGATGAGCGCTGCCGCGTCGAGGATACCCGCCCAGACTATGAAGATTGCGAAGGTCAAGGAGCACATCGGCGCCATCGTCACAGGTATCGACCTTGCGCATCCCGTCGACGACGCGACACAGAAGAAACTCTACGACGCTGTCGTCGAGAACGTGGTCCTGGTGATCCGCGGGCAGGAGCATCTCACCCCAGGCCAGGTGCAAGCCGCTGGAGAAATGTTCGGCGAACTGATGGAGGACCAGAACCGGCGCTATCTGGTCGACGGATTTCCGTTGATCAGCGTGCTCGACAATCGTCACCTAGACAGCAAGGGCCAGCCCGCAAAGGTCGGCGCCAACGCCACTTGGCACACCGACCACACCAACCAGGAATTGCCGCCCAAGTTCACCATGCTGTATGCGGTAGCCGTGCCGGACAAGGGTGGCGCGACATCGGTTTGCAACTCGCGTGCGGCCTACGAAGCGCTCTCAGACGACATGAAACTGAAGATCGCCGACGCGAAGACCGAGAATACGCTGATCAGCAGCGCGCGGATGAAGATAGGCAATCCGGATGTCGTGAAGGCCCAGCTCGAAGCGACGAAACCGCCGACGGTGCATCCCTTGGTCCGCACGCACCCGGACACCGGCACCAAGGCCGTGTGGTTTCACAAGGGCAAGACCGAGACGGTCACGGGCATGTCACCCGAAGAGACCCAGGATTTTCTGCAGGATCTGGCCGATAAGATCACGCAGCCGCAATTTTGCTATGCGCACGAGTATCAAAAGGGCGACCTGCTGATCATCGATGATCGCGCCTCGTTGCATAAAGCCGGCTTCGATTACGATCACAGCCAACACCGCCGCCTGTATCGGATGCTGGTGCGCGGCGACCGTCCCTGCTGATGCAGTTCCGGCGCCGTGAATTTCTGGCCGTATAGCGGCGGAAGGCGGAAATTCAAACGGCGTCACCACTCCAGCGTCGCCGCAACCGCCTCCACCGGCAGCGCGGCGAGGTCGGGACGCTGGAGGATCGCCACGTCCCGGCCGCGCGGGGCGGTCAGGGCCGGGTCGGACGCTGCCGAATAAAGCACCGTCGCCGCCGCGCCGCCGGCGACCGCGAGGTGCATCGGCCCGGTATCGTTGCCGATCGCCCGCCGCGCGCCGCCGCCGAGCGCGACGATGTCGCCGAAACCGGTCTGGCCGGTGAGGTCGCGCGTCGCCGGCTCGGCCGCGGTGATGCTTCGCCCGAGCGCGCGCTCGTCCGCGCCGCCGACCACCACCGGAGCGAGCCCGGCGGCGGCGAGGCGAAGCGCGAGCGCGCCGTAATGCCCGATCGGCCAGCGCTTGTCCGGCCGATGCGCGGCGCCGCCGGGGATCAGCAGCACGTAATCCGGCGGCAGCGCGAAACACCCGATATCGGCGGTGGCCCAGGAGAGATCGGGCAGCGGCGACGGCCCCGGAATCCCGGCCATGCGAAGCTGCTCGTCCTGGCGGTCGAGCGTGTGCATCTCGTCGCGGCGGGGATTGGCGTGCGGGTGCGACGCGCCGGCGGCGATCCCGGACCATTCCGGCCGGCCGCGGTCGCGCATCAGCCGAAAGTAGAAGCTCGAACGCAGGCGGGTCTGGAAATCGTAGACGCGGTCGAACTGCCCGTCGCGCAGCCGCCGGCGCAGCCGCAGGATGCCGAGCGGATCGCCCCAGCCCGGCCGCTCGTCGACCCACACCTCGTCGAAATACGGCGCCTGCCGCGCCAGCTCGGCATACGGCGCTGTCGTCAGCAGCGTGATCCGGGCACCGCGGTGAAACGCCCGCACCGAAGCCGCCGCGCCCATCATCTGCACGAAATCCCCGAGCGCGCTGAGCTTGATGACAAGGATCCGGCCAGGCGCAGACACGGAGGAAGACCTACGAGAGTGCCGGCGTCAGATCGGTGTGGATAAAATCATTGCCCTTGAACAGCAATTCCTCACCTCGGCAACGGGCCAGCGCATAGGCGAAGCAATCACCGAGATTGAGGCGCGCCGGATGGCCGCTGCCGCGGCCGAAATCCCGATAGGCGGCGCGAGCCACCCGAGCCTGCTCTTCATCCACCGGCTCGATGGAAATCGCCGCACTATTCATAAATTCATCAAACCGCCGGCTGACGACCGGATCGCGCTTTCCGTCGATGACGATCGCCGCCTCCAGAAAGTTGACCGCCGAGATACGGCGCTGCCCCGCCGCCGCGATCGCGTCGGCGCACGCGACCGCCTCGGGCTCGGCAAAGAGGATCGCGACGATGGCGGATGCATCGACGATCATCGCGGAAGCCCCCTCTCGTCATAGAGGAGCGCATCATGATCCAGGGCACGGTATTCGGGACCTAGCCGAGCGGCACAATCACGGCCGATCGCCAGCAATTTTTCCGCTAGTCCCGCCTCGCCATTCTGGCGGACCCGATCGAGGCGCTCGCGCACCGCCGCGGCGACCGCACCCGTCATGGTCTCGCCAGTGGCATCGGCAAGTTCCTGGATGAGTCGGCACGCCTGCGGATTTTTGATGTTCAGGCTCATCATTCCACCCTTTTCCGCAAGCAGGGTAGATTTGGAGCTGCCTGTCAGATTGTCAACTCGCGCCTAAGCCGAAATCGCCAGCGGCTCGCCTTGCCAGACCGGCGCCTTGGTGATGGCCGGGAACAGCAGCTCCTCGTAGACGTCGATCGTGCGGGCGCACATCGCGTCGCGGGTGAAATGGGCGGCGATGTGGGTCATCGCGCGGAGGCCGAGGGCGTCGCGCTCTTCGCTGGTGAGGTTGAGGGCGTCGTTGATCGCGGCGGCGAGCGCGCCGGAATCGCGGGGCGACACGAGCCAGCCGGTCGAGCCCGGCACGATCGTCTCGCGGGCGCCGCCGTGGTCGGTCGCGACGACCGGCCGGCCCATCGCCTGACCCTCGACGAGGATGCGGCCGAAGCCCTCGGGGTCGGTCGAGGCCGAGACGACGACATCGGCCAGCACATAGGCGGCCGCCATGTCGCGGCAATCCTCGACGATGCGGAAGAGGCCGATCACACCGCGCCGCTCGATCGCCCGCTCGAGCTCCCTGCGGAAGCCCCTGCGCTGCTCGGCGCCCACCAGCACGCAGCAGATGTCGCGGCGGCCGAGGCGGGCGACCGCGTCGATAAAGTCGAGCCCGCCCTTCCACCGCGTGAGCCGCCCGGGCAGCACCACCACCGCGGCCCCCTCGGGGATGCGCCATTGGTTCGCCAGCGCGACGACGCGGTCGCCGGATACCCGGTTGGGGTCGAAGACGCCGAGATCGACGCCGCGCGGAATCGTGCGCAGCCGGGTCGGGCCGACGCCGTAATGCTTGACGACGTGCTCGGCGACGAATTCCGAGATCGCGATGACCCGCTCGCCGCGCGCCATGACCGAGTTGTAGCGATGCTTGAGCGGGAGGCCCGTGCCGTAGGCGTTGTGGAAGGTGGTGACGAAATGCCGCCTGGTCGCGTTCGTCGCCATCCACGCGCTCCAGGCCGGGGCGCGGCTGCGGGCGTGGACGATGTCAACCCGGTGCCGGCGGATCACCTCGGCGAGCGCGCCGGCGTTGCGGCGGATGCCGAACGGGTTCTTGGTCGCGAGCGGCAGCTTTACATGGGTCGCGCCGGTGCGGATAAGCTCGCGCTCCATCGGGCCGCCGGCGGAGGCGACGACAGCGTCCCACCCGGCCTCGACCAGCGCGCGCGCCAGGTCGATCGTGCCCCGCTCCACCCCGCCCGACACGAGCGCCGGGATCACCTGCAGAACGCAAGGCGGCCGGCCTTCTGCCGGTACCGTCGGGATGATAGAATTGTTCGCCATTCCGCTGCCGCCGGACCTCCGATGCCCGCCCCGGACAATCCCTCGATTCTAGCACGGCCGGATGGCGCGACAATCGCCTACCGGGCCGTTCCCGGCGCGTCGCCGGGGATCGTCTTCCTCAGCGGGTTCCGGTCCGACATGACCGGGACCAAGGCGTTGTTTCTCGACGATTATTGTCGTCAACGCGGGCGCGCCTACATTCGTTTCGACTATTTCGGGCACGGCGCGTCGAGCGGCGACTTCGCCGACGGCACGATCGGGCGCTGGGCCGACGACGCGGCCGCGGTGATCGATTCGCTGACCACCGGGCCGCAAATCCTCGTCGGGTCGAGCATGGGCGGGTGGATCATGCTGCTCGCGGCGCGGGCCCGGCCGGAGCGGGTGCATGCGCTCGTCGGCATCGCCGCCGCGCCCGATTTCACCCAGGATTCGCTGTGGCCGCGCCTCGACCCGGCGCAGCAGGACGAGCTGATGCGGGTCGGGCGGGTGACGCTGCCGTCGGAATACGACCCCGCCGGCTACTCCTTCACCCGCGCGCTGATCGAGGAGGGGCGACAAAACCTGGTGCTCCGCGCGCCATTGCCGATCGGACGGCCGGTGCGGCTGTTGCACGGTATGCGCGACGCCTCGGTGCCGTGGCAGCGCAGCCTCGCGATCGCCGAGCATGTCGGGAGTGATGACGTGGCGGTGACGCTGGTCAAGGACGGAGACCACCGGCTGTCGCGGGAGGAGGATCTGGCGCGGCTGGCGCGGACTTTGGATGAGCTGGTTCGGGGCTGAGTCCGTCCCCGGCAGCTCGCTGCGCTCGCCCCTCACCCGGCCTTCGGCCACCCTCTCCCGCAATGCGGGCGAGGGGATGGGGACGGGTGCGGCGCCTATTTTCCCCTCGCCCGCATTGCGGAGAGAGGGTGCCGGGCGCAGCGAGGCGGGTGAGGGCGCGAGCGGAGCGAGCCGGGGCCTCTCACACCTCAAAATTCTCGACCGTCCAGGGCTCGGCGCGGGCGGCGGCGAGCCATTCTCGCATGGCTGGGAGGGCCATGACCGCGGCGCAGTAGGTGGTCTCGGTGGCACTTACAGCTACTTTGTACGATTTGAAGCGACTTACCACCGGCGCATACATCGCGTCGGCGATCGAGAAGGGGCCGAACAGGAACTCGCCGCTCACGCCGAACCGGGCGCGGCAGTCGCGCCAGATCGTGCATACGCGGTCGATATCGGCCTGCACCTCGGCGGGGATTGCGCGGGCGGAGGGGGTGCGGCGGCAGTTCATCGGGAGGTGGCGGCGCAGCGCGAGGAAGCCGCCGTGCATCTCGGTGGCGACAGCCCGGGCGACGGCGCGGGCGGCGGGGTCGGCTGGCCATAGTCCGGAATCGGGGAAGGCCTCGGCGAGGTATTCGCAGATCGCGAGGCTCTCCCACACGGTCACCTCGCCGTGGTGCAGCACCGGCACCTTGCCGGCGCCTGAGTGGGTCAGGATCTCGTCCCGGCTGCCCGGCAAATAGAGCGGGATCAGCACCTCGTCGAAGGCAATGCCCCCCACCCTGGCCGCCAGCCACGGCCGCAGCGACCAGGACGAGTAGTTTTTGTTGCCGATGGTCAGCGTCAGCTCGGCCATATGCCTTCGCCCTCTGCCGGTGAGCGGGTACTGTGGCGGCATTCCGGCGCGAGGAAAAGCGATGGCGTTCTCACTTACAGACGATTCGGGCGGCGCGGTGCCGCTGACCGCCGTGACCAAGGACGGGCTGGCGGCGTGGCGCGAGACGGCGCCGGCGCGGGAGCGGGACTGGATCGGCCGGATCGGCTTTACCGGCGAGCCGGGCAAGATCGCGTTGGTGCCGGGCAACGATGCGAGCCTCGCCCGGGTGCTGGTCGGCGCCGGCGGCAACGAGGCGGCGATGTGGACGCTTGCCGGGCTCTCGGAAACGCTGCCGGAAGGGAGCTATCGGCTGGATTCCGCGCCGGAGGGCAGCGATGCGAGCCATGTCGCGCTCGGCTGGGCGCTCGGCACCTATGCCTTTACGCGCTATCACCAGAAAAAGCCCGGGGTGGCGCGGCTGGTGTGGCCCGAAGGGTCGGATCGGGGTCTTGTCGAGCGGCTCGCGGGCGCGGTGTTCCTCGCCCGCGACCTGATCACGACCCCCGCCTCGGATATGGGGCCGGAAGAGCTGGCCAATGCCGCCGTCAAGGTGGCGGAGGCGGCCGGCGCGCGGCACCGGCTGATCGTCGGCGACGCGCTCATCGAAGAGAATTACCCGACGATCCACGCCGTCGGCCGCGCCAGCGACCGGGCGCCACGGCTCGTCGACATTACCTGGGGCGACCCGGGGGCGCCGAAGGTGACGCTGGTGGGCAAGGGCGTGTGCTTTGATTCGGGCGGGCTTGATTTGAAGCCGGCCTCGGGCATGCTCAACATGAAAAAGGACATGGCGGGCGCGGCGATCGTGCTTGGGCTCGGCCAGGCGATCATGTCGGCGGGGTTGAAGGTGCGGCTGCGCGTGCTGATGCCGTGCGTCGAGAATGCCGTCTCGGGCAACGCGTTCCGGCCGCGCGACATCATCCGCACGCGCAAGGGGCTGACGGTCGAGATCGGCAATACCGACGCCGAGGGCCGCCTGATCCTGTGCGACGCGTTGGCCGAGGCGGCGAGCGAGAGCCCGGCGATGATCGCCGACATCGCGACGTTGACCGGCGCGGCGCGGGTCGCGCTCGGGCCGGAATTGCCGGCGCTCTTCTGCAACGACGACGCGCTCGCCGGCGGACTTCTCGGCGCCGGTACGGCGGAGGACGACCCGCTATGGCGGATGCCGCTGTGGCGCGGGTACCGCCGCAACCTCGACAGCAAAATCGCCGACATCAACAACGTGTCGGACGGGCCGCAAGGCGGGGCGATCACCGCGGCGCTGTACCTGCAGGAATTCGTCAGTGGCGTGCCGTGGGCTCATTTCGACGTGATGGCGTGGAACGGCCGCAGCAAGCCCGGCCGGCCCGAAGGCGCCGAGGCGCAGACGCTGCGCGCGCTCTATGCCTATATCGCCGGCCGGTTCGGCTGAGCGGTCACCACATCCGGGTGACGCCGTAGGTGTCGAACGCGGGCTGGTCCGACACGACCACCAGGTCTGACACGATCGCCTGGGCGACGAGGGCGCGCAGGAACGGGTCGGGGTGCAGTGGCGGCAGGCTGCCCGCGATTTGGGCGTGGCGGAGCGAGATCGGCAACTCCGTAAAGCCCTGGTCGGCGATCACCGCCGCGGCGTCGCCGGTGAGGAACGCGGCCTGCGGCATCTGGCCGAGACGATGCTTGGTCGCGATCTGCCACGACGAGGCGGCGCTGACAAAGACCTCGTTGGCGGGGTCGCCGATCGCGGCGCGCGCGTCGGGCGACACGGCCTCGTCGCCGGCGAGCCACCACACCAGCACGTGGCTGTCGAGGAGGAGCCGCATCGCCTATTGCTCCCACACTTCGAGCTCGCCGGGCGGCAGCGGCTCGAAGAATTGCGGCGCGGCGACGACCTGGTCGCGTAGCGCGCCAAAGACGCGGCGCGGCGGCGGGGTCATCGGCACGAGCCGGGCGACCGGGGTGTGGCCACGCGCGAGGATGATCTCCTCTCCCGCCTCAACCCTAAGGATCAGCCGCGACAGGTGCGTCTTGGCCGCGTGGATCGTGATCGTCTCGCTCATGTGCGCCTCGCGTTAGTCGAGCTCATTCTAGCTAAGATGCAACCTAAGTCAATTCGGGAACCATCCGATGATCATCGAAACCCAGATGCCGCTCGGCAAGATCGACCCGGGCTTGCGCGCGCCGCCGACGCCGCTCGACATCGCCGCGGTGGGGGAGCAAGCGCGGCTCGCCGAGGCGCTCGGCTATGACGGGATCGTCACCGAGGAGACCAAGGACGATCCCTATATCGTCATGGCGCTGGCGGCGCAGGCGACCAGCCGGATCGCGCTCGCGACCGGGGTCGCGATCGCGTTTCCGCGCAGCCCGACCGTGACCGCGATGAGCGCCTGGACCTTGGCTAAGCTATCGGGCGGCCGTTTTACGCTTGGGCTCGGCTCGCAGGTGAAGGGGCATATCGAGCGCCGCTTTGGGGTCAAATGGTCGCCGCCGGGGCCGTGGATGCGCGAGTATATCGGCGCGGTGCGGGCGCTGTGGGATTGTTGGCAGAACGGGGCCAAGCTTGATTTCGCGGGTGAGCACTACCGGCTCAACCTGGTCGTGCCGCTGTTCGCGCCGGCGCCGATCGCGCATCCCGACATCCCGATCCACCTCGCCGCGGTCAACCCGTATATGTGCCAGGTCGCCGGCGAGGTCGCCGACGGCATCCGCACGCACCCGATCTGCACCCCGCGCTATATTGCCGAGGTGATGTGGCCGGCGGCCCAGCGCGGCGCGGCGAAGGCCGGGCGCGACCTCGCGGGGTTCGCGATGGGGGCGATGCCGCTGATCGCGACGGCGGCGGACCGGGCGACGCTGGAGGGGCGGGTGCGCGACGTGCGGGCGCGGATCGCGTTCTACGCCTCGACCCCGGCCTATCTGATCGCGTTCGAGAGCGAGGGATACGGCGATGTCGCCCGCGAGCTGCAGCAATATTCGCGCGCCCAGCGCTGGGAGGAGATGCCGGGATTTGTCGACGATTCGATGCTCGACACCTATGCCGTGACGGGCACGCATGACGAGATCGCCGGCAAGCTCAAATCCCGGTTCGGCGGGTGCGCGACGCATCTGCAATTCGCGATCCCCGCCGCCGACGCCGCCGAGCAGGCGGTGTTGAAGGAGCTGCTGGCAAGCCTCAGGGCGTGAGGAAGGCGAGCGAGCTTTCGTCGAACAGCGGCGCGTCCTGGCCGGCGTCGACCCAGAGGAATTTCGTCTTCGATTCGGCAGGGTGGTATTCGAAATAGACCGTCGACTGCCCTTTGCCGTAATCGCCGCAGCCGAAATCGCGCGGCTCCTGGCGCAATTCGCGGTCGATCTTCTTCGCGTAGGCGCCGGTGGGCACCAGCTCGAACACCTCCTTGCCGGCGCCCTTGACTGCGGTGTGTTTGACGTGGGCGACCTTGCAGCTCGCCTTGGCCTGCTGGTCGGTGAGGGTGGCGATGAACTGCTCGCGGATTGCCGCCTCGATCGGCTGATCCGCGGACTTAGTCAGAATCCGGACGATCCGAGGCGCGCCGAACGTCGTGTCGTCGGCGGGCCGGTGCTGTTCGAGCCAGCCGTCCCTGGCGCTGAAGACGTAATGGGAATTCGCATCGGTGCAGTCCTGCACCAGCAGCTTGATGCCGAGCTCGGCGCTTTCGAACGGCTCCCAGGCGCAGCCCTGCTCGGCCGGGCGCGACGGCTCGGCGGCAAGCGCCGCGACCGGCGACAGACACAGCAGGCCGGCGAGAAGGTGCTTGAACATGCTCAATAGCCTCGTTCGGGATCGATGCGGTTGGGGAGCGGCAGGCCGGCCTCGAAGCAGCGAAAGGTCTCGGCGACGACCTGGATTGCGGTGGCCGGGTGCGTCTCGGCGGCGATGTGCGGGGTGACCACGATTCGCGGGTGGCGCCAGAACGGGTGGTCGGGCGGCAGCGGCTCGGTATGGAACACGTCGAGCACGGCGGCGGAGATGTGGCCGGAATCGAGCGCGGCGAGGAGGTCGGGCTCGACCAGCGAGCGCCCGCGCCCGGCGTTGACGATCGCGGCGCCGCGCGGGAGGCGGGCGAAGGCGCGCGCGTCGAGGATGCCGGTGGTCTCGCGGGTCAGCGGCAGGAGCGAGACGACGATCTCGCTGCGGGCGAGGATCGCGTCGAGGCCGTCCGCGCCGGCGTAGGTGACAAAGCCGGGGACGTCTTTCGCACTTCGGCCCCAGCCGGCGACATCGAAGCCGAGCGCCTGGAGCTTGCCGCCGGCATCCTGTCCCATCGTGCCGAAGCCGAGGATGCCGACCGTCCGCTCGCAGGCGTTTTTCTGAGCCCGCTCACGCCACTCGCCGGCGCGCTGCTGCGCCAGGTAGTCGAAATCCTGGCGGTGGAGACGCAGCACTTGGAAAATCACGTACTCGCTCATCGCGTCGGTCATGTAGGGGTCGACGAGGCGCACGACCGGCAAATGGCGCGGAAAGGTCGGGTCGGCGAGAATGCCGTCGACCCCGGCGCCGAGGCAGACGATCAGCCGAAGGTTCGCGAGGCCCGCGAGAAGCCCCGGCTCGGGCTGCCACGCCAGCGCCATGTCGATCGCCGCCGAATCGCCGAGCTCGGGCCAGAAGCGGAAATCGCGCTCCGGCATCGCCGCGGTCAATAGCGGCCGCCAGCGCGCCAGCGCCGCCGGGCTCGAACGGACAAGGATCGCCATCGCGCGCCGCTATCCCTATGGTAACGCGGCATAAGACCATGCGGCGGGGCAATGGACAACGCGTTCACCCGAGACGAGCGGATCGCCTACTATTCGCAAACGCGCATCGCGCACCAATGGACGCAGCTTTTGCTGCTCGTGCGGGCGGCGGCGCGGCGCGTGCTCAAAGTCGGGGCGGTTGCATGATCCTGTTTTCGAATCTTCCGACGTTGCGCGACCGGGCAAGCCGCGCCGCGCGCGTGCTCGACATAGGCGGGTGGTATCGCCCGTTCAATCTGGCGACCCATGTGATCGACGTGCTGCCTTACGCCACCCGGCAGACACGAGAATCGCTCGATCCGGACGACCCCGAGCGTTTCAGCGAGGCGACATGGACGGTTGCCGATGTCTGCTCGCCGCCCTGGCCCTATCCGGACAACTTCTTCGATTTCGTGATCTGCTCGCACCTGCTTGAAGACGTGCGCGACCCGATCGCAGTGTGCGGCGAGCTGAGCCGGGTCGGGCGCAGCGGTTACATCGAGACGCCGTCGCGGCTGCGGGAGATATTTGTGAAAAGGCGGAGTTTCTCGCTTAGTCGCGACATGCCCGAGATCGGATTTTATCATCATCGCTGGTTCGTCGAGGGCGACAGCACCCATTTGCGCTTTACCGCCAAAACCGCCGCACTCGCCGAGAGCCGGCGCTATTACCTGACCCGCCGTACGATCGGCCGCAAGCTGACCGAGAAAGAAAGCGGCCTCGGCGTGTTCTGGGATGGCGGGATTACGTGCGAAGAGGTCTTCGCCGACCCGCGGGAGGATTATCCAGCCTTTCGGCGCAAAGCTTTGGCGACCCTCACCGGCCGGTGACCCGAGCGCGCTACAATCCGGGAGCGGCCGGCTGGTGCTGCGCCCAGGGCCGCGCCTCTTCGAACAGGGCGGCGGCGTGCAGCAGGGCCGCGTCGCCGAGATGCGGGCCGACGAACTGCAACCCGATCGGCAACCCGTCCGCGCCGAAGCCGCAGGGCAGCGTCACCGCCGGGTTGCCGGACAGGTTGAACGGCAGCGTGTACGGGTACCAGGCGTTGCGGACGGTGTCGGTGACCTCGCCGTCGATCTCGATCGGGGCGAAGAAATCGTGGCCGATCGGCAGCGCCGTGCGCGACAGGGTCGGGGTGGCGACGAGGTCGTGGCGCGGGAACCAGGCCTGGATCTCGCGGAAGATGCGGGTGCGCTCGAACATCGCCTCCTGCAGCGCGACGGCGCTGTGGCCGGCGCCGCGGTCCATCTGGCGCGTGAGCGTGTCGCTCATCCGGTTGCCGTGTTGCGAGACGTAGCGGCGAAAGCGCGCATTCCAGAACGACTGGGTCAGGATCAGCCAGATCGGCTCGGTGCTGGCGAACCCGTCATCGACTTCCTCGACGATCGCGCCCAATTCGACGAGCGCGGCGAGCGCCGACTCGCAGGATGCCCGCACCTCGGCGGATAGCTTGGCATTGCCCAAAAGCGGTCGCCAGGCGATGCGAACACCTTTCAAGTCCTTTTCAGCCCGAGCGGCGGCGACGAAATCGGGCGCCGCGAGGCCCAGCGAATGCGGGTCGCAGGGGTGCGGGCCGGTCATTGCGCGCAGCATCAGCGCAGCGTCGGCGACGGTGCGGGTCATCGGCGTGATGTGCGACTGGTTGCCAAACCCATCCGGCGTCAGATCGTGGGGGACCAGTCCGAGCGTCTGCTTGAACCCGACCACGCCGCAGCACGCGGCCGGGATGCGGCTCGACCCGCCGCCGTCGGTGCCGATGCCGATGGGGCCCAGCCCCGCCGCGACCGCCGCCGCCGCCCCGCCGCTCGACCCGCCGCAGGTGCGCGACAAATCCCACGGGTTCGCGGTTCGGCCGAAGAGCGGCGCATCGGTAAAGCATTTGTGGCCGAATTCCGGTGTCGTGGTCTTGCCGACGAGGATCGCGCCGGCCGCCTTGATCCGCGCCACCGCGACCGAGTCCGCCGCCGGCACATTGTCCTCGAACGCGACCGAGCCAAAGGTCGTCCGCACCCCGGCCGTGTTGACCAGGTCCTTGGCCGCGAACGGCACCCCGTGCAGCGGACCCAGCGCACCGCCGCGCATCACCGCCGCCTCGGCCTGCCGCGCCGCCGCGCGCGCCTCGTCGGCGCAGATCGTGATAAAAGCGTTGAGCGTCGGCTGCGACCGCTCGACACGGTCGAGCAGACCATCGACCAGCTCCACCGGGCTGACCGCGCGGCTGGCCACCATGCCGGCCAACTCGGCGGCGGAGGCGAAGGCGGGATAACTCATAAATACGCTCCGTTGCGCCCGGCGGCGCGGCCGCTAGACTGCCACAGTTTTCCGGTCGTGGAGCACCTTATGGCAGAGCCTGCCGGGCTGAGCGCGTGCGAAGCTTTTGTCTTGATCTCGTTGCCGCAATTCAATCCCCGCGAAGCGCTCAAATACGGGTTCATGGGCCTCTTGGCGCAGGGCGTGGTGCGCAGCGCGGAGGAAAACCGGCCCGGCCTCATTCGCACCCGGCGCATCCTCCATCTGCATGTCGCCGCCGAACCGCCCGCCGACGCGCCGGCGGCGACGGCGTCGCTGGTCAAGGTCGTGCGCGCCGCCGAACCGCGAGACGGGACGATCGGCGAGGTGCTGAGGCAGGCGATGCGCGAATACGGGCGGACGCTGATGGGGTTCGTGCAGAAATACGTCGGACCGGCGCTGATCGGGCGCGGCCTCGCGGAAATCCGCCGCCGCCGTCTGCTCGGGCTCATTCCCAGCGATGCGTTTTTCCGCACTCCGGCGGGCGACGCCGAGCGCAGCCGGGTGCAGGGCGCGATGCACGAGGCGCGGGCGATCCCGCAATATCTCGACCGCGACCCGGCCCAGGCCGCGGCGCTGGCCGTGGCCGCCGGCGGCGCGATCCTCCTGGTCGAGGAATTACGCCCCCACTACAAACAATTGGCCCAGGCATTTCAGGACCGCGACACGGGCTCGTCGGGGCCGTTCGTCGATCCCGGCACGAGCGGGGGCGGCGGCGATTCGGCGGGTTTCGATTTCGGCCCCATCGACTTCGGCTCGATCGATTTCGGCAGCTTCGACAGCTTTGGCGCCGGGTTCGACGCGGCCTCGGACGGCGGCGGCGCGGATGGCGGCAGCAGCGGGTGCTAAGGCGCCGGGGGCGGATGGGCTAGAGTGGCCGCCGGCGTCACGAACCGGGGGAATCGTCGCATGCGTCGGGCCGTCCTCTACATCTTCGCCGTCATCGGCGGGCTGAGCCTGCTCGGCGTCGTCGGAGTGACGGCGGTGATCGTCATCGCGTTCAACGCCGCGCCGCGGCCGGCGCCATTGCCCGGCGCGATCGTGCTGAGCGCCGATCTCGACCGCGATCTCGCCGAGGGCCAGGGCGCGAACGCGGTGTCGCGGGCGCTGTTCGGCGACGGGATGACCCTGCGCGACTTTCTCGACGCGCTCGAAAAGGCCGGCGACGACCCGCGGGTCAAGGGGCTCTACGCGCGGCTCGGCGACGACACGCTAGGCCTCGCGCGGGTGCAGCAGGTGCGCGACGCGATCGCCGCATTCCGCGCCAAGGGCAAGTTCGCGATCGCGTTTGCCGACACGTTCGGCGAGTTCGGGCCGGGCACGCGGCCCTATTACCTCGCCACCGCGTTCGACCAGATCTGGCTGCAGCCGATGGGCGATGTCGGGCTGACGGGACTTTATTCCGAGACGCCGTTCCTGCGCGACGCGCTCGGCCGCATTGGCGTCGCCGCCGATTTCTCGCATCGCGCCGAATACAAGACGGCGATGAACAGCCTGACCGAAAGCGCGATGACCGCGCCGCAGCGGGAGGAGATGGAGGGGCTGTTGTCATCGCTCGACGGCCAGATCGTGCGCGACGTCGCCGCCGCGCGAAAGATCCCGGAGCCCGATCTGCGCGCACTGATCGACCGCGCCCCGCTGCTCGCAGACGAGGCCGAGGCGGCGCATCTGGTCGACAAGCTCGGCTATCGCGACGAGGCGATCGGCGCGGCCCAGCATCGCGCCGGGAACGGCGCGCGGTTTGTGCGGATGTCCCGCTATCTCGACCGCGCCGGGCACCCGCACGACAGCGGCGCGGAGATAGCGCTGATCTACGGCACCGGCATGATCACGCGCGAGGGCACCGGCGGCAGCCTTGTCGGGGCGAGCGGGTTCGACGCGCAAAAGGTGGCCGCCGCGATCCGCCAGGCCGCGGCGGACAAGAATATCCGCGCGATCCTCTTCCGCATCGACAGCCCGGGCGGCTCGGTCGTCGCGTCGGAAACGGTGTGGCGCGAGATCGACCGGGCGCATCGCCGGGGCAAGCCGGTGATCGTGTCGATGGGCGATGTCGCCGGGTCGGGCGGATATTACATCGCCGCGCCGGCCGACAAGATCGTCGCCGAGCCGGCGACGCTGACGGGGTCGGTCGGGGTGCTGGCGGGCAAGATCGTGCTGGCGGGGCTGATGCAGCGGCTCGGCGTCAATTTCGACGCGGTCGAGCGCGGCGCCAATGCCGGCATGTTCAGCGCGATCGAGGATTTCTCGCCGGCGGCGCAGCATCGCCTCGACGACGTGCTCGACCGCATCTACGCGGGCTTCAAGAACCGCGTCGGCAACGGCCGCAAGCTGACGCCCGAGGCGGTCGAGGCGGTGGCGAAGGGCCGCGTGTGGACCGGCGAGCAGGCCAAGGCGAACGGGCTCGTCGACGCGGTCGGCGGGTACGAGGTGGCGCTGCGCCTCGCCAAGGAGGCCGCCAACATCCCGGCCGACGCGCCGATCGACCTGGTGACGCTGCCGAAGCAGAAAAATCCGTTCGCCGAGGCGATCGACCGGCTCACCGGCAAGGACGACACGGATACCGGGCTGGTCGGGAGCCGGGTGGACGGGATCTTTGGGCTGATCGGCCGGGTCGAGGCGATGGTGACGGCGCCAGGCACCGTCGAGATGCCGCGGATCGGGGAAGTGCGGTAGGACTGGGCCCTTCGCTCCGCTCGGCCCTCACCCGTCTCGCTGCGCTCGCCACCCTCTCCCGCAATGCGGGCGAGGGGATTTTCGAGGCTCCCTACCTCGCCCGCATCGCGGGAGAGGGGGCCGACGCCGGCGACAGCCGGGGATCGGCGGGTGAGGGCAACGGGGTCAGTTCGGCAGGTGCAGCTCCGGCCTCGGCCGCGTCACGGTTCGTCGGCCGCGTTTCCAGACGGCGACGGGCTCGCGCAGTTCGGCGACGGCTTGCTCACGGGTTTCGGCGCCGATGACGGCGAGGTCGGCCGGGTTGCCGACCTTGAGACCGTAATCATCCAGGTTCAGCAACCGGGCGGAGCGGGTCGTCAGCATGTCGAAGCATTCGGCGAGCCGGTCGGGGCCGCTGATCTGGGAGACGTTGGCGTGCAGATTGGCCATGCGGATCAGCGAGCAGTCGCCGAACGGGGTGAACGGGTTGAGGATGTTGTTGCTGGAGATCGAGCAGTTGACCCCATGCTCGACGAGAAGATTCGCGTCGGCGACGCCGCGGCGGACGGCGTGGTCCTGGTCGCGCCCCATCAGGAACAGATCGGTCGCCGGCAGCACCGTCACCGCGACCCCGGCGTCGCCGAGCCGCCGGACGACCCGCGCCAGCTCGGCCGGCGGCAACACCGCGAGCTTGGTCATATGCCCGACCGCGACGCGGCCGCCCATGCCGTAGGCCTCGGTCAGGTCGCAGACCAGCTCGACATCAAGGTCGCGCGGCTCGTTGCCGAAATCGAGATGCATGTCGATCTCGGCGCCGAAAGCGCGGGCGAGCGCGAAGATCTGGCGGATCTGGCCGGGATGGTCGGTGTCGTAGCCGGGCGCCGCGCCGACCGCCCGCGCGCCGCGCCGCAGCGCCTCGGCGATCAATTCGTAGGTGCCGGGGTTGTTGGTCAGCCCTTCCTGCGGAAAGGCGCAGATTTCCAGGTCGATCGCCCATTTGTACTCGTCGATCAGCGCGGCGACGCCCTCGTAGCCGCGCAGGCCGATGCCGGGGTCGATCTCGACATGGGTGCGCATCCGCGTCGTGCCGTGGAGGATCGCCTGCTCCAGCGTGGCCCGGGCGCGGGTGTGGACATCCTCGACCGACATCGTGTGCTTGACCGCGGCGACACGGGCGACGGCGCGCGCCTCGCGCCCGATTTCGGGCGAGCAGCGGTCGATGATGCGGGATTTGTCGAGATGGATATGGGTTTCGACAAACCCGGCGCAGACCATCCGGCCGCCGCAATCGTAGCTGTCGGCCGTATCGGGGAGCGATGGCTCGATCGCGGCGATCCGGCCGCCGGCGACGCCGATATCGTGCGGGGGCGCATCCGGGCGGTCGGCCAGCCTCGTGTTGCGCAGGATCAAATCCACAGTCACGCTTCCGCCATGTTATGGTTGATCAGTAGAGCATCGCCGACGCGTAGAGCGCAACGGGACGGAACGAGCGTGTCGGTAGCACACGATATGTCCGGAATAGGTAGCACACGATCTGTCCGGTGAGACTGCGTCCCTGGGAGGGGGAGCGGATGGGCCGGACGGAAGCGCTACAGGGTGTGCGAGTGATCAAGTTCCGGAGTGTTTTGGATCGCTATGAGGCGAGCGAGTTGAGCCAGATGGAAGCGGCGGAGGTGCTTGGGATCAGTGAACGGACGTTTCGCCGCTGGTGCCTGCGTTTCGAGGAAGGCG
>DATAUV010000071.1:0-11316 GCA_036268075.1 Allostellaceae bacterium | reverse complement strand
ACTGCGCTCCGGGGCCGAGCGTTACCCGCACATCCCCGATATGCACCGCGCCCGCGCCCTCCTCGACGCAGACCACCCGATCCAGCACCGCCCCCGGCCCGAGCCGGATGTCGACGACATCGTTGCGCCAATACGCCCCGTCGCCGGAATAGGTCTCGAACAGCGTCGCGCGGCTATCGGCCGCGAGGTTGATCACGGTCTTCGTGTGGATCGAGCCGCCGCTCGACGCCGCATGCACGATCTCGATCGGCTGTTCCGCTGTCGCGCCGGGACCGATATCGAGCACGAAGCCGCCCGCGAAAAACGCCGCGTTGAGCGCCGCGAAGGCCTCGTCGCCCTCATCTTCCAGCGCCCGCCGCAGCAGATCGGGCCGCTCGGCGATCGCCTTCGCGATAGGCCCGAGCCACAAGCCGGCCCGCGTGATCTCAGGCAGCCGCGTCTCCGCCGCCGCCGGCAGGCGCGGCTTTTCCTGCAATCCGCGCAGGTCGAGATATCGCCAGCCTTCGCTGCGGCGGCTCGGGAAACCCTGCTCGGCGAAGCGGCTGATGCCGTGCTTGCGAAAGCGGGCGAGCCACTCGGGCTCGTTCGCGGCGGCGGCGAAGGCGTCGAGATAGGGCCGCGCCTCGGGCTTGACCGGGAAATCAACGATCGTGGTCATGGCTCAGGCCGCGTCCCCGATCGCGCCGTAGCCGCTTCGCTCCAATTCGGCGGCCAGCGTCTTGTCGCCCGACTGCACGATCCGCCCGTCCTGCAAGACATGGATGCGGTCGGGCTCGATGTAGTCGAGGAGGCGCTGATAGTGCGTGATCATCACGATCGCGCGGTCCGGCGCGCGCAGCCCGTTGACCCCGCCCGCGACGGTGCGCAGCGCGTCGATGTCGAGCCCGCTATCGGTCTCGTCGAGGATCGCGAGCTTCGGCTCCAGCATCGCCATCTGAAAGATCTCGTTGCGCTTCTTCTCGCCGCCGGAAAACCCGACATTGACCGCGCGCTGCATCAAATCCTCGCCGATATCGAGCACCTTCAGCTTTGCCCTGACCGCGCGCAGGAACTGCCCCGCGTCAAGCTCCGGCTCGCCCCGGTGGCGGCGCTGGGCGTTGAGCGCGGAACGTAGGAAATACATGTTGTTAACGCCGGGTATCTCAACCGGATACTGAAACGCCAGGAACACGCCCTCGCAGGCCCGCTCCTCCGCCTTCATGGCCAGCAGATCGCGGCCCTGGTAGGTCACGCCGCCGGCGCTGACGGTATACCCGTCGCGCCCGGCCAGCACCGAGGCGAGCGTCGACTTGCCCGACCCGTTCGGCCCCATGATCGCATGCACCTCACCGGCCCCGACCGAAAGGTCGATGCCCTTGAGGATCTCGCGCCCGTCGTTGAGGGACGCGTGAAGGTTTTTAATTTCAAGCATCAACATAATTTCCCGTCATCCCGGCGAAGGCTGGGACCCACTTTTCCATCTGCTCCCAGCCAACCCAGCAACGCTCGGACCCGGGACCACGGTGGGTCCCGGCCTTCGCCGGGATGACGGGCAAAGGGGCGCCCACGGTCGGCCTCACCCCACGCTGCCTTCCAAACTCACGGCGAGGAGCTTCTGCGCCTCGACCGCGAACTCCATCGGCAATTCCTTCAGCACCTCACGGCAGAACCCGTTGACGATCAGCGACAGCGCGTCCTCGTCGCCGAGGCCTCGCTGGCGGCAATAGAAAAGCTGGTCGTCGCTGATCTTCGAGGTCGTCGCCTCGTGCTCGATCCGGGCCGACGGGTTGCGCACCTCGATATAGGGCACGGTGTGCGCGCCGCAGCGGTCGCCGATGAGGAGGCTGTCGCATTGCGTATAGTTGCGCGCGCCCTCTGCCCTCGGCTGCACCCGCACGAGCCCGCGATAGGTGTTCTGGCCGCGCCCGGCCGAGATGCCCTTCGAGATGATCGTCGACTTCGTGTTCCGGCCGATATGGATCATCTTGGTGCCGGTATCGGCCTGCTGGCGGTTGTTGGTGATCGCGACCGAATAGAACTCGCCGACCGAATCGTCGCCTTCCAGGATGCAGCTCGGGTATTTCCAGGTAATCGCCGACCCGGTCTCGACCTGAGTCCACGAAATCTTCGACTTCGCCCCGCGGCAGGCGCCGCGCTTGGTCACGAAATTGTAGATCCCGCCCTTGCCCTCGGCGTCGCCCGGATACCAGTTCTGCACGGTCGAATATTTGATCTCGGCATCCTTGTGCGCGACCAACTCGACCACCGCGGCGTGGAGCTGGTTTTCGTCGCGCTGCGGCGCCGTGCAGCCTTCGAGATAGCTGACATAGGCGCCCTCGTCGGCGATCAGCAGCGTCCGCTCGAACTGCCCGGTCTTGGCCGCGTTGATGCGGAAATACGTGCTCAACTCCATCGGGCAGCGCACGCCCGGCGGCACATAGGCGAACGACCCGTCGCTGAACACGGCCGAATTGAGCGCGGCGAAGAAATTGTCGCCCTGCGGCACCACGGTGCCGAGATACTTGCGCACGAGGTCGCCGTGCTCGCGCACCGCCTCGCCGAACGAGCAGAAGATGATGCCGAGCGAGCCGAGCTTTTCCTTGAACGTCGTCGCGACCGAGATGCTGTCGAACACGGCGTCGACCGCGATCCCGGCCAGCGCCTCGCGCTCGCGCAGCGGCACGCCGAGCTTTTCATAGATCCGCAACAGCTCGGGATCGACCTCGTCCAGCGATTTCGGCGCGTTCTGCCGCGACGGCGCGGAATAGTAGATCGCGTTTTCGTAATCGATCGGCGCGATGTTGACCTTGGCCCAATCCGGCTGCGCCAGCTTGCGCCAAGCGCGGTAGGCCTCCAGCCGCCATTCGAGCAGCCACTCGGGCTCCTCCTTCTTGGCCGAGATGAAGCGGACGATGTCCTCGTTCAGGCCCGGCGGCGCCGAATCCGACTCCACGTCGCTGAAGAAGCCGTATTTGTAGCCCTCTTGCGTAAGCGAGCGGACGGTATCGCGGGTATCTGCGGAAGCAGCCATCGTTGGGAAACTCGGTTCGGGTCAAATTTTTGTCAGGTAGGGCGGGTTTTTGTCGGGTAGGACGGGCGCGGCGATCGCGGCGGCGGCGGGCAGGAACGAGAACGGCGAGATCATGTCGTAAAGCGACACCGCCGCCAGCGCCTCGCCGACCGCGCGGTTGATCGCCGCCCAGTGCGGTCGGGTCGGGCAATAATTGGTGTGGGCGCATTCGTCGACATGCACCGAGCATTGCGTCAGCCCGATATCGCCGTCGATCGCCGCGACCACCTCCGCCACCGAGACCTCGCGCGGCGGGCGGGCCAGGCGATACCCCCCGCTGGCCCCGCGCGTCGCGCTCGCCAGATCGGCATGGGCCAGCGCCTTCAGCACCTTGGCGACCGTCGCCGGCGGCAGCCGGGTCTCGGCCGCGATCTGCGCGGCGTTGGCCTGGCGATCGCTGTGGATCGCGAGGTGGGTGGCGACGATGACGCCGTAATCGGCGAGCTTGGACAGGATGATCATTGCGGCCAATTCGGACTGGATTGGTACGCAATACATCGTTGCTCGGGCTTGCGGGGTCAAGCCGAAAAGCGCCGAAGGCGGCCTGTGGCGTTCGGTCGCGCGGCCCTACCTCGCTGCGCGCCGCGCCCTCACCCGCCCGTCGGGCACCCTCTCCCGCAATGTGGCGAGGGGGCAGCTTCAGCCTCTCGCCTATACTTTCCCCTCGCCCGCATTGCGGGAGAGGGTGGATCGCGAAGCGAGACGGGTGAGGGCAGCGCGCGAAGCGTGCTCCTTAACTACCCATCGATCATCGCCAGCGCCCGCTCGATCGCGTTGAACACCTCGCTCGGCCGAAACGGCTTTTGCATCACGCCAAGCGGGTGGGCGGATTGGGCGCGCAGGGCCGTGTCGGGGTCGAAGGCGCCGGACAGAAAGATCGCCGGCACGCCGTATTCCGCGCGAAGCTGGCAGGCCAGCTCGATCCCGTCGACGGGCCCCGCGAGGCGGATGTCGATCAGCGCGAGGCGCGGCCGGATCTCCGCGACGAGCGCGAGCGCCTCCCGCCCCGAGCCGGCGACGCCGGTCACCTCGAACCCCATTTCCTCGAGCATGTCGGTGACCAACGCGGCGACCAGCGCCTCGTCTTCAACGATCAGGATAGTAGGCGGCTTGCTTGTATCGGCCATCGCAACCACTTCACATCCAATCGCCATCGGGCTTGAGCGCCGGCAGCGAGAAATGTGCTTTGCGCGTCCTCGCGGTAAAGCGTCGGCGACAGCGCTTAGCAACGTGTTAACGCGGCGGGACACGATGAAGTTACTTGTCGTCGAGGACGATCGCGAAACGGCTGCATATCTGGTCAAGGGCCTCGGCGAAAGCGGCTTTGCCGTCGACCATGCCGGCGACGGGCGCCAGGGGCTGTTTCTGGCGACGGCGGGCGATTACGACGCGATGATCCTCGACCGCATGCTGCCGGGCATGGATGGGCTCGCACTGCTCGGCGCGTTGCGCGGCGCCGAAATCCGCACCCCTGCCTTGATCCTCAGCGCGCTCGGCTCGGTCGACGACCGGGTTCGCGGCCTGCGCGCCGGCGGCGACGACTATCTGGTGAAGCCTTTCGCCTTCAGCGAGCTCCTCGCCCGCATCGAGGCGCTGATGCGGCGGGGCGTCGCGGCCACGACGACGACACGGCTCCACGTCGCCGACCTGGAGCTCGACCTGTTGACCCGCTCGGTCAAGCGCGGCGGCAAGCCGATCGACCTCCTGCCGCGCGAGTTCCAGCTTCTCGAATGCCTGATGCGCCACGCCGGGCACGTCGTCACCCGCACGATGCTGCTCGAATCGGTCTGGGACTATCATTTCGACCCGCAGACCAACGTCATCGACGTCCATGTCAGCCGCCTCCGGCAAAAGATCGACCGTAACTTCGACCACGCGCTGCTGCACACGGTCCGCGGCGCCGGCTATTGCCTGCGCGCGCCGGAGTAGAGGTGACGGAGACCGAACATCCGCTCTCCGCCCATTGGGGGGAGAGGGAGGGGCCCGCGAAACGGGAGGGTGAGGTGGGCGCGCGCGGCGGCTTCCCACCTCACCCCAGCCCTCTCCCCCCCATGGGCGGAGAGGGAGCGATAAAGCGTGTGCGGCCGTTTTTCGGCGGCGGCGCCCGCCGCCTCGTCAAAACCCACGCCGTGCGGCTGGCGGCGCTGTATTTCGCCGTGTTCGCCGCGTCGGTGCTCGGCGTCCTCCTGTTCGTCTACTGGACCAGCGCCGATTTCGTCGAACGGCAGACCGAGGCGACGCTCGACGCGGAGGTGACCGGCCTCGCCGAGCAATACGCGCAGCGCGGCCTCACCGGGCTCATCCAGATCGTTGCCGCCCGCAGCGCCGGGGATCGCGGCGACGGGATGCTCTATCTCGTCACCGATCCGCAGGGAAAGCCGCTGGTCGGCAACATCGCCGACTGGCCGCGCGGGGCCAAGGCGCAGACGGGGCCGGTGTCGTTCACCGTCGAGGTGTCGGCGAAGGGCCGGAGGGAGACCCACCCGGCGCGCGGGATGCTGTTCGTCATCCCCGACAATTTCCGCCTGCTCGTCGGCCGCGACATCAGCGACGCGGCGACGTTCCGCGACCGGGTCAAAACGACCCTCCTCTGGTCGGGCCTCGTCGCGCTCGGGGTCGGGCTGATCGGCGGCTCGGTGATGAGCCGCAACCTGTTGCGCCGCGTCGAGCAGGTCAACCGCACCGCCGAACGGGTCATCGCCGGCAATTTGTCGGACCGCGTGCCGGTCGGCGGCACCCGCGACGAATTCGACCAGCTCGCCGCCAACCTCAACGGCATGCTCGACCAGATCGAGCGGCTGATGACCGGGATGCGCGAGGTCACCGACAACATCGCGCACGACCTGAAGACGCCGCTCGCGCGCCTGCGCGCCCGCCTGGAGCTAAGCCTGCTCGCTCCCGCCGGCGACGCCGCGCAGGCGGACGCGATCCGCGCCGCGATCGACGAGGCCGACCGCCTCCTCGCGACCTTTAACGCGCTCCTCAGCATCACCGAGGCGGAATCCGGCGCTCGCCGCGACCGCGCCGAGCCGCTCGACCTCGGCGAGCTCGCGCGCGGCGTCGCCGAGCTCTACGAGCCGGTCGCCGAGGAATCGGGCTTTGTGTTGCGGCTCGACAGCCCGCCCGGCGTGACGATCCGCGGCGACCGGCACATCCTGTCGCAGGCCGTCGCCAACCTGCTCGACAACGCGCTCAAATACGGCGCCGGCGCGGAGACCCCCGGCGAAATAGTCCTGGCGGTCGGAGAAGCCGACGGCAATGCGACATTGGAAGTCTCGGATCGCGGCCCCGGCATCCCCGAAGCCGACCGCGAAACCGTTTTCGACCGCTTCGTCCGGCTGGAGCCGAGCCGCAGCACCCCCGGCAACGGCCTCGGCCTCAGCCTGGTCCGCGCCGCCGCCCGTCTGCACGACGGCGCCGTGACGCTCGGCGACAACGCGCCGGGGTTAAGGGTGCGGCTGGAGTTTCCGATATTGGTGACTTGAAGGACTTATCCCCTCATTGCGGGAGAGGGTGGCGAACGAAGCGAGCCGGGTGAGGGCCGAGCGGAGCGCAGTGTCGGAGAGCGAACGGCGCTTCGCGCCGCCCTCACCCTCCCACCGCCACGGCGATGCCTCCCTCTCCCGCAATGCGACGCAATGCGGGCGAGGGACTACGCCGCGGCTACTCCCGGAACCCGCACGCCCCCGAATCGTCGTCGAGGCGGCGGGCGGTTTCCGCGATCATGTCGCGAATGCCCTGGGTGTCGAGCCCGGCGCTGCGCAGCACCGGCTCCATCATCTCGTCTTCGAGCAACTCTTCGAGGCTCGGCTCGTAGCGGCAGCAATCCGATCGACCCGCCATGATCCCCTCCATACCTACCGAATTGTAGGCAGCTTGGGGGGCAACCGTGTCCTCAATATGACACGGGTTCGTACATTTTAAGGCGATTGGGCAATGTTTACGTGATATTCGCCGCAAGGCTGCCACAATCTCCCCGCGCATTGGCCTTTCCCCAACCGGAATATCGCGTGATCGCTCGCCTCGTTACCCGCCTCGTCGCGCTTGCCTACCGCCATGCCGCGGCGGTCGCTATAGCCGCGCTGGTGCTGACGCTGGGCGCCGGGTATTACGCGGCGACCCATCTCGATCTCGACACCGATATCGAGCAGCTCTTGCCGCGCGACACCACCTGGCGGCAGCAGGAGATCGCGCTCGACCAGGCGTTTCCGCAAAATGCCGATCTGCTCGTGGTCGTCGTCGACGGCGAGACCCCGGAGGCCACCGACGCCGCCGCTTCCGCCCTCGCCCAGCACCTCAAGGCCGAGCCCAATTTGTTCCACGCCGTGCGCCAGCCGGACGGCGGCCCGTTTTTCGCGCGCAACGGCCTCCTGTTCCTGCCGCCCGGCGACCTTGCCGACGTCACCCGGCAGCTCATCGCGGCGCAGCCGGTCATCGGCAGCCTGGCCGCCGACCCGAGCCTGCGCGGCCTGTTCGCCGCGCTGACCTTGTTCATCCAGGGGGTCCAGCGCGGCGACGTGGCCCTCGCCAAGCTCGATCCGACCCTGACAAAGCTCGCCGCCGCGATCGACGCCATCCTCGCCCGCCGCCCGGCGACGCTGTCGTGGGGCGAGCTGTTGACCGGCCAAAAGCCCGACCGGCACCAGTTGCGCAAATTCGTCCTCACCCAGCCGGTGCTCGACTACAGCGCGCTGGAGCCGGGCGCCAGGGCGAGCAAGGAAATCCGCCGCCTCGTCGCCGAACTGAAGCTGACCCCGGCGAACGGCCTCACCGTTCGCATCACCGGCCCGGTGGCCCTCGGCGACGAGCAGTTCGCGACATTGCGCCAGGGCGCGCTGCGTTCGACCGTGTTTTCGCTCGTCTCGGTCTGCGTCTTGCTGTTCGCGGCGCTGCGTTCGGCGCGGCTGGTCGCGGCGATCCTCGGCACGCTGATCAGCGGCGCGGTGCTGACCGCCGCCTTCGCCGCGCTCGCCATCGGCCGGCTCAACCTCATCTCGGTGGCATTCGCCGTCTTGTTTATCGGCCTCGCGGTCGATTTCGGCATCCAGTTCGGCATCCGCTATCGCGACCAGCGGTTTCGCCGCCAGCGCCTCGATTCGGCGCTGACCGGCGCCGCCGAGACGATCGGGCCGGCGCTGGTGCTGGCGGCCGGGGCGACGGCGATCGGGTTTTTCTCGTTCGTGCCGACGCCGTATGTCGGCGTGCGCGAATTGGGCTGGATCGCGGGCGCCGGGATGGTCATCGCGATCCTCCTCAACTTCACGCTGCTGCCGGCGCTGTTGACGCTGCTGCGGCCGCGCGCCGAGCGTGAGCCGGTCGGGTTTGCCTGGGCCGCGCCGATCGACCAGGCGCTGTTGCGTCACCGACGGCTCGTCTCGGTCGTCGTGCTCGTGGTGGCGATTATCGCAATCGCGCTGCTGCCGCGCGTGTCCTTCGACTTCAACCCGCTCAACCTCAAGGACCCGCACAGCGAGTCGGTGTCGACCGTGTTCGACCTGATGAAGGACCCCGACACCTCGCCTTACACGGCCGAGATTCTCGCGCCTTCGCTCGCGGATGCCGACGCATTGGCGAGGCGTCTGGAAAAGCTGCCCGAAATCGCCCAGGCGATCACGGCGTCGAGTTATATCCCCACCGACCAGGAGGCAAAGCTGGCGGCGATCGGGGATGTATCGCTGCTGCTCGGTCCGACGCTGAGCCCGCCGCGCACGCTGCCGCCGCCGAGCGATGACGCCGTGATCGCCGCAATGCGCGACTGCCACGCCGCGCTGGTTGCGGTGATGACGAGTTCCGCCGCCCCGGACGCCGCGGCGACGGCGCTCACCCATGCGCTCGACGCCGCGGTCAACGAGGGACCCTCGATCGTCGCGCCGCTGCAGGCGAGCCTCCTCGCCGGGTTGCGGCCGCAACTCGCGTTGCTGGCGCAGCTCATCCAGGCGCAGCCGATCTCGCTTGCCACGCTGCCCGACGATCTGCGCGCCGATTGGGTGACGCCGGACGGACGCGCGCGGATCGAGGTGTTTCCAAAAGGCGACGCGCGCGACAACGCGGTGCTGGAGCGTTTTGTCGCCGCCATCCGCACCGTCGCGCCCAATGCGACCGGCACGCCGGTGACGATCCAGGAATCGGGGCGCCTCATCAGCCATGCCTTTGTCGAGGCCGGCATCATCGCCGTGGCCGCGATCACACTGCTGCTCGCGGCGATCCTGCGCCGGGTGCGCGATGTCGCGCTGGTGTTCGCGCCGCTGCTCCTGGCCGCGATCCTGACGCTGGCGACGACCGTGTTGCTCAAAATGCCGCTCAACTACGCGAACATCATCGCGCTGCCGCTCCTGCTCGGGATCGGGGTCGCGTTCGACATCTATTTCGTGATGAACTGGCGCCGCGGCGTCTCGCTCCACCTGCAGTCCAGCACCGCCCGCGCGGTCATCTTCTCGGCCTTCACGACGCTGGCGGCGTTCGGCAGCCTCGCCCTCTCGAAGGACCCCGGCACCGCCGACATGGGCAAGCTTTTGTCGATCTCGCTCGCCTGGACCCTGATCTGCACCCTGTTCGCCCTGCCCGCCCTGTTGGGGCCGGCGAAACGAGAGAAATGAGACAGAATCGATGGGCTTCGCGATGCTCAGCCCATCAATCTTTCGCCAACCCTCCAAAATTCAACAACGAAATTCCCAACTCTCCAACCCGATCGCGCACCGCCGGGCTGACCAGCGCCGCCAGTTCCTCGGCATGGCGATACCCTGGGACCCCACCGGCAACCGTCGCCGGATGGGCATAAATCTCGCTCACCCCCTCCGGCAGATGCGGCAACAGCCCGAGCATCCGTTCCTCGACCATCGCGCCGCTCCAGGCGAGGCCGAAGACGTGGTCGTTGGCTGAGAGCCCCGCCCGCCGCACCCGCCGCCTGAGCGCGTTGACGGCGAACCGATAGGCCGGCTCGCGATGATTCTCGCCGGGAAACGCCAGCCGCAGCGTGGCGGCCGGCTCGTCCGGCAGGCGCAGCGCCCGCATCCCGAACTCGCGCCCGATCTCGACGACGAGCCGCCCGACGGTCGGGTGAAGCTGGACGTGCTTGTGCCCGTTGACATGGTCGAGCGCGAGCCCGGTCGCGCGAAACGCCGCGAACTGCGCCCGGATCTCCGCCGCGAGCTGCCGCCGCGCCCCGGGGCGCAGGAAAAACCGGATGCCGGCGCGCACCTCGTCGTCGAGAAACCGTCCGTCACGCCCCACCAGCGCCGGCACCGCGCCCGGCGGCGATAGCGGCTCGCCGTCGACCAGCACGAGGTGCAGCCCCACCGGAAGCCCCAGCCGCCGCGCCCGCGCGACCGCATCGGCCGCCGCCGGCGCCCCGACCATCAGGCTGGCGCAGGTCAGTATCCCGTCGCGAAAGGCGTCCTCGACCGCCTCGTTGACCGCGAGGTCGCGGCCGAAATCGTCGGCGGTGACGATCAGCGCCCTTGGAAGGCGCTTTGGAGGCTGCCTCAGCCCGCCATCTCCCGGTGGCGCAGGAACTGGAAGAACTCGACCCCTTCGCGCAGCCGCCGCCGCATCATCTGCGGGCTCCGGAGCATCTCGGCGACCAGCGAGGCGATCTTTTTCCGCCGGAAATAGAAGCGCTTGTAGAACACTTCGAGCGACTCGAAGATCTCGGTGTGCGACAAATGCGGGTAGTGCAGCGGCGCCATCTGCACCCCGTTATCGTCGATCAATTCGGCATGCGCGATATCGAGCCAGCCCTCATGCACGGCCTGCCGATAGAGCTCGGTGCCGGGATAGGGCGCGGCCAGCGACACCTGGATCGTGTGCGGGTTGATGTCGGCGGCGAACTGGATCGTCTCCTCGATCGTCTCCTTGGTCTCGCCGGGGAGCCCGAGGATGAACGTGCCGTGGATCGTCACGCCGAGATCGTGGCAATCCTTGGTGAACCGCCGCGCCACGTCGACCCGCATCCCCTTTTTGATGTTGTAGAGGATCTGCTGGTTGCCGCTTTCGTACCCGACCAGCAACAACCGGAGTCCGTTGTCGCGCAGCACTTCGAGCGTCTTTCGCGGCACGTTGGCCTTGGCGTTGCACGACCACGTCACGCCGAGCTTCCCCAGCTCCTTCGCGATCGCCTCGGCGCGCGGCAGGTCGTCGGTGAAGGTGTCGTCGTCGAAAAAGAACTCCTTCACCTGCGGGAAATAGCTCTTCGCGAGACGAATCTCCTCGATCACATGCTCGACCGAGCGCGTGCGGTAGCGATGCCCGCCGACCGTCTGCGGCCACAG
>DATAUV010000070.1:0-51853 GCA_036268075.1 Allostellaceae bacterium | reverse complement strand
TCGGAACCCGTAGGATGGGCTGAGCAACGCGAAGCCCATCACTTCACATCGCCTCGCGCCCGCGGATGCGCCGCCTCGTAGACCGCGAGGAGGTGCGCGGTGTCGACGCTCGTGTAGCGCTGGGTCGTCGACAGGCTGGCGTGGCCGAGCAGTTCCTGGATCGCGCGGAGGTCTCCGCCGCCGCCCAGCAGATGCGTCGCGAAGCTGTGGCGCAGCGCGTGCGGGGTTGCCGTGTCGGGCAGGCCGAGGAACCCGCGCAGCGCGGTCATCTTGCCTTGGACGAGGCGCGGGTGGAGCGGGCCGCCTCTGGCGCCGACAAAAAGCGGGCCGTCGGGCGCGAGTCGCCACGGGCAGGCGGCGAGGTACTCGTCGACCGCCTCGCGCACCGCCGGCAAGACCGGCACCATGCGCTGCTTTTGCCCCTTGCCGGTGATCGTCAGCGTCTCGCGCAGGGGGGCGGCGGCGCGGGTGAGGCCGAGCGCCTCGGAGATGCGCAGGCCGCAGCCGTAAAGCAGCGCCAGCACCGCTGTGTCGCGCTTGCCCTGCCATTCGCTCACGGTCATCTCGGCGACCGCCTCGACCGCCTCGACCGCGTCGGCGACGGTGAGCGCCTTCGGCACGCTGTGCGGCAGCCTGGGCGCGCGCAACGCCGCGAGCGCGGTGTTGGCGGCGAGGTTGCGGCGGTCGAGGAATTTGACGAAGCCGCGGATCACCGAGAGCCCGCGCGCGATCGAAGTGCGCTCGATCCCGGCGCGGGCGCGGTGCGCGAGATAGGCGCGGAAATCGGCCGGGGCGAGGCGGGCAATCATCGCCAGATCGGGGCGCTCGCCCTGGTGCTCGGCGAGGAAGTCCAGAAACCCGGCGAGGTCGCGGCCATAGGCGGCAACCGTGTGCGGCGATGCGCGGCGCTCGCCCGCCAGCCACGCCGCCCACAGCGCGATCGCCGCGCGCAGATCGGGCGCGGCGGCAAAGCGGGCCAGCGGGATGGGTTCGGGCGTCGGGGGGAACGCTTTGGCTGGGCCGGCTACCGCGGCTTCAGCCATTGGGCGATGGTGATGCTGAGCGTCCGGGCGAGAAAGCCCAACAGCTCGGTGCCGAGGCCGGGATGGAAGCGGCCGGGTTTGCGCGTGCCGATGCAAAGGAGCCCGGCCGGGTTCGCCTTGCCGAAGCTGAGCCGCAACAGGGCCTGCGAGCGCACGAGACCGGCCGCGCTGCCGAAGAGGGCCGGGTCGCCGACGATGCCGGCATTGAGCACGGCCGGCTTGTCCTCGCCGAGCAATTCCTCGACCGTGCCCGGGGCCAAGAGATGGATGCCGCGGATGATCGGGCGCGGCCCGGCGGCGCTGCTTTCGACCGCCATCGTCACCGCGTCGACATCGAGCAGCACGGCCATGTCGGTCGTCACCGCCTGGAACAATTGCTCGAAGGTCGGCGCGGCGAGGATCGCCACCACCGCCTTGTGGATGCGCGCCTGGCTGGCGAGGTTGCCGCGGGTCGTCGCGATCAGCGCCTTGTGCTCGGCGGTAAGCTCGGCG
This sequence comes from Allostellaceae bacterium, assembly GCA_036268075.1. Lineage (GTDB taxonomy): Bacteria > Pseudomonadota > Alphaproteobacteria > ATCC43930 > CGMCC-115725 > DATARH01. The sequence goes on along the minus strand of DATAUV010000070.1, from coordinate 50,318 downwards.
AGGTCGCGGCGCTGTTTTTCGAGAAGGAAATGCTGGAAATCGACGACGCCCGCGCCGTTGTCGCGGCTCGGCGGGCGCAGCAGGCGCAGCGCCTCGGGATGCTGGTCGAGAAAATCGGGGTGCTCGCGCAGATAGCCGAGCACATCGTCGGCATCGGGCGCGGGGCGCGCCTCCGGGATCAGCGGGGTGAGGGGGCGGGAACGGTCGCGCGGGCGATCGGCCATGAACTCACCGCGCCGCTTGAAGCGGCCGCTGAAGACGATGGGTAGACGCACGCGATTCGCAAACCATCACTCGACACCTGAACCCCTGCCCGGCGGCCGCTCTGCGCTTTCCGACACCGCGCTTGCGGCCCGCCAGCCTGCGCGCGAGTGTAGCCGATGCCCGACGCCCCTGCCAGCACGACCGGCCCCGCCGATCCCGCCCTGGTGCGCCGCGTGCGGGTGATGCTGCCGCTGCCGTTTCCCGAGCCGCTCGATTATCGCGTACCGGATGAGATGGAGACGCCCCCGCCGGGCAGCTTTGTCGCGGTGACGCTGGGGCCGCGGCAGCTTGTCGGCGTGGTGTGGGATGCGAGCGACGAGGGCGAAACGGTCGCACCCGAACGGCTGAAGCCGCTGACCGGCATCCTGCCGACCCCGCGAGTGCCGGCCGAGCTGCGGCGGTTTGTCGAGCGGGTCTCCGCCTACACGCTGGCGCCGCCGGGGGCGGTGCTGCGCATGTCGATGAGCGTCGCCGAGGCGCTGTTGCCGCCACCCGCCCGGCGAATCTGCTCGATCACGGCCGACGGGATGGCGGTGATCGAGAGCGTTTCAGTTGAAACTGATCCCTCCCCACCTCGTCGCCCCCGCGAAGGCGGGGGTCCAGGGGTAGGCGACGAAGCGTTTGCCCTGGACTCCCGCCTTCGCGGGAATGACGAATTGAAGGGAGGTGAAGCCTTAGGACGTGGCCCCAAGTCGCTCACTCCCGCACGGCGGCGGGCGCTGGAGGTGCTGCGCGAGGGCGCGGCGTCGGTCGCCGATATCGCCCGCCGGGCCGGGTGCGGCGCCGGGGTCGTGCGCGGCGCGATCGGCTTCGGCTGGGCCGAGGAGCGGCTGGTGCCGGGCACGGTGGGGGCGCCGGCCGAGCCCGATTGGCGCGCGCCGGGCCTGCCGCTGTCGCCGGATCAGGAGAGGGCGGCGCGGGTGCTGGTCGACGCGGTCGAGGCGGGCGCGTTCAGCGTCACCCTGCTCGACGGGGTCACCGGGTCGGGGAAGACCGAGACGTATTTCGCGGCGATCGCGGCGGCGCTCGCAAAGGGGCGGCAGGTGCTGGTGCTGCTGCCGGAGATCGCGCTCGGCGCCCAGTGGCTCGAGCGGTTCCGGCGGCGGTTCGGCGCGGTGCCGGTCGAGTGGCATTCCGACATCGCCGCGCCGCAGCGGCGCGATGCGTGGCGCACGATCGCGAACGGCAGCGCGCGGGTCGTCGTCGGCGCGCGGTCGGCGCTGTTCCTGCCGCTGCCCGAGCTGGGCCTGATCGTCGTCGACGAGGAGCACGACCAGTCCTACAAGCAGGAGGACGGGGTCTGTTATCAGGCTCGAGATATGGCGGTATTGCGGGGGTCGCTCGCGCGAATCCCGGTTGTGCTGGCGGCGGCGACCCCGTCGCTGGAAACGGTTGTCAACGTCTCGCGCGGCCGCTATCGCCGAGTCGCATTGCCGCGCCGCCACGCCGAGGCGGCGATGCCGGAAACGGCGCTGATCGACATGCGGCGGGAGAAATGCGAGCCGGGCCGGTTTCTGTCGCCGCCGCTGGTCGCGGCGCTGGCCGAGACCTTTGCGGCCGGGGAGCAGGCGCTGTTGTTCCTCAACCGACGCGGCTACGCGCCCCTGGTGCTGTGCCGCGGCTGCGGGCACCGCTTTCAATGCCCGAACTGCTCGGCCTGGCTGGTCGAGCACCGGCTGGTGCGGCGGCTGCAATGCCACCATTGCGGCTATGCCGCGCCGATCCCGGGGTTCTGCCCGGAATGCCTCGCCGGCAGCACGCTGGTGCCGTGCGGGCCGGGGGTCGAGCGGTTGCAGGAGGAGGTCGCGGCGCGGTTTCCGGCGGCGCGCACGGCGCTGATGGTCAGCGATCTGTTGCCGGGGCCGCGCGCGGCGGCCGAGCTCGCCGAGGGGATGGTCGCGCACCGCTTCGATCTGTTGATCGGGACTCAGATCGTCGCCAAGGGGCATCATTTCCCGATGCTGACGCTGGTCGGGGTGGTCGATGCCGATCTCGGGCTCGGCGGCGGCGATCTGCGCGCGGCGGAGCGGACCTACCAGCTTTTGCACCAGGTCGGCGGCCGCGCCGGGCGCGAGGAACGGCCGGGGCGGGTGCTGCTTCAGACCTACATGCCCGAGCAGCCGGTGATGCAGGCCCTCGTCGCCGGCGACCGCGACCGGTTTCTCGAAGCCGAGGCGGAGATGCGGCGCGAGGCCGGGCTGCCGCCCTTCGGCCGGCTCGCCGCGCTGATCGTCTCGGGCCCCGACGCCGAATCCGCCGATTTCGCCGCCCGCGCCCTAGCCCGCTCGGCTCCGCATTTCCCGGGGGTCGAGGTGCTGGGCCCGGCGCCGGCGCCGCTTTCGGTGCTGCGCGGCCGGCACCGGCGGCGGTTGTTGGTCAAGGCCGGGCGCGAGGTCAATGTGCAGGCGATCCTGCGCGACTGGCTTTCGCGGGTAAAGTTCGGCGGGTCGACGAGGCTGCAGGTGGATATCGACCCTTACAGTTTTTTGTGAGGCGCTCTGCGTTTCGTAAAGCCCGGGCGCTCTCTAAAGCCGTCATCCCGGCGGAGGCCGGGACCCACTTATCCGCCGTTCCAGAAGCGGAACCGTGGGTCCCGGCCTTCGCCGGGATGACGACTCTAGGATGACGACCCGAGAGGGACATCACCAACCCTTCGCCAGCTCGCTGCCTATCCTTCCTGAGCCACCGGTTGCAGCCGCTTGTAGGCGTAGCCGATGCCGATCAGCACGCCGCCGAGCCCCATGAACGACAGCGCGCGGAGAGGGCGGTGATGCGGCGACGCGGTGATATAGTGGTTCCTGTATGATGGAGGCGCGGGATGGGGGTTTCGGTTCGGCAGCTTCACCCGCTGTTTGCCGGCGAGGTTTCGGGGGTCGATACGGCGGGCGCGATCGATGCGGCGACGCTCGGCGCGCTCAACGACGCGATCGACCGGTATGCCGTGCTGGTGTTTCGCGGGCAGCGCCTCGACGACGAAAGCGAGATGGCGTTCGCGCTTAATTTCGGCGAGCTCGAAATCCCGCGCTCGGGCGTCGCCGGCGGAAAGCGGCGGCTCCGGGCCGAGATTGCCGACATCTCGAACCTCGACGAGAACCAGGCGGTGCGCGGGCGCGACGACCCGCGGCGGTTCGACCAGCTCGGCAACCGGCTGTGGCATACCGACGGCTCGTTCCGCCGCGTGCCGGCGGCGCTGTCGATGCTGTATGCCCACCGCGTGCCGAAGCCCGGTCCGGACGGCAACGGCGAGACCGAGTTCGCCGACATGCGCGCCGCCCATGACGCGCTGGGTGATGCGATGAAAGCCAAGATCGACGGATTGGTCGCGATGCACGACATCGCCTGGTCGCGGGCACAGCTCGGCTTTACCGAGCTGTTGTTCGGCGAGAAGAACGTGCTGCCGGCGGTGCCGCAGCGCCTCGTGCGCACCCATCCGGGGTCGAAGCGCAAGGTGCTCTACGTCGCCGCCCATGCCGCTGAGATCGTCGGCTGGCCGATCCCCGAGGGGCGCCTCCTGCTGCGCGAATTGATCGAGCACGCGACGGTGAAGGAATTCGTCTACCGCCACGAATGGCGCGAGGGCGACCTCGTGATCTGGGACAACCGGGCGACGATGCACCGCGGCCGCCCGTTCGACGAGCGCGAGGTGCGCGACCTCCGCCGCGTCACGACGCGCGACGTGGCGTCGACGCTGGACCAGGTGGCGTAGCCAGCCCGGGGAAACGCGTCATTCAGGCTCGTCGAACATCTGGCGAATCTTCGCCGCGAGGCCGGCGAAATTGAATGGTTTCACGATCAAGTGGACACCCGGATCGAGCCGGCCCTGATGGATGATCGCGTTTTGCGCGTATCCGGTCGTAAAAAGAATCCTCAGATCGCTTCTTATCTTGCGCACCTCGTCCGCGAGCTGTCGTCCGTTGAACGCGCCGGGCAAGCCGACATCCGTGAACAGGAGCTTTATCCGCGGCTCGCTCACTATGAGGCTCAGCGCCGCATCACCCTCGGCCGCCTCCATTACCTCGTAACCGAGCTCACGTAGAATCTCGGTGGTGTAAGCCCGAACGTCATCGCTGTCCTCGACCACAAGAATTGTTTCTCGCCCGCCGAGAGGGGGAGGCTGTGTTGCGGCAACCTCGTCGTGGATCTCGCCCGATTGCTCGTGCAGGCGCGGCAGATAAAGCCGGACCGTCGTGCCTTCTCCGGATTCGCTGTAAATCTTGATGTGACCGCCCGACTGCTTGATGAACCCATATACCTGCGACAGCCCCAACCCCGTGCCTTGCCCGATTTCCTTGGTGGTGAAAAAGGGTTCGAACGCCTTCTCGATGACATCTGGTGTCATTCCCATGCCGGTGTCGCTGACGGCGAGCATCGCATACTGCCCGGGCGTCACTTCGGCATTGGCTTTCGCATAGGCTTCGTCGAGATGCGTGTTGGCGGTCTCGATGGTGAGCTTGCCGCCGTCCGGCATCGCGTCGCGCGCATTCACGGCGAGGTTGAGGATCGCGTTCTCGACCTGATTCGGGTCGGCCGACACTCGCCAAAGACCCGCCGCCAACACGGTTTCAATCGTGATGTGCGCGCCGATCGTGCGCCCCAGCAGATCGGACATGCCCATGATCACCCGGTTCAGCTCGATCGCTCGCGGTTCGAGCGGCTGACGGCGTGAATAGGCCAGCAGCCTGTGGGTGAGGGTCGAGGCGCGGTCGACGGCACGCTCGGCCGCGTCCAGGAAGCGATTGAGCCCCGGATCGGTTCTGTTGATGCGTCGCTGCACCGTCTCGACGTTCCCGCTGATCACGGTGAGCAGGTTGTTGAAGTCGTGGGCGATGCCGCCGGTGAGTTGCCCGATCGCCTCCATCTTTTGAACTTGACGAAGCTGTTCCTCCATCGTCCGACGCCCGGTCAGATCGCGCGTTATCTTGGCAAATCCGATGGATTGCCCTTCTTCGTCATGAACCGCGTTGATGATGATGTTGGCCCAAAAGCGGTCGCCGCCTTTGCGCACGCGCCACCCTTCCATCGCGATCCGCCCGGCGCGCTTCGCCGTCGCGAGAGCTTGCTCCGGGACACCGTTGCGTCGATCGTCTTCCGTGTAAAACGTCGAGAAGTGCCGGCCGATGACCTCCTCGGCGGTATAGCCCTTGATCCGCTCAGCCCCGGAATTCCAGCTTGTCACCACCCCGTTCTGGTCGAGCATGAAGATCGCGTAGTCGGTGACGCTCTCGACCAGGTTTTTGAACTGGCGCTCGCTTTCGTAAAGCTGCAAGAATACCGCCCGAATTTCTTCGGCTCGCGCGTCGATCCGTTGTTCAAGGGTAATGTTTAATTCCTTGAGCTCGGTTTCAGCCTCGTGGCGGCCGCGGATTTCGCGTGAGAGGTCGGCGATCTTTTGGTTGAGCGCGGCAAAGCTTACGCTCGCTTCGATTTTAGGCCGGCACCGGAGGAGGACGGTCCTCGGCCCCAACCGCCCCTCCGGACGCAATGCCGCGCCGCTGCATTGGCATTCGAGAGGCTCGCCGTTCGAACGTCGGAATACCAGCGCACCCGGCAAGGGCTGCCGCGTGCCTGCGCACAGCCTGAGGTAGGCGCGAGCCCGTTCGGCCGGGGTCTCCAGAAGATCGAAAAGGCTGCGCCCCGCCAGGGCCTTGGGGGTTCCGTCGAATGCGCGTGCGAACCGGCCGTTGGGGACGACAATGACGCCGTCCGCATCGACGATCACCAGGAGCTCGGGGAGCGCGTCCAGCGTCGCTAGGAGTTCCGGGAGCACGCGTTTTACCTGCGAGGAGGGAATTTCACAAAAGCGCGCTAATCGCCCGAACTCCGCTGATATTCGCGGCCTTCAGCCTGTTCGACCTCTTCGGAAGGCCTCAAATACACCGCGACCCGGCATTCCGGGTGTCCTTCGGCAATCGTCCGCTGCAGCACGACCTTGCCGTATCCGAGGTTTTCGGCGGCAATGTGCCCGAAGACGTTCGAAGTCATCATGCACATCGAGCGCCGCCCGACGACCTTCTCCGCGAACGGGCAGGCCGTGTTCCCGAGGACGATCATGTCGTCGGTTTCCTCGATGATGAAGAAATTGCCTTGGATACGACGCTTCAGGTCAACGAGCACGTCCGAGACCTGTTCGCGGGACAGGGCGGAAACTTTGTAGGCCTTGCGGTAATCCTGGTTGATCTTCTCGCCGATCGCCGAGCCGACGAGACTGATGTAGCCGGAGGCTTCCTCGATGCCGACGACATCCTCCAGCGCTCCGGCCAGTTCGCGGATCAGCGTGCGGGTAAAAATGTCTCGATCGAGCGGCACTTCAAGCGCGCTCGCGACGGCCGCGCGATCCCGTCTATCCGTCATCCAAAAAACCTTTCTGATCGCCCGATCGATAGGACGGCTCACACGACATTAGTCCTTAGCCTGTCACCTGGTTGATTTAATTTGTAAATTGTCTGAGACGGACTGTAACCGCCGTGTTACGCAGGAGAGCGAGCGGTTGCCGACCATCCAACCATGCAGCTTCCGAGTTGCGTATTGTCTCAAAGCTGCATATGTAATTCGCAACTGGGAGGTTGCGGATGAGCGACAGCATCGAAAAACGCGTCGAGCTATCGGCGCCGGTGTCGCGCGTGTGGCGGGCGCTGACCGACCATCGGGAATTTGGCGAGTGGTTTCGCGTCTCGATCGACGCGCCCTTCGCGCCCGGGCGGACGGCCAGGGGCAATATCCCCCATCCCGGCTACGAGCACCTCACCTGGGAGGCGACGGTCGAGGCGATCGAGCCCGAGCGGCTGTTCTCGTTCCGCTGGCACCCCTATGCGGTCGATCCCAATGTCGACTATGCCGGCGAGCCGACGACGCTGGTCGAATTCCGGCTTGAGGCGAAGGAATGCGGCACGGTGCTCACCGTGACCGAATCCGGGTTCGACGCGATCCCGCCGCACCGCCGCGCCGAGGCGTTCCGCATGAACGACCGCGGCTGGTCGATCCAGGTCGAGAACATCGCGCGTCACGTCGGTCATGCCGGCTGAGCTTGCCGGCCGGGCTTCGGTGTTCGCGGCGCTCGGCGACGAGACACGCCTTGGGCTGGTCGGAAGGCTGTCGGCCGGCCCGCCGCAATCGATCTCGCGGCTCGCGTCGGGTTCGGCGCTGACCCGGCAGGGTGTGACGAAGCACCTGCGCGTCCTCGAAGGCGCCGGTCTCGTCCGCAGCGCGCGGGTGGGGCGGGAGGCGCGGTTCGAGTTGGTGCCGGAGCCGCTGAAGGCGGCGCGAGCCTATCTCGACGAAGTGTCGGCCCAGTGGGACGACGCGCTGGCGCGGCTGAAATCGTTTGTCGAGCGGTGAGGGCTCAGCTCAAAAACTGTTCCTTGAACACGCGCTCTTCGAGGTTCGCGTCGCTGTCGAAGAGGAGGGTCATCGCGATGTCGAGGTTCTCGCGGATCTCGACCGAGACGACGTCGCGGGCCTCGGTGAAATCGGCGACGGCGCTGACCGGGCGCTTTTCGACCTCGAGGCACTCGATGCGCACCTTGGCGGCGTGCGGTAGGAGCGCGCCGCGCCAGCGCCGCGGGCGGAAGGCGCTGATCGGCGTCAGGGCGAGGATGCCGGCGCCGAGCGGGATGATCGGGCCGTGCGCCGACAGATTGTAGGCGGTGCTGCCGACCGAGGTGCATAAGAGGATGCCGTCGGCCATCAGCTCGTCGAGGCGGGTGACGCCATCCACCTTGACCCGCAATTTCGCCGCCTGGCGGGTCTCGCGGAGCAGCGACACCTCATTGAAGGCGATGGCGTTCTGGCAGATGCCGGCGACGTCCGTCGCGTTCATTTCGAGCGGGTGCAGCTCGACCGGCTGCGAGATGGCGATCCGATCCACCAGCCCGTCGGGGCGGTAGGGGTTCATCAGAAACCCGACGCTGCCGCGGTGCATGCCGAAGATGCGCGGCCCCTTGCCGACAAACCGATGCAGGGTTTCAAGCATGAAGCCGTCGCCGCCGAGCGGCACGACGATGTCGGCTTCCTCGGGGGGGACGTTTTCGTAAAGGGCATTGAGTTCGGCGAGGGCGGCCTGGGCCGCCTCGTTGTCGGCGGCGACAAAGGCGAGGCGGGATGCGCCGGTCACCCGCCGGTCACGCTCATATGCCGGGCGAGGGCAGGGCGGTTGTGGCGCCGGTCGATGATGAAATCGTGGCCCTTGGGCTTGCGCGAAATCGCCTCGCGGATCGCGTTCTCGACCGCCTCGTCGCCTTCCGACTGGCGCAGCGGCGTGCGCAGATCGGCGGCGTCCTCCTGCCCGAGGCACATATAGAGCGTGCCGGTGCAGGTGAGGCGGACGCGGTTGCAGCTTTCGCAGAAATTATGCGTGAGCGGGGTGATGAAGCCGACCCGCCGCCCGGTCTCGCGCACGGTCGCGTAGCGCGCCGGGCCGCCGGTGCGGTAATCGGTCTCGTCGAGCGTCCACCGCCGTTGCAGCCGCGCGCGCACCAGCGACAGCGGCAGGTACTGGTCGAGCCGGTTCTCGCCGCCGATATCGCCCAGCGGCATGACCTCGATAAAGACGAGATCGAAGCCCTCGCCGCCGGCCCAGGCGACGAGGTCGTCGAATTCGTCCTCGTTGACGCCGCGCAGCGCCACCGTGTTGATCTTGACCTGAAGCCCGGCGCGCTTGGCGGCATCGAGCCCCTCCAGCACCCGGTCGAGCCGGCCGCGGCGGGTAATCTCGGTGAATTTCGCCGGGTCGAGCGAGTCGAGCGAGACATTGACCCGCCGCACGCCGCAATCGGCGAGCTCACCGGCATAGCGGGCGAGCTGGCTGCCGTTGGTGGTAAGGGTCAATTCCTCCAGCGCGCCCGAATCGAGATGCCGGCCGAGATTGCGAAAGAGGCCCATGATGTCGCGGCGCACCAGCGGCTCGCCGCCGGTCAGGCGCAATTTCTTGACCCCGAGGCGGATGAACGCGCTGCACACGCGGTCCAGCTCCTCAAGCGTCAAAACCTCGCGCTTGGGCAGAAACTGCATCTCTTCCGCCATGCAGTAGACACAGCGAAAGTCGCACCGGTCGGTGACCGATACGCGAAGATATGAGATATGCCGTCCAAACGGATCGATCATGCCACTGTCACGCCGCCGAAGCGGCAAAGCGTTGCGTCCGGCTAGATATAGGGTGGCACAGGGGAAATGTCGCCCCCGTTGTCGTCATGGGTATCGCGGATCAGGCCTGCGGCTCGGGCGGGAACCAGTCGCCGAGGATTTGGTCGGGGGTATAGGCCAGTTTTCTGAGCGACGGCAGATCGAGGCGGCCCAGCTCGTCGAACTCTCGCAGATCATCTATGGCGTACTCGATCGCACGCTTTGATTCCTGTGGGATCATGCGGTTTATTTCGCGTCTTAGGCTTGGGCTGTCCTCGAATATGCGGTCTATCTCGGCGCGAGCCTGGCGGATCGTGCGCCGCCAACCGTTGCGGGGATCGATTGCCGGGGAATACTCCAACTTCACGAAGTGGTGGATGATCCGGAAGATCTGGCTGCCTAGCGCGTATTTCAGCGATTTGCGCAAGCTTTCGATCTCCTCGGCCAAATTCTCCCAGTCCAGTGGCTGGTTCGATCCTCCACGCGCGGCGGCGCGCAGAGCGGCACCTTGTCGCTCCGCCCAGGCCGCAGTGTCCTTTTCGTACAGAATTTTCACATCCGACATCGCACGGTGCCCCGATGGCCTTCTGTCCTAACATGGCACCTCGCGCCTTGAAGCAAAAGTGCGCCGAGCCCATCATCCGGGCATGAAGGAATTCACGGTTGCGCCCAATCCCGACGACCCGCGGCTGACCAGCCGGGTCGCGGGGATCGACCATGAGGGGCGGGCGATCGAGACTTCGGTCGTCACCGAGCGGCCGCTGACCTTGTTCCTCAACGGGCGCGAGATCGTCACGATGATGACGATCGGCGACCATCCCGAGTATCTCGGCGTCGGCTATCTGCTCAACCAGAACATGCTGCGGCCGGACGACCATGTCACCGGCGTCGAGTACGACGACGACATCGAGGTCGTCGTCGTGCGCACCGACCGCGAGACCGATTTCGAGGACAAGCTGAAAAAGAAGACGCTGACGTCGGGCTGCGCGCAGGGCACCGTGTTCGGCGATCTGATGGAACGGTTCGACGAGGTGCGCCTCGACCCCGCGGCCGTCCTCAAGACCTCGTGGCTTTACGCGCTGACGAAGAAGATCAACACCGTGCCGAGCCTCTATCTCGCGGCCGGGGCGATCCACGGCTGCGTGTTGTGCGAGGAGGACCGGCCGCTTCTCTACATGGAGGATGTCGGCCGGCACAACGCGGTCGACAAGATCGCCGGCTACATGCACCTCAACGGTATCTCCCCGGTCGGCAAGAGCTTTTACACGACCGGGCGCCTCACCTCGGAGATGGTGATCAAGACCGTGCAGATGGGCATCCCGATCCTCGTGTCGCGGTCGGGGTTCACCGCCTGGGGGGTCGAGCTGGCGCGGCAGGCGGGGCTGACGCTGATCGGCCGGGCCAAGGGCAAGCGCTTTGTCGCGCTCGCCGGGGCCGAGCGGATCGTTTTCGACCTCGACCCGCGCCAGGTCGAGGACGAGCCGGCGCGGCTGTCGCGCAAGGCGGGCCGGGAAGACGAGGCGGCATGACCGTCGTCGGCCTTTTGCTCGCCGGCGGGTTGTCGCGGCGGATGGGCGGCGGCGACAAATCGCTGCGGATGCTCGGCGGGCAGACGATTCTCGACCGCGTCGTCGAGCGGGTGCGTCCGCAGGTTTCGGCAATGGTGCTCAACGCCAACGGCGACCCGGCGCGGTTCGCCGGTTACGGGTTGCCGGTCGTCGCCGACAGCATCGCCGATTTCGCCGGGCCGCTCGCCGGCATCCTCGCCGGGCTCGACTGGGCGGCGGTGAACCGGCCGGAATGCGGGACGGTCGCGAGCGTCGCCACCGACGCGCCGTTCCTGCCCGAGGATCTGGTCGCGCGCCTCGCGGCCGGGCTGCGCGAGGGCGGCGCCGACCTTGCCTGCGCCGCGTCGGGCGGGCAGGCCCATCCGGTGATCGGGCTGTGGCCGGTGCGGCTGCGCGAGGAGCTGCGCCATGCGCTGGTCGACGAAGGCATCCGCAAGGTCGATGTGTGGACCGCGCGCTATCGCCTCGCCACGGTCGAGTTTCCGATCGGGCGGATCGACCCGTTTTTCAACGCGAACCGGCCCGAAGACCTCGACACCGCCGCCCGGCAGCTCGCGGGCAATTGAGGCGATGACGCGCAATCAGCCGTTTTCTTCGCGGTTGCGGCGTGTCAGCATGGCGCCATGAACCCGCGCGTCGACCTTCGCGTCGTCGAGTTGTTGAGCGCCCGGCTGTGCCACGATTTGATCGGGCCCATCGCGGCGATCAGCAACGGGGTCGAGCTGATGGACGACGAGGACCCCGATTTCGTGCGCGACGCGGTCGCGCTGGTCGGCAACGCCTCGGGCAAGGCGTCGAGCCGGCTGCAATTCTACCGGTTCGCCTTTGGCTATAGCGACGGTCCCGCCGGCGTGCAGCCGCCGCATGCGCTGATCGGCGGCGTGTTCGAGGGCACCAACATCCTGTGCGAATACGGCGAGGATGCGCGCCGGCTCGCCCTCGATTGGCAAAAGCTGGGCTGCAACCTGCTGATGGTCGCGAGCGAGGCCCTGCCGCGCGGCGGGCGGATCGTGCTCGCGGCCGGCAGCGATGGGCCCGAGGTGGAGGGGACAGGCGAAGGCAGCGGGCCGTCGACCGAATTGCGGGCGGCACTGGCGCTCGAGGCGGCTGTGCCCGAGCTGACCGCGCGCACGGTCGCGGGCTATTTCACCGGCCAGCTCGCCGCCGCGCATGGCTGCCGGATCGAGATCATCAGCGCGCCGGGCAGCTTCCGGTTCAGGGTGGCGAAGCGGGCGGGTTGTTAGCGCTTAGGCTCGGCGAAGCTGCTGGGACGGCTCCACGGGGTCGCGCAGCACATAGCCGCGGCCCCACACGGTCTCGATGTAATGCTCGCCGCCCGTCGCTGTCGCGAGCTTCTTGCGCAGCTTGCAGACGAACACGTCGATGATCTTCAGCTCGGGCTCGTCCATGCCGCCGTAGAGGTGGTTGAGGAACATCTCCTTGGTCAGCGTCGTGCCCTTGCGCAGGCTGAGCAGCTCGATGATGCCGTATTCCTTGGCGGTCAGGTGCAGCGGCTGCTCGTCGGTCGAGACGATGCGGCTGTCGAGGTTGACCACCAGCTTGCCCGTGCGAATCGTCGATTCGGGATGACCCTTGGACCGGCGCACGATCGCCTGGATGCGGGCGAGCAGCTCGCGGCGGTCGAAGGGCTTGGTCAGGAAATCGTCGGCGCCGAAGCCGAGGCCCTTGATCTTGGCATCGAGCTCGCTGAGCCCCGACAGGATCAGGATCGGCGTGCGGACGCGCGCGGCGCGAAGCCGGCGCAGCACCTCGTAGCCGTCGATATCGGGCAGCATCAGGTCGAGGATGATGATGTCGTAATCGTAGAGCTTGCCGATCTCCAGGCCGTCTTCGCCCAGATCGGTGGTGTCGACGATGAAATTCTCTTTCTTCAGCATCAATTCGATGCTGGCAGCCATCGCGGCATCGTCCTCGACCAACAGAACACGCATCGCGAACCTCCGAGGGAACTGCGGCGCCGGCCGCGTCAATCATCGTTAACGATTATTAGCGCGAGCGGTTAACAAATGCTTATCCGCGCGGGCGATCTGCGCGCGACCTGTTCCACCCGTTCACTTAACGAGATTTTAGCATCGCGGGCCGAGCATTCACAGCGACGACACCCGCATCCGAGAGCCCACGCAGGGCGCCGGGGGGAGCGGAGGCAAGGTCAGATGAGCGTTCGCGACAATCTTTTACGGCTGCACCGCTGGCGCCTTCAGGAGCGGCAGGACTATCTCGCCGGGCTTGAATCGCTGATGGAGCGGCTGCGCGCCGACGCCCGGCGGCTGCAGGACGAGATCGCCGAAACCGAGCGGGCGGCCGGACGACCCGCGAATCATCTCGCGGGGAATGATGCCGGCGGATCGGCGCTATACCTCGGTCCGATGCTCGACCGCCGGGAAAAGATCGAACGCTCGCTGGCCGAGATCGAAGTCCAGATCGAGGAGGCGCGCGAGACCGTCGCCGCCGCGCAGCAAGAGGTCAAGCACGCCGAAAACGGCGCCGGCGGCATCCACGCCACCCCCGCCCCGATGCGCGTCACCCGCCGCACCCGCCGCGACCGCCAGCCCGCCCCGCGCGCGCCGGTCCCGTTCGCGGGAAACACGCGGCTGTTTTAGCCGACTCCCCGCTCCCTATCTCGTCATTCCCGCGGAGGCGGGAACCCAGGGCAACCGCTCTGCCGCTTGCCCCTGGACCCCCGCCTTCGCGGGGGCGACGAACTGAGTGAGCAATCTCTCTCTCGTGGTCAAAACACATGCACGCCAGGGAGTCTCCTGCGCAAGAGGATTGCTTCGCTGCCCGCGCAATGACGGAATAGGGCAACAACGCAGGAGCCGCCCGTCCGATGCCCGTATCCGCAAAACCCTTCGAGCCCGACGCCGCCTGCCCGCTCGACGGGGTTCGGGTTGTCGATATGTCGCGGCTCGTCGCCGGCAACGCGGTCACCTCGCAGCTCGCCGATTTCGGCGCCGAAATCATCAAGATCGAGGACCCCGGCAAGGGCGACCCGCTGCGCGCGTGGCAGACCGACGGCGTCAGCGTCCACTGGAAGCTGTACTCGCGGAACAAGAAATCGGTGGCGCTGAGTCCGCGCGACAAGCGCGGCCTGTCGCTGCTGCGCGACCTGATCGTCGGCGCCGACGTGCTGGTCGAGAATTTCCGGCCGGGCACGCTCGAAAAAATGGGGCTGGCGCCGGCGGCGCTGCATGCGCAGAACCCGCGGCTCGTCATCGTGCGCGTGTCGGGCTGGGGGCAGGACGGGCCGTACAAGGACCGGCCCGGCTTTGGCACGCTGGTCGAGAGCATGTCGGGCTACGCCTCGCGCACGGGGTTCGCCGACCGCGAGCCGGTGCTGCCGCCGACCGCGCTCGCCGACATGGTCGCCGGGCTCTACGGCGCCTTCGCGACGATGGTGGCGCTGCGCCGGGTCGAGGTCGAGGGCGGCAACGGCCAGGTGATCGATCTGCCCCTCCTCGACCCGCTGTTCTCGTTCATCGCCACCGAGGCGCCGATCTTCAACCTGACCAAGGCGATCCGCCCGCGCACCGGCAGCCGCTCCGAAACGACGAGCCCGCGCAACGTCTTTCGCACCAAGGACGGCCGCTATATCGGCATCTCGGCGTCGATCCAGGCGATGTCGGAGCGGCTGTTCCGCGCGATCGGCCGCGAGGACATGATCACCGACCCGCGGTTTCACAACAACACCGTGCGAGTCAAGAACGCCGACCAGACCGAGGCCCCGATCGTCGAATTCATCGGGTCGCGCACGCTGGAAGAAAACATGAAGCTCTTCGAAGCCGCCGAGGTCACCGCCTCCCCGGTCTACGACATCGACCAGTTCCTCGCCGACCCCCATGTCCAGGCCCGCGACATCGTCGTGGATATGCCCGATCGGCAGGTGGGCAGCATCACCATGCACAACGTCATCCCGCGCCTCAGCGACACGCCGGGGAGGCTGCGCACGCCGGCGCCGGAGATCGGCGAGCATACGGCGGAGATATTGGGCCAGCTCGGGGTGGACGAGGCGACGCTGGCGGTGCTGGCGAAGGATGGGGTGATTGGATTGGGACAGCAGGAGTGAGCGCCTTCATTTTTCGTCATCCCGGCGAAGGCCGGGACCCACGGGTCAAACCCGCGAGCGGCGGATAAGTGGGTCCCGGCCTTCGCCGGGATGACGGCTTTTTTGAGGATTTGCAGATGGCAACCAATCTCCCCGTATGGCGCTCTCTCCTCTTCGTCCCCGTCACCGCGCAGCGCTTTGTCGACGGCGCGGCGCGCAGGGGCGCGGACGGGATCATTCTTGACCTGGAAGACGCGGTCGCGGCCTCTGAGAAGGAGCGGGCGCGGACGCTGGTGCAGGCGGCGGCGGAGACCGTGTCGCGCGGCGGGGCGGATGTCGTCGTGCGCATCAACCGGCCGATCCGCATGACAGTGCGCGACCTTGAAGCCGTCATCAGCCCGCGCGTGACCGCGATCGCGCTGCCCAAGGCCGACAGCGCCGACCACGTCAAATACGTCAGCGAGGTCATCGACGAGCTGGAGGCCGAGCGCGGCATGCCGCACGGCCACACCAAAATGCTCGCGATGGTCGAGACCTGCGACGCGTTCTTTCGCATCCACGAGATCGCCAAGGGCTCGCCGCGCCTCGTCGCGCTCAACCTCGGGGCCGAGGATTTCGCGCTCTCGGCCGGGATGCCGCCGACCGCCGAGGGGCTGTTCATGCCCAAGCAGATGTGCGTCTTCGCGGCGAAAGGCGCCGGCATCATGCCGATGGGTTTCGTCGGCACGGTCGCCGAATTCCACGACCTCGACGGGTTCCGCGAGACCGTCCGCCGCTCGCGCCGGCTCGGCTTTGTCGGCGCCTCGGTGATCCACCCGAGCCAGGTGCAAATCCTCAACGAGGAGTTCCGCCCGAGCGCCGACGAGGTCGACAGCGGCCGCCGCATCGTCGCCGCCTACGACAAGGCGCTGGCTGAAGGGGTGGGGGCGGTGACGGTCGACGGCAAGATGATCGACGTGCCGGTGGTGGAGCGCGCCCGGCTTTTGGTGGAGCGCGAGGAGGCGATCGCCGCGCGCGAGGCGAAGATGCGCGACGCCGCGGGACGCCTCGGCTGAGCAACGAGGACTACCTGCATCGCGCCGCCGCCCTCGCGCCGCTGCTGAGGGCGGCGGCGGCGGGGAACGACACCGCGCGCCGGCTTTCCGACGACGTTGTCGCAGCGTTGCACGAGGCGCGGCTGTTCCGCCTCTTGCTGCCGTGCGCACTCGGCGGCGGGGAGGGGACGCCGAGCGATTACGTGCGCCTCGTCGAGACGGTCGCCCGGGCCGATGCCAGCGCCGGCTGGGTGCTGTCGCAGACGATCGTCGCGGGGATCGCCGCGTTCTACCTCGCCCCGACGGTGGCGGAGGAGATATTCGCGCCGGCGGATGCGGTGCTGGCCTGGGGCTCGGCGCCGGGGCCGGTCGCGGCGGTCGCGGTCGAGGACGGATACCGGGTCAGCGGCGCCTGGACATTCAGCAGCGGTGGCCGCCAGGCGACCTGGCTCGGCGCGCACTGCCCGATCGTCGACCGCGCCGGCACGGCGGTCATCGAAGCAGACGGCCGCCCGGCCGAGCGCACGATGCTGTTCCCGCGCGCCTCGGTGCCGCTCGGCGACAACTGGCATGTGCTCGGCCTGCGCGGCACGGCGAGCGACGGCTACGGCCTCGACGATCTGTTCGTGCCCGCCGAGCACTCGATCACCTCGATGTACCGCTGGCCCGACACGGAGCGGCAACGGCTCGGCGCGGCCTGCCGGTTCAATGCCACGGGCCTCTACGCGCCCGGCACCGCGGCCGTCGCGATCGGCAACGCGCGCGGCCTCCTCGCCGCGACGATCGACCTCGCCAAGCGCAAAACCGCCCGCACCGCCGCCGCGGCCTTATCCGAAAGCGAAATCGTGCAAACCACGATCGCCGAGAGCGCGACGCGCCTCGACGCCTCATGGTCGTTCCTGCTCGAAACCCTGCGCGGCGCCGAGGCTGTGGCGTTGGCTGAGGGCAGCCTGCCCCTGGAAACCCGAATGCGCCTGCGCGCCGCCAGCACCTTCGCGATCACCGGCGCCGGCGACGCGGTCACCGCCCTCTACCGCCTCGCCGGCAGCACCGCGATCTTCGAGGCGGATGTATTCGAACGCCGCCTCCGCGACGCCTTCACCCTGTCCCAGCAAATCCAAAGCCGCGCCAACCACTACGTCACCGTCGGCCGCCACCTGCTCGGGCTCGACGTCGACGCACGGTGGGTGTGAGGCGTCTCGCGCCGCTCGGAGTTCTAGTAGCCCGCTTCTTTGGCGTGCCGTACGGCCAAGATGACCACGGTCTCGGCGTCGGTTCGATACAGCACGACATACCCGCTTCCGCCGAACGGGATGAACCATTCGCGGAACTCGGCGGGCATCTCCTCGACCGGGCGGCCGATTTGCGGGTGCGCGGCGAGCGTGGCCACACCCAGACGAATAGCTCGGATCGCCCGCTGGGCCGCGGTCCGGTTCTTTGGGGCGAGAAACTTATACAGCCGGTCCAGATGTCGCGACGCGGCGGGACTCCAGACCAGCTCGGCCACGGTCACTCGTGCGGAGGCGGAGGATCGGCATCTTCGCCGGCTTCGATGCGCGCCATCCACGCATCCATCTCGGCGCCGGTCAGATGAAGACCTGTTTCCTGATATTCGGCCCAGGCGGAGAGAGCGTCGTCCCGCAGTTGCTGGCGTTGCTCCTCGCGCACGACGTATTGCTCGATGGCTTCGCACATCAGCCAGTGCTGAGAACGCCGCCGAGTGTCGGCGAGCCGTTGCAGGCGAACCTTCAGATCGGTATCGAGCTTGACGCTCGTCGTGGGCGCGTTAGGCATGGTTACCCTTGGTGTTACCTTTAGATAAAACTAGCTGCCTGGTCGCACCTTTACAATCACCCCCCGCACGGCAGCGGCTCCCGCGCCGGCACCTCGGGCATGTTGGCGCGGATGAAGGCGGCTCGGCTTAGGATGTAGGGGCCGGGGCGGGCGGGGGACCATTTGAGGGGGTCGGGGAGGATCGCGGCGAGGCGGGCGGCTTCGCTTTCCGTCAGGGCCGAGGCGGGTTTGCGGAAATAGGCGCGGGAGGCGGCTTCGGCGCCGTAGATCCCGGGGCCGAGCTCGACGACGTTCAGGTACATCTCGACGATCCGGTGCTTGCCCCAGCCCCATTCGATCAGCACGGTGAAATAGGCTTCGAGCCCCTTCCTGATCCAATCGCGGCCGGGCCACAGGAAGACGTTTTTCGCGGTCTGCATCGAGATCGTGCTGGCGCCGCGCAATTTCCCGCGGCCGCTTTCGTATTGCTTCCAGGCCGCGTCGATCGCCTCCCAGTCGAAGCCGCGATGGAGGCAGAATTTGGCGTCCTCGCTAGCCATCACCGCGCGCACGAGATGCGGCGAGATCCGCGCGAGGGGGCGCCAGTCCTTGTCGACCGGATAGCCCTCGGCGAGCCGGATCAGCATCAGCGGCGTCGCCGGCGGCGGCACGAAGCGGTAGAGCGCCACCGCGAAGACCGAGGCGGCGATCAGCGCCGCGACGCTGAAAAAGACGATGCGGCCGAGGCGCCGGAGCATCGGCCTGATCGTTTTCCGGCCTGGCGCCGTCAGAATTTCGGCGTGGTGACCTGGAAGCTGTGGCGGGCCTCGATGCGCTTGAGCCAAGCCTGCATCTTAGGATGTTCGCCGAGCGTCGCCGGCGCCTCGGGCATCTTGGCGAGGTAGTAGAGCAGCGGCGCGACCATCAGATCGGCGAGGCTGACCCGGTCGCCGGCGAGAAATTCGTCGTCGCCTTGAATGCGTTCGAACTCGGCGAGGCACAATTTGGCGCGCGGCACCGATTTGGCGATCAGCTCCTCGTCGGTCTTCATGCCGAGGCGCGGCGCGACAAGGCGCTGGAACGCGATGCCGAACGCCATGCTCGCCCAGCCATAGGAATCGACGATCCCCATGACTTGGTTCATCCGCGAAAACTGGTGCAGGTCGATCGGCTGGAGCGGGGCCGACGGGAACGCCTCGTCGACATAGCGCATGATCGCCTGGGTCTCGTAGAGGCTGAACCCGTCATGCTCGAATGCCGGCACCTTGCCCCACGGGTGGCGGACGAGGTGGTCGGGGGCCTTCATCTCCTCGAAATCGAGGGCGACGAGATCGTGCGCGACACCCTTTTCGGCGAGCGCGAGACGGGCGCTCCACACATAGGTGCTGCCCACCGGGCCATAAACGATCGGCCGTGCCATCCGCGCCCTCCTGTTGTCGAGGCGCGGGAACATGTCAAGCCGACACGCCCGGCGTCAATCCCGCTTTGTCCGGCGAGTACCGATCCCTACTCCTCGTCGCCCCCGCGAAGGCGGGGGTCCAGGGGCAAGCGACGGAGCGTTGGCCCCTGGATTCCCGTCTTCGCGGGAATGACGAGAGGGTTGAGAAACTCGGTCCCTCTACCTCAATTCTGGACTCGCCACTGGCCGCCCGAATCCTGGCAGGCGGTGCCGAGCGTGTTCTGCGCGGTCTTGAACTCGCGGCAGGACTGGCCGGAGGCGTTGGTGAAGGCCGGCCTGTCGGTGTAGGTGATCGCCGTCGGCTGCGCCGCCGGGGCGGCTGCCGGGGCCGCGGGATAGGCCGCGGGCGCCGCCGGATAATACGGATAGGCCGGGGGCGGCGGCGGGTAATAGGCTGGATACGGATAGCCGTACGGATACGGCGCCGGATAGCCATAGCCATACGGATAGCCATAGCCGGGGAACGGCAGCCCGACGCCGATCCCGACGACCACACGGGCCTGTGCCGGGGCCGGCAGCGCCGCCCAGCCGGCGAAAACCATTAACGCGCCTGCCGCGATTGCCCCAAAACGCGAGCGCCAATTCATCCCGGTCATGTTCGACCTCGAACCAAGGGTTGTACGCAGCGTCGGATATTAAAGGCTCGCGCCGGTCCGCGCCAGAGGAACGACCGGAGGAACGAAACCGCTGCGTTTCACATTCCGCTCCGCCGGTTGTACGCGGCGAATTTGTCGGGCGTGGCTGCGGCGTTCTGTCCAGGGCAGTTGCGGGCGCGGCCCCCAAGGGTCTAAGACCCAAGCAGAATACCCAAGCAGAATAAACGAGGAGGTCTGCCGTGGCGCGCGGAGCCGATCAACACAAGAACCCACAATCCGATATCGAGATCGCCCAGGCCGCGGCGATGCGCCCGATCGGCGCGATCGCGGACAAGCTCGGCATCCCCGACGAGGCGCTGTCGCCCTATGGCCGGTACAAGGCCAAGGTCGGGCTCGATTACGTCAACTCGCTGAAGTCGAAGCCCAACGGCAAGCTGATCCTCGTCACCGCGATCACCCCGACCCCGGCGGGCGAGGGCAAGACCACGACGACGGTCGGCCTCGGCGACGCGCTCAACCACATCGGCAAGAAGGCGATCATCTGCCTGCGCGAGCCGAGCCTCGGCCCCAGCTTTGGCATGAAGGGCGGGGCGGCCGGCGGCGGTTATGCCCAGGTGGTGCCGATGGAGGACATCAACCTCCACTTCACCGGCGATTTCCACGCGATCGGCGCCGCCAACAACCTGCTCGCGGCGATGGTCGACAACCACGTCTATTGGGGCAACGAGCTCGGCATCGACTCGCGGCGCGTCACCTGGCGGCGCGGGCTCGACATGAACGACCGGGCATTGCGCCAGATCACCTCGTCCCTCGGCGGCATCGCCAACGGGTTTCCGCGTGAGGACGGGTTCGACATCACGGTCGCGTCCGAGGTCATGGCGATCTTCTGCCTGGCGACCGACCTCAACGATCTGAAGAAGCGGCTCGGCAACATCATCGTCGCGCAGACCCGGGCGCGCGAGGCGGTGCGGGCGAGCGACCTCAAGGCTGCCGGCGCGATGGCCGTGCTGCTCAAGGATGCGCTGGCGCCGAATTTGGTGCAGACGCTGGAGAATAACCCGGCCTTTATCCACGGCGGCCCGTTCGCCAATATCGCGCATGGCTGCAATTCGGTGGTGGCGACGACGACGGCGCTCAAGCTCGCCGACTACGTCGTGACCGAGGCGGGGTTCGGGGCCGATCTCGGCGCCGAGAAGTTCATGGACATCAAGTGCCGCAAGGCGGGGCTCGCGCCCGACGCGGCGGTCGTGGTCGCCACCGTGCGCGCGCTCAAGATGCACGGCGGCGTCGCCCGCGACCAGCTTCGCGCCGAGAACGTGAAGGCGCTCGAGGACGGGTTCGCCAACCTCGCCCGGCATATCGAAAACCTGCAAAGCTTCGGCATCCCGGCGGTCGTCTCGGTCAACCGGTTCAGCGCCGACACCGAGGCCGAGCACGCCAAGCTCAAGGAGCTGTGCAAGGGGCTAGGGGTCGAGGCGGTGATCGCCGACCATTGGGCCAATGGCGGCGAGGGAGCGGCCGATCTCGCCCGCGCCGTCGTCGGCACGGTCGAAAAGGGCGGCGGCAAGTTCCAGTTCCTCTATCCCGACGAGATGCCGCTGCGCGACAAGCTCAAGACGATCGCGCAAAAGATTTATCGGGCGCGCGACATCGCCTGCGACGCCGCGGTCGAAAGCCGCCTCGCGGAACTGCAGAAGAACGGGTTCGGCCACTTCCCGATCTGTGTCGCCAAGACCCAGTACAGCTTTTCGACCGACCCGACCCTCAAGGGCGCCCCGAACGACCATGTCATCGCCGTGCGCGAGGTGCGCCTGTCGGCGGGGGCCGAGTTCGTCGTGGTGATCTGCGGCGATCTGATGACGATGCCGGGCCTCCCGCGCGTGCCGTCGGCGAACAACATCGACCTCACCGAGGACGGGCGGATCGTCGGGTTGTTTTAGGGGTTGTTGATGGGCTTCGCGATGCTCAGCCCATCCTACGGCGCCGAACTGGTAGGATGGGCTGAGCGCAGCGAAGCCCATCATCCAACGTCGTCAGGGTGGGTACCGTGCAAGGCGTAGAACTCCGCCAGTGGCGGCGCGAGGAGCGGGAGCGGCTGCTCGGCTTGCGCCAGGACATGCCGCCGGGCGAACGGCGCAGGCTCGGCGAGAAGATCGAGGCCGGGGTCAAGGCGGCGCTGGCCGCCGTACCCGGCCCCCTCGGGGTCTACTGGCCGTTTCGCGCCGAGTTCGACCCGCGCGGGATCGTCGAGTGGGCGGTCGCGGCGGGGCGGGTGGTCGCGTTGCCGGTCGTCGTCGACCGCAAGGGGCCGCTCGAATACCGCGCGTGGAAGCCGGGCGAGCCGCTCGTCGACGGGGTGTGGAACATCCCGGTGCCGGAAAAGCGCGAGCTTGTCCTGCCGGCGGCGGTGCTGGCGCCCCTCGTCGGGTTCGACGCGGCGTGCTACCGGCTCGGCTATGGCGGCGGCTATTTCGACCGCACCCTCGCCTCGCTGTCGCCGCGGCCGATGGCGATCGGGGTCGGGTTTTCGATGCAGGAGCTGGAGACGATCCACCCGCAGGATTTCGACATCCCGATGAGCGTGATCGTGACCGAGGCGTTCAGCCGCCGGCGCGGCTGAGCGAACGCTTAGGCAGAGCGCCCGCGGCCGAGCCCCAACTCCTTGGCGAGCACCGAGCGCTGCTCGGAATACAATGGCGCGGTCAGCGGGTGGTCGCTGGGCAGGCTCCAGCGCTGCAGGTACTGGTCGCCGCTGAGGTGGTGCCGCGTCGTCAGGTGCCGGCGCAGCATCTTTCCCTTCCACCCGCAATCGAGGCAGATGACGGCGTCCCGCTGCACCGAGCGGCGCACCGGCACGGCCGGAGTGAGCGCAGCCGGCGCCTCGACCGTCTTGCCGAGCGCTTCGATGCTGCGATAGACCGAGGCGATCAGCTCGGGGATCTGGTCGGGGGCAAGCGCGTGGTGCGAGACGTAACTTGAGACGATCTTGGCGATGAAGCTCTGCGGTCCCCCCGGCAATTTGCTGTCCCCTGCCATGACTTCTCCCCGTTTCGAAATTTTGTTGCCCTTGTTATAGGACGGCGAGGACGCGGGTGTACAGGCACACCAATTGATTTGTGTGCATGAGGAAAAGGATCGCGCTCCGCGTGCGTGGACAACCGCCTCCGCGGGCCTCGGCCTTGGCGTCGTTCTGCGTGATCGCCAACTGTGGTAAAGTCCGTGCGAAGGTGAGGTGAGACATGGCCGAGCCCAAGGTCGCCGTGGATGAAATGGACGATGAGGCCGAACGGCGCGCCATCGAGAAGGCGCGCGCAGAAATCGCCGCAGGCAAAGGCGTGCCGCACGAGAAGGTGCGTGAGTGGCTTCAGCAACTTTGTGATGGAAAGGTCGAACCGCCTCCGTGCGCGTAGTCTGGGCGCCGTCGGCGCTGGAAGAGATCGTAGAAAACTACGGCTATATCGCGGCAGATAATCCGGCCGCGGCCCGCCGGATCGCCGATGCTTTGCTCAAGGCAGGCGATAGTCTTGAAACCTTCCGCGCCGGGGCCGTCCAGTCAGAGACAATCTGCGCGAGCTTGTCGTCGTGTACCCGTACATCATTCGTTACGAGACCGACGGAGACACCGTGACCATCCTACGCGTTCGGCACGGGGCGCGGCGGCCGTAGTAGCGCCGCCTAAGCCGCCATCCGCTGCTTGCGGATCAGCCCCAAAATCTCCGCCGCGGCCGGCGGGATCTTGGTGCCGGGGCCGTAGATCGCGCTGACGCCGGCCTTCTTCAGGAAATCGTAGTCGCCGGGCGGGATGACGCCGCCGCAGACGACGAGGATGTCGCCGGCGCCTTCTTTCTTCAGCGCCTCGATCAGCGCCGGCACCAGCGTCTTGTGTCCCGCGGCCTGGCTCGACACGCCGACGATGTGGACGTCGTTTTCGATCGCCTGGCGCGCGGCTTCCTCGGGGGTCTGGAACAGGGGGCCGATATCGACGTCGAAGCCGATATCGGCAAAGGCGGTGGCGATGACCTTGGCGCCGCGGTCGTGCCCGTCCTGGCCGAGCTTGACCACCAGCATGCGCGGGCGGCGGCCCTCTTCGCGGGCGAAGGCCTCGATCTCGCGCTGGATGCGGCGGAACGCCTCGTCGCCCTGGTACTGTCCGCCATAGACGCCGGAAACCGTGTGGGTCGAGGCGTGATGGCGGGTGAACACTGTTTCGAGCGCGTCGGAAATCTCCCCGACACTGGCGCGGGCGCGGCTCGCCGCGATCGACAGTTCAAGCAGGTTGCCGGTGCCGCTTTTCGCCGCCGCAATCAGCGCGTCGAGCGCCGTTTGGCAGGCGGCCTGGTCGCGGGTGCGGCGGATGCGGTCGAGGCGCTCGACCTGCGCATTGCGCACCGCGTCGTTGTCGACGTCGAGCAATTCGACCGGCTCGTCGCCGCTCGACTGGTACTTGTTGACGCCGACGATGACCTCCTCGCCGCGGTCGATCGCGGCCTGGCGGCGGGCGGCGGCTTCCTCGATGCGCAATTTGGGCATCCCGCTTTCGACCGCCTTGGTCATCCCGCCGAGCCGCTCGACCTCGTCGATCAGGGTCATCGCGGCCTCGGCGATCGAATGCGTCAGGCTCTCGACGTAATAGCTGCCGCCGAGCGGGTCGACGACATGCGGCACGCCGGATTCTTCGGCGAGGATGAGCTGCGTGTTGCGCGCGATCTTGGCCGAGAACGGGGTCGGCAGGGCCAGCGCCTCGTCGAACGAGTTGGTGTGCAATGACTGCGTCCCGCCGAGCACCGCGGCCAGCGCCTCGATCGTCGTGCGGACGATGTTGTTGTGCGGGTCCTGCTCGGTGAGGCTGACGCCGGAGGTCTGGCAATGCGTGCGGAGCGCGAGGCTGGCCGGGTTTTTCGGATTGAACTGCCCGATCAGCCGCGCCCACAACAGGCGCGCGGCGCGCAGCTTGGCGATCTCCATGAAGAAATTCATGCCGATGCCGAAAAAGAACGACAGGCGCGGCGCGAATGCGTCGATGTCGAGCCCCCGCGACAGCGCGGCGCGGGCGTATTCGAGCCCGTCGGCGAGGGTGAACGCCAACTCCTGAACGCTGGTCGCCCCGGCTTCCTCCATGTGGTAGCCGGAGATCGAGATCGAGTTGAATTTCGGCATGTGCCGAGCCGTGTACTCGATGATGTCGGCGACGATCCGCATCGAGGGGCCAGGCGGGTAGATATAGGTGTTGCGGACCATGAACTCCTTGAGGATGTCGTTCTGGATCGTCCCCTGAAGCTTTTCCCGCGGCACCCCCTGTTCCTCGGCCGCGACGATGAACCCGGCCAGCACCGGCAAGACGGCGCCGTTCATCGTCATCGACACGCTCATATTGTCGAGCGGGATACCGTCGAAGAGGATCTTCATGTCCTCGACCGAGTCGATCGCGACGCCGGCCTTGCCGACGTCGCCGACGACGCGCGGGTGGTCGCTGTCGTAGCCGCGATGCGTCGCGAGGTCGAAGGCGATCGAGAGGCCCATCTGCCCGGCCGCGAGGTTGGCGCGGTAGAAGCGGTTCGATTCCTCGGCGGTCGAAAACCCGGAATACTGCCGGATCGTCCACGGCCGGTTGGCGTACATCGTCGCCCGCGGGCCGCGCAGATAGGGGGCCTCGCCAGGGGTCGCGCCGCGCCAGTCGAACCCGGCCTTCTCGATCGCCGCGAGATCGGCCTCGGTGTAGAGCGGCTTGACCGTGATGCCCTCGGGCGTGGGCCAGTCGAGGCTTTCGACCGGTTTCCCGCGCAACTCGCCCTCGGCGAGCTTGCGCCAAGCCTTTGCCGGTGCCGGTGATTTGCCGCGCTTGGTCATCCGCCAACTATAGCGCCGCGAACCCCCTTAGGCATTTCTATTCCTTCACCTTGATCCCGAGGACGGGGGCAATGAAATCGACCCACAGCCAATATCCCCCGAACGTGATCAGAACGGCGCCGCGGGTGCGAGATATCCTCGCCCGATCGTTCATCCGACGGTTGCGACGATCGCCATCGAAAACCGCTGCTGGCCAAGGCCTCGGCCACCGAGGGGACGAATTTGTCGATGCGTCACTCTCATGGTGGCGTGGGCAACCCGTCGGCAGCATTATCGGCTGCGAGGCAAAACCGCGACAACCAGGGATTTGCGATGCCAGCCAAGATGATCCTCACCGGCGACGTGAACCTGATGAATGTCGCCGATCCACGGGAGCCGTTTGCGCAGGTGGGGGCGCATCTGCGGGATGCGGATGTCGTCTTCTCCAACCTCGAATGCTGTCTCTACGATCCGCCTGCCGGGCATACGGTCGAGCAGGAGGGGTTTTTCGCCGATCCGGAGATCGCCGGGGCAGCGCTGCGCGAGGCCGGGATCGCGGCGGTCGGGCTGGCGAACAACGTGAATTACGGGTCGGCGGCGATCCTGGGGTCGGTCGAGCGGCTCGACCGGCTGGGCGTCGCGCATACCGGGGCGGGCGCGAACCTCTCGGCGGCGCGGGCGCCGGCGGTCGTGGAGCGCGGCGAGGTCCGGTTCGGATTTTTGCAGCGCAGCTCGGTGTACTGGCCGACCAACCATGAGGCGAGCGACAAGGGGCCGGGCATCGCCGCTTTGCGCGCCCACACCGCCTATCAGGTGCCGGCGCACAAGACCCGGCCGGAGATCCCGCCGATGAACCGGCCGGGCGTGCCGCCGATCATCCTGACGTTTGCCGACCGCGCCTATCTCAAGGCGTTTTCCGACGACATCGCGGCGCTCAAGGCGCAGGCGGACATCGTCGTCGCCTCGTGCCATTGGGGGCTCGGCGAGGAGGTGCTCGACTACATGCCCGAGATCGCCCATGCCGCGATCGACGCCGGCGCCGATGTCGTGATCGGCCACGGGCCGCATTACTCGCTGCCGGTCGAGGCTTATCGCGGCAGGCCGGTATTCTACGGCCTCGGCAGCTTCTCGTTCCATACCGGGCACGGCGGACGGCGGCACGGCGACTGGATCGGGATGATGGCCGAAATCACGGTCGATGGCGGGGAGGTGACGGGGGCGGGGTTCCGGTTTGTGCGTCACAGCGCGGCGAACGCGACGGTGTTTTGTTCGCCCGCTTCGGAAGGCTCCACGCTTGACCGTCTCGCCAACCGCGCGAGGGGATATGGGACCGCGATCGAGGTTGAAGGGGATGCGGTGCGGGTGACGCTGCAGTAGCTCCCCCGGCTTTCGCCGGGGGAGCGCCCTCACCCGTCTCGCTTCGCGAGCCACCCTCTCCCGCCATGCGGGCGAGGGGAAAGCGCCGAAACTCCCCTCGCCCGCATTGCGGGAGAGGGGGCCGACCCCGGCGTTAGCCGGGGATCGGCGGGTGAGGGCTTCGATGGGCGGGTGAGGGGCTCCTACAGCGCCAGCAGCCTGTCCCGCAGCGCCGTGTCCTCGCGCAATTCCGCGGCGGGGCCGGTGTGGCGGACGGTGCCGCGTTCGAGGACGTAGACGCGGTCGGCGAGGGCGAGGGAGAACTCGACGCCCTGCTCGGCGAGGAGGATCGTCAGCCCCTGGCGCTTGAGTTCCCCCACCTGGTTGAGGAGCGCTTCGACGACCAGCGGCGCGAGGCCTTCGGAGGGTTCGTCGAGCAGCAGCAGCTCGGGGTTGCCCATCAGCGTGCGCGCGACGGTCAGCATCTGCTGCTCGCCGCCGGAGAGGAACCCGCCCTGGCGGTTGCGGAGCTGGCGCAACACCGGAAACAGCGCGAAGATGGTCTCGAACGTCCAGCGGCCGGGCCGGTGGGCGGCGCGAGCGCCGACATCGAGATTTTCCTGCACGCTCAGCTCGGCGAAGACGCGGCGGTCCTCGGGCACAAAGCCGATCCCGGCGCGGGCGATGCGGTGCGGCGCCCAGCCGGTGATGTCGGCGCCTTTCCACATCACGCGCCCGCTCGTCGGCCGCAAGAGGCCCATCACCGAGCGCATCGTCGTGGTCTTGCCGACCCCGTTGCGGCCGAGGAGGCAGACGCACTCGCCCGCGGCGACCTCCAGCGAGATGCCGAACAGCACCCGCGACAGGCCATAGGCGCTGTAGATGTCCTCGACGCCGAGCAGCGCGGTCATTGTCGTTCCGCCTCGCCGTGGCCGAGATAGACGCGCTTGACCTCGACGTCGTTGCGCACGTCCTCGGGCCGTCCGTCGGCGATGATGCGGCCCTGGTGCAATACCGCGATCTTCTGCGCGATCTGGAACACGACCTCCATGTCGTGTTCGGTGAAAAGAAGCGTCAATTCGCGCTCGCCGGCGATCTTTTCGAGAAGGCTGATCGTCTCGTGGGTCTCGGTCGCCGACATCCCGGCGGTCGGCTCGTCGAGCAGCAGCACCCGCGGGTCGCTCGCCAGCGCGAGGCCGAGCTCGAGCTGCTTCTGGTTGCCGTAGCTGAGCGTGCCGGCGACCGTGCCGGCCTGGCGGCTGAGCCCGATCGAGGCGAGGAGGGCCGCCGTCTCGTCGCGGTACAGCGCCTCGGACCGGCCCCAGAAATTGCGGCCCTGGCGGTGATGCACGAGAAACGCCGCCTGGATGTTCTCGAACACGGTCAGCTTGACGAAGATGTTGGTGCGCTGGAACGAGCGGCCGACGCCCATGCGCACGATCCGGTGCGGCGCCGCGCCGGTGATGTCGCGCCCGTCGAGCTTGACCGTGCCGCTATCGGGCTGAAGGTGCCCGGTGATGAGGTTGAACAGCGTCGACTTGCCGGCGCCGTTGGGGCCGATCACCGCGGCGATCTGGCGGGTCTCGACCGTCAGGTTGACATCGGAGACGGCGCGAAAACCGCTGAACGATTTATTGAGGTTCGCGATCTCAAGCACGCGCCCGGCTCCGCGCCCTGACGCGCGCCCACAGCGCATGAAGCCCGCCGACGATCCCGCCGGGGAACACGAACAGCAGAACGAGCAGGATCGTGCCCAGCACGAACGGCCAGTATTCGGTGTAGTCGGTGATCTCCTGGTTGAGCCACACCAGCGCCAGCGCGCCGACCGGCGGCCCCCAGAAGAAATCCATCCCGCCGAGGATCGTCATGATCATCACCTCGGCCGATTTCGACCAGAACACATAATCGGCGAAGACGCCGCGGCTGAAGATGCCGTAGAGCGCCCCGGCAAACCCGGCAAAGGTTCCGGCGACGACAAACGCGGCGAGCTGGTAGGCGCGCACGTTGACGCCGAGAAACGCCGCCCGCTCAGGGTTGTCGCGGATCGTCGTCAGGACCCGGCCGAACGGCGAGCGCACGATGCGGTGCAGAATCGCCAGCGCCACCCCGATGATCGCGATAGAGAACAGGTAGAACTGGTCGTTGATCTTCAGATCGCTGACGAACGGGATCGAGTTCATCCAGTCGAGATTGGGGAACGGAATCTCGGGCAGTCCCTGGTCGCCGCCGGTCACGTCGTTCCACTTGTAGACGATGGCCCAGACGATCTGCGAGAAGGCGAGCGTCAGCATCGCGAAATAGAGCTTGATCAGCCGCACGCAGAAAAAGCCCGACACCAGCGCGAACAGCGCCGTGCCGACCCCCGCCGCCGGGAAGGCGATGACGAACGGCAGCTCGTAGGTCTTCATCAGGATCGCGCAGACATAGGCGCCGACCCCGAAATAGGCGACATGCCCGAACGACACGAGCCCGGTCGAACCGAGCAGTAGGTTGAGGCTCACCGCGAACAGCGCGTCGATCGCGATCTGCTCGGCGAGGAACACGTTGTAGCGGGACCCCATCCACGGGATCGTCGCCATCGCCAGAAAGACGATCAGCGTCCACGGGATGCGGCGGCTGATGCTCATAGCGGCCGTCCGAACAGGCCCCAGGGGCGCACGATCAGGATCACCGCCATCAGGGCAAAGACCGAAAACAACGAGAAGCTGGGAAAGATCAGGATGCCGAACGACAGCACCTGGCCATAGATCACCGAGCCCCAGAACGTGCCCCAGAACGAGCCGAGTCCCCCGATCACGACGACGATAAACGCCTGCACGATGATCAGCACGTCCATCCCCGGCACGATGCTCTGTATGGGGGTCACCAGCGCGCCCGAGAGCCCCGCGAGAAACGAGCTGAACACGAACATGCCGAGATAGATCGTACCGACATTGGCGCCGAGCGCGTCGAGCATCTCGCGGTCCATCTGCGCCGCCCGCACCATCCGGCCGACGCCCGTCTTGTTCAGGACCAGCCAACCGAGAAACGCGATCGACGGCCCGACCACCATGACGAACAGATTGTAGAGCGGCTGGGTGCTGCCGAAGATCTGGATCGAACCCGCGAGCACCGGCGGGGTCGACACCGAAAGCTGCCCGGTGCCCCACAGGAACTTCGCCGCATCGCCGAGGATCAGCACCAGCGCGTAGGTGAAAAGGAGCTGGTACAGCTCCTCGCGGCCATAGAGCGTACGGAAGAACAGTCGCTCGACGACCCCGCCCAGGATGCCCACGCCGCAGGCCGCGAACAAGGTCGCAACCCAGAACCCGGCGCCGGCTGGATGCACCCACTGGATCGCCTGCCAGGCGAGGTAGGCGCCGATCATGTAGAACGAGCCATGCGCGAAATTCACCAGGCGCATGATCCCGAACACCAGCGACAATCCCGAGGCGATCAGGAACAGGAACATCGCGGTGGTGAGGCCGCCCATGAACTGGCCGAACAAGAACGAGGCCGCCACCGCCGATCAATCCCCCAAGGTTCTCGGGCCGCCCGCGGTCATTGCACGATCGCGGGCGATACCCATGACGTCACATCTGATCAGTTGGTTGGGAAGTTCGTCGGCATGGGCTGCGGGTCCTTGATCACGGCGAACGGGTAGCCCGCTTCCTTGACCATCGTGCCCCAGTATTCCGGCGCAAAGGTCTCGTGCGACTTGACGCTGAAGCTGCGCTTGCCGACCGGCGTGTCGAAGGTCAGGCCGATCAGCGCCTTCGACACGTCGTCGGACTTGGTGCTGCCGGCCTTCTTGATGCCTTCGGCCAGCGCCTCGATCATCTGGTAGCCCATGACCGACCAGCCCGAGGCGTATTCGGCCTTGCTGTAGGCTTTCAGGTCCTCGATGAACTTCTTGTGTTCCGGCGGCTCGTTTCCGCCGCTCCAGATC
The DNA here is from genome assembly GCA_036268075.1 of Allostellaceae bacterium. GTDB lineage: Bacteria > Pseudomonadota > Alphaproteobacteria > ATCC43930 > CGMCC-115725 > DATARH01. The sequence continues at coordinate 19,334 of DATAUV010000070.1, read as the reverse complement.
ACCGGGTCGTAGGCGTCGGCGATGATGCCCAGCGGATAGTCGTTGCCGAGCGCCTGCGCCTCGTCGGGCGCGCCGACCTCGCCGCCGTCGACGAGGCGGTTGTTGATCGTCTTGAAGAGGCCCAGCGGCGTCGCTTGCTTGGCGAAGGTGACGAAATCGCCGGCGAACAGCGAGCAATACACCGCATCCGGCTTCTTGCTCAGCATCGCGTTGATAAAAGCGGTGTAGTCGGGCTCGCCCAGCTTTGGCCATTGCGAGTCGACGACCTGCATGTCCGGCGCGGCCTTTTTGAGCGCGGCGACAAAGGCGGAGATCGAGTCGCGGCCATAGGCGTAGTCGGGGGCGATCGTGACGATCGTCTTCACGTCCTTGAACTTCGCCATCTCGGTCGCGCCGGCCAGCCCCTCGACATCGGTGTTGGAGGCGACGCGGAAGATGTATGGGTTGATGTGCTTTTCGTCCGTGAGGATCACGCTCTTCGACGACGGCGACAGGAAGACGATCTTGTTTTCCTTGGCCACCGTCGACACCGCCGGCGCCTCGGCCGAGGTCAGCGTGCCGGCGAGGAAATCGACGTTGTTCTTGATGATCAGTTCCCGCGACAGGCGCACCGCCTCGTCGGCGTTCGCCTTGCTGTCGCGGGACAGGATTTCGAGCTTGCGGCCGAGCACGCCGCCCTTGGCGTTGATCTCCTGCACCGCCATCTCGGCGCCTTTCAGGATCGGGACGCCGTAGACCGAGGTCGGGCCGGAAAGCGGGATCGGAAAGCCGATCTTGATGTTGTCGGCCGCCCGAGCGCCCAGCGGAGACAGCGCCACCGCCACGCACGCAATCGCCACGCCGTATTGCAACCGCATCCTTGCCTCCCTCGATCCGGTTCCCCCTTTGCGCGCCAACCGCCCGGGAGAACTCGCTTCTATTCCAACGTGCGCCGAACATGGGGCCGGCCGGCGGAAACTGTCAAGTTTCGCCGTGGATTGCGCCTGCGACAAAAGCGGCGATAGCATCGCGGCGGGACCTATCCGCGTTTTGGGGAGGACGCCGTGGCCATCATTCGACCGCTGGAAGAGCGCGACCTCGACGAGGCGGCGACGATCATCCGCCATGCCTTCGGCACGTTTTTCGGGGTGCCCGACCTCGACAATTTCTGGACCGATTTCGACTACGCCCACGGCCGCTTCGCCGCGCCCCACGTCGCGGGGTTCGCCGCCGACGAGGACGGCGCGCTCGCCGGGTCCAATTTCGCGACGCGCTGGGGCAGCTTCGGGTTTTTCGGGCCGCTGTCGATCCGCCCGGCGCTGTGGGACCGCGGCATCGCCCAGCCGCTGGTCGCGGCGGTGTGCGGCGCGTTCGAGGAATGGGGGCTCAGCCATACCGGGCTCTTCACCTTTGCGCAGAGCGCCAAGCATCTGCACCTCTACGGCAAGTTCGGCTTTCACGCCCGCTTCCTCACCGCGATCATGGCGCGGACGGCGGCGCCGGATGCGACGCTCGGCGCGGCGGTGCGGTATTCGACCCTCTCGGCCGGCGACCGCGCCGCCGCCGAGGCCGCCGCAGCGGCGCTGACCGACGCGATCTATCCCGGCCTCGACCTCACCGGCGAGATCGCGACAGTCGCGCGGCTCGGGCTCGGCGACACGGTGCTGCTTTACGACGGCAGCCGGCTCGCCGGGTTTGGCGTGTGCCATTATGGCCCGACGAGCGAGGCCGGCGGCGGCGCGTGCTATGTCAAGTTCGGTGCGGTCGAGGGCGGGGCCGGCGCGGAGGGGCGTCTCGCGGCACTGCTCGACGCCTGCGCGGCGCTCGCGCAGGCGGCCGGGATGACCAAGGTGGTCGCCGGCGTAAACCTGGCGCGCGAGGAGGCGTACCGCGCGATGACCGCCCTCGGCTTTCGCACCGAGTTCCAGGGCGTCGCGATGCACCGGCAAAACCAGCCCGGGTTTGGCCGGGCTGGCGTCTTTGTCCTCGACGACTGGCGCTAGCCCGAGAGCGCGCCCGCCTCAGCCGAAAGGCGGAGGCCTGGGTTCACCCCAAGCCCGCCGCCGGGCCGCTTAGTTGGGAAACTTGAAGTCGTGAGCCGCGAATGACGACTTCATGACCCCCTGGAAGTCGATGCTCGTGCTGCCGTAATGGAGCAGCGTTCCACCGTTGCCGTCGTCACTCATGTCGCTGAGCACCCCAGGGACCCCATTGACATCAGCGAAGGTGGTTGGGGTACTGCCGCCCCGCACCAGACTGACGACACCGTTCGCCACCGAGAAGTTCAAGATATCGAAGCCCACAGGGGTCGTGTCGACCGTCAGCGACAAATGATCACTGCTCGCGTCGGTAATGATGTTCTCGCTGCCGCCAGCGACGGTGATGCGGTTGATCGTGCCGTTCAATAGCAATGAGTTGCTGTTGCCGGAGAGGGTGAAGCCGTCGTTACCAGTACCCCCGGTGACGGTGTTGTGGTTGCCCGAGACCGTGATCGTATCGCGGCCGCTGCCGACCGTGAGCGTGTTGTGATTGCCGGAGACCGTGACCGTATCTTGGCCATTGCCCGCGGTTAGCGTGTCGTGGTCGCCGGAGAGCGTGACCTTATCGTTGCCGTTGCCCACCGAGACATCGGTGTATGACCCGGCCGTGACCGTATTATTGCCGTTACCGGCGGTGATGCTGCTGTGGTTGTGGCTGCCCGATGTCCCGTCGCCGACGGCAAGAGTGTTGTTGCCGTTGCCCCCCGTGACATTACTGCTCGCCCCGCCCGTGAGTTTGTCGTTGCCGTCGTTTCCGACGATGGTTTCCCCGGAGCCGGCGCCGGTAACGGTGATGTTCACGCCTTTGCCCGGCGCGTAGTCGGCGAGCGTGATGTCGGTGACGCCCGCGTCGAGCGCCAGATCAAGGACGTTTGAACCGCTCAGCGCGTCGATGGTGAGATCGTTCGTCCCGACGAGCTGAACGGAGCTATCCGAGCCGCTCTGAACGACGATCGTGTCGCCGGGGTTGTCGTCGTACGACAATGTCGCGTCACCGGTGTTGAGGAAAATCTGGTAGAAATACCCTCCATCGGACAGGATGTCCGGCGCGCCACCCGGGGTTACCGCGTACGCGTAGTTCCCGAATTTGTTGGCCGCGAGATAGTCCTGGATGTAACCGATGGTGGGTGCGGCATCCGCGGTCGGCTCGAAGTAGACGAAACGGCCACCGGTGGTCGATTCCGTGTAGTTCGCGGCCATCGTGTTACCGGTGACATCCGGCAGTGCCACCGGGGCGGGGCCATTGAGCACCACCCCGGCATTCGCGAACCCGAACTCGTTCGCATAGGTAGCGGCACTCGCACCGGCATTGGCCGTGAACTTGTTGTCGGCCACCAGCAAATTTGTCGTGGCGTCGCCGTAACCGACCCCGTTCGCTTCGAGAAAGTCACCCGTCAGAACGTTGTCGGAAATGTCGAAACTCGAAATATCCGCCGTAACTCCAGCCACGTCCTGTTCGCCGATGTAAACGGACGAGGCCAGCGCCAGGCCGCTCGTGGCTGTGACTTGGCTGTCCTCAAGCGTGAAATTGTTCGCGACAGCCTCGACCGCCTTGTTGACAAAGCCGGCCCCGCTATCGGTTGCCTGCAAATTCAACCCGGTCACCCTGACGTCGGGAGCGGTGACGTAAAAATTGGTTCCCCAATCCGATTCGGCCGAGGAGACGATGGTAGCTTGCGTATTCGTCGCGCTCGTAATCAGATTACCGTGGCTGTCGACACCCTCGATTGTGACGCTCTTGTTGATCAACAAACCGATCGGGTTGGTGACATTCGGGTCATCGGTGTTGTTGGTTTCATTAAAGTTGGCGCCTTCGGTGTAGCTGCCGGGCGCGACCAGGATCTTGTCCCCGTTGCTGGCCGCGTCGATCGCAGCCTGCAAGGACTGAAAGCCGCCTGCCGCACCGAACTGGTCGACCAAATCGTAGGTCTGGCCGTTGATGACGACTTTATCGATCCCGGTCAGCGTGTCGGTGCCAGGGGAGTTGGCGACTACCCAGTGGCCGTTACTGATCGAGATGCGTACGCCGTGATCATCGACGAAAATGTTGTTTTGGCCCGACGATGTGATCGTCTCCGACCCGGTGCCGGCGATCACGGTATTTCCATCGCCGTTCAAGGTGACCTTGTCGACGCCGTTGCCGAGGGTAATCGTGTCGCCGGTGTTCGCGATCACCGTGTCGTTGCCGGCCCCCGTGGAGAACGAAATATAGCTCGGGGCGCTGGCGTCGACGACCGTCGCGACATCGCCGCCGACCTGGCCGAGAGCTTGGACGTGCCCGAAGGTGCCGCTGGGCGAGGTCGGCACCAAAATGTAATCGCTGTTCGGTTGCGGGGCACCGACCATCGTGCCGATCTGCTTCGCGTTGACGGACGTGCCTTTGATGACGAGCTCGTCGCCGTTCGACAGGTAGACATCGGCCTCCCCAGTGCCGGCCTGATGCACGCCGAGTGCGGTATCATGACCGGCAACGAGAGAAATTGTGTCTCCAGTAATTGCGTTCCCCGACCGGTATCCGGTCAGCGTGTCGATCTCTTGTCCGCTCGCGGTGATTGTTTCGCTCAGCACGGCACCCGCGCCGCCATTGCCGAAGGTGTAACTGGCGTCGAAGTCGGTGACGTCGGCGCCGCTCCAATTCGCGAAATTGTTGACACCGACGACGACCGTGCCGGGCACCGCAACATAGGTCGTGTTAAATTGATTATTGAAGAAACTCGCGGCGGCGGCCGATATCCCGCCCAGGAAGATCGCCTGCGTCCCCGATCCGGAGAAGCTGTTTCCCGAGATCGTCCCGCTGGCGGCGTCGTCGGCGATGTCGGCGCCGGCGGTCGCGGTGCCGGTGAAAATGTTGTTCTCGATATCGACGTTCGTGGACGCGGTGTAGGTATCGAGCGCGCCGTTGACGTAGGCCAGCGCAAATCCGGTCCCGCCAAACGTGTTGCCGTCGATGAGCAGGTTGTTGGCGCCGCCGCCGGTCACCACGTCCGCCCCTTGACCGCCGGCCGACGAGAGGATGTTGCCTTCGAGCGTTCCGAAGGAGCCGAGCATCTGCACCGCGACGCCGCCGGCCGCGGTATCGTTGATCGTGAAGCCATCCCCCGCGAGATCGCCGACTTGGACGTTGTCGGTGCCGAAGTTCAGGGTTTCGCCGTTGGTAATGGCGGCCGAGGTGATCGTCGTCCCCGACGGGCCGCCCGAGCCGAGCCGGGTTCCCGGCGTCGTGAGGTTGATCGGCCCGGTGATCGTGCCTGGTCCCAGAGTTTGCGCCGGCGGCATAGCAACCCTCACATTTCTGCGGCGCGTCACAGTTGTAGCGTGCGGGCCATCAGGGTGATTTCTGATAAATACTGACCAAAATCTAACCGAATCGTTCTGCCTCGGTCAACCATGAAACATCAGTCATTTGAAGATGCAGCGAGCATGTCGGACAGGTTCCACTGTGATTATCGAAACAACTTGCAACAACGTGCCTGATTTCGCCCATCCGGAGTCTCACCGCTAGTGTCCGGCGCGGCCGCGACCAGGTAACGCGGACGCCCTGTTCGCGAAATCCCGTCAGCCGCAGATCGCGCCACTGTGCGGGGCAGGCCCAGTCTCCGCAACCTCCGGTGCAACCTGCTAAAATCGCTGCAATCTCCTGTCACGATGTCCGGTTCCGGTGATCGGAAGCGGCGAGGGATTGAAGGGGTTCATGGCCGTATATTCCCTGTTACAACATCGCGACCGCCGGCACCGACGAGAAAGGCGCCGCCTGCCTCGAAGAGGGCGCCGATTACGCGATCGACTATCGCGGCGGGTTCCGCGACAAGGTCAAGGAGCTGGTCGGGAAACGCGACGGCGTCGACATCGCTTCCGCACCGAGTTCCAGGGCGTCGCGATGCACCGCCAAAACCACCCCGGCTTCGGCCGCCCGGGCGTCTTCGTGCTCGACGACTGGCGCTAGAGCATGTTCCCGGAAAGGTGGTCCCACTTTTCCGATAAGACCATGCTCTATTTCAAATAGTTAAAGAGCAAAACCCGGCTCAATGGGATCGGATTTGCTCTAGCGAGACCGCGGACCGGCCTCAGTCACGGAGGCCCGATCCCGCGCCCGATCGCCGGGCCAAGGTCGGCTTTCGATCGATGATCTACCGCCCGGACAGTGGCGAGCCGTGGGGCTCGCTACCCTTACCCGAGTATATTAATACGACAATGTAAGACAAGAAATTCACCAATCCTCCACATTATTGCCGCTTTGAATTTGCACTAAGTTTACATATAGACACCTACCGTAAATGCACTTGTTACAAATCTCCTTCCCTCGTTTTTTCGCTGGTTAAGCACAGAAAGGGTGGTGCTCGTGCGAGTTTGGATTGCTATTTTCCTTTTGTTTACTGTAGCCAACCTGAATTCCGCGCATGCGGCAAGTTTTCTTCCGGCGTTCCGGTTCCATGATGTCCACGCGTATGTCACCGGTTACAATACGACGCCGGGGCAGACCGACGATGATCCGTGCATCGCTGCATCCGGCGCCAATATCTGCGGTCGCACCGACGCCGTGGCATGCCCTCGCCGGATCAGCCTGGGCACTTATGTGACCATACGCGGCGAGTTCTATGTGTGCGAAGATCGTCTCGCCAAGAAGTACGACAATCGGTTCGACATTAGCTGCGACAAGGATACAACCTGCCCCGGCCTGGTCACCGGCTGGGCTGACATTAAAGTCCTGAGCCAGAATTTGTGCCGACTGCCGGCGGCAGCTCGGGCCGTCAACGCGGCGACATTGGCAACATCCCTGTCGCGGCCGGCGCCGGTATCTGTCGGCCGGTGGCGCGTGTGGGGACGCACTTAGCGAGCGTCGGCGGCCGCCGGCATCATCCTGCGGGCCGGAAGGCCGCGTCGAGGCGTGGTCCAGCCGACATTTCGGGGCCATCGATCGTCGGCTGGAGCGCCGGCTGCAGGACCTTGAGGAGCTGTACCGCGAGGGCGCTCGTGAAGGTAAAATGCGCGGCCGCCGGGCCTGGTACATAGGCCGTCACGGTGCCGAAGAAGCGGTCGCCGAGATAGAAGACGAATGTAGCGGTGCGGTCGACGGCGCGCGATGCGGTGATGCCGCCGCCGGCCGCAAAATGATCGAAGCGGTTGTCGCCCGTGCCCGTCTTGCCGCCGACCGCCAACGGGGCGTGGTCGGCGGTCGCATACGCGCCGCGCAACCGTGACGCGGTGCCGTCGGTCACCACGCCCAACAGCACGCCGCGCAACGTCTTTGCCACTTCCGGCGCCATCGCGCGTATCGGTTGGGCGCTGCGGACAAGCGTGGTCTCGTACGGCGTCCCTTGCGCGAACGAGAGCTTGTCGATCGAGGCCGTCGGCAGCCTGACCCCATCGTTCAAAATGATGCCCATCAGCTTGGCCAGCGCGTCGGGACGGTCGCCGGAGGCGCCGAGTACGGTCCCGAGAGACGGCACGAGATGGGAGAACGGATAGCCGAGTTGCCGCCACTGATCGAGGATGTGCCCGAACGCATCCTGTTCGAGCAGGATTTTGATGCGTTCGTTCTGCTTGTAGAGGCCTCCCTTGAAGAGCCACTTGTACACCTGCTGGCGCGCATCGGTGCTGGCCGCCGCGACCTGGTCCCAGGTGGCGTCGGGATGTTCCAGCAAATAGCTCGCCAGCCACAATTCCAGCGGATGGATTCCGGCGACATAGCCGCGATCCTGGAGCGACAGCCGATGGGGCGTGTCGGTGTCATAGGCATGCCACACCTCGTCGGTGGTCAGATGCGGCAGATAGGCGGTCAGGAATTTCTGGAAATCGGCAAAGCCCGCATCGGGATACATCGATAGATAGATCGTCGCCAGCGGGCCCGCCCTCGGATGCGCGCGCCGCACCATCAGGTCAAGCATCTCGCCCGGCGCGAGACCGCGCAGATCCCTGTAGTAGCGGTTAAGGAAGTGACGGCCGTCGGCATCGGCGAAGCGCCGGAGATAAGCCTCGCGGTCGGGATCGCTCCGGTCATTCAGGAGCCGCGACAGATCTACGCCGCTTTGCGCGTTGTAATAGGTCACGACGTCCTTGAGCAGGCGCACGTAGACGAGATTGATCGAGTGGTCGAAAGCGGTATCCAGCGGATAGTCGCCGCCATTTTCGGTGCTCTCGAAATTGCCGAAGCCCTGGGTTCCGCCGCCGGTGAAGAACGTCGCCGGCGCCGCCGAATAACGGCGCTGCATGGCTGCGTCGAGCATGGGCTGCAGACCGCGATCGGCCGCGTGAGCCATATAGGCCGCCGCCCAGCGCGACAGCGGGTCCTGTGCGGCGGCGGCGATCCGCGCCAGCTCGCGCGGCGCCAACGGCGCGAGACGCTGGTGCAGCTGGTACATGATCTCGAGATAGGTGGCGAGGGTGCGCAGCTTGGCCGTCGAGCCGAGCATCAGCTTGCCGCCCGAATTGATGTCGAACGGCTTGTTGATGCTTTCGGCGCGGACCCGCAGATGGTTTGCCTCGGCGCCGCGCTCGTAGAGCACGAAGCTATACGTGACGTCCGCCGGATTGACGCCGCCGCCCAGCAGTTGCTTGCCGATCATTCCGGAGTCGCGCAGGAACGTCGGGTCGGACAGTTTCTGCAGAACGTCCGTCACCCGCGCCTGGGCGCCGGGGTCGAGAGTCGTCCGGGCGCTGAGATCGAGCCGGTCGAGGCTGTAGAGATCGGGAAGTTTCAGCAGCGAAACGAGCTTGTTGCGAGTGTCTGCGGTAACTCTCTCGCGGATGTAGGACACCGCATCGACGGACGGTGGGCCATCGCGGAAATCGAGATGCGCGGCAAGCGCGGCGTCACGCAATTGCGGCCCGATCACCCCGGCTTCGGAAAGGGCATGGAGGTATTTGTCGGCCAGGGATTCCAGCGCCTCGCGATGCGCGATCAGGTAATAGCTCGGCCGGCGTTCCGAGAGGATCAGGCTCAGCGCCTCACGGTAGACTTTGCCTTGGCGTGCCCACTCCGCCGCATTACGCGGTTGTCGATCGAGGATCGCCCCGGCCGTGACGTAGTCGGCGCCGAACCAGATCCGCAGCGCCTCGGGCAACCCGATCACCTCGCCATAGCCGGGCATCGATGCCAGCGGGGTCGAATTGAGATACGTGGTGATGACCTCCTGCCGTCGGGCCATCGTGTTGCCCCCGTCCATGTAGATGCGGGCCGACGCGCTCAGCATTTGCCGCATCTTCTCGCCGACGCCGGTCGTGTGGCCCTCGGGCGAATGACGGAATTTTTCGATCTGGGTCGCCAGCGTGCTGCCGCCGCCCCAGTGAATGTGCGGAATAAACACGCCGAGGAACCGTCCCGCGGTCGCCAGCGCCAAACGGCCCCATTCGATAGCGGCATTGTGCTCGGGATAGGCCGGGTCGAGCAGATACCGATCCTCGATGAACAGCAGGCTGTTCACGACCAGCGGCGGGATGTCAGCGAAATTGCGGTAGGTAGCACCGGGAAACCGCGCGCGGTAAATCGCTTGGCCATCGCGGTCGAAGATGCTGAGGCCCGCCCGGTCCTTCTCGCGATAGATGGGAAAATCGCCGAGCTGGACAAATCGATTGAGTTTCGACGACCACCGAGCCTGGTCGACGACCGCATAGCCGTTCGCGGTGAGGTCGGGCACAAACTTCCCGAGCTCGCTGTAGCCGAAGCGCTGGTCGTAGGGGCCCTTCTTGGGAAAGATCGTCGAATCGCTCGGGCCCGGCGCCACCGTAAAGGCCAGGTCATGGTCGAGCCGGGTGAAAAACATCGCCTCGACCCGCGATGTGCGGATCTCGAAGGCCACGCCCCACGCCGCCAGCCCGACGATCGCGGCCAGCGTCCCCCACCGCAGCACCCTGATGGCGCGGAGGACAGGAAGGCACCACGCGGCGTCGTGCGATTCCGGCCGATCGCGGTAACGAAACCGCTTCCATGTTGGCCGCTTCCACACTGTAAGCAGTGCGGCCCTTACCTCCAGCCCCACCCAGCGCAGCACTCTGATCCCGCGCAAGACAGGAAGCGGCCACTCCGCGGGGCGGCGACGCGAGCGAGTAAGGTGGCTAAGCCGATCCCTTACCGTGTCGACGAGAGCCACAGCTATATCCCCTGACGCGAGTACAGGAACAGTCGCGTCAAGAAACGTCCGTAAATCAGAATACGATCCCGCACCGCGTGAGGCGGCTGAGTCCTTGCATCTTCCAGCTAAAATTGCCGCTTGAATATTTTCGCTTTGCGCGAAACGAAGACGCTAAACAATTTCAATCCTTCGAAGATTCTTCGATCGACCCGCACCCAATGGGCACCACGATGGCGCCAGCGATCCTCCAACGCGGCCGATGGCTGCATTGAAATCGGTTCCCGCGGAGGGGTGGCCTCGGGGATTGAGGGTTCATGGCTGCAAGTTCCCTGTTAAAACAGAAGGCCGGGTAAAACAGCGACAGCCGGGGGCGGGGCGGCGGTCTTCGGGATCGTCGTCCGCGCCGGGCGCGAGGCGGAGGGGCGCGATGAAGGCGATGGTGTGCGAGGCGTTCGGCGGGCCCGAGGTGCTGGCGTGGCGCGACCTGCCCGACCCGCCGCCGCCCGGCGTCGGCGAGGTTCAGGTGCGGCTCGGCGCGCGCGGCGTGCAGTACGTCGACGTGCTGATGCTGGCCGGCAAATACCAGTTCCGCCCCGACCCGCCCTTCGTGCCCGGCAACGAGGCCGCCGGCGAGGTTGTCGCGGTCGGCGACGGGGTCGCGGGGTTCACGCCCGGCGACCGGGTGATCTGCCGGCTGCGCCTTGGCGCCTTCGGCCAGCTCGGCAATGCCCGCGCCGAGAACTGCCAGCTCATCCCGGCGAGCCTTAGCGTCGAGGCGGCGGCGGTGTTCGGCGGCTCGTTCCACACCGCCTACCACGCGCTTGTCCAGCGCGGGCGGATGAAGGCCGGCGACTGGGTGATGATCCACGGCGCCGCCGGCGGCATCGGCATCGCCGCGATCCAGGTCGCCAAGCTCTACGGCGCCACCGTGATCGCGACCGCCAGCACCGACGAGAAACGCGCCGCCTGCCTCGAAGAGGGCGCCGATTACGCGATCGACTATCGCGGCGGGTTCCGCGACAAGGTCAAGGAGCTGGTCGGGAAACGCGACGGCGTCGACATCGTGTACGACCCGATCGGCGCCGAAGTGTTCGAGGAATCGCTCCGCTGCCTCGCCTGGGGCGGCCGCATCCTGATCCTCGGTTTCCTCGGCGGGCAACCCGCATTGGCCCGGACCAATTACCTCCTGATCAAGGGCCTCGAAGCGATCGGCGTCCGCCTCGGCGGCGTTACCGAGCAGCAGCCGGAAATCGGCCGCGCCAACATGAAACTCCTGGTCGAGCTGGCCGGCGAAGGCAAACTCCGCCCTCGCATCTCGCATTCCTTCCCGCTGGAGCGCGCGGCCGACGCCTTGCAGGCCGTGATCGACCGCAAGGTCATCGGGAAAGCGGTGCTGACGGGATAATCCGGTCCGATCGGGTGAAACCTTTCGTTGCCGCGGGTTGTTCTCGACATATCCGCAACGGAAGGGGTTTTGCCATGGCCGTTCCAGAAGCCACCCTACAACCCGACCTCACGACGCTGCAGTCAGACATCCAGCAGCTTCGGGAGGATTTCGCCAAGATGACGAGCGACATGCGCAGCTATGCCGGCAACGGTCTGTCGAGCGCCAGCGAGCAGGCGCAGGTTTCGGCCGAAAAGATGTGGGGCGAGGTCAAGCGCCAAGCCCAGCAGGTTGGCCATGAGATCGAGGAGCGGCCGCTGACCTCGGCGCTCGCCGCGTTCTCGACAGGGCTCATCCTCGGCATGATCCTCAACGCGCGCCGGGGCTAGAACGGCGATGGCCAAGCTGGGCGCCGCCGCCGGCGCGGGGGTCGCGGCGCTGATCATCGTCACGATCGCGCTGTGTTTTCTCGGCGAGGGGCTGACCCTCGCGTTCGAGGCGCACGCGCTGAGCCCGGCCGCCGCCTATGCCATCACCGGCGCGGTCGGGCTGGTGCTGGCCGGGCTGATCGGACTCGCCGTCAAGCTGATGCTGCATCGCCGCCGCGAGGTCACGGTCAAGACCACCGTGCCGGTGATGAACCCGACGGCGGACGCGGCCGCCCAGCTCGGCGGGCTGGTCGCCCAGCAGCTCCTGTCGAAGACGCGCGGCCATCCCTACGGCACCGCCGGCGCCGCCCTCGCCGCCGGCCTCGCCGTCGGTGCGATCCCGGAATTGCGGGATCTGTTGAAGGGGGTGGTGAAGCATTAGGGGCGAAAGAGCAACAATTTGACGCAAAGGACGCAACGGGTTACGCAAAGTACGAGGAAGGCGTCTGAGAAGCGGCGCGGAGCGCCAGTAATTTCACAATGAGGCAGTGAGGCAGTGAGGCAGTGAGGCAGTGAGGCAGTGAGGCGGCTCGGTACCTCACTGTCTCACTGCCTCATTGTGATTAATTTCGGCTTCGCCGCGGCACTGGCGCCTTCGCGCACTTGCGTAACCCTTTGCGTCCTTCGCTAATCTTGCCCCCTGCGCCGCCCGGCGCAGAACGGGTCGATGTCGCTCTGAGGGATCATCAATCGTAGACCATCCCGATGGTCTCCGAGATCAGCACCGGGCGGGCGGCGCCTTCGAGCTCCATCGTCCCTTCGTTGGTGACGCGCACGCCGCCCTGGACCTGCTCGACCTCCTTGATCTTGAGGCGCAAGCGGATGCGGCTCCCGGCCGGCACCGGCCCGGTGAAGCGGACGCGGTTGGCGCCGTAATTGATCCCGCGCGAGCGGTTCTTGACGTGGTAGATCGTCGCGGCGAGGCGCGGCACCAGGGACAGGGTCAGCCAGCCATGCGCGATGGTCTTGCCGCCCGGCATCTCGGTCTTGCAGCGCTCGACATCGACATGGATCCACTGGTGGTCGCCGGTCGCGTCGGCGAATTTGTCGATCTGGTCCTGCGTCACCGTATACCAGTCGCTGACACCGATCTCCTTGCCGGTATACGCGACGAGGTCGGCGGGCCGTTCGACTTCGAGCATGGTTTTCTCCCCTTGTTGGACCGCGGGCGTCCCGCCCGCTCTTCCACTGTAAAAAATGCGAGCGGGACGCCCGCTCTTCCACTGTAAAAGATGCGGGCGGGACGCCCGCTCTTCCACTGTAAAGGATGCGGGCGGGACGCCCGCGGTCCAGGCTTATGGCCGCATCTGAAACTTCGCCGCGCCCGGCTTCCTCAATTTCTCGGCGAGGCGGGCGAAGTCGCAGGCGAGGCGGCGTGTGTCGCGCGGGTCGATGATCTCCTCGACCCAGAAGCTTTCGGCGGTGCGGAACGGCGAGCGCAGCAGGTTGAGGCGCGTCTCGATCTCGGTGCGCTTGGCGGCGGGGTCGGGGGCGGCCTCGATATCGGCGCGGTAGGCCGCCTCGATCCCGCCTTCCAGCGGCAATGAGCCCCAGCGTGCCGACAGCCAGGCATAGCGCACGGCAAAGCGGTAGGCCGGCTGGTTGACCGCGCCGGCGACGCCGAACACGTTGCGCACGAGGAACGTGCACCACGGCACCGTCGTCTGGTTGACTGCCGCCATCGCCCGCACGCCCTTCCTGATCGTCGCCGCCTTTTCGGCCTCCAACCCGATATGGAAGCCGGGGCAGTCGCACAGATAGACGACCGGCAGGTGAAAGGTTTCGGCGAGGTCGACAAAGCGGATGATCTTGTCGCAGGCGTCGGCGGTCCAGGCGCCGCCGTAGAAGAACGGGTCCGACGCCATCACCGCGACCGGCAGGCCCTCCAGCCGCGCGAGGCCGGTGATGATGCCGCGGCCGAACATGCGTCCCATCTCGAAAAACGAGCCCTTGTCGACGACCGCCTCGACGACAGGCCGCATCTTGTAGACGCGGCGGGTGTTGCGCGGGATCACGTCGAAGAGGGATTCTTCCCTGCGCGCCGGGTCGTCGTCGGAGGGCAGGCGCGGGGAAACCTCGTCGACCGATTGCGGCAGGTAGGAGAGAAAGCGGCGCGCCATCGCGAACGCCTCTTCCTCGGCATCGACCGCCTCGTCGACCGCGCCGCACCGCGTCTGGATCTCCCAGCCGCCCAGGTCGGCCTTGCTGATGTCGGTGCCGAGCGCATTGACCACCGGCGGCCCGGCGACAAACACCGCCGAGGTGTCTTTCGTCATCACCGAATAATGGCTCGATACCATCCGCGCCGCGCCGAGCCCGGCGACCGATCCCAGCCCCAGCGCCACCACCGGCACCACGCCGAGATTGGCGGTGGTGAAGTAATAGGTCGCGCCCGACCCGACCCGGTGCGGCAGGTTGGCCCGCCCGGTCGTCTCGATCGTCTTGACCGACCCGCCGCCGCCCGACCCCTCGATCACGCGAAAGATCGGCAGTTTGAGGTCGTGCGCCATCTGCTCGGCGAGGACCGGCTTTTCGCGGATCGTCGCGTCGGCCGACCCGCCGCGTACGGTGAAATCGTCGCCGACCACGACAACCGGCCGCCCGTCCACCGTCGCCCGCCCCATCACGCAATTCGACGGCACCAGTTCCTTCAGCCCGCCATTCTCGTCATAATCGGCCTTGCCGGCGATCGCCCCGACCTCGTGAAAGCTCCCCGCATCGACCAGCCCGTCGATCCGCTCGCGCACGGTCAGCCGCCCGCCCTTGTGCTGCCGCTCGATCTTGTCGAGCCCGCCCAATAGCCGCACCTGCCGCTCGCGCTCACGCAGCTCGTCGAGTTCCGGCTGCCAGGTCATGTGCTCGCTCCTTCGCCCCGCATCCTCCTTACACGGATGCGGGTATCCTCGACCAGCACCACTGCGCCTTCGGTGAGCGCCTCGCCTGCCTCGGCAATCGCGATCCGCAGGCGATTCCACAGATGCGGTCGATGCGCCCGCCGCAGCCGGAGCAAGATCACTCCCGAGGCCGCCGGATCGGCAAGGCCGGCGATCTCCCCGAAATCGAGATCGAACGTCACGACGATGCGGCCCTCTGCGGCGGCGCGCGCGAAAATCTGCTGGTCCGGGAAAGCGCCATATCCAGCACCCAGGACGTGGACGGCGTCGTGACCCTCGGCATTCAACTGGTCGGCCAATAGGGGCGGCAGGTTCATATCGAGCAGGAAGCGCATCGGCGGCGCTTCAGGCCGGGATCACTTCCTCGCGCGCCAGCCAGGCCGCGTAGGACAAGGCTTGGCGAATGTCCTCGCGCTCGAGATAGGGATAGTCGGCGAGGATTTCGTCCCACGACAGGCCATCCGCGACCAGTGAGACGACCAGCCCCACGGTAACACGCATGCCCCGAATACACGCCCGCCCGCCCATCTTTCCCGGCTCGAAGGTGATCCGGTCAAAGGCCTGTCCGGGATTGCCCGCCGGGCCTTTCGCTTTTTCCTCGGCCATTGAACTTCGCGCCTTCCCGGACCCATGGTCACCACCCATTGTAGGATGGGTTGAGCAAAGCGAAACCCATCATTGCTCGTCTGATGCTGTTGTCCAAATCTTAACCCCCGCCCGCTACGACCCGGCATATGAGCGTCGCGTTGCGCCACCCCGTCACCGGCGAGATCAGGGTCCAGCAGGAAGGCTGGAGCTGGGGGTGCTTTTTCGGGGCCGGCGTGCTCGGATTGCCGCTGTTCCGGCGCGGGTTGCCGGTGTGGGGCGCGGCGATGCTGGTGTTCGACGTCACCGCGTTTGTCGCCGGGTGGATCGACACCGACAGCGGCGTCACCCTTTACGGCTGGATGTCGGCGGCCGGGCTCGCGGCGAGCGTCTTCTTCGGCTTCAAGGCCAACGAGATGGCGACCAACCGCGCGATCCTCGGCGGCTGGGAATACGGCGACAAGCGGCGCGACTGGTTCAACTAGGCTTGCGGCCTCGGGTTAAGACGGTAATTCTGGCGGCCACCAATCAAGGGGCCGCACGATGCCGATCGAACTCTGGACCTGGAACACCCCCAACGGCCGCAAGATATCGGTCGCGCTCGAGGAGATGGGGCTGCCGTACTCGGTCCACCCGGTGAATATCAGCCAGGGCGAGCAGTTCAAGCCCGACTTCCTCAAGATCAGCCCGAACAACCGCATCCCCGCGATCGTCGACCCCGACGGCCCGCGCGGCAAGCCGATCAGCGTGTTCGAGTCGGGTGCGATCCTCATTTATCTCGGCGAGAAAACGGGCAAGTTCTGGCCCAAGGGCGACATCGCCGCGCAGGTGCCGGTGCTCGAATGGCTGATGTGGCAGATGGGCGGGTTTGGCCCGATGCCGGGCCAGGTGCACCATTTCCTCGGCGTCAAGGACGAGAACGACCGCCGCTACGGCCTCGAACGCTATTCGAAGGAGACGCACCGGCTCTACGGCGTCTTCGACAAGCGGCTCGGCGATGTCGCTTATGCCGGCGGCAACGACGTGTCGATCGCCGATTTCGCGATCCTCGGCTGGGCCTGGCGGCACGAACGGCACCAGGTCGACCTGGCGCAATACCCCAACGTCAAGCGCTGGTACGAGGCGATGATGTCTCGCGCCGGCACCAAGAAGGGGTTCGAGGTCGCGTTGAGCTGAATTGGACCGCGGGCGTCCCGCCCGCTCTTTCCGCAAGATGCGGGCGGGACGCCCGCGGTCCAATAGAGGAAGCACCATGCCGCCCCTCCGCTCTTTCCTCTTCGCCCCCGGCAACCACCCGCGCCGGGTCGAGAAGGCGCTGACCCTCGACGCCGACGCGGTGATCCTCGACCTCGAAGACGCGGTCGCGATCGCCGAGAAGCCGGCGACACGCGGCGCGGTGGTCGCAACCTATGCCCAACCGCGCAGCGGGCTGCTCTATGTGCGCGTCAACGCCGCCGACACCGAGTTCTGCCACGGCGACTTCACCGCGATCGTGCAGCGCGGGCTCGACGGGATCATCCTGCCCAAGGTCGAGAACGCGGCGGCGATCCAGACGATCGACTGGCTGCTCGCCAACCTCGAACGTGAGCGCGGCCTGCCGGCGGGCGGGATCGACCTCGTGCCGATCGTCGAGACGGCGCGCGGCGTCACCAATATCGAGGCGATCCTCGGCGCCGGCACGCGCGTCAGGCATTGCGCATTCGGCGCCGGCGATTTCACCCTCGACGTCAACATGCGCTGGAGCCGCGAGGAGGGCGAGCTCGCCTATGCCCGCTCCCGCATCGTCACCGCGAGCCGCGCCGCCGGGATCGAGGCGCCGCTCGACACGGTGTGGGTCGACCTGCAGGACGAGGAGGGGCTGGAGGCCTCGACCCGCCTCGCGCTCGGCATGGGGTTCCAGGGCAAGATGTGCATCCACCCGAACCAGGTCGGCGTGGTCAACCGCGTCTTCACGCCCACCAACAGCGAGATCGATTTCGCCGAGCGCGTCGTCGCCGCCTTCGCCCAGGCCGAGAAGGAGGGCAGCGCGGCGATCCAGCTCGACGGCAAGTTCATCGACTACCCGATCGTCTACCGCGCCCAGCGCACACTCGACGCGATGGCGGCGATCCGCGCCCGAGGGCGCAAATGACGGCGTGCGAAATGACCGCCCCGGGGGACAAGACGGGGCCGCTGACCGGGATCACGGTCCTCGATTTGTGCAGCTATCTCGCCGGTCCCTACGGCTGCACCCTCCTGGCCGATCTCGGCGCGAGGGTGATCAAGATCGAATCGCCGCAGGGCGACCAGCTCCGCCAGTTCCCGTCGAGCCTGCCGGGTGGCGACAGCCGGTTCTTTGTCGGCGCCAATCGCGGCAAGCTCGGGCTCGGCCTCGACCTGAAGAAAAAAGAGGCGCTGGCGGTTTTGCACCGGCTGGTCGAGACCGCCGACGTGTTTGTCGAGAATTTCCGTCCGAGCGTGCCCGCGCGCCTCGGCATCGACTACCCGCGGCTCCGCAAGATCAACCCGCGCCTGATCTACGCCGGCGTCACCGGCTACGGCGACACCGGGCCGCTCAGCGACAAGGGCGGGTTCGACCAGGTGCTGCAATGCCTCACGGGGATGACCGTGTTCCAGGGCGGCGGGATCGACAAGCCGCAGCTCGTGCTCGGCTCGGTCGTCGATTATTTCACCTCGGCCCTCGTGGCCTACGGTGTCGCCGCCGCGCTCTTCCACCGCGAGCGCACCGGCAAGGGGCAATACCTCGCCCTGTCATTGCTGCGCAGCGCCCTGACGATCCAGGCCGGCCGCTTTGTGTGGGCCGACAGCGAGGGCCGCGACGCGGTACGGGATTCCGGCACGGGCGGCCTCACCGGCATTCACCCGACAAAGCAGGGGATGCTTTATATCTCAGTGCATTCCACCCATTTCTTTCAAGCGATGTGCGAGCTGGTCGGCCTGCCCGGCATCGCCACCGACCCGCGCTATGATTCGATGCGCAAGCGCGCCGCCGAGACTCCGGTGCTGGTCCCGCAAATCCGCGCCGCGCTCGCCGCCAGGACCGCGCTCGAATGGGAGGAATTGTTCGGTGAGCGCGTCCCTTGCGCGGCGGTGCGCCAGATCGAGGACATGTTCGACCACCCGCAAGTCGTGGCGCAGGACCTCGTCGCCGAGATCGACCACCCCGTCGTCGGCCGCTACCGGACGATGACCAAGCCCATCGCCTTCGCCGACACCCCGGGCCCAACCCCGACCGCACCCCCGCTCCCGGGCCAGCATTCGACGGAAATTCTGGCGCGGGCGGGCTTCAGCGACGCGGAGATCGCTGCGCTGCGCGAGAGCGGGGCGGTTAGGTAACGCTGAAGCACGATCTGCTAAGGTCAGCACGGCATCCATCTCGCAGTGAGACGGGTGAGGCGGGTGGGGCGATGCTCCGTCAGGAAATGGCCTAGCGGCGGCGGCGACGCCCGTGCCACTCTCTCGCCATGTTGACGCTCAGCGTTCTCGACCAATCGCCGGTGCGGCAGGGGGTGACCCCGCGCAACGCGCTCCTGGAGACGACCGAGCTCGCGCGCCATGTCGAGGCGCTCGGGTATCATCGCTACTGGCTCGCCGAGCATCACGGCACCGCGGGGCTCGCCGGCAGCGCGCCGGAGATCATGATCGCGCGCGTCGCGGCCGAGACCTCGACGATCCGGGTCGGGTCGGGCGGGGTGATGCTGTCGCATTACAGCTCGCTCAAGGTTGCCGAGCAGTTCCGCCTGTTGGAGACGCTTCACCCCGGCCGCATCGACCTCGGCATCGGCCGTGCGCCGGGCAGCGACCAGCTTACCGCGGTCGCGCTTCAGCACGGGCCGGGTGCGCTCGGGATCGAGCATTTCCCGAACCAGATCGCCGATTTGATCGGCTATCTCGAGCACACGATCCCGGCCGACCACCCGTTCTCGCGGATACAACTGACGCCGGACGGCGAGACG
>DATAUV010000069.1:0-6339 GCA_036268075.1 Allostellaceae bacterium | reverse complement strand
GCGGCCTATCGCGACCCGGCGGTCATCCTGATCGGCCAGCTCAAGGACATCTATATCGACGGCACGCTCAACGCGATCGACACGACGCAATGGTATCCGACCGTGATGCGCAAGGATTACACGATCGCCTTCACCGTCACCGAGACCGGGCTCGATGACCCCGACCAGATGTTCTACGAGAATTATTATTGCGGCTCGGACCGCAACTACACCGGCTATTGCGATGCCGAGACCGACAGACTGATCGACGCGCAATCGGTCGAGACCGACACCGGCAAGCGCAAAGGGCTCGTCTGGCAGATCGAGCGCCGCCTCGCCGAGGATGCCGGCCGCCCGATCATCTTTCATCCGCGTCAGGTGACCTGCAACTACCCCTACGTCAAAGGCGGCGTGGTCGGGGTCAACAGCCCCTATAATTTGTGGCGCATGGAAGATGTCTGGCTCGATCGCTGAGTCCGCGCCGCGTACAAAGACTTCACGCAGTTTTGATGCCGTGGGCGGTACGTCTAGGCCGCAAAAGGCCTCGCTTGTTTGATCGACGCCGAATCTCCCGCAGTAATCCGCGCGGATTCGTGGTTACATCGTCGCCGCCGCGCGGGTCGAACCGTTGCGCAGCTAAGGGGGATAGAACGGGTGGCAGCCTATCTGGTCCGGCGTTTCGCGCTGATGCTGCTGACCTTGTTCGGCATCTCCGTGATCATCTTCGGCCTGTTGCGGCTGACCCCGGGAAATATCGCCGACATCCTGTTCGACGCCGGCGGCTTTGTCGATCAGGCCGACAAGCAGCGGATCGAGGCCGAGCTCGGGCTCGACAAGCCGGTCGTCGTGCAATACGGCCAGTGGATCGGCGGGCTCCTGAGGGGCGACCTCGGCTACTCGTACCAGACCGAAAAGCCGGCGCTTGAGGAGATCGCTCCGCGCATTCCGATCACGGCGCGGCTGGCGGGGCTGGCGCTGACCTTTTCGGTGCTGATCGGCGTGCCGCTTGGCGTCATCAGCGCGGTGCGCCAGAACACCAAGCTCGATTACGTATTGCGGGTCATCAGCCTGTCCGGATTGTCGATGCCTGCATTCTGGCTCGGGCTCCTGATCCTGATGTTCTTCGTCCGCTATTTCGGCACGATCCCGATCTATTCCGATGCCCCGGCCGGGTTCTGGGCGACGCTCGGGATGTACAGCGTGCCGGCGGCGGCGGTCGGGTTTCGCAGCTCGGCGCTGGTGATGCGCCTGACGCGGTCGTCGATGCTCGAGGTCCTGCGCCAGGATTATATCCGCACCGCGCGGTCGAAGGGCGCCTCGGAAACGACGATCAACTACCGCCACGCGCTGCGGAACGCACTCCTGCCTGTCGTGACCGTGATCGGGATCGAGGCGGCGTTCCTGCTCGGCGGGCTGATCGTGACCGAAACCGTCTTCAACATCCCCGGGGTCGCGCGGTTTCTTGTCGAGGCGATCCGCTGGCGCGACTATCCGATGGTGCAGAATTTGGTGATGTTCATCGCGGTCGTGGTCGTGTCGATCAACTTCATCATCGACATGCTGTACGCGGTGCTCGACCCGCGGATCAAATACGGCGACTGACGGACAGGCTTGGGGGAAACGACCGTGAGCACACTTGACTTCAACGCCGAACTGTCCGCCGCCGGCGCGAACGTCCACAGCCGCTGGGGCCGCGTCAAATTCTTCATGCGGCGCTATCCGCTGGGGTCGATCGGCGCGGTCATCATGACCCTCTTCCTGCTCGCCGCCGCGTTCGCGCCGTACATCACGGTCTACGACCCGCTGTCGACCAACGCCGCCGCCTCGCTCGCTCCGCCGAGCCTCACGCATTGGCTCGGTTGCGATTTCATGGGCCGCGACGTCTATAGCCGCATCATCTACGGCGCGCGCATCTCGCTCGCGGTCTCCGTCGGCTCGATGGCCCTCGGTTGTTCGCTTGGCGTCACCCTCGGCCTTCTGTCCGGATATCTCGGCGGCTGGTTCGACCTGGTCACGCAGCGCCTCCTCGAGATGATGCAGTCGCTGCCGCTCCTCGTCATGGCGATCATCATGGCCGCGGCGCTCGGGCCGTCTTTGCACAACACGATCCTCGCGATCGCGATCCCGCTGGTGCCCTACGTCGCGCGGGTGATCCGGGCGAACACGCTGAGCCTGCGCGAGCAGCCTTTTATCGAAGCGGCGAAGGCGATCGGCATGAGCGAGGTCCGGATCGCCGTCCGCCATATCCTGCCGAACACGCTGGCCCCCTTGATCGTCTTGGCGACAGCGCAGCTCGGCTCGACGATCCTGACCGAATCATCGCTCTCCTTCCTCGGTCTCGGCGTACCCGAGCCGCACCCGTCCTGGGGCCGGATGCTGTCGGAATCGGCGGCTGAATACGTGCGCACGGCGCCGTGGCTGGTGATCTTTCCCGGCGCGGCGATCAGCTTTGTCGTGTTCGGCACGAACCTGCTCGGCGACGCGCTGCGCGACCTGCTCGACCCGCGCCAGCGCAGCTAGCCCCGCCAGCGCAACTCACCTCAACCACCTTTCCCCACAAACAGCAGTACCTTCGGAGTGTTGGACTTGCAGACGGCAGCCCAAAGAACGGCATACGCCCCGACCCAGGCGCCCCGGCCCGCCCATGCCAACGAGCAGGCGGTCGAGGTCGACGGCCTGCAGACCTATCTTTTCACCCGCCTCGGCATCATCAAGGCGGTCGACGACGTGTCGTTTACGGTCGGCCGCGGCGAGACGCTGGCAATCGTCGGCGAGTCGGGCTGCGGCAAGACAATGACGGCGCTGTCGCTGATGCGTCTGGTTCCGAGCCCGCCCGGGCGGATCGTCGGCGGCTCGATCCGCCTCGACGGCCGCGACCTCTTGGCCCTCACCGACGAGCAGATGCGCAAGGTCCGCGGCAACGACATCTCGATGATCTTCCAGGAGCCGATGACCTCGCTGAACCCGGTCATGACGATCGGCAAGCAGATCGCCGAGACGATCCGGCTGCACCAGGATCTGTCGAAATCGGCGGCGCTGGAAAAGGCGGTCGACATGCTGCGCCTCGTGCGCATCCCGGCGCCGGCGCAGCGCGCCAAGGAATACCCGCACCAGCTTTCCGGCGGGATGCGCCAGCGCGCGATGGTCGCGATGGCGCTGGCGTGCAACCCGCGCGTGCTGATCGCCGACGAGCCGACGACCGCGCTCGACGTGACGATCCAGGCCCAGATCCTCGATCTGATCCTCGAATTGCAGCAGCGTCTAGGCACGGCCGTGGTCCTGATTACCCACGACCTCGCGGTTGTCGCCGAGACGGCGCAGCGGGTCATCGTCATGTACGCCGGCAAGAAGGTCGAGGAGGCCGAGGTCGATAACCTCTTCGGCGAGCCGCTGCATCCGTACACACACGGTCTGCTCGGTTCGATCCCGCAACTCACCCTGCTCGGCGGCGGCGCGGCCAGCGATCGGCTGCAGGAGATCCCCGGGATGGTGCCGGCGCTGAGCAACTTGCCGGCCGGATGCTCGTTTGCCCCGCGCTGCCCCCACGCCGACGACCATTGCCGCTTGGCCGCCCCGGCCTACGAGCAGAAGCGGCCGGGCCATTGGGCGGCGTGCTGGCATTCGGAGAGATTGTATGGCTAGCGTCGATCTGGCGCCCCGGGTCGCGGCCAGCACCCGGAGCAACGTTCCGGTGCTGGAGGTCGCCGACCTCAAAAAGCATTTCCCGGTCAAGAAGGGCCTGTTGCGCCGGACCGTCGGCCAGGTCTACGCCGTCGATGGCGTCAGCTTTTCGATCGGGGAAGGCGAGACGCTGGGTCTGGTCGGCGAAAGCGGCTGCGGCAAATCGACGGTCGCGCGCACGGTCTTGCGGCTGGTCGAGCCGACCGAGGGCCAGATCAAGGTCGGTGGCAACGACATTACCCGGCTGGGCAAATCCCAGCTCCGCCCCTACCGCCGGCAGATGCAGATGGTGTTCCAGGACCCGTTCTCGTCGCTGAACCCGCGGATGTCGGCGGGCGACATCGTCGGCGAGCCGCTGCAGGTCCACGACATCGCCTCGGGCAAGGGCAAGCGGGCCCTGGTCGAAGAGCTGTTCGACCAGGTCGGGCTGCGCAAGGCGCAGATGACGAGCTATCCGCACGAATTCTCGGGCGGGCAGCGGCAGCGCATCTCGATCGCGCGGGCGCTGGCGCTCAACCCCAATCTGATCGTCGCCGACGAACCGGTCTCGGCGCTCGACGTCTCGATCCAGGCGCAGGTCATCAACCTGATGATGGATTTGCAGCGGGAAAAGAGCCTCTCCTACCTGTTCATCGCCCACGACCTCGCCGTCGTCGAGCACATCAGCCACCGCATCGCGGTGATGTATCTCGGCAAGATCGTCGAGTACGCCGACAAGCAGACGCTCTTCACCGAGCCGCGCCACCCCTATACCCAGGCGCTCCTGTCGGCGGTGCCGGTGCCGAACCCGAAGCTGCGGCGCGAGAAGCGTCTGTTGCAGGGCGACGTGCCCAGCCCGATCAACCCGCCGCCCGGCTGCACCTTCCACACCCGCTGCCCGCTCGCCGAAGAACGCTGCAAAATCGACAAGCCGGTCTTGCGCGAGATCGCGCCGGGGCACGGTGTCTCCTGCCATCTGGTGAACTGAATCCAAAGCGGGGCAAACCCGCGGGCGTACTTTCGGGAGGGAACATGATCTGGAAGCGTCACTATCTGGCCGCCGCCGCCGTCCTGATGCTGGCGTCACCGGCGGTCGTGTTGCCGGCTGTCGTTTCGCCGGCCTCGGCCCAGAAATCGGGCGGCATCCTCAAGATGCAGCACTGGGACAGCCCGGCCAGCATGTCGATCCTCGAGGAGGCGACCTATTCGGTCGTCGTGCCGATGATGGGGGTGTTCAATAACCTCGTCGTCTATGATCAGCACGTCGCGCAGAACAGCCTGAAGACGATCCAGCCCGACCTCGCCGAAAGCTGGACATGGAGCGAGGACGGCAAGGCCCTGACCTTCAAGCTGCGCCAGGGCGTCAAATGGCACGACGGCAAGCCGTTCACCGCCAAGGACGTCAAATGCACCTGGGATCTTCTCCAGGGGAAGGGCGAGCAGAAGCTGCGCGCCAACCCGCGCAAGGAATGGTGGGGTAACGTCGACGAGGTCACCGCCGACGGCGACTTTACGGCGGTCTTTCATCTGAAGCGCCCGCAGCCGGCGCTATTGACGCTGCTCGCCTCGGGCTATTCGCCGATCTATCCCTGCCACATCCCGCCGGCGCAGATGCGCACGCATCCGATCGGCACCGGGCCGTTCAAATTCGTCGAGTACAAGCCCAACGAGTACATCAAGGTGGCCAGGAACCCGGATTACTGGAAGCCGGGCCGACCCTATCTCGACGGCATCGAGTACGACATCGTGCCAAACCGCTCGACCGCGATCCTCGGCCTCGTCGCCGGCAAGTTCGACATGACCTGGCCCTATTACGTCACGCCGCCGCTGGTGCGCGACATCAAGCAGCAGGCGCCGAACATGGCCTGCGTGCGGGCAACCAATAACGGCACCACCAATTTGCTGATCAACCGCGACGCACCGCCGTTCGACAATGCCGATTTGCGCCGGGCGCTGATGCTGACGATCGACCGCAAGTCGTTCGTCGACATCATGACCGAGGGCGAGGGCAAGATCGGCGGCGCGATGCTGCCGCCGCCGGAGGGCTTGTGGGGCATGCCGGAGGCGATGCTGCGCACGATCCCCGGCTATGACCCGGACGTAAAGAAGAACCGCGACCAGGCCCGCGCGATCATGCAAAAGCTCGGCTACGGCCCCGACAAGAAGCTCGAGCTCAAGGTCTCGACGCGCAACGTCCCGACCTTCCGCGACCCCGCGGTCATCATGATCGACCAGCTCAAGGAGATTTACATCGACGCCGTGCTCGACGCGGTCGAAACCGCCAACTGGTTTCCCAAGATCGTGCGCAAGGACTACTCGATCGCGATCAACAACACCGGCAGCGGCGTCGACGACCCGGACCAGCAGTTCTTCGAGAACTACGCCTGCGGCTCCCAGCGCAACTACAGCCTCTATTGCAACAAGGAGCTCGACAAAAAATTCGTCGAGCAGTCGATGATGACCGACCAGGAGGCCCGCAAGAAGCTGGTGTGGGAGATCGACAAGCAATTGCAGGAAGACGGCGCCCGTCCGATCATCTTCCATGCCGTCAACTCAACCTGCATGCAGCCCGCCGTCAAGGGGCTGACGATCATGGTCAACAGCATCTACAACGGCTGGAAGATGGAAGACGTCTGGCTCGACCGGTGAGGAGACATCCCATGCACGCGTTTCGAGCGGCGGCCGTCGCCGCGGTCGTCG
>DATAUV010000068.1:0-14629 GCA_036268075.1 Allostellaceae bacterium | reverse complement strand
AGCAACGCGAAGCCCATCAACCCCGGGGGTCGCAATGACAGCCCGGGATGATAGGATCGCCTCGACGAATTCCGGGAGGCGCGCATGGATTTGGGGCTCAGGGGAAAAAAGGCGGTTGTCAGCGGCGCGTCGAAGGGGATCGGGCGCGCGGTCGCGGAGATGCTGGCGTCGGAGGGATGCGACGTGACGCTGGTGTCGCGCACCGGCGGCGACCTCGAAGCGGCGCAGAAGGCGATCGCGGGCAAGCATAATGTCGGCGTGCGCCACTTCGCGCTCGACCTCAGCGACGGCAAGAACGTCGACAGGCTCGCGGCCGAGTGCGCCGACACCGACATCCTCGTCAACAACGCCGGCGCCATCCCCGGCGGCAACATCGACATGATCACCGAGGACCGCTGGCGCACCGCCTGGGACCTCAAGGTGTTCGGCTACATCAACATGACCCGGCGGTTCTACGACATGATGCGGACGCGCGGGCATGGGGTCATCGTCAACGTGCTCGGCGCGGCCGGCGAGAATCCCGATTTCGACTACATCGCCGGGTCGTCGGGGAATGCCTCGCTGATGGCGTTCACCCGCGCGATGGGCGGCAGGGCGCCGGCCGACAACCTCCGCGTCGTCGGCATCAACCCCGGCCCGGTGATGACCGAGCGCCTCGTCACACTGATGAAGACCCGCGCCCAGCAGAATTTCGGCGACGAGAACCGCTGGGAAGAGGGGATGAAACACCACGCCTTCGGCCGCGCGGCGAAGCCCGAGGAGATCGCCGCGATGGTCGCGTTTGTCGCCTCCGACCAGGTATCCGGCTACACGACCGGCTGCATCTATACGATCGACGGCGGCGGGTCGAGCCGCCGCAGCGCGTTATAGGCCGGGAGCGGCGTATGTCTGCCCCTCACCCCAGCCCTCTCCCCGCAAGCGGGGCGAGGGAGCAAAAGCACCCCGCGCCCCGCGACCGAGGGGAGAGGGAGGGATCCGCGGCGAAGCCGTGGGAGGGTGAGGGGCCGCTTTCGGGAGATGAGGCGCTGCTCTTCGACGACGAGCGGGAAATCCTGAACAGGGCGCGGGCGCTGATCCCGCGCGTCGCCGAGCGGGCGGCCGCCTGCACCGCGGCGCGCACGGTTCCTGCCGAGACGATTGCCGAATACCACCGGGCCGGCATCCTCCGCATCCTGCAGCCACAGCGGTTCGGCGGGCTGCAGATGCGGTTCAGCCTGTTTTCGCGGATCGTCGAGGAATTGACCTTCGGCTGCGCGTCGTCGGCCTGGGTCTATGCGGTGCTGGCCGAGCACAACTGGGTCGTCGCGCAATACCCGGAGCAGGCGCAGACCGACGTGTGGGGCGACAACCCGGGCGCCGTGGCCTCGTCGTCACTGGCCCCGCGCGAGGCGGCGCGAAAGGTCGCCGGCGGCTGGCGGCTCAGCGGGCGCTATCCGTTTTCGAGCGGCTGCGACCACGCGCAATGGGCGATCATCGGCTGCTTTTTGGGCGAAAAGGGCGACGGGCGCACCGCCGCCTATATGCTGGTGCCGTTGAGCGACATGGAGATCGTCGACGACTGGCAGGTGCTAGGCCTTGCCGGGACCGGCAGCAAGCTGTTGGTGCTCAACGACGTATTCGTGCCCGAGCACCGGCATGTGATGGTCGCCGGCCTCTTCGCCGGCACCCCGCCCGGCGCGAAGGTGCATCCCGAATACCCGATCCTGCGGGCGCCGCGCGGGTATCTCGTCTCGTACTCGTTGCCGCCGGTGGCGATCGCGACCGGGCGCCGGGCGCTCGACCGCGTCAGCCGGGACATGGCGACCCGCATCTCGCGCGGGGTCAGCCGGATGGCGGATTCCGAGGTCGTGCAGATGGCCGTCGGCGAGGCCGCCGCGGCGATCGACTCGGCGACGCTGTCATTGCATCACGGCCGCGACCGCACCACCGCCGAAGTGATGACCGGCCGCCGCATCACCGAGGCCGAGGCGATGGCCGCGCGGCGCGACATGGTTTATGCCCAGCACCAGATCGGCTGGGCGATGGAGCGGCTGTGCGAGCTGTCGGGCGCACGCTGGGTCTATGAGTCGGACCCGCTGCAGGAGATGCGGCGCGACGTGATGACGATCCTCACGCACCACGCCGCCAACCGCGCCGCCGCCTATGCGCCTTACGGCCACATGCTGATGAAGCGCGGAACCTAGCGCCCGCGCGCTCGTTGAACCCCATCGGATGCGGGGCATCCGGGGGGACATCTCATGCGGTTTTGCGGGCTCGCCATCGCGGTGGCTCTGGTGGCGCTGCCGGCGGCGGCAATGGCCCAGACGCCGGCGCCGCAGCCATCGGCCGATTTGGCGCCGAGTGGGCTGGCGGAACAGCCGCCGCGGGTGACGATCCTCGAAGAGAACGACTCGCTCTACTGGAATTCCGACAAGCACTACACCCAGGGCCTGCGGATCTCGAATTTGTTCGGCGGGACCCCGGCGCCCGGGGGCTGGTGGGACGGCATCTACAATGTCGTCGGCCTCGCCGGCCCGATCTTCGAGACCGGCGGCAACCTCAACACCATACGCCGCACCTCGATCTTGGCCGGGCAGAGCATCTTCACGCCAAAGAATCTGAGCCTGAAGCCGCCCGATCCCAGCGACCGGCCCTATGCCGGCTGGGCCTATGGCGGCATAAGCCTGATGCAGGAGACCAACAAGCACATGCTCGAAAACGTCGAGCTCGATCTCGGGATCGTCGGCCCGGGCTCACTCGCCAAGCAGGCGCAGAACGATTTTCACCAGTTCATCGCGGCACAGAACGCGGAGGGCTGGTCGGATCAGCTCCAGCACGAATTCGGCGGCATGCTGAGCTACGAGCGCTATTGGAAATGGTCGCTGCTCGGCGACAACAGTTTTGGCGTCGACCTGATCCCGGAAATCGGCGCGACAATCGGCAACATCATGACCTATGGCGATGTCGGCGGGATGCTGCGGATCGGCAAGGGGCTGGCGGCCGATTACGGCCCGGTGCGGGTGCGCCCGTCGCTGTCCGGCACCGATTATTTCGACATGAACGGGCTCGACGGCGGGCACGGGTGGTATTTCTTTGTCGGCACCCAGGGCAGGGCGGTCGGGCGCAACATCTTCCTCGACGGCAACACGTTCCGCGAAAGCCGCCACGTGCCGAAAAAGAATTTCGTCGGCGATGCGCAGGCGGGATTCTCGTTCCTGTGGAACGCGTCGCTGCGGACCGACTTCATGGTGGTGACGCGCAGCGAGGAATTCGTCGGGCAGAAGACGCCCGACACGATCGGGACGGCGGCGCTTACCTTCAATTGGTAGTAGCGCCGAGTGGTAGTAGGTTTGGCGGTCCGCATAGAAAGGAACCGCGATGCGTCCCCAGGCCGAAGCTCTCAAGAAACTGCTCGACGAGCCCCGGCTCCAGGTAATGCCCGGCTGCGGCGACGGGATGAGCGCGCGCCTCATTGCCGAGGCGGGGTTTGCGACCGGGTTCGTCTCGGGCTCCAGCATCTCGGCGATGCGCCTCGCGATGCCCGACATGGACCTCGTCGGCTTTGCCGAGATGGCCGACACCGTCGAGGCCTGCATCGCCGTCGCGCCCGGCGTGCTGTGGCTCGCCGACGGCGACACCGGCCACGGCAACGCCCTTTCGGTGCAGAAGACGATCCGCGCCTATGCCCGCCGCGGCGCAGCGGCGATCCTGATCGAGGACAAGATCTGGCCGCGCCCGCTCGGCCGCGGCGGCGCGAAGCTCGTCGTCGAGCGCGAACACGCGATCCTACGCTGCCGTGCCGCGGTCGAGGCGTGTCGCGAGGAGGGAATCCTGCTGCTCGCCCGCACCGACGCCCGCACCTCGCGCGGGTTCGACGAGGCGCTGGCGCGGGTGACGGCGTTCACCGCCGAGGGAGCCGACATCCTCTTCCTCGATTCGCCGCAATCCGAGGACGAGATGCGCGCCGGCATCGCGGCCGCCGACGGCAAGCCCTGCCTCTCGGTGACCTCGCCGGCCGGGAAACACTTCATGCCGAGCGACGCCGAGCTTGAGCGCATCGGCATCCGTCTCGCGGTCTACCCGCAGGACATCCTCGCCGCGACCGTCCACGCCGTCCGCGCCGCGCTCGACGGGCTCAAGGGCGGCGCAAAACCGCCGATGGCGACGCCGGCCGAACTCGCCACCGCGATCCGCTCCGCCGAGTATTTGGCGCAGGATTCGAAGTGGCCTGATCCAAGGTAAGGCACAGCTTCGTAGGATGGGTAGAGCGGAGCGAAACCCATCGTTTTGTTTTTCGCCACAGAGAACACAGAGGGCAGAGGAGGAAACGTCCAATCCTCTGCCCTCTGTGTTCTCTGTGGTGAACCGATTTTTGATGGGTTTCGCTGCGCTCTACCCATCCTACGAAGCTGTTTCGCTGGTTGGCGTCAGCGCCATTCAGACGCCGGAAATCGTCTGCGCTTACGAACTGGTTGGGGCGCACGCACATTCGAAAAGCCTCGACACGGTGACGCAAACGCACCACCTCCGGCTTTCGCCGCGAAGCGTCCTCTTTTGTGCGACCACGGTCAGTGCGAGATCTCCTCCAGCGCGAGTTGGTTCGTCCTCGGGCCGAAGAGGCCGATCGCCAAGGCGACGACCACCATGCACCCGCCGATAAAGACGAAGACGCCGGTGACGCCGAACGAATCGAGGAAAAAGGCGATGAAGAACCCGGTGAAGATCGCGCTGAACCGGCTCCACGAATAGACGAAGCCGACCGCGCGGGCGCGGATGCGGGTCGGGTAAATCTCGGCCATGTAGTTGTGGTACGAGAACGACAGCCAGGTCAGCAGCATCGTCTGGATCGTGCCGAGCACGATCAGCGCCACGGGCATGTTCTGCAACGAGAAGATGACGCCGACGACGGCCATGCCGAGCGACGAGATCGCGACCTGCGCCTTCCGCTCCATCCGGTCGGCGAACAAGGTGCTGAAGAGGGCAAAGATCGGGTAGGCGAGGGCGATGATCACCGTGTACTCGAGCGACTTGGTGACCACGATGCCCTTGGCGATCAAGAGCGTCGGGACCCAGTTGGCAAAGCCGTAAAACCCGATCGTCGAGCCGAAGCTGACGACGACCATCATCAGGGTCCGCTTGATATAGGTCGGGGAGAAAGCCTCGCTGTAGCGGCCCTCGCGCGGGTCTTCCGGGGTGGGCGGCGCCGGCGGGGGCAGCACGCCGCCGCATTCGGCCCGGACCCGCGCCTCGATCGCGCCGATGACGCGCTCGGCCTCGGCGAGCCGCCCGCGCTGCGCGAGCCAGCGCGGCGATTCCGGCAGGCGCCAGCGGATCGCCCAGATGACGAGGGCGCCGAGCGAGCCGATGATGATGACCCAGCGCCAGCCCGACAGCCCCATCGGCGACAGCGGCACGAGCAGCCACGCGAAGAGGGCCACCAGCGGCACCGACAGGAACCCGATCCCCTGCTGGAACGCGAACGCCTTGCCGCGCCCTGATTTCGGCACCAGCTCGGAGATGTAGGTGTCGATCGTCACGAGCTCGACGCCGATCCCGATCCCGGCGATCATCCGCCAGAGGTTGACGCCGTTGGCGGTATCCTGAAATGCCAGGATCAGCGTGCAGGCGCTGTACCAGAGCAGCGAATAGGTAAAGATCGCCCGCCGCCCGAACCTGTCGGCGACAAACGCGAAGCCGATCGTGCCGATGAAGAGCCCGGTGAAGAGGGCCGCGATGAACGACGCGAGCCCGGTCATGCCGAAGAGGCTCGTGGTCGTCGGAGTAAAAATCTTGTCCGCAAACAGCCCCGGCGCGACGTAGCCGGTAAAGAACAGATCGTAGACCTCGAACGTGCCGCCGAGCGCGATCAGCAGCACCATCGTCCAGACGGAGCGCGTCATCGGCAGCCGGTCGAGCCGGGCCGTGATCAACGCGGCCGGCGTCACCTGATGTGTCCCGTTCACGGCGTTTCCCCCCACGTATTTTTGTCATTGCGAGAAGCCGCAGGCGACGTGGCAATCTCGGACGGAGGAGCCTCCTACGGGACGAGATTGCTTCGCCGCGGTCGCAATGACGACGCTATGGTTATCTCAACCTTTTGGCGAGACTCTGCGCAACCGGGATTGAGGAATGGCTCCCACCCGATTTGTCTCGCGGGAGCCTCAACCCTGGATAGTCGCGGTTTTCTGGCCGCGGAGCCCTATCTGAACAGCGCGCGGAGATCCCGGCGCCCGTGAACAATCCGCACAATGACGACATCGGCGCGAACGACGCGATAGACGATCAGGTAGTCGCCGGCGACAAAGCTGCGCAAGCCTCGCCGCAGATCTTCGCGGACCCTCCCGGCGCGCGGGTAATCGACGAGGGTAATAAATCGCTCCGCAATCAGATCGACCGCCCGGTCGGCTCTACCCTCGTCGCCGGACTCGCGGACTGCATAAGCCCAGATGTCATCGAGGTCTGCCCGCGCGAGCCTCGCCAAGCGCAGCGCCATAGACTAGCCGCGCGCCTGCTTTTTCTCAATTCGCAGTCTTTCTCGACCGCGGCCTTTGACGTCCTCGGCTAATTCCCGGATCGATTCCTTCGTAAGCGACACTGTTTCACCGGTCGCCAGCGAGGCCTCGCCCTCGTCGATCAGCGCCAGGAGTTCCTCGCGCTGGCGCTCCCGCTCGATCCATAGGGAAAGCGCCTGTTTGACCGCGTCCTCTTCGCGCCGCACGCGCCCGGTCTCTACGGCGCGGCGAACGAATTCGCGCTGCTCGGTATTCAGTTTGATCTCCATCGCCCTCACCCCGCCTTGAGCCGCTTGGCCGCCTCTATCGCAAAGTACGTCAGCACCCCGTCCGCGCCCGCGCGCTTGAAGCAGAGGAGGCTTTCCATCATCGCGCGGTCGCCGTCGAGCCAGCCGTTCTGGGCGGCGGCGCGGATCATCGAGTATTCGCCCGAGACCTGGTAGGCAAAGGTCGGCATGCGGAAGGCGTCCTTGACGCGGCGCACCACGTCGAGGAACGGGAGGCCGGGCTTGACCATCACCATGTCGGCGCCCTCGGCGATGTCGAGCGCGACCTCGCGGACCGCCTCGTCGCCGTTGGCCGGGTCCATCTGGTAGGTGCGCTTGTCGGCGGTGCCGAGCGAGGAGGCGGTGCCGATCGCGTCGCGGAACGGGGCGAAGAAGCACGAGGCGTATTTGGCGGCGTAGGACATGATCCGCACGCGGTCGAACCCGGCCTCGTCGAGCGCCCGCCGTACCGCGCCGACGCGGCCGTCCATCATGTCCGACGGGGCAATGATGTCGCAGCCGGCCTCGGCCTGGACGATCGCCTGGCGTTGCAATATCGCGACGGTTTCGTCGTTGGCGACATAGCCGTCGCGGATGACGCCGTCATGCCCGTGCGAGGTAAACGGGTCGAGCGCGACGTCGCAGAGGACGCCGAGATCGGGATGAGCCTTCTTGATCGCCGAGACGGTGCGGCAGATCAAATTGTTGGCGTTGACGGCCTCGGCGCCGTCCGGATCCTTGAGCGCCGGGTCGATGGCGGGGAAGATGGCGATCAGCGGGATGCCGAGCCCCGCGGCCTCGCCGGCGGCGTCGACCAGCGACGCGATCGAATGGCGGAACTGGCCGGGCATCGAGTCGACCGGCGCGCGGCTCTTTTCGTCGTGGATGAAGACCGGCCAGATCAGGTCGCCCGCCGTCAGCAAATTCTCGGCGACGAGCTTTCTCGACCACGCGTCGCGGCGGTTCCGCCTGAGGCGCGAAATCGGGTACGGGGGCAGCGGCGGCAGGTAAGATTCGGTCACGACTTGGTTACCCCCTCTCGACAACGGCGAGGTTCATGCAAAATAAGGCCGCCGCCGCCGCGAAACAACGCGCCGGCATGACGCGGATGGTGCAGGGAGGACGAGAGCGTGTCCAAGTTTGTCATCGCGCCGCCCAGCGCGACATCGACCTGCGCCCCGAGCGCCACACGCATTACTACAAGGAAGAATTCCCGCCCCGTTTCCGCGATCAGATGGACACCGGCCGCTGGGGACCCGGCGAGCGTCTGGTGTTCGAGCCGTACACGCGCGAGGTCTATGCCGAGAGCTTCGACTGGATCGCGAAGCACGGCATCTTCCCGGAAGGCGGGATGGGCGCGGGGAATTACGACGAGGCGGTGTTTGCGGGTTGAGGTTGGCGATGGGCTTCGCGTTGCTCAGCCCATCCTACGGCGCCGAAATCGTAGGATGGGCTGAGGAACGAAGCCCATCAACTCAACGCGTAATCGTACCGGATGAACCCGTTGAACCGGGCGATGTAGTCGTACAGCCGCCGCGCCCGCGAATTGTCCTCCTTGGTCGTCCAATAAAGCCTGAGGCAGCCGCGCTCGCGAGCTACGTTCGCCACGGCTTCGATCAGCGCCTTGCCGACCCCGCCGCCGCGCACTGTGGAATCGACGTAGAGGTCTTGCAGGTAGCAGACCTGTTTCGGCGACCAGGCGTGGTCGTGGAACAGATAGTGGGTGATGCCGACGAGCCGGCCGTCGACCCGGGCGCCGAAGCCGTAGATCGGCGCCGCCGGGTCGATCAGGCGAGCCCAGGTGTTGGCGTATATCGCGTCGGGCAGCTCGGTCTCGTAGAATTCGAGGTAGGGCCGCCACAGCTCGGTCCAACGTTCACGGTCGGCCGCGCGCAATTCGGTGATTTCAGTCGTGGTCATGGCTTGCCTCCCGGCCGCGACTCGCAGCATATCGGAGTCCAGCGCATTTTGCGGGGCCCGCGATGCTGATCTTTCGGCAGCTCTTCGATCCGCAATCCTCGACCTACACCTATCTGCTCGGCGACGAGGCGAGCCGGACGGCGATCCTGATCGATCCGGTGTTCGAGCAGGTGCGGCGCGACGCGGCGCTGATCGGCGAATTGGGGCTGACGCTGGCGGCGACGCTCGAAACCCACGTCCATGCCGACCACGTCACCGGGGCCTATCTGCTGAAGCGGCGCATGGGCAGCCGGATCATGGTGTCGGGCGCGGGTGGGGCCGAGGGCGCCGACCGCAGGTTGGTGCAGGACGACGTGATCGCGTTCGGCGGGCGGCGGGTGATGGTGCGGGCGACGCCGGGGCATACCAACGGCTGCCTCACCTATGTGCTCGACGATTCGAGCATGGCGTTCACCGGCGACTGCCTCCTGATCCGCGGCAGCGGCCGCACCGATTTCCAGGAAGGCGACCCCGGCGCGATGTTCCGCTCGGTGCGCGAGCAGATATTCGCCTTGCCCGACAAATGCCTGCTCTACCCGGCGCATGACTATCGCGGCCTCACCGCGACCAGCGTCGCCGAGGAGCGGCGGTACAATCCGCGGCTCGGCGGCGACATCGCGGTCGGCGACTTCACCGGCTATATGCGGAACCTGCGGTTGGCCCACCCGAAGCTGCTCGACGTCGCGGTGCCGGCAAACCTCCGCTGCGGGCAGCCCGAGACCGACGACGAACCCGGCGCCGACCCGGACTGGGCGCCGCTGCGCTACTCGTTTGCCGGAGTGTGGGAGATCGACCCGCACGGGCTCGAGGAATTCGCCCCGCGCGTACAGATCCTCGACGTGCGCGAGGAGGATGAGTTCGGCGGGCCGCTGGGGCATATCGAGGGCGCGGTGCTGATCCCGCTCGGGCAACTGGCCGAGCGTGCCGGCGAGCTATCGAAAGACCGGCCGATCGTCGCGGTGTGCCGCGCCGGCAGCCGCTCGGCTCAGGCGACGGTGCTGCTGCAACAGGCGGGGTTCGGCGACATCGCCAATTTGAACGGCGGAATGCTGCGCTGGCGCGCCGAAGGCTACCCGGTCGAGGGCGGCAGCCACTAACCGACCCCGGCCACTAGCCGAACCCAGCCACTAACCGAACCCAGCCACTAGCCGAAAAGCGACAACACCTTGTCGAGGCCCGCGAGGATGCTCGGCAATGCCGTCAGCCCGATCAGTACGACATAGAGCACGGCGCGGGTAAACGGCGCGGTCGGCAGCAGAACCGCCGCGAGCAGCAACGCGGAAACAACCACTAGAATATCGGTGACCGACATATCAGGCGTGACCCTTTATCCCGAACCCGGCCGAATGTATCGGGGGGTGGATTAACAGGGGGTGAACAAGCGGGCGCTCCACCTGTCCATTTCTACCTAAACGGGCAGCAATTTCGCAAAAATCACGCCGCGTCCGCGCTCGGCTCCGCGTCGCTGCGCAGGAGCCGGGTCTTGATTTCGACCGGCTTCAGGTCGGGCAAGGCGTCGTGTGCGCCTTCCACCTCCAACTCGTTGAATTTGCGGGCGCTGGGCATGACCCGGCTTTCGAGGCTGCCGACAAAATTGTTGTAGTGCTTGACGGCATCGTCGAGCCCGCGCCCGACCCGCCCGACATGCTCGCCCATGACCGCAAGCCGGCGGTAGAGCTCCCGGCCGAGCTCGGCGACCTGCTTTGCCGTGTCGGCGATCTTTTCCTGGCGCCAGCCAAAGGCGATCGCCTTGGCGAGAGCGATCAGCGTCGTCGGGGTCACGATCAGCACGCGCGCGGCGATCGCGTCCTCGAAGAGTTGCGGGTCGCGCTCGATCGCGGCGGCGAAGAAATTCTCGCCGGGGATGAACATCACGACGAAATCGGGGTTGAACGGCAGCGCGTCCCAATAAGCCTTGGCGGCGAGCTGGCGCATATGGGTGCGGAGCTGGCGCGCGTGGGCGATAAGCCGGGACTCGCGCGCCTCGTCCTCGCTCGCCTCGACGGCTTCGAGATAGGCCGCCATCGAGGTCTTGGCATCGACGACGATGCGACGGTCGCCGGGCAGCCGGATCACCACGTCGGGGCGCAGCCTGGTGTCGTCGAGGTCGATCGTCCGCTCGACCGTAAAGTCGATGAACGGCGTCATCCCGGACAGCTCCAGGACGTTGTGGAGCTGCTGCTCGCCCCAGCGGCCACGGGTTTTCGGCGCCGCCTGCAACGCGGTGACGAGCTTGCGGGTCTGCGCGCTCGCATCCTCCTGCATCCGCACGAGGCCCTGGATCTCGGTGGCGAGGCCGCTGTACTGGGCGATCCGCGCGTTTTCGATCGCCGCGGCCGACTGGCGGTATTCCTCCAGCGTCGTCGCGAGCGGGGCGAGCAGGGCGGCCATCGCCTTCTGCCCCTCGTCGAGATTGGATTCGGCGCCCTTACGGTGCCTGTCCAACACCTCGTTGGCGAGGGTGAGGAACGAGGTCTGGTTGTTCTTCAGCGCCTCGGCGGCGAGGGCTTGCATCTTGGTCTCGATCTCGGCGCGGAGTTCGGTGAGGCCGGCGATCTCACGCTCGTGCGCGCGCTGCTCGGCCGCCGCCGTAGCGCGCGCGTCCGCCAGCGCGATCTCCGCCCGCGTCGCCCGCTCGCGCTGCGCGGAGACCTCGCGCCCGCGCAGCCACCAAGCCAGCGCAGCGCCCAACGCCGCCCCGACGATCAGCAACAGCGGCGCGAGAATCGGTTCCATGATCGCCTCAGCTCAAAACACGACAGATGGGAGTCTGACCGAGGTCTCTATACAAGATTTAGTGTTCAGGCGCCACCGACCCCATGCCTCGTCGCCCCCGCGAAGGCGGGGGTCCAGGGGCAGGCGCCGAAGCGTTGGCCCCTGGATTCCCGCCTTCGCGGGAATGACGATTCAATGGGAGCCGATAGTGCTCTAATCTCCCCGCATGGATTTCACCCTCTCCGACGACCAGCTCGCGTTTCAGCAGACCGCGCGGGATTTCGCGCGCGACGAGTGGCTGCCGCACGCGCCGGGGTGGGACGAGCGGGCGGAGTTTCCGGTGGCGGCGCTGCGGGCGGCGGCGGGGCTGGGGTTTGCCGGGATCTATATCAAGGACGAGTTCGGCGGCAGCGGGCTTTCGCGGCTCGACGCGGCGCTGATCTTCGAGGAGCTGGCCTCGGCCTGCGTGTCGACGGCGGCGTATCTGTCGATCCACAACATGGCGGCGTGGATGATCGACCGCTTTGGCGACCGCGACCAGCGCGCGCGGTTTCTGCCGAGGCTGACGACAATGGAGCATTTCGCCAGCTATTGCCTGACCGAGCCCGGCAGCGGCTCGGACGCGGCGGCGCTGAAGACGACCGCGCGGCGCGAGGGCGACGACTACGTGCTGAACGGGTCGAAGGCGTTCATCTCCGGCGGCGGAACCAGCGACGTATACGTCACGATGGTGCGCACCGGCGATGCGGGGCCGCGAGGGATTTCGTGTCTGGTGGTCGAGAAGGGCTCGCCCGGCCTATCGTTCGGCAAGAAAGAGAAAAAACTCGGGTGGAACACCCAGCCGACGGCGATGGTCAATTTCGATGATTGTCGGGTGTCGGTCGCGAACCGGCTGGGGGCCGAGGGCGAGGGGTTTTCGATCGCGATGATGGGGCTCGACGGCGGGCGGCTCAATATCGGCGCCTGCTCGGTCGGCGGCGCGCGGGCCTGCGCCGAGGCGGCGCGCGACTACATGCTCGACCGGCGCCAATTCGGCCAGCGCCTCGCCGATTTCCAGGCCTTGCAGTTCAAGCTCGCCGACATGCACACCGAGCTGGAGGCGGCGCGGCTGATGCTGTGGCGCGCGGCGTCGAGCCTCGACCGCGGCGACCCCGACGCGACGCTTCACTGCGCGATGGCGAAGCGCCTCGCGACGGATGCCGGGTTCCAAATCTGCAACGAGGCGCTGCAGCTTCACGGCGGCTACGGCTACCTCAAGGATTTCCCGATCGAGCGTTATCTGCGCGACGTGCGCGTGCACCAGATCCTCGAAGGCACCAACGAGATCATGCGCGTCATCATCGCGCGCCGGCTGCTGCGGCAGTAGCGGGGTCAGCTACCCCGAGGCGTCGAATAGAGGAACGGCGACCGCACCGGGCCGGCGGCATCGAAATACAGGATCACCAGCAGGCAGAGCCCCAGCACGAACATGACCGCCAACCCGGCATAGACCTTGCGGCGGGATTCGATGGCCCGTTTCGGCAGGTCGCTGCGGAACAGCGTGGCGGGGCGGTTAAGGGCCTCGATCTCGAACGGGTTGCGGGTGGCGTTCGACAGCCGTTCCTCGAAGCGGGCGCCGTGGAAGGCGGCATAGACCCACGACGCGGCGCAGCCCGTGAGCACGACGTATTTGACGATCGCCAGCAGCATCCGGCGATGATGCCGGCGCGCACCCGCCGGCGCCAGGGGGACGCGTCATCGTCACGCGGGCCTTGGGCGTGGCGGGACGGGCGGCGGCGCGATGTCGGCCAGTATCGCATCGGCGATTCCATTCCGCGCCCTCACCCGCCTTGCTTCGCGAGGGTAGAAGCCCGTGCATAGCCCCCAGCCGCGATAGGGGTTTCCCCCTCTGTGGATAAATGCGTAATCTCTCGACGTGGATTTTTCAAACGGGACCTGGCGGTCTTTCGGGAGGGATATATGGCAGAAATCACCGGCTCAGACCTTTTGGCGAAAAGCCTTAAGCAACAGGGCGTCGAATACATGTTCGGGGTCGTCGGGTTCCCGGTCGGACCGCTGGCCGAGTCCGCGCAGAAGTACGGCATTCCCTATATCGGCATGCGCAACGAGCAGGCGGCGTCGTATGCGGCGGGCGCGGTGGGCTTCCTCACCGGCCGTCCGGGCGCGTGCATCACCGTGACCGGCCCGGGCGTCATCCACGGCATCGCCGGCCTCGCCAACGCGCAGCAGAATTGCTGGCCGATGCTGCTGATCGGCGGCGCGTCCGAGACCTATCGCAACGGCATGGGCTCGTTCCAGGAAGAGCGCCAGGTGCTCGGCGCGACCCCATTCTGCAAGTTCGCGCACGGGATCGAGCACGTCCACCGCATCCCGTTCTACGTCGAGATGGCGGTGCGCCACACGATGTACGGCCGGCCGGGCTCCGCCTATCTCGACTTCGCCGACGATTTGATCCAAGGCAAGTGCGACGAGGGCGAGGCGATCGAGACTCACCGTTGTCCCGACCCGCCGCGCACCATCGCGATGCCGCAGGACATCGAGAAGGCGCTCGACGTGTTGCAGACCGCGCAGCGTCCGCTGGCCCTCATCGGCCAGGGCATGGCGTCGTCGCGCGCAGAAGAAGAGGTTCGCGCCTTTATCGAGCGCACCGGCATCCCGTTCGTCCGCACGCCGAAGGGCAAGGGCGTCATGCCCGACGATCACCCGCT
Organism: Allostellaceae bacterium; assembly: GCA_036268075.1. Classification (GTDB taxonomy): domain Bacteria; phylum Pseudomonadota; class Alphaproteobacteria; order ATCC43930; family CGMCC-115725; genus DATARH01. The sequence goes on along the minus strand of DATAUV010000068.1, from coordinate 490 downwards.
GTCGGCCGGCGCCGCGCGCACCCTGGCGCTGCAGCAGGCGGACGTGGTGTTCCTGATGGGCGCCCGCTTCAACTGGATCCTCCATTTCGGCCTGCCGCCGCGCTATGCGAAGGACGTCAAGGTCATCCAGCTCGATATCTCGCCGGAGTCGATGCACCAGAACAAGCCGGCCGACGTGCCGCTTCTCGGTGACGGCAAGGCGATCGTCGAGCAGCTCAACAAGTCGCTCGAAGGCCGCCAGTGGTTCCACCCCGAAGGTTCGGGCTGGCGTCAGGCGTTGGCGGCGAAGGCCAACGAAAACGCCGAGGCGATCGCCCCGCAGGTCAACGACGACTCGTCGCCGGGCGGCTATTACCGCTTGTTCAAGGACATCCGCGAGTGGATGCCGAAGAATGTCGTGCTGTGCAGCGAAGGCGCGACGACGATGGATATCGGCGGGACCCAGATGCCGCTCGAAAATCCGCGCTCGTACATGAACGCGGGCTCGTAC
>DATAUV010000067.1:0-3760 GCA_036268075.1 Allostellaceae bacterium | reverse complement strand
TGGGTTTGCGGCAGGTCCACCGGCACGCCGACGGTCAGCAAGGGCGCGGTTATCATGAACACGACAAGCAGCACGAGCATCACGTCGACGAGCGGCGTCACGTTGATCGACGCCATCGGCGCATAGCGCGCGCTGCCGATGCGGTGGCCATTGCCGCCGGGGCCGCTGGACGCGGTCATCGCCATGGTTCAGGGCCTTTCATCGAGTTGGCGCGACAGGATCGCGCTGAATTCGGTTGAGAACGCTTCGAGCCGACCGGCATAGCGGCTGAAATCGCTGGCGAGCTTGTTGTAGGCGACGACCGCCGGGATCGCCGCGACGAGGCCGAGCGCGGTCGCGAACAGCGACTCGGCGATGCCTGGTGCGACGACCGCGAGGCTCGTGTTCTTCGACGCGGCGATCGACTGAAAGCTGTCCATGATCCCCCAGACCGTGCCGAAGAGGCCGACGAACGGGGCGGTCGAGCCGACCGTCGCGAGAAAGCTCATAAACCGCTCGACCCGGTCCATCTCGCGGCCGACGGTCACGTTCATCACCCGCTCGATGCGCTGCTGGAGGCTCGCGCGCATCACCGCGGTGCCGAGAAGGCCCTTCGCCGCGCTCCGCCGCCATTCGCGCATCGCCGCGGTGAAAACGGCGCTCATCGGGTCGAGCGGACGCTGGCCCACGCGGTCGAACAAATCGTCGAGCGACCCGCCCGACCAGAAGCTCTCCTCAAAGCTCGCCGCCGCCGCGCGCAGCCGGCGCAGGCGCAGCGTCTTGTCGAAGATGACCGCCCATGACCAGAACGAGGCCACGAGCAGGAGGAACATCACCACCTTGACGATGGTGTCCGCCTGCATGAACAGGTCGACGATCGAAAGGCTCGAAGGCACGGAACCGGGTAACGCTGTGGCTTGCAAGGGCTGCATAGATGGCGGCCTTTTATGGCGTTATTTGGACAGAAGCATGGCGCGCAAGGCAGGCGGCAAACGCACCGCCCGCCCCTCGCGGCCGATGCACGCGACCTCGACGTCGAGGGTGACGAGCAGCTCGCCGTCGCGGTGGACTTCCTGGCGCAGGCTCAAGAGCGCCCCGCGGACCGCCTCGACCGACGTGGAAACGGTCAGCGCGTCGTCGAGCCGGGCCGGAACGAGGTAATCGACCGTGCACCGCCGCACGACAAAGGCGATGCCGCTTTCCTCGCGCGCCTCGGTGTGACTGTGGCCGAGGCTGCGCAACAGCTCGGTGCGGCCGCGCTCGGCGAAGCGGAGATAGTTGGCGTGGTACACCATCCCGCCGGAATCGGTGTCTTCGTAATAGACGCGGACCGGGAGGGTGTGCGTCCTTCGAGACGCCCGCTGCGCGGGCTCCTCAGGATAAGGACCGTTGGAGGACGCCATCAGCGGCGCGGCGGAGGATGCCATCACAAACCCTCCTCATCCTGAGGAGGCCCGGAGGGCCGTCTCGAAGGTATCACGGCGCCGCTTCCTCTTCACCCAGCGGCGCCAGCAGATCGAACTGCCCGGGCAGGCTCATCGGCATCGGCAGGTCGAGGTGGCGAAAGGCGGTTTCGGTCAGCATGCGGCCGCGCGGGGTGCGCTGGAGAAAGCCTTCCTGCAGCAGGAACGGCTCGATCACCTCCTCGATCACGTCGCGCTGGTCGCCGAGGGCGGCGGCCATCGTCTCGACGCCGACCGGGCCGCCGCCGTAATTCTCGGCGATGCAGCGCAGGTAGCGGCGGTCTTGCCCATCGAGCCCGCGGCGGTCGACATCGAGCCGGAGCAGCGACTGGTCGGCGGTCTTGGCGTCGACAGTGTCCCAGCCCTGCACCGCGGCGAAATCGCGGATGCGGCGGAGGAGGCGCATCGCGACGCGCGGCGTGCCGCGGGCGCGGCGGGCGATCTCGGCGGCGCCGTCGGGCTTGAGGTCGAAGCTGAGGACGCGGGCGCCGCGGCTGACGATCAGCGCCAGTTCGGCCGGCTCGTAGAACAGGAGGCGCAGCGGGATGCCGAACCGCTCGCGCAACGGCCGGGTGATGAGGCCCGAGCGCGTCGTCGCGCCGACCAGGGTGAATTTCGGCAAATCGATCTTGACCGAGCGCGCGCCCGGCCCCTCGCCGATGATCAGGTCGAGCTGAAAATCCTCCATCGCCGGGTAGAGGATTTCCTCGACCGCGGGCATCAGCCGGTGAATCTCGTCGATAAAGAGGACGTCGCCGGCTTCGAGGTTGGTGAGGAGCGAGGCGAGGTCGCCGGCGCGCTGGATCACCGGGCCGGAGGTCGCGCGGAACCCGACCCCGAGCTCGCGCGCGACGATCTGCGCCAACGTGGTCTTGCCGAGACCGGGCGGGCCGAAAAAGAGGACATGGTCGAGCGGCTCGGCGCGGCGCCGCGCGGCCTCGATAAAAACGCCGAGATTGTCGCGAAGCTGCCGCTGCCCGATGAAGTCGCCGAGGCTCAGCGGGCGGATCGACGCCTCGGGCGCGTCCTGCGCGGCGTGCTCGGGCGCGATGACGCGGGGTTCGCTCATCACTGCGCCTCCCCGTTTCCGTCATCCCGGCGAAGGCCGGGACCCACGGTCCAGCCGCACGAGCGGCGGAAGAGTGGGTCCCGGCCTTCGCCGGGATGACGGGTTGAGACATTGCGGAGGGTCGACATCGTCACCGCGGCACCCTCGGCCCGACCTCGCGCAACCCTGCCGCGATCAGATCCTCGACCTTGGCTCCCGCGCCGAGCCGCTTGGCGGCAGCGCTTACGGCGCCGAACGCCTCGGCACGACCGATCTTCAAATTCTCCAATGCCGAGACCGCGTCGGCGATCGCGCCTTCGACCGTGCCCGACGGCGGCGCGGCAACGGCACCCGTCGCCGGCGCGGCCAGGGTCAGCCCGCCGACCTTGTTCTGCAATTCGTTGACGATGCGGGCGGCGAGGCGGGGGCCGACGCCGTCGGCGCGGGCCAGCATCCGCTGGTCCTTGGCGACGATCGCCAGCGTCAGCGCGTCGGGCGCGGCCGCCGACAGGATCGCCAGCGCGAGCCGCGCGCCGACCCCCTGCACCGTCGTCAGCAGGCGGAACCAGTCGCGCTCGACCGTGTCGATAAACCCGTAGAGGTGGATGTGGTCCTCGCGGACATGAGTCTCGATCAGGAGGCGCGCCGGCTGTCCCATCCCCGGCAGGAGGCCCAGCGTGCGGCCCGAACAGAAGGCGAGATAACCGACCCCGCCGACATCGATCACCACGCCGTCGGCCCCCATCTTATCGGAGACCACCTGGTCGACGAGGCCGGAGAGCTTCGCGATCATGCGTGCCACACCCGCATCGTGTTGGCGTGGTGCGCGTGGCAGATCGCGACGGCGAGCGCGTCGGCGGCGTCGGGCGAATCGAAGGCGCATCCCGGCAACAGCCGCCGCACCATGAGCTGGACCTGCGATTTCTCGGCATGCCCGGCCCCGACCACCGATTTCTTGACGAGGTTGGTCGAGTACTCGCTGACCTTCAGCCCGCGCTCGGCCGGCGCCAGGAGGACGACGCCGCGGGCGACGCCGAGCTTCAACGTCGAGGCCGCGTTCTTGTTGACGAAACTCTCCTCGACCGCGGCCTCGTCGGGCTGGAAGCGTTCGATCACCTCGATCACCTGACGGAACAGCCGCACGAGGCGCTCGGCCAGCGGCAGGTCGACCGGCGCATGCACGACCCCGGCGGCGACATGGGTGAGACGGTTCCCGGCCACGTCGATGACCCCCCAGCCGGTATGCCGCAACCCCGGATCGAGCCCGACG
>DATAUV010000066.1:0-8965 GCA_036268075.1 Allostellaceae bacterium | reverse complement strand
GACGTGAACCGTCGCCGCCATCCCGACCAGCGGCGAGTTGTAGTTGTGCGGCGACATGACGACCGCCTGCGGCTGCGCCATCACCGCGATGTCCATCAGCGCCGAGATGCCGCCGATCGCGCAGATATCGGGGTTGAGGATATCGGCGGCTCGGCGCGACAGGCACTCGAAGAACGATTCCTTGGTGTAAAGCGCCTCGCCGGTGACGATCGGGATGTTGACCTTGTCGCGCACCTCGGCGAGCAGCGCGAGATTGTCGGCGAGGCACGGCTCCTCGTACCACTCGATCCCGAGCGCCTCGAGCCGACGGCCGATCCGCACCGCGTGCTGCGGCGAGAAGCGGCGATGCGCCTCGACCAGTATCTCGAAATCCGGCCCCAGCGCCTCACGCACCGCGGCGACATAGTCGACCGCGAAATCCTCGTCCTTGCGGTCGACATGGGTGCGCCAAGGCCCCGGGAACGGATCGAACTTGGCGGCGGTGAACCCCATCGCCTTGACCTTCTTCGCGCGCTCGACTCCGTCCTCGATCGTCGTGCGGCCGGCCCAGCCATTGGCATAGACCCGCACCTTCTCGCGCGACGCGCCGCCGAGGAGGTTGTAGACCGGCAGCCCGGCGATCTTGCCGATGATGTCCCACGACGCGATCTCGATCGCGCTCCACGCCGACAGCAGCTCCATCGACCCGCGCTTGATCGCGAAATCGTCGAACATGACCTGCCCGGTATGGCGGATCTGGAACACCGCGCGGCCGATCACCTGCACCGCCATCTTCTCTATGAGGGCGGCGATGACCTCCTCGCGCCCATGCGTGACATAGGCCTCGCCCCAGCCATGAGTCCCGTCCTCGGTCTCGACCCGGCACAGCAGCAGATCCTTCGAGCTGCCGGTGCCGAGGATGAAGCTTTCGATGCGGGCGATTTTCATGGGGCCCTCCCGGCGGAACAGTGGGGACAAAACTAACGTACCTCATCCTGAGGAGCGCCCGAAGGGTGCGTCTCGAAGGACGCACCGGCGGTCATTCAGCCTTGGAACGCGCGCGGCTCGCAAGCTCCGGCAAAAGACCCCACTCGCCTCTCATCAGCGCCTCTTTCTTTTCTCGCCGCCAACCCTTCACCTGTCGCTCAGCAGAAATCGCGTCGGTGATGCGCTGAAATTCCTGGTGAAACACCAGATCGACCGGCCGACGCGTCGAGGTGTAGACGGCGAACGTGCCGGCCTGATGCTCGGCAATTCGGCGGTCGAGGCTGGTTCGCGTAGCAACGAAGGATGTAGAGGTAGACCGCCATCGACGTTGTGCGTCCTTCGAGACGCGGCCCTAAAGGCCGCTCCTCAGGATGAGGAGGGGTGATGTGGGACGCAAGGCTGATGCTTGGTCTCGCGCTGGCGCCCTGATGACCTAAGCGCTAGGCTCACCCTAACCATTCAGTCACTGGGGGAGCGACGCCGATGTTGGTCATGGATGCGATCACCGAGATCCTCAAGCGCGAGGGCATCTCGACGATGTTCTGCTTTCCGACGACGCCGATCATCGAGGCGGCGGCGGCGGCGGGCATCCGGCCGGTGATCTGCCGGCAGGAGCGGGTCGGGGTGCACATGGCCGATGGCTGCGCCCGGGTGCAGAACGGCAAGCCGCCGGCGGTCTTCGCGATGCAGTACGGGCCGGGCGCCGAGAACGCGTTTGCCGGAATCGCCTCGGCCTATTCGGATTCGACCCCGATCCTCTTGCTGCCGCTCGGCCACCCGCGCGAGACGGCGCAGATGTTCCCGCTGTTCAACTCGACCCGCAGCTACGCCTCGGTGACGAAGCAGGTCGAGCCCATCAACATGCCCGAGCACACCGTGCCCGCCATCCGCCGCGCCTTCAACGCGCTGAAGAACGGCCGCGTCGGCCCGGTCATGGTCGAGGTGCCGGCCGATGTGATGATCGCCGAGTTTCCCGGCAACGACGTGCATTACGAGACCGTCCGCCGCACCCGCTCGGCCGGCGACCCGACCGATATCGACGAGGCGGCGAAGATGCTGATCGCCGCCCGATGCCCGATGATCATCGCCGGCCAGGGCGTGCTCTATGCCGAGGCCTGCGACGAACTGTTGAGCCTCGCCCAGCTCCTCGACACGCCGGTGATGACGACGACCGACGGCAAGAGCTGCTTCCCGGAGGACCATGCGCTGGCGCTTGGGTCGGGCGGCACCGTGTATACCGGCCACGGGCGGCATTTCCTGCACGCCTGCGACGTGATCCTCGCGGTCGGAACGTCGCTGACCAAGCACAACATCTCGACCCCGATCATCCCGGACGGCAAAGTCATCATCCAGATCACCAACGATTCGCGCGACCTCAACAAGGCCCAGCCGACCGCGGTGCCGATCCTCGCCGACGCCAAGCTCGCGCTCGCCCAGCTCGTCGACGCGGTCCGGGACCGGCTCGGCAAGAAGCAGCACGACACCGGCGCGCGGCCGACGATCGCGAAGGAAAAGGCGGCGTGGCAGGAACGCTGGAACGCCAAGCTCCGCTCGACCGAACGGCCGATCTGCCCGTATTTCGTGATGTCGGAGTTCATGCGGGTGATCCCGTCGGAGGACGCGATCGTCACCCACGATTCGGGCAGTCCGCGCGACCAGCTCCTCCCGATGTACGTCGCGAAAAAGCCGCGCGGTTATCTCGGCTGGGGCAAGTCGCACCAGCTCGGCACCGGGCTTGGCCTCGCGATCGGCGCCAAGGTCGGGGCGCCCGACAAGATGTGCGTCAACTTCATGGGCGACGCCGCGTTCGGCATGACCGGACTCGATTTCGAGACCGCGGCGCGCAGCGGCATCCCGATCACGACGATCGTCCTCAACAACTCGACGATGGCGATCGAGACGCACGCGATGGCGTACAGCCACGAGAAGTACGGCACCCGCGACCTCGGCGGCAGCTACGCCAACCTCGCCACCGATCTCGGCGGGTGGAGCGAGCGGGTGACCAAACCCGAAGACGTCGGCCCCGCGATCCTCCGCGCCCGCCGCGTCAACGAAGACGGCCGCGCGGCGCTGTTGGAGTTCATCACCAGCGCCGAAACCGCCTTCTCGCATCGGCGCGGGGCGGCGTAGAGGCTCGCTGCGCTCGCGCCCTCACCCGGGCCTTCGGCCACCCTCTCCCGCGGTGCGCGTCGCCGCCGGCGACCGCGGTGCCGGGATCGGCGAGGCGCTGGTGCGCGACGCGATCGAACGCGACCGATCCGCCCGGTGCGGGCTCGTCCAGCTCACCAGCGACAGATCGCGGCGTGACGCGCACCGCTTCTACGAGCGGCTCGGCTTTGCCGCGAGCCATCTCGGCATGAAGCTCACGCTGGATTAGGCGCCGGTCAGGGTTGCTTGCCCGCAACGCCGCGAATCCTTGTCACGCGGCGGCCGGCCACCCATACTGGAGCCATGCGGCGCCCCGCCATCAACCCCGTTTTCGCACCCGAGCCGGAGCCGCCGGCGCGGCTGTGCGACCATCCCGGCTGCGAATGCGGCGGGGACTATCGGGCGCCCCGCTCGCGGCTCGATCTCGACCACTATTTCTGGTTCTGCATCGACCATGTCCGCGCTTACAACGCAGCGTGGAATTATTATGCCGGCATGAGCGAGGGCGACATCGAGCAGGAAATCCGCCGCGACACCGTCTGGCAGCGTCCGAGCTGGAAGCTCGGCGAGCGCCACACGCCGGCATACGCCACGCGCATGCGCGACGCGTTCGGTTTGTACGGCGCGAACGGCGAGGCCGGCGCGAAGCCGCACGGCCCCAACGGCCATAGAAGCGACGCTCCCTCCCGCGCCGCCTCGGCGACCGAGCAGGCGCTGGCCGTGTTCGACATCGAGCCGCCATTTACCCCGCTGCGCCTCAAGTCGCGGTATAAGGTGCTGGTGAAAATGCACCATCCCGACGCCCATGGCGGCGATAAGGCCGCCGAGGAGAAGCTCAAGATCATCAACCAGGCCTACGCCACCTTGAAAGCCAGCTATTTCGGCTAGAGAATAGGGCGCAAAGGCTGACCTTCCCGAACCCCGACCAGGATACACAGCGATTATGCCTTCCGTAGAACCAGCGGCATTGGCGCCGACCCCGACCGGCATGCCCGACATCAAGGTGTCGGTGCGCCAGACCTTTGGCATCGACAGCGATCTCCAAGTCCCGGCGTTCAGCGCGGCAAGCGAGCACGTCCCCGATTTCGACGATGCCTATCGCTTCGACCGCGATACGACGCTGGCGATCCTCGCCGGCTTTGCCTTCAACCGACGCGTCATGATCCAGGGCTATCACGGCACCGGCAAATCGACGCATGTCGAGCAGGTCGCCGCGCGGCTCAACTGGCCGTGCATCCGCGTCAACCTCGACAGCCACATCAGCCGCATCGATCTCGTCGGCAAGGACGCGATCGTGCTGCGCGACAACAAGCAGGTGACCGAGTTCCGCGAGGGCCTGCTGCCGTGGGCGCTGCAGCACCCGGTTGCGCTGTGCTTCGACGAGTACGACGCCGGCCGGCCGGATGTCATGTTCGTGATCCAGCGCGTGCTCGAGGTCGACGGCAAATTGACCCTGCTCGACCAGAACCGCGTGATTCGTCCGCACGGGGCATTCCGCCTGTTCTCGACCGCCAACACGGTCGGTCTCGGCGACACCAGCGGCCTCTATCACGGCACCCAGCAGATCAACCAGGGCCAGATGGACCGCTGGTCGATCGTCACCGCGCTCAACTACCTGCCCCACGACACCGAGTGCGAGATCGTGCTCGCCAAGTGCCCCGACTACGACAATGACGACGGCCGGCGAAAGATCAGCGCGATGGTGGCCTGCGCCGACCTCACCCGGTCGGGCTTTATCAACGGCGACATCTCGACCGTCATGTCGCCGCGCACGGTGATGACCTGGGCGCAGAACGCGACGATCTTCAACGACATCCCGTTCGCGTTCCGGCTCACCTTCCTCAACAAGTGCGACGAGACCGAGCGGCCGGCCGTGGCCGAGTATTTCCAGCGCTGCTTCGGCCTCGAGCTGCCCGAGACCGGCGTCAACGCGACGTTGATGTAGAAGGCGGGGATATAGAGGCCGGGATGTAGAGGCGGGGTTGTAGGAGCGCGCGCGGCATGGCGCAGGATCAATCGCCTACGGAAGTCTTCAAGCGGGCAACGGCGTCGGCGTTGCGGGCGATCGCCGAGCGCGACGACCTCAACGTCGCGTTCGGGCCCGAGCCTCCGGGCGTCGTCGGGCCGCGGGTCAAGCTGCCCAATCCGGCGCGCGACCTACCGCCCGAAGAGGCGGCGCAGCTTCGCGGCGCGGCCGACAGCCTGGCGCTCAAGCTGCGCTACCACGACGACTCGATCCACGCAAAGCGGCTGCCGGGCGGTCCACTCGCCCGCTCGGTCTTCGAGGCGGTCGAGCAGGCGCGGGTCGAGGCGCTGGGCGCCCGGCGCATGCTCGGCGTCGCCCACAACATCACCGCGATGCTCGACGAACAGTACCGCCGCCAGGGTTTCGAGCGCGTCAGCGAACGCACCGAAAGCACGATGGCCGAGGCGGTGCGGCTGTTGACCCGCGAGGCGCTGACCCGCGAGCCGCCGCCGCCTTCGGCAAAGCGGGTCGTCGACCTGTGGCGCCCGTGGCTCGAAGGCAAGATCGCGCGGGATTTGGGCGAGCTCGACCGCTCGATCCAGGATCAGGACGCCTATGCCCGCATCACCCGCCAGATGATCCAGGACATGGATCTCGATCTCGGCGAGATCGACGAATCCGAGTCGAGCGATCAGCAGCAGCAGGGCGACGAATCGGACGGCGAGAACCAGACCGACAGCGGTGAAAGCGCGTCGTCGGGCGCGCAGCCGTCGACGGACGGCTCGCCCGCCGACAGCGCCGGCGACGACGCCGAGGAAGACGGCGAGGCCGATGCCGACGGCGAGATGATGCCGGGCTCGAGCGACGACGATCCGGGCCGCCCCGGCCGTCCCGGCATGCTGCCGCGCGGCCGCGCCGACGACCTGGCGATGTATCGCGTCTTCGCCACCGAGGCCGACGAGGTCGTCGAAGCCGACACGCTGTGCGACGGCGACGAGCTGACTCGCCTCCGCCACCTGCTCGACCAGCAGCTCTCGCACCTGCAAAGCGTCATCGCGCGGCTCGCCAACCGGCTGCAGCGGCGGCTTCTCGCCAAGCAGACCCGCGCCTGGGAATTCGACCTCGACGAAGGCATCCTCGACGCCGCGCGGCTCGCCCGCGTGATCGCCAACCCGGTCCTGCCCCTCGCCTACAAGATGGAGCAGGAGATGGAGTTCCGCGACACCGTCGTCAGCCTGCTGATCGACAATTCGGGCTCGATGCGCGGCCGGCCGATCACGGTCGCGGCGATGAGCGCCGACATCCTCGCGCGCACGCTCGAACGCTGCGGGGTCAAGGTCGAGATCCTCGGCTTTACCACGCGGGCGTGGAAGGGCGGGCAGGCGCGCGAGCGCTGGATCGCCGCCGGCAAGCCGGCCAATCCGGGCCGCCTCAACGACCTCCGCCACATCGTCTACAAGCCGGCCGACGCGCCCTGGCGCCGCGCCCGCCGCAATCTCGGCCTGATGCTGCGCGAGGGCATCCTCAAGGAGAACATCGACGGCGAGGCGCTGCTGTGGGCGCATCAGCGCCTGCTGGGCCGTCCCGAGGAGCGCCGCATCCTGATGGTGATCTCGGACGGCGCGCCGGTCGACGATTCGACGCTGTCGGTCAACCCCGGCAACTACCTCGAAAAGCATTTGCGCGAGGTGATCGGCCAGATCGAGCGCGCGGGGGTGGTCGAACTGACCGCCATCGGCATCGGCCATGACGTGACGCGGTATTACCGCCGCGCCGTGACGATCGTCGACGCCGAGCAGCTTGGCGGCGTCATGCTCGAACGATTGGCCGAGCTCTTCGAGGAAGAAAACTCGATGCCGCGCGGCCGGCGCCGGGCGGCTTAGGAGCGCGGGCGTCCCGCCCGCAAAACGGCTTTTGAAAAAGGGCGCGGAGCTTCGAGCTCCGCGCCCTTTGCGCAATCTACTTCGCGCAGTCGCCGAGATATTTGCCGACGAGCGCGGTGCCCTTCGACATTGCCGCATCCGACCCCGCCGGCGGCATGCCGCCCTTCATCACCGCCGCATTGGCCTTGAAGTAGGTGATCATGTCGGCCCGGTCGCCCTTATCGGTAATCTTGCCATCAAAGCAGGCGCAATCCTTGGCCTCGAACAGCCCGCCGCCGCCGGCGACACAGGCATCGGTGAAATCGTTGGCCAAGACCGGGCCGGCGCCGAGCATCACCGTGACGGCGGTGACCGACGCAAACAAACGTACTGCTGAACCGAGCATAAGATCCTACTCCTGGGTTTTTTAACGGCGCGGATCATAAACCAGCGCGCTTACGTCATAGTGAACGCCGCGCTGCGAGGGCCGCGGTCAGCGTTCCCTCGTCGAGGTAATCGAGCTCGCCCCCGATCGGCACGCCCTGAGCGAGGCGCGAGATGCTAGCCCCCGTGGGGGCGGCGCGGTCGGCGACGTAATGCGCCGTGGTCTGCCCGTCGACCGTCGCGTTGAGGGCGAGGATCAGCTCCCGCTCCGGCCCGAGCCGCGCTATCAGTCGGGAAATGTTCAGTTCTTCGGGTCCGACCCCGTCGAGGGCCGACAGCGTGCCGCCGAGCACGTGATAATGCCCGCGATAGGAGGCGGTGCGTTCGAGCGCCCACAGATCGGCCAGATCCTCGACGACGCAGATCAGATTTGGGTCACGTTTCGGGTCGGCGCAGATCGCACAGGGATCGACCGTATCGAGGTTGCCGCATTGGCCACACGGGCGAATCGCCGCCGCCGCGGCCTGCAGCGCCGCCGCCAGCGGGGCCATCAGCCCCTCGCGCCGCTTGATCAGATGCAGGGCCGCCCGCCGCGCCGAACGCGGCCCCAGCCCCGGCAACCGGGCAAGAAGCTGGATCAACGTGTCGAGTTCAGACACCGCGGCTCGATCCCTCGCTTCGCTCGGCCCTCACCCGCCCTTCGGGCACCCTCTCCCGCAATGCGAGGGCTTTGCGGAAGGGCGGGTTTTTGTGGATTGTCCGGGTGGGGGATTTTTTCACGATCGGGGGAACAGGTTTTGCCTCGGGGGGAGCTGGGGTGAGGTGTGGCCGGGCCCGCGGCGCGGGCCGGCGGGAGAGGCTTTGCCGCCGCTCGCGCTCAGGCCGGGGACAGCACGCTCATCCGTTTCAGGTTCATCGCCGCGCAGAGCAGCAAAAAACGCGTCGTGTTGCGCGCCCGGCCCAGACATGGGCCGACCCCTTGTCGACCCCGACATGCACCTTGTACCCGAAATAGCGCCGGCCGCCCTTCTTGGCCCATTCGGCCTCCGGGTCGCGCGCGCTCTTCACCAGAAGGGGAAGCTGGACCAGGAGGCTGGCGGGCTTGCCGTCCGGGCCCGGCGGCGGCGGCTGTTTCGGCTGTTTCGGCGGGTTCACCGCCGCCGGGATCAGGCTCGCGTCGATCAGCGTGCCCTGCCGCGGGATCAGCCCGCGCCCATCGATCTGGCGATTGACCTCCTCAAAAATCCGCCACCTCCCCCTCGTGCAAGGCATTGCGAAACCGGCTGATCGTCGAATGATCGGGCACCGCCGCGTCCAGCGGCACACCGCAAAACCGCCGGAACGACAGCCGATCCGACAGCGCCTCCTCCAAACCAGGGTCCGACAATCCGTACCATTGCTGCAGCAGCAGCGCCTTCACCATCGTCAGCGGCGGGTACGCCGGCGCCCCTTGCGGCGAATCATGCAGCCCCCGCAACAGCTCCCCCACCGCCGCCCAGTCGATCAGCGCCCCGATCCGCTCCAGCATCCCGTTCCGCCGGCTATGCTCCGCAACCACTTGATCGGCCCAGCTCAATGGCCCAGTGCTCGATGCGCCATCCCGTCCCCCTTACCCCCCACAAGAATCGCACATCCCCCC
>DATAUV010000065.1:0-27017 GCA_036268075.1 Allostellaceae bacterium | reverse complement strand
GGGTGGCGGAGGGGATGGGATTCGAACCCACGATACGGGGTTAACCGTATAACGGTTTAGCAAACCGCCGCCTTCAGCCACTCGGCCACCCCTCCACCGATGAGTGGGTGCACGGCGCATGCCCCGCCACTTCTAGAGAGTGGCTTGCCGCAAGTCAACTCGGCCGCGGGGCGGCGGAATACCGGCAGCGGCGGATTGACCGCTGGATTTCGTCCCTGGCTCGATGCACAATCCCACGGCGCGTCGGCGAATCCATGGCGCCGCGCGTTGGAGCACACGAATAACATGCTCGGGGCGGCGTTCGTCCCGGTAGGGGTCAGGGGAATGTGGGGACGTCGGAGTTTGGCCGGCGCCGCGGCCGCGGTGTTGAGCACGCTCGGCTTGCCTCATGCGGGGCTCGCGAACCCGGCGGGCGGAACCGTTGTTTCCGGCAGCGCGACGATCGCCAGGTCGGGCAAGAACCTGACGATCAACCAGTCGACCAACCGGGCGATCCTCAACTGGCACAGCTTTTCGGTCGGCAAGGGCGAGACGACGCGAATCGTCGAGCCGTCCGCCGCCTCGGCGATCCTCAACCGGGTGACCGGCGGCGACCCGTCGGTCTTGCTCGGCCGGCTGCAAAGCAACGGGCAGGTCTACCTGATCAACCCGAACGGCGTCATGGTCGGGCCGAGCGGGGTCATCGACACGCGCGGGTTTATCGCGTCGACCCTCAACGTGCCCGATGCGGCGTTCCAGCAGGGCGGCTCGCTGATCTTTAGCGGCGGGTCGACCGCGACGATCACCAATCTCGGCACGATCAAGTCGACGGGCGGCGACGTGGCGCTGATCGCGCTGCACGTCGTCAACGGCGGGTCGATCCTGGCGCCCGACGGCCAGGCGATCCTCGCCGGCGGCAACCAGGTGCTTTACGTCCCGGACGGGCAGAGCGAGGTGGCGATCCAGCCCACCCAGGCGCCGGGCGGGGCGAGCGTCGACAATAGCGGACGGATGGCGGCCGCGTCGGTGCAGCTCGAGGCCGCGGGGAGCCCCTATGCGCTCGCGGTCAACAATTCGGGGCAGGTGAACGCGACCGGGGTCAGCCAGGTCGGCGGGCGGGTCGTGCTCGACGGCGGCGCGGGCGATGTCGAGAACGGCGGCAGCATCACCGCGCCGGGCGGCAATGCGACCCTTTCCGGCGGGCGGGTCGCGGTGACCGGGAATGTCGACGTATCGGCGCCTTCGGGCGGCGGGACGATCGCGGTCCAGGGAACGAACGCGGCCGTCGTGACGCCCACCGGGTCGCTTTCCGCCAACGCGACGCAACAGGGCAATGGCGGGCATATCGGCGTCACCTCGCAAGGCGCCACCAACTTCGCCGGGACCGCTGGCGCGACGGGCGGGCCGCAGGGCGGGAACGGCGGGACGGCGGAGATTTCGGGCCGGACGCTCGGGGTCACCGGCACGGTCAATCTGAAGGCGCCGAAGGGGAAAGCCGGCTCGCTGCTGTTCGACCCCGACTCGATCGACGTGGAGCCCGGCACGGCGACGCCCGGCGACATCAGCGGCGGCATCTGGGGCTTTGCCCAGGACCTGGGCAGCCAGACGATCGGCGCCGGGACGATCGCCAATCTGCTGGCCAGCGGCAACCTGACCCTGCAGGCGAAGACCAGCATCACGATCAATGGGGGGATCAGCTCGGCCTCGGGCAACACGCTCGAATTCGATTCGCCGACGATCACGATCAACCAGCCGATCAGCATCGCCGGCGGCACTCTCGTCTTCAGCGGCATCAACGGCAGCCAGCCGGCCGTGGCGGGACAAAGCCTGACCACGGCGGTCAGCGCGACGCTTTCGGCGAACACGATCGCCATCAATTCCTTCGCCACCGCCACCCTGGGCGGCGCGGTCCAGGCCACGCAGCTCACGCTCGACAACCCGTTCCTGCTGCTCTCGGGGCCGGCGTCGATCACGGCGACCAATGCCGCCAACGTGGTCGGGACGCTGTCCCTCGACGGTCTCGATCTCAGCGGGGCGCTGAACTTCAGCACCAGCGGCGCCCTCAGCGTCGGCGGGCAGGCAAGCGCCGGCAGCATGGCGATCACGTCGGCGGGCGATCTGACGATGTCGGCACAAGGGAACGTCCAGCTCGCCGGCAAAAACGGCGGCCCGATCACGCTGGCCTCGACCGGCGGCGCGTTCATCGACCAAGTCGGATCGAACCTGTTCTTTCCGACGACCGGGCGCGAGGTGATCTACTCGGCGACCGACTCCGGCAATTTTTCGGCGGTTGGGCTCGGATTCCCGCAATACAACCCGGTTGCCTTCGGCAGCGACCCGCTGCCGAACCTCAACCAGGTCATCTACATCGCCAACTCGACGGCGTTGGAGTTCCTGCCGATCACCGCCGACGACCTTAGCCGCACCTACGGCGCGACCGGCCCGAACTTTACCTTCAACACCGGCAATACCAGCCTGGCGAGCCTCGCGATTCAGCCTCAGCTGGTGCTCATGCAAGGCTCGACGCCGGTCACCAACGATAAGGGGCTTGCCGCCGGCACCTATACGATCGTGCCGTCGGGCGCGATCTCGTCGAACAATGCGCTGACCTTCACCCCCGGCACGTTCACGGTGAACCCGGCCCCGCTCAACATCGTCGCCAACAACGCGACGATATCGTTTGGGGACTCGATTCCGCCCCTCACCGCCGGCATCTTCGGGCTCGTCAACAGCGACCCGAACTCGGTCGTGACCGGGCTCACAATCGCCACGACGGCGACGAACGGGTCGAACGCCGGCAACTATCCGATCACCCCATCCGGGGCGAGCGCGGCCAATTATACGATCACCTTTACCGCGGGCACCCTGACGATCGGCAAGGCGGCGCTGACGCTGACCATCACTGCGGACGACCTGTCGCGGCTTTACGGCGCGGCCAACCCGCCCTTGACCGCGAGCTATGCCGGGTTCGTCAACGGCGACAATCAGTCGGTGGTGACGGGCCTCGTCCTCAGCACGACCGCGGCCGCGGCGTCGCCGGTGGGGACCTATCCGATCATCGCCTCGGGCGCGAGCGCGGCCAATTACAACATCGCGCTCGTCAACGGCACGCTGACCGTGACCCCGGCGCCGCTGACCATCACCGCCAACAACAACACCCGGCTCTACGGCGCGACCGACCCGACCTTCTCGGCGGACTTTAACGGCCTCGTCAACAGCGAGAATTCGTCCGTCGTCTCGGGACTGCAATTCAGCACGAACGCCACGAGCGCGTCGCCGGTCGGCACCGGCTATACGATCACCCCGTTTGGCGCGAGCGCGAGCAACTACAGCATCAGCTACGCCACCGGCGCGCTCTCCGTGACCCCGGCGCCGCTCCTCATCACCGCCAACGACGCCTCGAAGGCCTACGGCGCCGCCAACCCGCCCTTATCGGCAAGCTTCACCGGCCTCGTCAACGGTGAGGATTCGTCCGTGGTTTCGGGGCTGCTGTTCAGCACATCCGCGACGAGCGCGTCGGGCGTCGGCGACTACACGATCACCCCGTCGAGCGCGAGCGCGGGCAATTACAGCATCACCTACGCCGCCGGCACGCTGAGCGTGACCCCGGCGCCGCTGCTGATCACCGTCAACGACGCCGCGCGGACTTACGGCGCCGTCAATCCCAATTTCACCCCGAGCATTTCGGGCTTCGTCAACAGCGACGGCCCGTCGGTGGTGTCGGGGCTACAGCTCGCGACGACCGCGACCAGTCTGTCGAATGTCGGCGCCTATCCGATCACCGCTTCCAACGCGACCGCCGCCAACTACGCGATCGCCTACGCCCCCGGCACGCTGACCGTGAACCGGGCGCCCCTGACGATCACCGCCAACGACGCCTCTTCCGTCTACGCGCAGAGCCTACCGAGCTTCGGCGCGAGCTATTCGGGGCTCGTCAATAGCGATCCGCAGTCTGTGGTCACCGGGCTCCAATTCGTCGCGAACGGCAGCCAAGGGAGCCCGGTCGGCGCCTATTCGATCATCCCGTTCGGTGCGACGGCGACGAACTATTCGATCAGCTTCGTCAACGGCATGCTGAACATCACCCCGGCCGCGTTGACGATCACCGCCGACAATACCTCGCGGCTCTACGGTGGCGCCAACCCGGCGTTCACGGCGACCTATACCGGCCTCGTCAACGGCGACGATTCGTCGGCGGTCGCCGGGCTTCAGCTCTCGACCCCGGCGACGAGCGCATCGAATGCCGGGACTTACGCGATCACCCCGTCGGGCGCGACCGCGTCCAACTACACGATCACCTACGTCAACGGCACGCTGACGGTGAACCCGGCGCCCCTGCTGATTACGGCCAACGATGCCTCGTCGGTTTACGGCGCGGCCATCCCGGGCTTCGGCGCGAGCTATTCGGGCTTCGTCAACGGCGACACTTCGTCGGTCGTGTCGGGCCTGATCCTCTCGCCGCCGCCAAGCCCGGCCAATGCCGGCGCCTATGCGATCGTGCCGTCGGGGGCGGCCGCCGCGAATTACGCGATCGGCTACCGGAACGGCACGCTGACGATCACCCCGGCCTCGCTGACGATCGTCCCGGACGGCACGCAGACCTACGGCGGCACCCCCGCCGTCACCTATGCCTATAGCGGCCTCGTCAACGGCGACACCTCAGCCTCGCTGACGGTGCAGCCCACCTTCTCGACCCCGGCCGGCCAGTTCGATTCGGTCAATTTCTACCCCCTCTTCGCCTCGGGCGCGGCCTCGCCGAATTACACGATCAGCTACCAGCCGGGCACGCTGCGGGTGACGCCCGCCTCGATCGACGTCACGCCCGTGGACGTGAGCCGCCCCTACGGCGCGGCGACGATGCCCAACGACGAGATCTTCAGCGGCTTCGTCAACGGCGACTCGGCGTCGACCGTCTTCAGCACGCTGCCGATCGCGGATACCGGATCGCAGTTCCTTTCGGCGGGAACGCATCCGCTGCCGCTGTTCGAGCACGGGGTCGTCAAGAACCCGAACTATGTCGAGGTCGACCTTGCCGGCTCGGTGACGGTCAACCCGGTGCCGCTGACGATCACCGCGAACGCGACCAAGGTTTACGGCGCGTCGATCTCCTCGGCGGTGCTGCCGGCGAGCGACTTTGTCGGCTTCGTCAATTTCGACACACCGGCGAGCCTGACGACCCAGCCGACGATCTTCAGTCAAGCGACGCTGTCGTCGCCGGTCGGCAGCCATTTTATCACCACTCTCGTCGGCGCCGCCGACCCCAACTACACGATCACCCTCAACCCCGGGGTCATGACGATCACCCCGGCGCCGCTGACGATTGTCGCCAACAATGCCGGGGGCGTCCTCAACCAGCCGCTCCCGACTCTGACCGGCACCTTCACCGGCCTCGTCGCCGGCGACACACCGGGGAACGCGGGCTACGGTTTTGTTTCCGTGACGTCAGCCGCTCAGACCGGCACGTTTTCGATCAACCTGGCGGGCGGCAATCCCAACTATACGCTGACGTCGTTCACCCCCGGCGTCCTCACCATCGCAGCCGATCCGTTCAGCCTGTCGATCTTGACTTCCCAGATCAACACGACGCTGACCACGAGCACCACGCAACCGGTCATCACGACGACCAACCAGACACTCGCGCCCACGACCACGCTCAATGTGAACAATACGATGGACAACCTCACCGTCTATGGCGTGAACGACCCGGGCCTCCTGTTCGGGTCCGAGGCCGACAATGCGATCCAGCAGGCCATCAACCAGGGCGTGTTGAGCGCGGACATTTACACACAACTGGCGGTCGACCCGGCCTCGGCGCAGGCGGCGATTTTGCCATTCCTCTACAGCGACCTGGAAAACATCCTGAGCCTGCCCCAATCGAGCTGGACGTCCGACCAGACGACTTTCGTCAACGACTTCGTCGCGTTCGTCAATCAGCAAAAACAGGCTGCCGCGCTGGTCGCCCAGAACGCGTATTACGAGTGGTATCAGCAGCAATACGCTAGCCAGCAGGCGCAACTTGCCGGATTGGGAGGACCGACATACGTGATGATGTCGGCGGCCCTCTCTGCCAATCCGCCGATCCCGCCCGATACGATCCTGCAGGAAGCGCAATCCGGGTTCGCGATGACAGGACAGCAGGCGGCCAATTACACCGCCATCTCGGCACAAACCGCTATTCTCGCCCTGACGGTACAGCAGGCACAGGCACAGACGCAGACCCAGGACCAGCAGCAGGCGGGGAATACGGCGGCCGGCATTTTCGGCAATGCATTGAGTATCGCCGCCTACGTCGCGCTCATGTCGACGTCCGTGGAAGAGGTCGGTTCGGGAAGCGAACTGATCGCCGGCTCGGCGGGTATCGGCGCGAGTCTATACAAGCTCTCACCGAACATAGCCAACAGCATCTTCAAAAATGCCTCGGCTTACTGGGCGCAACAATTCGCCAAATCACTGGGCAAGGATCTTTCGATTATAAAGACTACTGAATTAACTGTAGAAAATGTCGAGAAGTACGCCACTAAGACGGTGGAGGTGACGGGAACCGACGTGGCGAAGCTTGCCGAGGTCGCGGGCCCGGTCGCCGAGGTCGTCGCCGATGTCATGCAAATCGGGATCAGCGCCAAGCAATATTCCGACCTAGCCGCCTACAACAGCCAGTTCAATGCCGCGATCGCCGCCGACAACACGCCGGTGACGATTTCCAGCCTGAAGGCGCTGGACAGCAGCAACTCAACCCAGGTGTACGACTATCTGACCAACATGCTGGCGGGCGGCAACGCGGTCACGCCGACGCCGCTCAGCACGCCGCCCATCCCGGCGTCGGTCTACGAGGCACTATGAGAAACCGGATGCGACGGCGTGCGCTCGGAATCGCCTGCGGACTCAGCGTCGCGAGCCTGTTCTTCACCGGCGCGGCGTCAGCGCAGGCCCCGGCGACAGCGCCGGCCGCCGGCTCGCCATCGGTCGCGATCAAGGGCATCGTCTTTGTCCCGAGGCCGCAGGACGTAGCCGCCGGCGGCGTCGCCGAGCCAACCGGGCAGATCGACATCTCGCGCGTGCCGACCCTCGCCGATCCCGCCGCGCAGGCGGAGATCCGCAAGTATCTCGGCCTCCCGGTCAGCGAGGTTCTGCTCGGTTCGCTGCGCGCGGCGGTGATGAAGTATTACGGCTCGATCGACCGCCCCTTCGTCACCGTCACCGTACCCAAGCAGGACGTGACCGACGGCGTCGTGCAGATCGTCGTCGTCGAGGCAAGGCTCGGCAAGGTCAGTGTCGAGGGCAACGGTTATTTCTCCGCCGCCGAATACCAGAACGCGATCCGGCTCACCCCCGGTCAGGCGATCGACAATGCCCGGCTCACCGCCGACACCGATTGGCTTAACACCAACCAGTACCGCCATGCCGTCATCGTCGCGACCCCGGGCGCCGAGTTCGGCACCACCGACCTCGTCGTGCGGGCGCAGGACCGGCTGCCGCTGTCGGTCAATTTCGGCTTCGACGACACCGGCACCAAGTCGACCAGCATCTACCGGATGAGCACCGGGTTCGACTGGGGCGACGCGTTCTGGCGCGGCGACGACCTCAACTACGAATTCACCGCCGCGCCCGACCCGACCCGCCTCAGCCAGCATGCCCTCGCCTACACGTTCAACCTGCCGTGGCATGACGCGCTGTCGCTGTCGGGCAGCTACGCGACGACGAATTCCCTGCCGTCGGGCATCACCAACACCACCGGCGTCACCGGCACCGCGTCGCTGCGCTACACGCGGCAACTGCCCGGGACGCAGGATTTCCAGCAGCACCTGGCGCTCGGCTACGACTTTAAATCGACCAACAACAACATCCTCTTCGGCGGCGTCAGCGTGTTTCCGAGCACGTCGGAGATAGACCAGTTCGTGCTCCAATACAGCGGCGCCCTGACCGACCCCTACGGCGCCAACAACTTCACCCTGACCGTCGTCGGCAGTCCCGGCGGCATGACGGCGATGAACAACAACGCCGCCTTCCAGTCCCAGCAGGCGGGCGCCACGGCGAACTACGCCTATGTTCGCGGCTTTATCGAACGGGTGACGCCGCTGCCGTGGGATTTCTCGTGGGATACCCGCCTGACCGCGCAGATCAGCGACGCGATCCTCCTGCCGAGCGAGCAGCTCATCTTTGGCGGCTACCAGTCCGTCCGCGGGTTTGTCGATCAGGGCGTCACCCGCGACGAGGGCGCCACGTTGCAGAACGAGCTGCGCTTTCCGACGCTCGCCTCGGGCATCGCGCGGACGCTCCACATCAATCCCGACGGCGACGCGCTGGTGCCGTTCTGGTTCGCCGATATCGGCGGCGGGCGCAACCACGCGGAAATCCCCGGCACGCGCACCTCCTGGGTCACGCTGTCGAGCACCGGGCCGGGCCTTACCTGGCGCATCTCGAGCTACGCCGCGGCCCGCTTCACCTGGGGCATCCCGCTCAAGCGTGTCGGGGCCGTGGGTCCGCTGCTCGGACCCCAATTCGGCCTCACGGTGACGTTCTGATCCCGGCGGCTTTCGACCGCCTCCTCGCCGAAATCCGCGCCTGCACGCATTGCGCCGCCGAGTTGCCGCTCGGCCCCAACCCGGTCGTGCGCGGCCAGCGGTCGGCGCGGCTGCTGATCGTCAGCCAGGCCCCAGGCACCCGCGTTCACGAGACCGGGCTGTCGTTCGACGACCGCAGCGGCGACCGGCTGCGCGACTGGCTCGGCATCGGCCCCGACGCCTTCTACGACGAGGCCCGCGTCGCGATCGTCGGGATGGGGTTCTGCTATCCGGGCCGCGAGGCAAAGGGCGGCGACCTGCCGCCCCGCCCCGAATGCGCGCCGCTATGGCACCCGCGCCTGCTGCCGCACCTCGCCGCGGTCGAATTGACGCTGCTCGTCGGCGGCTACGCGATCAACTATTACCTCGGCCGCCAGAAGATGGGTCCGGCGATCCAGCGCTGGCGCGATTTCCTGCCGGCGTATTTCGTCCTGCCCCACCCGAGCTGGCGCACGACATTCTGGGAGCGGCAAAACCCGTGGTTCGGCGCCGAGCTGTTGCCCGATCTGCGCGCCCGCGTCGCCGCCACCCTCACTCCGCGCCCCCGATCCGCTCCATGTCCTCGTCGCTAAAGCCGAAATGGTGGCCGATCTCGTGGATCAGCACATGGCGCACGACCTCCTCGATCGTGTCGTCGTTCTCGCACCAATAATCGAGGATCGGGCGGCGGTAGAGGAACACCATGTCGGGCTCGGCCCGCGTGCTGGTGACGCTTTTGTGCGGCAGCGCGACGCCGTGGTAGAGGCCCAGGAGGTCGAACGGGCTTTCCAGCTCCATCGCCGCCTCGGTCTCCGCGTCAGGGAAATCCTCGACGCGGATCACCAGCGGCCCGAGCTCCCGCCGCAGCGTTGCCGGGATCGTCGCCAGCGCCTGTTTGGCCAGCGCCTCGATCTCCCGGGCCGACGGGGCGCGTCGGCCCTTCACGCCGCGATTCCGGCTTGACCTCGCCGGCCGGCCCGGCCACTTCCTAGCCGAGGTAAGACAGGGAGGGCGGCGGCATGGTCGACAAGCTCACCGGGGCGGCGCGTCGCGCGGCGCTCGCCGGGCTCGGCGGCTGGAGCGAGGTCGCCGGCCGCGATGCGATCCGCAAGAATTTCCAATTCGGCGATTTCTCCGAGGCCTGGGCTTTCCTCGCGCGGGTCGCCCTCCTCGCCGAGAAAATGGATCACCACCCCGAGATATTCAACGTCTACAACCGCGTCGAACTGATCCTCTCCACCCACGACGCCGGCGGCCTCAGCGACCGCGACATCAAGCTCGCCGCGGCGATCGATAAGGTCGCCCCTTAGCTAGGTCGTCGCCCCCGCGAAGGCGGGGGTCCAGGGCGAGCGACGAAGTGTTGGCCCCTGGATTCCCGCCTTCGCGGGAATGACGATAAGAGGGTGGCTTGACTCGAGGCGGCCCCGCTCAATGAAACGGGATCGTGTAGACCAGGACCGCCGATTCCTCACCCGGGTTCTGCTTGGTCAGGCCGGCGTTGGATATGTGGTGAACGGCGACACCGACGCGGCTGCCATTGGTCAGCTTGTAGTCGAGCTCGGCGCCGGTGCGGAACTCCCACCATGAGCCGAGCTTGGTGCCGCTGCCGCGCTCGAACACACCGGCCGAGCCGTTTGGAGTCAGCACCCAGTCCGGGCCGAAATTGACGTCAAAGCCAAACCCGAAATACGCGTAACCGGCGCCGTCGCTGGTGCCGAACGCGCCGACAAACGGCGAGAACGCGTAGAGCACGTCGCCGAAGCGGTATTCCAGGCCGAAATCGGCGGCGGCGGCGCTGTCCTTGTGCGGGCTCGGGACGATGTCGAAGGCGCCGAGCATCAGCGCGATTCGCGGCGGGTCGTTGGGCGATCCAAGCGAGATCTGCGCCATTGCGGGGCGCGCCGCCAAGCCGATCAAGATCGCGGCCACCCCGGCAAACGCCACCGGCGTTATCCGTCTCGCGACGCTCGCTAGGTTCACCGCAATCCCCCTGCCCGTTGCGCCGGATATTAGAGGCGAACGCGGGCGCGGCAAGCGAAACCGCCGGACGCGCCAATCATTTGTATTTCATCCGGTCGGTCGCCTGCACGAGCTGATCGCGGACACCCGGCTCCATCGCGGAGTGGCCGGCGTCGGGCACGATCACATACTCGG
This sequence comes from Allostellaceae bacterium, assembly GCA_036268075.1. Taxonomy (GTDB): domain Bacteria; phylum Pseudomonadota; class Alphaproteobacteria; order ATCC43930; family CGMCC-115725; genus DATARH01. Next base: position 16,344 of record DATAUV010000065.1, on the reverse strand, counting down.
CCTCGGGCCACGCGCGGGCCAATTCGTCGGCGCTGCGGATCGGACAGATCATGTCGTAGCGGCCCTGCACGATCGTGCCCGGGATGTGGCGAATCCGTCCGATCCGGTGGATCAGGTCGCGCCCGCCGGAGAACAGGTGGCGGGTGAAGAAATGCGCCTCGATCCGCGCCAGCCCCAGCGCCAGCCGCTCCTCGCCGAACGCGGCCAGCGTCTCGGGGTTCGGCAACAGCGTCGAGCACGCGCCCTCGTAAAGGCTCCACGCCCGCGCCGCCGGCATGTGGATTCGTGGGTCGGGGTCGATCAGGCGGCGGTGATAGGCGGAGAGGATGTCGCCGCGCTCGCTCTCCGGCAGAAACCCCGACAGCGCCCGCCACGCCTCGGGAAAGACCGCGCGCATGCCGTAGAGGAACCAGTCGATCTCCTCCTGCCGGCACAGGAACACCCCGCGCAGGACGAGGCCGGCGCAGCGGTCGGGATGCATCTCGGCGTAATGCAATGCCAGCGTCGAGCCCCACGAGCCGCCGAACACCAGCCACCGCTCGATACCCAGCTCCACGCGCAGCCGCTCGATATCGGCGACGAGGTCGTCGGGCGAATTGTCCCGCGTCTCGCCGAGCGGCGTCGACCGGCCGCCGCCGCGCTGGTCGAAGATCACGATCCGCCAATGCGCCGGGTCGAAGAACCGCCGGTGCACCGCGGTCGCGCCGGCGCCCGGCCCGCCGTGGAGGAACAGCGCCGGCGCACCGTCGGGCTTGCCCGATTGCTCCCAGTACATCGTATGCACCGCATCGAGCCGCAGCTGCCCGGTGCTGTAGGGCTCGATCGGCAGGAACAGGTCGCGGCGCGGGTTCATCGCCCCCTACAGCCGCGAATCGACCGACTGCCCCGACGACAGATAGGCCCGGTTCCAGCGCGACCATTGCGGCCCCGCGCCAGCCTGGCCCGCCACGTCGCGGCGCCAGCAGACGTCGCTGCCCGCCGGCGCGGTGATCACCCTTGTGCCGTTATAGGCCAGGTCGAACTCCACCGGCGGCGCCGCCGCGGCGTCGCAATCGGGGCTCGTCGCGATCGCCGCTTCGACATGCGCGCGGTCATAGGTGAAATTGCTCAGCGTCAGGCGCGGCGCGGCCGTTGCGGCAAACGGCGGCAACGGGAACGGCCAGACAAACCCTGGCGCCCCTTCTGCGACGGGCGGCGGGGCGGGAGGCGGCGGAGCGGCCGCCGCGACAGCCTCGGGCGCCAGCGGCTCCGGAGGTGGCGGGGGCGCGGCCGCTGCCATCGGCGTAAGCGGCACCGGCGGCGGCGGGGGCACCTCGGCGACGGGCGGAGGCGGCGGTGTCGGGGCGGGCGCCCGAGACGAAATCTCCGGCGGAGGCGGCGGCAGCTCGGTAGTCGTCCCCCGCGCCGCGGAGGGCGGCGGACCCGGTGGCGGCGGCACCGACAGCTCGGAATTGCCGCCCGGCACCGGGGTCAGCGGCACCGGCGCGCCGGGCGATTCCGGTGCCGGTGCGGGCGCGGCCGCCGGGGGCGGCATCGACGCGCTCTGTTCGGGCGGCAGCATCGGCGGCGGACGCTCGGCGAAGGCGGGCGGCGTCAGGTCGACATTCGATCCCGGCGGCCCCGGCGACACACAGGCGGCGACGGCAAGGAGCGCCGTCGAAAGCAGCAAGACCCGCACGCATACCCCCTTTATCCCGGGCCGCCGCACGGCCCTTGTTCGAATCGCGACCCGCCGCACGGCCCGCATCCGCATCACGACCCGCCGAGAAAATCCTTGGTCCACTGCGCATAATCGGCGCCGCGCGTCACCTGGCGCATCAGATCGGCCGAGGCGATCCCGGTCAGATCGGCCGGCTTCGTCCCCTCGCGCAGCGCCTTCAGCGTGTTGTAGACCGCCTGCACCGCGGCGCTGAACGGCGCATGGCCCTGCAGCGCGACGCGCACCTTGTGCGCCGACATCCAGTCGAGATCGGCGAGCGAGCCGGCGCCGCCGCCGGTGATCAGCGGGATTTTGATCTCCGCCGACACCGCCTCGATCGCCTCGACCGAGAGCCCGCCGGCGAGGAAGATCGCGTCGACCCCCGCCGCCTCATACGCTTTCGCCCGCTTGATCGTATCCTCGACCCCGGTGATCGCCAGCGCGCTGGTGCGGCCGGCGATGACGAGCCGCTTGTCCTGCCGCGCCGACAGCGCCGCCTTCATCTTGCCGACGCCCTCCTCGACCGAAATAAGCGTCGGCTTCCCGCTCGGCCCATAGGGGCGCGGCAGCACGGTGTCCTCGATCGACATCGCGCAGATGCCGGCCGTCTCCAGCTCCTCGACCGTGCGGCGCACGTTGAGCGCGTTGCCATAGCCGTCGTCGGCGTCGCACAAGAGGCACAGATTCCCGGCCCGGCACACCCGGTTCGCCTGCGCCGCGAACTCGGTCAAGGTCAGCACGATCAGATCAGGTGCGCCCAGCACCGCCATCGACCCGATCGAGCCCGAGAAGATCCCGACCTCGAACCCCAGATCCTCCGCGATCCGCGCCGAGATCGCGTCGTACACCGACCCCGGATGCACACAGCGCGGCCCCGCCAACAGCGCGCGAAACCGATTGCGTCGTTCGCCCCAATCCATCGCCGTCACCCCTTGCCTGCCGCGCCTGAACCAAGCTTATCACGCCGGTCGCCGCGTCATAGAGGGAGGTGACCGGGGAGGCGCCGATTGTCGTTTTCGGTGCGGGCGGATGTTCGCCGATAGTCCCTTTTGTCCCGCTATGCCAAGGCCCCGATAACATCAAGGGCGGCCCGGCCACCGCGCACTGGGTTCAGAGACAGGCGTCGGTCAAAGGTCGCCAGTTGCCCGTTATGAGCGCGGGCAAGCGCCAGCAGGTACGTGTCGGTTACCTGAGCCGGCGTCAGAACTCGGGAGATGTCGACCATGTCCGTGTCGACGAGGCTGAAATTGTCCGCCCAGAAGACGTGTCCGGGCAAAGAACGCAGTCCCACGACCACCGGGGCCACCGCCGCCGGAGAGCCAGCCGAATTGGGGTACCTCGGATGACCGACGATCCGAATGACCCCGTTTTCGGTGAGCGGACACGTCGCCCACGAGGCGGAGCCGGTCGTCGTGAACCAGGCGTGGGCGGCGTCGTGCCCGACATGCGTCGGGTCTATCAGCGCGATGAGAACGTCTACGTCGAGCAGATAGGTCACGGCGCCTCGTCGCGAAGCGCGTTGACGATGTCGGCGGTGACGACAGCATCGGCACGCCGCACGGGCAGCAGCCGTATGCCGTTACGCTCGGCCGAGGCGGTCGTAGGATGCAGCGACTTGCGCGCCAGCTCCGAAACCACTTTACCGACCGTTTCGCTTTTCTGGCGTGCGATGGCTTTCGCCGCTTCAAGAACGTCGTCGTCTATCGCGATCGTGGTTCGCACCCGAAATCTCCGAACAGCAGCATCAAACATCATACATCAGGATGGTTCGATCTGTAACAAGGGTGCCGATTGCCTCCCCCGGCGTCGCCCCTTATGGTCCGCAACAGCGCGAGACCCAGGGCCGGGAGGAAGAGATGGACAAGAAGATCGTCGTATTCGGCGCCGGCGCGATCGGCGGGTATACCGGCGGGAACCTGTCGCATAACGGGTTCGACGTGACGCTGGTCGATCCGTGGCCCGAGCATATCGAGACGATCCGCCAGGAGGGGCTGGCGATCGAGGGGGTTACCGAGTCCGAGTTTGTCCGCGCCCATCCGAAGACCCTGCACCTGACCGAGGTCCAGAATTTAGCTAAGGAAAAGCCGATCGACATCTGCTTCATCTCGATGAAGTCGTACGACACCGAATGGGCGACCCTGATGATGCGGCAGTATTTGGCGCCAGGGGGTTACATGGTGTCGCTGCAGAATTGCATTAACGAGGAGCGCATCGCCGGGATCGTCGGCTGGGGCAAGACGGTCGGCGCGATCGCCGCGATCCTGTCGGCCGAGCTCTACGCCCCCGGCAAGATCCGCCGCACCGGCGCGAAGAACCCGCCGGGCCACGAGGTCTACCGGGTCGGCGAGGTCCACGGAAAGATGACCGCGCGGATCGAGGAGCTGGGCGAGCTGATCCGCACCGTCGACACCTGCAAGGTCACCGACAACCTCTGGGGCGAGCGCTGGTCGAAGCTGTGCGTCAACGGGATGCATAACGGCGTCTCGGCTGCGAGCGGGCTCAGCGGCAACGCGATCCGGCAGGACGACCGCATCCGCCAGGTCATCATCAAGCTCGGCGGCGAAGGCGTCCGCGTCGGCCAGGCGCTCGGCTACAAGCTCGAGGACATCGCGGGGCAAGACGCCGAGAAGCTGGCCCTCGCCTCCGAGGGCGACGCGAGCGCCAAGGAAGAGGTCGAGGCGCTGATGCTGGCGCTGCGCAACTCCCAGGGCCGCAGCGAGGCGCAGCGGCCGTCGATGGGCCAGGACATGCAGAAGGGCCGCCGCACCGAGATCGACTTCATCAACGGCGTGATCCTCGAACGCGGCCGCGAGATCGGCCGCGCCGCGCCGACTCACGCCAAGCTGATCGAGGCGGTCAAAAAGGTCGAGCTCGGCAAGGCGCCGCCGAGCCCCGAGCTGCTCTACGCGCTCTGAGAGAAACGCCAGGAGCTCTGAGGGAAACGCCGGCGACGGTCAGCCGCTGGCGTATTTCACCGCATCGGGCCGCACCACCTCGCAGGCGATGCCCTTCCGGTGGAGCGCGATGCAGGCGGCCCGCGCCGTCTTCGAGGTGAAGTGGAGAAGGCGCGCGCGATAAACGCCGCTGCGCGCGTTCTTTGCCGGCGGCAATATCTGCTGCGGCTTTCCCTGCGCCAGATGCAGCCGCGCGGCGCTTTGCACCGCCCGCTCGGCCGCGGCTTCCTCGTGGAACACGCCGACCTGGATGCCCCAGAGCTCGTGCGTCGGGCGGCCGTCATCGTCGGCCGTGGCCGGCTCGTGCATCGCCGCCGCGGCGAGCTTGCCGATCACATCGCCGCGCGGCTGCGCCGGCGGCTCGGTCTCGTCAACATTCGACTGGGCAGAATTGGACTGGGCAGAATTGGACTGGGCGGCAGCCTGTTGGAGCTGGGCCGCGGCTTGTTGGGGCTGGGCGGCGGCCGCGGCCGGCGGGCGCGGCGCCGCCGGGTTGCGGCCCTCGACCTCGGCAAAGCCCTGGTCGAGCATCCCCGCCATCTCTTCGTCGCGCGAGCGGACCGTGCGGCCGCCCATCACGACGCCGATCAGGCGATGCCCGTTCTGCACCGCCGAGGTCGCGAGGTTGTAGCCCGACGCGTTGATGAACCCGGTCTTGATCCCGTCGGCGCCGGGATACCAGTCGAGCAGATGGTCATGCCCGACCACCGTCGCGCCGCGGAAATCGAACTCCTTGACGGAGAAATAGCGGTATTCGCGCGGGAAATGCTGCAGCAGCGCCAGCGCCATCCGGGCGATGTCGCGCGCGGTCGTGTGCTGCTCGGGGTCGGGCAGCCCCGACGCGTTGCGGTAGGCCGTGTGGTCCATGCCGAGCTGCTGGGCCTTCGCGTTCATCTGCTGGGCAAACGCCGCCTCGCTGCCGGCCAGCCCTTCGGCCAGCACCGCGGCGGCGTCGTTGGCGGATTTGGTGACGATCGCGAGGATCAGGTCGCGCACCGGCACCGCGTCCCCGGCAACCAGGCCGAGACGTGAACGCGGTTTCGCCGCCGCCGACGCGGACACCGGCAGCGGCTGGTCGAGCTTGAGCCGCCCGTCGTTGAGCGCCTCGAAGGTCAGGAACAGCGTCATCATCTTGGTGAGCGAGGCCGGATAGGTCAGCGTGTCGGGGTTGTTCTCGCCGAGCACCTGGCCGGTGTCGGCGTCCAGCACGATCGCCTCGAAGATGACGTCGGGCGACGCGACAAAAACGTGATGGCGCGCCTCGGCCGCCGGAACCGCCGCCGCGATCCCCATCGCCGCCAACATGGCCACCGCCGCGGCCCGGCGAAACGCCGCCCCGCGCCGCGCCGGGAGCGATCCCGGCCCCCGCAATTTCGAGACTACGACTCGCACGCTATCCCCCCAGGCACGAGCGAATGTGCGCCCCCCGACGCGCATTCGTCACGCCGAGCGTATGGAAATCCCGACGCCCTGTCAAAGCGCTGGGCTCAACGCCAGCGAGGCGACCGAGATGCCGAGCCGGCCACCGGGACCGGCACCGATCTGCCGGGACATGCCCGCCGCCTGGCATTGCCGCAGCCGCGAGCCGGTCAGCTCCATTGTGCATCGCACAAAATCGGCTTGAAGCCTCACCGATCTTGGCCCATGTTCCATTGTGCGATGCACCTGTAGCGCCGAACCGAACGAGGGATGCCATGCGCGAATCATCGTCGAAACGCCTGCCTAATATCCCCGCCGCGGACCCCTGGCGTGCGGAAGAGCCGATCCCCGTTCCCGCCGCCGAGGAGCTGGCCGCGGCCCCCGCGCCGATCTCCGGCCCGCCGCTCCCGCCGCCTGAGATTCCCCGCGCTTCCAGCCTCGGCCCACTCACGTTCTTCGACGCCTTCGCGCACGGCGCCGAGGCGGTCGCCGACGAAATGGCCGGGCTCACGAGGTCCGGGTTCAGCACGATGATGGAAATGACGGAGGCCATGCTCGGCGCCAAAACGCTCGACGAGGCCGTCGCGATCCATGCCGGCTTTGTCCGCAAGAGCTTCGACACGATGCTGTCGGGCTCGGTGCGCCTCACCGACATCGCCGCCCGCCTCGCCGCCGATGCGATGCCGGCAGGTCGTTAAGCCAACAGGTTTCGCGTCTCCGCTCGCTTCTTCTCCCTCTCCGCCCACTGGGGGAGAGGGCCGGGGTGAGGTGGGTGTGCTCCGCCGGCAGGTGCCGGAGAGGGTTTAGGAGCTACTTCCCCGCGCCGAGAAAATCCTTGATCGCACGGACGATGTAGGCCGCCTCGCCCGGCTCGGCGTCGACGCCGAGGCCGCGATGGCCCATGTCGGAGGGAATCTCGACATAGGTCGCGTGCTTGACCCCGTCGCGGATGCGCCGCGTGCCGTACAGCCCGAGCAGCCGGTCGCTGGCGCTGGCGAGGATCAGCACCGGCGCGCGGATCTGGGCAAATGCCGCCGACATGTCGCCGCCAAACGGGGCCGATACGTCGTGCTCGCGGCAGGCGGCATAGCGGAACACCAGCGAGTTCGCGTCCCACGAGGCGAATGATTTCGCCTCCGCCTCCATCTCCTCGCCGAGCCGCTTTGCCGACACGCGTTCGAGATAGGCGGCCGACACGTTCCACGGGTAGTAGACGAGTCCGGCGCGACGCAGCCCTTCCTCGGGGTTGTGCTCGTAGCGGCCGCCCTGCCATTCGGGGTCGAGCGTGATCACCGAGTTCATCACGTCGATGACGAGCTGGAAATTGGCTTCGGCCTTCGGGCTCGGCGCGATCAGCACCACCCCCCGCATCAGCGCCGGGTGGTGGATCGCCCATTCGAGCGCGGTGAACGCCCCCATCGAGCGACCGACCACGGCGCGCAATGTGGTCAGCTTGAGCCCCGCCGTCACCAGCGCGTGCTGCGCCTCCATCATGTCGCGGACCGTGTAGCGCGGGAATTCCTGCCCCGTCCCGTCCGCCGGCGACGACGATCCGCCGCCGCCGATCGCGTCGGCGGTGATGACGAAATACTTGTCGGTGTCGATCGTCTTGCCCGGGCCGATCAGCGGCGCCAGCGCGTCCCGCCCGCCGCGCGCGCCGGGCATCGCGACGATCGCGTTGTCGCCGTTGGGCGACAGCTTGCCCTGGGTCTCGTAGGCGATGCGCAGCTCGGGCAGCACCGAGCCGTCCTCGAACTTGAAATCGGGGATCGTGTAGATTGTCGCATCGCCCGCCCAGCCCGGACCGGCCCACCCCGTGAAGACCAGCGCCAACAGCGCGAGCAGGCCCGACCGCCCGGCCGATCGTCGTCGCGGGCCCGATACCGGCATCAGGCGCTCCTCCCCAATCCTCGTCTCTTGGGACGACAATTTCCGGGATCGGGACGCATCTGACCAGCGCGTTGTGTTGCCTTGTCCCGCCCGCGCGATTAGGGGAAAGTCGCGTCGCCGCGTCGCCCGGGCGACGACGAGGCCGATAGCGAGTCCAGAGGAGCGTGACGCATGTTGTGGGACCCGGGCGCGGCAAGGGTGGCTGGCCCCGCCCGCCTATGCGCGGCGGCGCTCGCCGCGCTGTTGTGGCTGGCGGGTTCGGCCGTCGCGCAGGACGATCTCAACAACGAGGCGCCGATCGTCGCCCAGCCGCAGCCCGAAGGCGCCGCCCCACCGGTCAAGAAGCATCACCGCAAGAAAAAGCCGCCCGTGGAAGCCGCCCAGCCCGCGCCGATGCCCACCCCCACCGCCGCCGACGTCGTGCCGCCGCCCCCGATCGCACCCGCGCCGGTCGTCGCCCCCGTTCCCGAGCACACCCCGCCCGCCGGAACCGCGGCGCAGGAGCTTGATTCCGAGCCCTGGTCGGCCGCCGTGCTGCTCGAACGGCTGTGCGCCGACAATCTGCGGCACAACGAAGAGGATCGCCTCTACGGCCTGATCAGCTTTACCGTCCGATCCACCCTTGCCTATGCGAAGAGCAAGTTCACCGCCGCCGACATCGACGACATCGTGCAGGACGCGCTCGACGCGCTGATCAAGGCTTGCCCCCGCATCGTCGCCACCGACCGCGCCCATCGGCTCGGCGTCGTCATCGACGCGATCCAGGACCTCGCCACGCGGCGCATGGCCGAGCGCAGACAACCGGGACGCGGCGACGCAACGGGGATGGCCGGAGAGGGTCCGCCCGAATCGGCCGAGGATCGCCGCATCCAGCGCCGCGCCGGCGCCCCGCTCGGCAAGCCCAGCGCCGCCGACCTCTCGCAGGAGCTGACCTCGGCCGAGATCGACGCCTGGCTCGACGCGCTGCCGCCGCTCGAGCGCGCGCTGGCCTTGTTCCAATTCGCCTCGGACGTGACCCCGAAAGACATCGCCGACGCGCTCGGCATCGCCCCGCCGGCCCTCCGCAAGGATGTCGCCGCGACGAAAACCAGCCTCCTCGGCTTTTTCCGTGAGCAGGAAGACGGCAGCGCCGGCGGCGGCGCCCCGGCTCCCCCGATTCAGTATCGCGAGGCGGGCGCCTCGGTCGCGACGCTGCTCGCCGCCGATACCGCGCCGCCCGGCACGGCTCCGGCTCCCCCCGGGCCGCCGGGACCGACCCTGCGGGTCACCGGGATCAGCATCGATCTCTATGCCGGCTGGTCGCTGCTGGCGCTCGCCACGGGCCTGCCGCCCGACAAGGGGCTCGACATCGTCGCGCCGATCGTGCTGACGACGGGCGGCGACCATCCGCGCCGCGTCATCGTCGTGGCCGCCGCCGAGATCACCAGGCCCGACGCGCCGATCCGCCGCTATCTGCTCCGGGCCTATGCGATCGACGGCGACGGCGCCGGCATCGGCTTCCACGATTTGCTGCACCTGGCGCCCGGCGGTATCGACAACGCCGAGGCCGAAAGGACGCTGCGCACGCAAGGCCTCGCCAACATCGAGATCGCGCGCTGCCTGTGGCACGATTACGGCACCGGCCCCGATCCGGGCCTGTGCCGGTAATTTGGCGCATTTCCCCTTGCGGACCGGCCGATGAAGTGCCAAGTTTTCAGTGTCGCCAACACAGCAGGAGGGTGTGTAACCAGCATGACACCACCTGAGAGTTACCAGTTGCCGACTACTTGGCATCGGCAACCGAGCGTCAAGTCCAAGAGATAACTCGGCCTATGTTGTCGAGCGCGAAGATTAGCTTCGCAAAAGGGACCCCCGTTTGTCGCCAGTGGCCGCATGGTCACGGCGCGCGGGGGTCTTATTGTTTTAATTGGTTTTGACGGGATGGAAACAGTGCCGATCGCCCTCGACACCGCCGGCCCGACCTCGCGGATTTATTTCTCGCAGCGCCTCAGGCTGCATTACGTCGACTGGGGCAATCCGGGCGCGCCGCCGCTGCTGTTGGTGCATGGCGGGCGCGACCATTGCCGCAACTGGGACTGGGTCGCGGCCGCGCTGCGCAAGGATTATCACGTCCTCGCCCCCGATCTGCGCGGCCACGGCGACAGCCAGTGGTCGCCCGACGGCAGCTATTCGGTCGCCGCCTACATCTACGACCTGGCCCAGCTCATCCATCAGCAGGAACTCGCGCCGGTCACGATCATCGCGCACTCACTGGGCGGCATGCTGACGCTGCGCTATGCCGGCATCTACCCCGACAATGTCCGCAAGATCGTCGCGATCGAGGGGCTCGGCATGACCCCGCGCGCGATGATCGACCGCGCCAAGCAGCCGATCGCCGACCGCTTGCAGCGCTGGATCGCCGAGCAGCGCGACCTGTCCGGCCGCGTCGCCCGCCGCTACGCCTCGATCGACGAGGCGCTCAAGCGGATGCAGGAGGCCAACCGTTTCCTCTCGCCCGAGCAGGCCCGCCACCTGACCCAGCACGGCGTCAACCAGAACGAGGACGGCACCTATAGCTGGAAATTCGACAACTACGTCCGCTCCGACCGCCCCTACGGCATGACCCAGGACGAGACCCAGGCCCTGTGGCAGCGCATCACCTGCCCGGCCCTCCTCGTCTACGGCAAGGAAAGCTGGGCCTCGAACCCCGAAGCCGACGGCCGCATCAAATTCTTCAAAGACGCCCGCGTCGTCTCCTTCGAAGGCGCCGGCCACTGGGTCCACCACGATCGGCTGGACGGGTTTTTGGATTTGGTGCGGGAGTTTCTGCCCTGACCCTCACCCTCACCCGTCTATTTCCCCCCAAAGATCGGATAGACGACCCGATCCCCCGGCTTTATCCCAAGCCGGGCGGAGGCGCCGCCGTTCAGTTCGATGACGGCGCGCACCGGGCCGGCGGAGGGGATCGTCTCCTCCGACATCGGCACCGCGCGCTCGTGGATGTTGACGATGCGGCCGTCCGCGCCGACGAACAGCATGTCGAGCGGGATCAGCGTGTTTTTCATCCAGAACGCCGTCGTCGTCGGGTGCCCGAAATCGAACAGCATCCCGGTGCCGGGGTCGATGTGGTGGCGGTACATCAGCCCCTGCTCGTGCTGCGCCGGCGTCGTCGCTATCTCGACCGTGAACCTGAGATCGCCCTTTGCGGTGACGATCGTGAGCTGGCCCGTCGGAAAGGTCTGCAGCTCCGCCATCGCCGGAACGGCCAGCAACAGCATGGCGACTAGCGACAGCAGGAGGCGGCGGGTCGGCATCGCCCGTTCGCATAATCGAGCGCCGCGTCCGGGTCAATCGGCTAGGATGGCGACGACCCGCAAAAGGCGCCGCCCCCCGTCAATCGGCTAGGATGGCGGCGACCCGCAAGAGGCGCTGCCATGCCCGACAAACCGCTCCACCCCGCCACCCTCGCCGCCCAGGCGCTGGGCTGGACCGACCCCTCGACCGGCGCCGTCATCATGCCGATCCACACCGCGACGACCTTTATCCGCGACCCCGACAACCAGTACCGCCGCGGCCGCAGCTATGCCCGCGCCGACAACCCGACCTACGACCAGCCCGAGCAACTGCTGACCGCGCTCGAAGGCGGCGCCGGGTCGCTGCTCTTCCCGTCGGGCATGGCCGCCGCGACCGCCGTTTTCGGCAGCCTGCCGCCCGGGAGCCACGTCATCGTGCCGCAGGTGATGTACTGGGCGCTGCGCCGTTGGCTCGGCAACGCGAACCTTGCCGCCGATTTCGTCGACGCCACCTCGCTCGACGCGATCTCCACGGCGATCCGGCCGGGGCAGACGCGGCTCATTTGGATCGAGACCCCGGCCAACCCGCTATGGTCGGTCACCGACATCGCCGGCGCCGCCGAGATCGCCCACCGGGCCGGGGCGCTGCTTGCGGTCGACAGCACGGTCGCGACGCCGGTGCTGACGCGCCCGATCGAGCTCGGCGCCGACCTCGTGATGCACTCGGCGACGAAATATCTCAACGGCCACAGCGACGTGATGGCCGGCACCGTCACCACCGCCCGCGACGACGAGTTCTGGCGCCGCATCGTCGCCGAGCGCAGCGGCGGCGGCGCGATCATGGGCGGGTTCGAGGCGTATCTGTTGTTGCGCGGCATGCGCACGCTCTATTTGCGCGTCGCGCGCGCCTGCCGCTCGGCCGAGACGATCGCCGCCGCCCTCGCCGCCAACCCGCATGTCGGCGCGGTGCTCTATCCCGGCTTGCCCCACCACCCGGGCCACGACATCGCCCGCCGCCAGATGCAGGGCGGCTTTGGCGGGATGATGAGCATCCGCGTCAAGGCCGGCGAGGCCGCCGCCATCGCCACCGCCGCCCGTGTCGAACTGTGGAAGCGCGCCACCTCGCTCGGCGGCGTCGAAAGCCTGATCGAGCACCGCGCCTCGATCGAAGGCCCCGGCACCCCCGTGCCGCCCGATCTCCTACGCATGTCCGTAGGCTGCGAAGACCCCGCCGACCTCCTCGCCGACATCGAGCAGGCCTTGGCCGGCGCGACACGGCCGTAGGGTGGGCAGAGCGCAGCGAAACCCACCGACTTCTTACCGCAAAGACCGAAGATTTCCGCAAAGGACGCGAAGGCGCCATGGCGGCGAAGCCGAAAAAAATTAACACTGAGTCAGTGAGGCAGTGAGATTCAGCGGCTCGGCATCTCACTGCCTCACTGACTCGTTGTTTATTTAAAAGCTAACCGTCGCTCAGGCGCCTTCGCGTACTTTGCGAAGTCCTCTGCGTACTTTGCAAAAAGGCGGTGGGTTTCGCTTTGCTCTACCCACCCTACGCACCGCGGCCCACTACATCAGCCCCAGTTCGAGCTTGGCCTCTTCGCTCATCATGTCGCGGTCCCAGGGGGGCGACCAGACCAGGTTGACGCGCACCTCGTTGACCCCGTCGACGCCGGCGATGGCGCTTTCGACCTCGCCCGGCATGCTTTGGGCGACCGGACAGGCCGGGGTCGTCAGCGTCATCTCGACAAAGACGACGCCGCCCTTCTTGACCAAGAGCTCGTAGATCAGCCCGAGCTCGACCAGGTTGATCGGGATTTCCGGGTCCTGCACGGTCTTGAGCGCTTCGAGCACCGGCCCCATCAGCTCGGCATCGTCGTCGCCTTCGGGCCGCTCGACCGGCTCGGTCGCCGGCGGCGGGGGCGGCGCGAAATCGAAATAGTCGCGGTCGCCGGTGTTGGTGTTGCTATCGTCTGGCGCCATCGCCCTACTCCGTCTTGACCGTGTCGCCGCCGAGCCCGCCCTTGAGCGCCGCCTCGAAGGCATGCCACGGCAGCGTCGCGCATTTGACCCGCGCGGGGTACGCCTTGACCCCGGTCAGCGGCTCCAGCCGCTCGGAATCCTCGGCCAGTTCCTCGGGCACCTCGACCGGGTCGCCGCCGGTCACCTCGGCATGAAACCGGGCGAACAGCATCCGCGCCTCGTCGAGCGTCCTGCCCTTCAGCACCTCGGTCATCAGCGACGACGACGCGGTCGAGATCGCGCAGCCGCGGCCGTCAAAGCTGACATCGGCGATGCGGTCGCCGTCCATCGCCAGGAACACGGTCACCCGGTCGCCGCAGAGCGGATTGTGGCCCTTGGCGAGGTGCGTCGGGTTATCCAGCGCCCGGCGGTTCCGCGGGTGGCGCCCGTGGTCGAGAATGATGTCCTGGTAAAGCTCGCGCAGATCCATCATCGCGAAAACATCTCCCGGCACGCCTCGATCGCCGCCGCCAGCCGATCGATGTCGGCGCGATCGTTGTAGATCCCGAACGAGGCGCGCACCGTGCCAGGCACGCCCAATTTGTCCATCAGCGGCTGCGCGCAATGGTGTCCGACGCGCACCGCCACGTTGTGCTGATCAAGCACGGTGCCAACGTCATGCGGGTGCACGCCGTCGAGGTTGAACGATAGGACGCTCAGCCGCTGCTGCCCGCCGGCGACGAGCCTGAGGTCGGGGATGCGCGACAGCACATCCACGGCGTAATCGGTCAGCGCCGCCTCGTGTTCGCGGATCGCCTCGCGGCCGATTCCCTCGACAAATCCCAGCGCCCGGCCGAGCCCGACCGCGCCGGCGATATCCGGCGTCCCGGCCTCGAAACGGTGCGGCGGGTCCTGGAACTCGGTGTGCGCGTACTCGACGCTGGTGATCATGCCGCCACCGGTTTCCCAGGGCGGGATCGCGTCGAGCGCGTCGTAGCGGCCGTAGAGCACACCAATGCCGCTCGGCCCGTACACCTTGTGGCCGGAGAAGGCGTAGAAATCGCACCCGATCGCCCGCACGTCGACCGGCATCCGCGGGATCGCCTGGCACCCGTCGACCAGCACCGCCGCGCCGTGCCGGTGCGCGAGCCGCGTGATCGTCTCGACCGGCAATACCGCGCCGGTCACGTTCGACACATGCGTCACCGCGACCATCCGGGTCCGGTCCGACAACAGCGCCTCGAACGCGGCGAGGTCGAACCCGCCGGTCTCGTCGGTCGGCGCGAACCTCAACGCGGCGCCAGCGCGCTCGCACGCCATCTGCCACGGCACCAGGTTCGAATGGTGCTCGAGATCGCTGATCACTACCTCGTCGCCGGCTTTCAGGAACTTGCCGCCCCAGGCGTGGGCGACGAGATTGATCGCCTCGGTCGCACCGCGCACGAAGACGATCTCGCGCTCGTCGGCGGCGTTGAGAAAGGCCCGCGTCGCCTCGCGCGCCGCCTCGAACTCGTCGGTCGAGCGCTGGCTGAGGCCATAGACGCCGCGATGCACGTTGGCGTAGTCGCTGCGATAGAACTCGGCGATGCCGTCGATCACGGCGCGCGGCTTTTGCGCGCTCGCCCCGGAATCGAGGAAGACCAGCCCGGGGTTGCGCTCGAACACCGGGAATTCCTTGCGGATGGCGCCGACATCGATCATCGCCCGCCCTCCAGCCGCTCAAGCCGCGCGCCGAGCCGCTCCAACAGCCGCTCCCGCACCCCCGCATCGGCGACCCGCTCGACCGCCTCGCGCACAAATCCCTCGACCAAGAGGCGCCGCGCCTCGTCGTCGGGGATGCCGCGGGCGCGCAGGTAGAACAGCGCCGCCTCGTCGAGGTCGCCGACGCTGGCGCCATGCGCGCATTTCACGTCGTCGGCGAGGATTTCCAGCTCCGGCTTGGTGTCGATCACCGCGCGCCGGCCGATGATGAGGTTACGGCTGGTCTGCTGCGCGTCGGTCTGCTGCGCCCCTTCGCGCACCCTGATCGTGCCCTGGAACGCACCGTGCCCACGCCCCGCCGCGACGCCCTTGACGAGCTCGCGGGTGGTCCCGCCCGGCGCCCGGTGGTCGATCGTCGTCACGATATTGGCCTCGTCGTCGCCGCCGACGACAAATCCGCCGTCGATCCGGCACCGCGCGCCCTCGCCCGCCATCGCCACCGACAGCTCATGCCGCACGGTCTTGCCGCCGAGCACCAGCGCGAACGCGCCAAACTGCGCTCCGGGGCCGAGCGTTACCCGCACATCCCCGATATGCACCGCGCCCGCGCCCTCCTCGACGCAGACCACCCGATCCAGCACCGCCCCCGGCCCGAGCCGGATGTCGACGACATCGTTGCGCCAATACGCTCCGTCGCCGGCATAGGTCTCGAACAGCGTCGCCCGGCTGTCGGCCGCGAGGTTGATCAGCGTCTTCGTGTGGATCGAGCCGCCGCTCGACGCCGCATGCACGATCTCGATCGGCTGTTCCGCTGTCGCGCCGGGACCGATATCGAGCACGAAGCCGCCCGCGAAAAACGCCGCGTTGAGCGCCGCGAAGGCCTCATCGCCCTCATCTTCCAGGGCGCGCCGCAGCAGATCGGGCCGCTCGGCGATCGCCTTCGCGATGGGCCCGAGCCACAAGCCGGCCCGCGTGATCTCAGGCAGCCGCGTCTCCGCCGCCGCTGGCAGCCGCGGCCTGTCCTGGAGACCGCGCAAGTCGAGGTAGCGCCAACCCTCGCTGCGCCGGCTCGGAAAGCCCTGCTCGGCGAAGCGGCTGATGCCGTGCTTGCGGAAGCGGGCGAGCCAGTCGGGCTCGTTCGCGGCGCCGGCGAAGGCGTCGAGATAAGGCCGCGCCTCGGGCTTCACGGGAAAATCTATTACGCTCGTTGTCATCTTTTACCCGTCATTCCGGGATTGCCCGCAGGGCAAGACCCGGAACCCATGAACACGGGCGGAGCCAGGTTTCCGCGAGCCTGTGTTCTTGGGTCCCGGGTTCGCGTCTGCGACGCGCCCCGGGATGACCAAAAGAATGGACGGGCGAAGCACTTCCTTCATGCCGCGTCCCCGATCGCGCCATACCCGCGCCGCTCCAATTCAGCGGCGAGCGTCTTGTCGCCCGACTGCAC
>DATAUV010000064.1:0-12030 GCA_036268075.1 Allostellaceae bacterium | reverse complement strand
TCGGGGTTGGTGGGGCTGAGAAACGCGAAGCCCATGGGTGCCTGTGCAGATGGTGATCGGCAACCCTGCCGTTAAGGTTGAGGAAACGGTTGGGCCGTCAGAATCCGGCGAGCTTGCAACCCGATCGGATTTTGGGCCTTTTTCGTCTGCCCGTCGGTCCAGGCGGCGTGGCGCTTTTCCTCGGGCCGGGCGGCGATCTCATAACGGCAGAGGATGAGGGCGTCGAGGGTGCCGTCGCCGAGCGCCTGCTGGCGCAGCGCCGTCCAGCGCGCGCTGCCCGGCGCCGGGAACACCTTGCCGCCGCCGGCGAGGCTGTCGAGGTATTCGCAGATCACCGGCGAATCGAACAGCGCCTGGCCGTCATCGGTGATCAGCGCCGGGATGTTCATCAGCGGGTTCTCGGCGGCGAGCGTCGCGGTGGTCTGCGCGCGGCCCTCACCCACCCTTCGGGTCCCCCCTCTCCCGCAATGCGGGAGAGGGCACAGTGAAGAAATTCCCTCGCCCGCGTTGCGTCGCATTGCGGGAGAGGGTGGCTCGCGTAGCGAGACGGGTGAGGGCCGAGCGTAGCGAGAAAGCTATTTCAGCGTCCGGTCCCACATCGCGAACATCTTGTCCCAGGTCTCCTCGGCGGCGGAGGGGTTGTAGATCGCGCGCTCGGGGAAGGCGAAGCCGTGCTCGGTGCCGGGGAAGGTCTTGATCTCGTGCTTGACGTTGGTCTTCGAGAGCATCTCGGCGAGGTCGCCGGGGATGTTTGCCGGCACGCTGCGGTCGGTCTCGGCGAAGGCGTAGTAGAGCTCGCCCTTGATGCGGTCGAGGAGGTGGTGCGGCGAATCCTCGTTGTCGGTGATGACGCCGACGCCGTAGAGCGAGGCGGCCGAGGCGATGCGGTGCGGGTAGGTCGCGGCGGCGCTGGTGATGTACTGGCCGCTCATGCAATAGCCGAGGCAGCCGACGGGGCCGGGCTTGCACTTATCTTGCCCATCGAGCCAGGCGAGGATGCCGCCGGTATCGTCCATGACCAGCTTGTTGGATAGGCTGCGCATCGCGGCGAGAAAGACCTGCGCCTGCGCGTCGTCGCGGCGCGCCACGTCGAAGCGCAGATTGCCGAGCCGGTAATACATGTCGGGGAGGATCGCCATGTACCCGGCCCGGGCGATGCGGCGGGTCATGTTGCGCAGCTCTTCGCGGATGCCCGGCGCGTCCATGTAGAAGATGATGCCGGGATATGATGTCGGGCCGCCCGGCGTGTCGGGACAGGCGACAAAGCTCGGCATCGGGCCGTATTTCGTCGTGACGATGACTTCTTTTTCGTACATGCGAGTGCTCCCTGAATGGCGGCGTGAGGGTCGCGCGAACAGGCGTGGTTGTCAAAGAGTGCCGTCAAAGCGCGCTGTCATTGCGAGGCGCGTAGCGCCGCGGCAATCCCCGTCCGCAGGAGGCTAGTCCGATGGGGATTGCCGCGTCGCCTTCGGCTCCTCGCAATGACAGCGTTGGGTCGGCTCACGACGTGTTGGTTACGCCCACGCCGCCCTCAATCTCGCTCCGATATCGACCGCGCTGACCGTTGGCAGCGTTGCATCTTCCGGCACCGGCGGGAGGGTGTCGCGGCGGGTGAACAGGGGCAGCAGCTCGTCGGGGAGGAAGCGGGAGCGGGGGGCGAGCATGTGGCTCGGCCCCATGCGGTGCTGCTGGGTGCGGAAGAAGCGCAGCGGGTGGATCAGCTCGAGGCGGTCGCGGGCGCGGGTCATCGCGACGTAGAGGAGGCGGCGTTCCTCGTCGATCTGCGCCGGCTTGCCGGTACTCATGTCGGACGGGATGCAGCCGTCGACGAGGTTCAGCACGAACACGGCGTCCCATTCCTGGCCCTTGGCGGAGTGGATCGTCGACAGGATCAGGTAGTCCTCGTCGAGCCCCGGCTTGCCGCTTTCGACCCCGCTCGCCTCGGGCGGGTCGAGGGTGAGGTCGGTCAGAAAGCCGGAGCGGGTCCGGTGCGTCGCGGCGACCTGCTCGAGCTGGTCGAGGTCGCCGCCACGCGCGCCGGCATGGTCGTAGAGCCGTTCGAGATGCGGCTGATACCACGCGCGGGCGCGGCCAAGCTGACCCTCCCATTTGGTGCCGCGGCGGAGCTCGGCGAGGGTCCGGCACAGCCCCGGCCAGTCGAGCCTGGCGGCGGCGGGCGGGGTAAAATCGGCGAGGTTTCCCTCATGGTCCGTGGCATGGTCGAGGGCCTTGCGCGCACTCGCCGGGCCGATGCCGGGGAGGAGCTGCAAGGTGCGGAACGCGGCGATCGCGTCGCGCGGGTTTTCGGCCCAGCGCAGGATCGAAAGGATGTCCTTGACGTGCGCGGCCTCGACGAATTTAAGCCCGCCGTACTTGACGAACGGGATGTTGCGGCGGGCGAGCTCGACCTCCAACAGGGCGCTGTGGTGCGAGGTGCGGAAGAGGACGGCCTGGCGCCTGAGGTCGATCCCGGCCTCGCGGTTGTCGAGGATGCGGTCGGCGACGTAATCGGCCTGCGCCGCCTCGTCGGTCGCGGCGACGAGGTAGGGGAGTTCGGCGGATTGCCGTGACGAGGTCAGAATCTTGGCGATGCCCTCGCCGGTGCGGGCGATGATTGCGTTGGCGGCGGCGAGGATCGGCTGGGTTGAGCGGTAGTTCTGTTCGAGCGCGACGATTGCCGCCGGGGGAGAGAACAGCCCGGGAAAATCCAGGATGTTGCGCACCGTCGCGGCGCGGAAGCCGTAGATCGCCTGGGCGTCGTCGCCGACCACGGTGAGGCCGGCGCCGTTGGGCGCGAGCGCTGTCAGGATCGCGGCCTGGATCGTGTTGGTGTCCTGGTATTCGTCGACGAGGATGTGGTCGAAGCGACCGCGCATCTGCGCCGCCAGCGCCGGGTCGCCCAGGGCCTCGCGCCAGTAGAGCAGGAGGTCGTCGTAGTCGAAGACGCTGTCGCGCTGCTTGGCCGCGACATAGGCGCCGAAGAGGCGCTTCAGCTCGTCCTCCCAATCCGCGCACCACGGAAACCCCTGCTCCAGCGTGTCGGCGAGCGGGCAGCCGGCGTTGACCGTGTAGGAATAGATCGCGAGGCAGGCGCCCTTTTTCGGAAAGCGCGATTTGGTGCGCGAGAGGCCTTCGTCGTGGCGGACGAGATCGATCAAATCGGCGGCGTCGGCGCGGTCGAGCACGGTGAAATTGGGGTCGAGGCCGAGCGCCGGCGCGTGGGCGCGCAAGAGGCGGTTGCCGATCGCGTGGAAGGTGCCCGACCACGGCAGGAACGCGCCCTCGCCCTTGCCCCGCCAGCCGGACAGCACCGCCTGCGCCCGCCGGGTCATCTCGACCGCGGCGCGGCGGCTGAAGGTGAGGAGCAGGATGCGGCGGGGGTCGGCGCCGTCGAGGATCAGCCGGGCGACGCGGTGGGTCAGCGTCTTGGTCTTGCCGGTGCCGGCCCCGGCCGCGATCAGCAGCGGCCGCTCGGCTGGATGCTCGACCGCCCGCCGCTGCGCCGGGTTCAGCGTGTCGAGGATTGAAGGCGCAAGATGCCCATCGTTCCGCGTCTGTTCCATTTGAGTGACGATACCAGCGCCGCGGTGCTGGGCAATCGCCGGTGGAGCGGCGAGGCGGGCGGCGGTGTTGGTGTGAATAGGTGGCTTGTGGAAGGGCGAGCGAAGAGCGAATCATTAAGGGGAAGGGGTGGGAAGGGAGGACGCCGATGCAGTCACGCAATCACGGTGAATACGAGCTGGACGGGCGTGAGCTGGTAGCGGAAGGCGCCGACCTCAGGGTTCAGGTGCTGACGCTGGCGGCGGGGCAGGCGATCCCGTGGCACTACCACACCGACATCACCGACCAGATGATCTGCCTCGACGGTCCGATGGTGGTCGAGACCCGGGCGCCCCGGCACACGCATCGGCTCGAAAAAGGCGACCGCTGCCAGGTGCCGCCCAAGACCGCGCATTACGTCCACGGCGTCGACGGCGGCCCGTGCCGGTTCATGATCGTCCAGGGCGTCGGAATCTACGATTTCGTGCCGGTGGGATGAGGGTTCGCGTTCTCACATAAACCGTCACCCCGGCGCAGGCCGGGGCCCACTCGTCGGTGGCTCGTGCGTTTGCAGCGTGGGTCCCGGCCTGCGCCGGGATGACGGAACAAGAAATCGGCTCCGGCCGAACGAGACCGCTCAACCACCGACGCTGATCGCGCCATGCGACACCGCGACGGTGCCGTGCGGGGCGCCCTTGAAGGTGGTTTGGAGGTCGGTGATGATCGCGCGGGTGGTCGAGCCGAGATCGGCGTAATCGGATGGCGCCGCGGGCTTCCGGGTGAAGATCCAGGCCGAGCCGCCGTTGGCCGCGGCGAGGAACTCGAACAGCTCGGCGCCTTCCGGGCCGGCGGGGATCGTGACGCGGATCGTGCCGTTGGCCGCGTGGGCGTCGGGCTGGGTCTTGTTCGGGAAGACGATCGTCGTCTCGCCGTTGTGCAGCACCCGCAAGACCGCGATCGAGGCGGGCTCGCTGGCGGTGACGGTGATCGCGATCGGCGCGCCGGTGCTGTAGCCGCCGTCGGGGCGGTCGAAATTCCCGGTCACGGTGAGGTCGGATGGGGCGCCGCTGCCGGGGAATTTGAGGGCGGCGACGACCTGCTGCGCGTCGTCCAGGGACGGCGCGCCGGAAAGCGCGGCGCAGCCGGCCAGCGCCGGCAGCAGCCCGAAGAGCGCCCGCCTCACTTGCGAGACGGCAGCGGCGCCGCGATCGCGGGGCGGCGCGCGTGGAACTCGGTGGCCTGCTCGAAGGCGTGGCCGATGCGCATCACGACCGCCTCGGCGAACGGCTTGCCCGCGATCTGGAAGGCGAGCGGCAGCCCGCCCTCGAACCCGATCGGCACCGACAGCGCCGGCAATCCGGTGATGTTGTACGGCGCGGTGTAGGAGGCGCGGTTGAACGTGCTCCAGGTGCCGACCGCGTCGATGCGCGGCGCCGGGCCGGTCGCGTTCGCGGAGACGACGGCGTCGATTCCGGCCATCGCGGCGGCGAACTCGGCGCAAAGCTCGCGGCGCTGGCGGGTCGCCTCGACGTAATCCGCCGCCGACAGGAATGCCCCGAGCCCGATCCGCGCGAACATGTGCCGGCCGAAAATCTGCGGCCGGGTGCGGAAATCCTGCTCGTGCAGCGCAAAGGCCTCGCTGATCATGATGATGCGGTTGGCGTCGGCGAAATCTATGAGCGGCGAGACGGTGATGGCCGTCACCGTGGCGCCGAGGCTTTCGAGCGTGCGGCAGGCCTCGTCGAAGGCGGTGCAATACGCGGCGGACGGCGTGCTGTCGGGGCCGAACCCGGCGACCGCGTCCTCTTCGTGCCAGTGGCGGATGACGCCGATGTTAAGGCCGTCGAGCCGCGTCGAAAGGGCTGCGGCGTAATCGGGCACCGGTACATCGGCGCTGGCCGGGTCGAGCGGGTCGTGACCGGCGAGCGCCTGCATCATCAGCGCGCAATCCTCGACCGTGCGGGTCAAGGGTCCGCAATGGTCGAGCGTGTAGCTCAGCGGGAAAACGCCGCGCCGGCTCACCCTTCCATAGGTCGGCTTCAAGCCGGCGAGGCCGCAATACGCCGCCGGGCCGCGGATCGAGCCGCCGGTGTCCGACCCCATCGCCGCCGCGCACAGATGAGCGCCGACCGCGGCAGCCGAGCCGCTCGACGACCCAGCCGGGTAGTGGTCGGTGTTCCAAGGATTGCGCGCGGGCGGGAAGGGCAGCGTGAAATCGGGGCCGCCGATCGCGAATTCGTGCGTCTCCTGCTTGCCGAGCAGGACCGCGCCGGCGTTGCGCAGCCGCACCCACGTCTCGGCGTCCTCGGCCGGCACATGGGTCTCGTAGACGCGGCTGCCGGCGGTCGTGCGGATGCCCTTGGTCTTGTAGATGTCCTTGAGCCCGATCGGGATGCCGTGGAGCGGTCCGCGCCGGCGCCCGGCCTTGATCTCGCCCTCGGCCTCGCGCGCGGCGGCGAGCGCGGCATCGGGCAGGGTCAAGAGGTAGGAGTGCAGTTCGCCGTCGAGCGCGGCGATGCGTTCAAGATAGGCGGCGGTCAGGTCGACCGGCGACAGCGCGCCGGTCGCGATCGCGCGGCTGGCCGCGCCGAGGGAAAGCTGGCTGGGGTCGCTCATCGCGCCATCCTCGCTTGCAGGAACCGGTGCCGCCCGGGCGCGTTGCCCGAGCATGAAAGGTTTGTCCGCCTACCTTGCCGCAATGCTGCTGGTGACCGCGCCGGCAGCGGCGCAGACAGCGCCCGGCACTCTCGGCGGCGGTCAAGTCGGCAGCGGCGCGGTCGAGTTGCCGAACCTGCCGCAATCGGGCGCGGCCCTGGCGCCGGCGTCGCCGACGAGCGCGTCGAATTCCGGCACCGCCGTGGCGACGGGCTCGGGTTCGGCCGGCGGTTCAGGTTCGTCGGGCGGCGGCGGGTCGGGGGCGGGTGGGGTGCAGACGCCGTGCCTGTCGGCGAACGGTACGGTGCGGGACGCCATCGCCGACGAGTTCGCGCTCTCCTGTAACCAATAGCGCCCATTCGGGCCGCCTACCCCTTGGGGTGGACGAAGATGTGCGCCGGCTCGGCGGCGCGTTCGCGCGGACGGCGCACGGTGCGGCGCAGCCGGTCGAGAAACGCGGTGCCCTCGCGCAACTCCTCGAACCGGGCCGGATCGTGGCTCGGGTCGAGCCCGGCGTCCTTGAGCATGTCGGCGAATTTCGCCGGCGAGGCGGGTTCGGTCATTGCGCGGCCTCCGCGACTGCGTGGAAGTTGCGCGGGAGGCCGGCCTTGGCGATCGCGCCGTAGAGGGTGATCGCGGGGAGGGCCTTGGCGACGATCGCGCGCACGTCGGTCAGCGCCTCGATGTCGATGCCCGTATCCCAGCCCATCGATTCGAAGAGAAAGGCTGTGTCTTCGAGCACGATGTTGCCGGTCGCGCCGGGTGCGTAGGGGCAGCCGCCGAGGCCGCCGAGCGAGGCGTCGAATTCGCGGCAGCCGGCGTTGAACGCGGCGAGCACGTTGGCGAGGCCGAGGCCGCGCGTGTCGTGGAAATGCGAGGCGACCGGCAGCGGCGCGACCTCGCGGATGACCTGGCGGAACACCCGCTCGATCGCCGCCGGCTGGCCGTATCCGACCGTGTCGGCGAGGATGATGCCGTCGGCGCCGGCCTCGGCGATCTCGTTGGCGATGCGCACGACGCGGTCCTCGTCGACATCGCCCTCGATCGTGCAGCCGAACGAGGTGGCCAGGCCGCAATTCACTTTGACGGTCTTGCCAGAGGCGCGGCAGAGCTGGACGACGCGGCGGAAATCCTCGATCGAGTCGCCGGTCGAGCGGCGGACGTTCGAGAGGTTGTGGCCTTCGCTGACCGACAGCACGTAGTTCATCTCGGGCACGCCGCAGGCGAGGCCGCGCTCGGCGCCGCGCGAGTTCGGGATCAGCGCCGAGACGTGGAGGCCCGGTTTGGTCATCGCGTGGGCGATCACCGCCTCGGCGTCGGCGAGCTGGGGCAACAGCTTTGCCGGCACGAACGAGGCAACCTCGATCGCCCGCACGCCGGCGGCATATTCGGCGTCGATCCAGGCGAGCTTGGTCGCGGTCGGCATCACCTCGGCGATCGACTGCAAACCGTCGCGCATGCCCACTTCGCGCAGAACCACCGTGTCGCTCATCGTCGTCTCCCGAGCTGTAGCCTTTCGAAAGTTAGGCTGGGCCGCCCCGAGCGGCAATGCTAGAGATCGCGACGGGGTGCGCGGGCGCGGCGATCGGGGCGTGGGCATGGTCACGGAGGAGGATGTGCGCGCGGCCTATCGGCTGTTCCTCGATCGCGAGGCGGAGAGTCCCGAAGTCGTCGCTCGGCACGTCAAGATGACCGGCTCGCTCCGCGAATTGCACGAGCGCTTCCTCAGCTCGCCGGAGTTTCGCGAGCGAAACGGGCTGTCGCAGCTCATGCCGCTGGCCGCACCGCCGCTCGATGTCGAGCTCGAGGCGACCCCGGCGCAGCTCGCGGCGATGGTGCGGCATGTCGAGGCGAGCTGGCGACGGCTCGGGGAGGTCGAACCGCATTTCTCGGTCATCGTCTCGGACGCGTACCGGGCCGAGCGGATCGCCGAGACCGAAGGCGAGTTCTACGAGACCGGCAAAGCGGTTCTCGAGGAATTGCGGCAGACGGCGGAGCGATGCGGGATCGATCCCGGCCGGTATCCCCGCTGCTTCGAGCTGGGTGCCGGTGTCGGGCGGGTCAGCGTCTGGCTCGCCGGCCTGTTCGGGTCCTTGGTAGCGGCCGACATCTCCGCGCCTCACCTCGCGCTTGCGCGGAAAGCGGCCGAGCGGTTCGGCCGCGCGAACATCGAATTTCTCCATCTCGCATCGGTCGCCGATCTCACCGCGGCCGCGGAGTTCGACGTCTTCGTCTCGGTGATCGTCTTGCAGCACAACCCGCCGCCGATCATCGCGATGCTGCTGCGCGCGGCCCTGTCCCGGCTGCGGCCCGGCGGGGTCGCGTTTTTCCAGGTGCCGATCTATCGGCGGGGATACCGGTTTCGCCCCCGGGAATATCTCAAATCCGTGCCGGCCGAGGGCGGCATGGAGATGCACCTGATCCCACAGCCCGCCCTGTTCCGGCTGCTGCGCGAGAGCGGATGCGAGATCCTGGCGTGCCACGACGACGGCTCGACCGGCGGGTATATGGTCTCGAACACGATCTTCGCTCGGAAGCGGCCGGAGGCTGCCGGCGAGGGTGACAAGCCGTCCCGGCCTTCACGATGGTGGTGGCGCTAGAGCACTTCTAGCAGCGCCCCTGCCCGAACCCCCGGCGCAGCGCCTGGAACGCCGAGGCGCGATCCTGGGCGCGCCAGAAGCAGCCGTAATTGGCTTCGCTCCGCAGTTCGTGGTCGGAGAAGGCGAGCTGCACGTCGATGCTCGGACAGCCGGGACCGCCGGCGAATTCCCGCAGCCGCTGCAATCTGAGCCCGCCCCATTGAAACATGTAGCGCAGCCCGTGCGGCCCCGCGGCGCAGGGGCGGAACCCGCTTTCGACATGGGCGTGATCGGCGAGAGCCTCGGCCTGGAAGCGCCGATATCCGGCCGCCTCGAAATAGCGCAGGATTTCCTGGGCGACCTCGTTCGGGGCTGTCGGCTGGGCGCGTTGCGCGGGCGCGGGCGCGGCGTTCGGCTCCGGCTGGGGCGGCATCGGCCCCTCCTCGAATGTGCACGCCGACACCAGCAGCAAGGCGGCGACCAGCGCCGGACGGAATAGGTTCAAACCACGTGCTCCGGGGTCAGGGCGCATGCCTCGTCGGTGTCGCCGAGCTCGATCTGGATCGTCGCATGGCCGATGCCGAACCCGTCTTCGAGCTCGCGGGCGAGGTGGGCGAGCGCGGCGTCGCCGGGATGTCCTCCCGGCATCACGAGATGGCACGTCAGCGCCGTCTCGGTCGTGCTCATGCCCCAGATATGCAGGTCGTGCAAGGCGACGACGCCGGGGGCGGCGAGCAGATGGTCGCGGATGCCGGCCGCGTCGATCCCGGCCGGCACCGCGTCGAGGGCAAGCCCGACCGCCTGTTTGACGAGCCCGACCGTGCCCCAGACGATCACCGCCGAGACGACGAGGCTCACCGCCGGGTCGAGCCAAAGCCACCCGGTCAGCGCGATCGCGACGCCGGCGACGACGACCCCGGCCGCGATCAGCGCGTCGGCGGCCATGTGGGCAAAGGCGCTCATCACGTTCAGGTCGTGCCGGCGGCCGCTGAGGAAGAGGAGCGCGGCCGCGCCGTTGACCGCGATGCCGGCGGCGGCGACCCAGGCGACCGTCGCGCCGCCGGTCGCGACCGGATGGGCAAGCCGCCATAATCCTTCCCAGGCGATCCCGCCCGTGACGACCAGGAGGATCGTCGCGTTGGCGAGTGCCGCGAGGATCGAGGTCGAGCGCAGCCCGTAGGTAAAGCGGCTGCTCGGCCCGCGCCGGCTCAGCAGCGCCGCGCCCCACGACAGCCCGAGCCCCAGCACGTCGCCGAGATTGTGCCCCGCATCGGCCAGGAGCGCGAGGGAGTCGGCGTAAAGCCCGAACCCCGCCTCGGCGACCAGATAGAGGAGGTTGATCGCGATGCCGATCGCGAACGCCCGGCCGAAATCGGGGGCGTGGTGATCGTGGAGATGCGCGTGGGCATGGTCATCGCGGGTCAAAACGCCGCGATCATAACCCAACTACGGGCTTGGGGCATATTTCGCGCCGGTGGCGAGGGCCGCCACGGCGAGCGCCGCGATCGCGACCGCGAAGATCACATGCGCGGCGAGCGGCCCGGAAGCGGTCGAAAGTAGGCCGACCCCGATCACCGGCAGCGAATTTCCGGCATAAACCGCGATCAGGTAGCTCGATACCACCTCGCCGCGCCGGTCCTCGGGAGTGATGGCGTTCACCACTTGGAGGCTGCCGCGATACCCGAGCGCCGCCGCCGCCCCGGTGAAGGCCGCCGCGGCGATCAGGATGGGCATCGAGCGCACCAGCTCGGCCACGACCAGCAGCGCGAGGCTCGGCAGCAGGAGCGCGAGCCCGGCGAGCATGCCGGCGCGGCTCGACAGTCCCGCGCTCGCCACGATCGTGACGGTGCCCACCGCGTACAACTCGGCGACGAGGAGACCGGAGACGACCGGCGAATTCTCGTGCAGCGCGTTGGACAATAGGCCCGGGGTCAGCGCCGAATAGAACCCCAGCACGGCGAACGTCGCGAAGGCGCACAGCGCCGGCGACAAGAACTTGAGTCGGATGTCTTCCGGCACGCCGAGGCGCGGGCGCAGGGACAAATCGCCGATCCGGGAGACGCGGTGCTCGACCGTGTCGCGGGTGAACAGGGTGGGGATCGCAATCGCCGCCAGAACCACGAAATAGACCACCCAGCACAGCCGCAGCGGCCACGGCGCATAGCCGGCGAGCACGCCGGCGGCGGCGCATCCGATGGCGAGGCCGATGAAATTCGCGGCGCTCGCGATGGCCGCGCCGGCCTGCTTGTTTTCGGGAGGTTGGAGCTCGGCGATCCACGCCGTCGCGGCCCCGGCGCCAAGCCCGGTCGCGAGTCCGGTCAGCACCCGCGCGACAAAGAGGGCGGCGGTGCCCGACGCGAACAGGAAGACGACCGTCGCGGCGAGACCAAAGCCGATCGCCGGCAGGCTCGCGCGGCGCCGTCCGATCTGGTCCGACAGGCGGCCCCCGAGAAACAGCGCGCCGACATTGCCGAGCACGTACACGGCATAGATCAGCGTCAGCGTCACCTCGCCGAACCCGAATTCCTTGCGATAAAGCGGGTAAAGCGGTGTCGGCAGGGTCGCGCCGACAAAGATCGCGGCAAGTCCGGCCGCGACGACCGTGGTCGGCAGCAGGCTTGGGCGCGGCGACGAAAGGCTCAGCGTTGCCATCCTGGGCCAACGCCGTCGCCTCGCGAATGTTTCGCCGCCGCGCCGCGCCAGATGCTTGACACCGGCCGCCTGTCGAGCGGAGATGCAGGCAAAGCCCAAAACCCACAAGCGGGAGCCGCTCTCATGCTCGACGCCTATCTCTATACCGGTCTGCGCACCCCGTTCGGCCGCCATGCCGGCGCGCTCGCCAAGATGCGGCCCGACGACATGCTCGCCGCGGTCATCGCCAAGGTCGTCGCCGAGAGCGGGTTCGCGCCGGAGCGGATCGAGGACGTCGTCGTCGGCTGCGGCAACCAGGGCGGCGAGGACAGCCGCTGCGTCGCGCGCCACGCGGCGCTGGTCGCCGGGCTGCCGATCGAGGTCCCGGGCTCGGTGTTGCAGCGCAATTGCGGCAGCGGCCTCAACGCCATCGCGGTCGCGGCGCAGCAGATCACCTGCGGCGAGGGCGACATCTTCGTCGCGGGCGGGGTCGAGAGCATGAGCCGCGCGCCGTTCGTCATGGCGAAGGCGGAGGGCCCCTACAGCCGCGAGATGCGCATCTTCGATTCGACGATCGGCGCGCGCTTCCCGAACCCGAAGGTCGAGGATCGCTTTGGCGGCGACA
>DATAUV010000063.1:0-24075 GCA_036268075.1 Allostellaceae bacterium | reverse complement strand
GAGCTCGGCCAACTCCGCCGCCGGAAACCGCTCCTCGCGGTCTCGCTCCGCCGCCCCGGGCGCGAGCAGCGTCCGGGCCACGTCGCGCGCGGTGTCGCGGAGCAAGCGCTGCTCGTCGCTCAATCTCATTCGATCACCTCGGCCTGTCGAGGTTTGCGAGGGCCATCGCGCGCCGCTGCGGGTTCTGTGGACGCTTCGAGAAGCCAGCTACTTCATATCGGCCGATTCCGTCGCCGTCATCGCAAACCGTTGTGGTCCTCACTTGGACCTCTAACCGATCATCGCGGAAACCGAGCCACCATGACCTTTCGCCTACGGGACGGCGTGATTCCCGATAAAGCCTTCGCTCTAGCATGAACCTACCCGTTGCTTTGCACTAAGCATGTAGAAAGCGACGACGGGGCACCACGATGAGGACGGCGAGCTACAGCATCGCAATCGCCAGCGTTGCTCTCTGCCTGACAGGTTGCGCGACACCCGCCTTGATGTCCGGCAACGAGCGTGGCGGCATCATCGATCACGCGAACGGCACTAACCAGGCCGCGGCGTTCACGGTCGCGGACACCTATTGCCACCAACACAACCGCGTCGCCCAGGTGACGGGGATGGACGTTCTTTACAACCGCATGATGTTCGCCTGCGTCGAGCGTTGAGCGGTCCCAATCTCAAACTGAACCACTACCGGCTATCGGGCCGGTTGTTCCTCAAGCCGGAGGAGACGGTCATTAAAGCGACGATGCTGGGCAACCATCGCAGTAATCTGCGTCAGCATGTCGTTCAATGTGTTCTCGTGGCGCAGGACGATCGCCGTCAATACATGCATGTCCTCGCGCAAGGCCGCGATCTCTTCGCGCGTCTTGGCCTGCTCAACGAACATGCGCTCCATCTGAGCGCCGAGAAATTCCAAAGTCACGGTCTCAGCCATGCCCGGAAACTGGTCCTCCGCCGATCACGTGTCAACCGCTACGCGGTCTCGTTGAACAGCTCGCGCCCGATCAGCATCCGCCTGATTTCGCTCGTCCCCGCGCCGATCTCGTAGAGCTTGGCGTCGCGCAGCAGGCGCCCCGTGGGGTAGTCGTTGATATACCCGTTGCCGCCCAGAATCTGCACTGCGTCGAGCGCGATCCTGGTCGCGCTCTCGGCGGCGTAGAGGATCGCGCCGGCGGCGTCCTTGCGGGTGGTCTGGCCGCGGTCGCAGGCGCGCGCGACGGCGTAGACATAGGCGCGGCAGGCGTTCGCCGCCGTGTACATGTCGGCGAGCTTGCCCTGGATGAGCTGGAATTCACCGATCGGCTGGCCGAACTGTTTCCGGTCGTGGATATACGGCACGACCACGTCGAGCGCCGCCTGCATGATGCCGAGCGGCCCGGCGGCGAGCACCGCGCGCTCGAAATCGAGCCCGCTCATCAAGACGCGCACGCCCTCGTCGACCTGGCCGAGCACGTTTTCCGCCGGCACCTCGCAATCCTCGAACACCAGTTCCGAGGTCGGGCTGCCGCGCATGCCCAGCTTGTCGAGCTTTTGCGCCGGCCGGAACCCCTGCATCCCCTTCTCGATCAGGAACGCGGTGATCCCGCGCGCGCCGGCGTCGGGGGTGGTCTTGGCATAGACCACCAGCGTGTCGGCGTAATGCCCGTTGGTGATCCAGAATTTCGTGCCGTTGAGGATATAGCGGTCGCCCTTCTTGTCGGCCCGGAGCCGCATCGACACGACATCCGACCCGGCGCCTGGCTCGCTCATCGCCAGGGCGCCGACATGCTTTCCCGATACGAGATCGGGCAGGTATTTCCGCTTCTGCGCCTCGTTGCCGTTGCGGCGGATCTGGTTGACGCAGAGGTTCGAGTGCGCGCCGTAGCTGAGGCCCACCGAGGCCGAGCCGCGGCTCACCTCCTCCATCGCGACGCAATGGGCGAGGTAGCCCATCCCGCTGCCGCCGTATTCGTCCTCGACCGTGATGCCGTGGAGGCCGAGCGCGCCCATCTCCGGCCACAGCTCGACCGGAAAGCGGTCCTCCCGGTCGATCTCGGCGGCGATCGGCGCGATCCTGTCGTCGGCGAAACCGCGCACCGTGTCGCGCAGCAGGTCGATCTCGGGGCCGAGGTCGAAATCGAGCGTGGCAAAGCCGCTGTTCTTCATCGCAACACCGTGAGCCGCCCGGTTACTTCGCCGGGGTCAAAATCTCCGTGCCCGACCCTTCCTGGTCGGTGATCGTCCAATAGCCCTTGAGCACGCCGTCCGGCTGCACTTCGTAGACGACGAGGCCGTCGTCCTTGCCCATATGGTAGTAGGCGGCAAAGGCTTTGTTGGCGAGCATGCAGATGCCCTTCGAGGTCGAGCCGGTATTCCACACGATGTGGCAGGTCGAGCCCACCGGGGTGATCTCGGCCGTCCCCGAATATTTCGACCCGTCTAGGTTTGTGCCCTGGACCGTGTACGACCCACCGACCTTTTGCGCCCACGCGGGCGCGGCGACGCAGGCGGCCATCAGCAACCCGAGAACGATCTTGCGCATGTGCTGCTCTCCCCTGATCTAGGCCTCCGATCTAGGCCGGACCAGTGTAAGGCCAGACCCTGCGCTCGTCACCCCCGCGTCCCGGCCGAACGACAGCGGCTGTCTTGCGTGCCGTTAACCGGCTCTTAGCCACGGCGGCGTCACGCTGGATGATGCACCCGACCGCCGACGACGCGTCCGGAATTTTTCTCGCCGACGCGACTCCAGTCTCGGCAGGCAGCCGGATCGTCGAGCTCGACGGGCTGCGCGGTGTGGCTTGCCTGCTGGTGGTGACCGGCCACTATTTCGGCGAGGTCGCGCACGGCGCCCGCTTTCTTTGCCTCGAATGGGTCGGGGTCGATTTGTTCTTCTGCCTGTCGGGGTTTCTGATAGGCGGCATATTGATCGACAACAGGGGGAGCCCCGGCTATTTCACGACGTTCTATGTCCGTCGCGGCTTCCGCATTTTCCCGATCTATTTCCTGACCGTATCGCTGGTCCTGCTGGCGTTGCCCCACTTCCCGACGCTGACCGAACCGGCATTCCCGCCGGGAATCTATTTCGGTCCCGGAATCTATTTCGGTCCCGGAATCTACTTCGGTTACGTGCAGAACTTCGTCATGGCCGCCACCGGGATCGAGACCACGACATGGCTGATGCCGACGTGGACGCTGTGCGTCGAGGAGCAATTCTACCTGCTCCTGCCGATGATCCTCTATGTGACCCCGCCGCGGCGTCTGGCGCGGGTCCTCTTGCTGCTGATCGCCAGCGCGAGCCTGTTCCGGATAGGTCTGGTGCTCGTTTCGGCCAACAAACTGGCGCTCAACATGCTGTTGCCGACCCGATGGGACCTTCTGTTCCTGGGGGTGCTCGGCGCCTACGCCAAGCGCATGCCGGCGCTGTGGGCGCGGCTAGTCCGCCATGACCGCTATGTGCTGAAAGCCACCGTGTTCGCCGGCTTGGCGGCGTTGCTGGTGCTGATCGTGAGTGACAATTGCCTGGGGTGGCGCGGCGTCGACATGCTCGGCGGGCTGGTTCTCGGCACGAGCCTGACCGGGTTTCTCCTCCTGTTGGCCGGCGGCGCACCCGAAGGGCGGCGGTTCCGGTCGCGGACCCTGCGCTTCTTCGGGCAGATATCTTACGCGCTCTATCTGCTGCACCAGCCGGTTTCCGGGCTGATGCACGGCCTGATCCTGGGCAGCCGCCCCGATATCGGCACCGGGCCGCAGACCGCGGTTACGGTCGCCGCGCTGGCCGTTGGGGTCGCGCTCGCCACGCTGTCGTGGCGCTTCTTCGAGAGTCCGTTGCTTAGGCTCGGGCATCAGTGGCGGTATCGCCGGGCGCTGCCCCGCTAGCACCGCAACATCGGCTGTCCTGGTGCGGTCGAGAAGACTCGAACTTCCACGAGGTTTCCCCCACAGCGACCTCAACGCTGCGCGTCTACCAATTCCGCCACGACCGCAAGCCGGGGAAGGGAGCGTAGCTAGCAAATACGGGGTATCATGGCAAGATGAACGACGGCTTTTGGCCTTCCTTGATCGAATGGCGGTGCGGCGAGGGGCTCCTGCCCTATGCCGAAGCCGTCGCCGAGATGGAGTCGCGGGCCGCCGCGATACGGGACTCGGGCGCGCCGGAGCTCGTCTGGCTCGTCGAGCACCCGCCGCTTTACACCGCCGGCACCAGCGCCCAGCCCGCCGATCTCCTCGACCCCGACGCCCTGCCGGTGTTCAAGACCGGCCGCGGCGGGCAATACACCTATCACGGCCCAGGTCAGCGCGTAGCCTATGTGCTGCTCGACCTCGACAAGCCCCAGCTAGGCCAGAATCGGCGCGACGTGCGCCGCCATGTGCGTCGCCTCGAGGAATGGATGATCCGCACCCTCGCCCGTTTCGGCATCGCCGGCGAGCGCCGCGACGGCCGCGTCGGCATCTGGGTCCGCACCGGCACCAGCGAGGCCAAGATCGCCGCGATCGGCGTCCGCGTCCGCCGCTGGATCACG
Organism: Allostellaceae bacterium; assembly: GCA_036268075.1. Classification (GTDB taxonomy): domain Bacteria; phylum Pseudomonadota; class Alphaproteobacteria; order ATCC43930; family CGMCC-115725; genus DATARH01. The sequence goes on along the minus strand of DATAUV010000063.1, from coordinate 19,585 downwards.
TACCATGGCGTCGCCCTTAACGTGGCCCCGGATTTGTCGCACTACGCGGGGATCGTGCCGTGCGGGATCAGCAAGTACGGCGTCACGTCGATGAAGGCGCTCGGCGTCGAAGCGCCGATGGCCGAAATCGACCGAGCATTCCGCGAGACCTTCGCGGACGCCTTCGATGCACGTGAGCTTGTGTTTCGGACAGAAATGTCCGAATCTGGAGAATGAAGCATACCGAGCTGTTGCGCCGGCTTCGTCGGGCTGCTGCGACGCGCGACGCGGCTTTCGAGACATCCGAAGGGGCGAACCACACAAAGGTCCAATTCGGCGGCAGGCGCACTGTTATCGGCCGGCATTCCGCGGACCTCAAGACCGGAACGTTGAACGGGATCTTGAAACGGCTCGGTCTGACGTCGGAAGACATTGAGGGGTAAGTGGAATGCGGTACGCGTACCCGTATGAGCTGTCGCCCCAGTCCGAAGGGGGATTCACCGTCACCTTCCCCGACGTGCCGGAGGCGATCACCCAAGGCGATACCGAGGCCGAGGCGGCGGCGATGGCCGAGGATGCGCTCGTCGCCGCACTGTCGTTTTACACTGACCAATGCGAGCGCCTGCCGCGCCCCTCACCGGTTCGGGGCCGGCCCGTCGCCCTGCTGCCCCCCCTCGTGGCCGCGAAGCTTGCCCTCCACGATGCGATGCTCGGTGAGGGGATGTCCAACGTCGCCCTCGCGCGGCGCCTCGGTACCGATGAAAAGACGGTGCGCCGTCTACGCGATCCCCTCCACCAAAGCCGGATCGCACAGATCGACGCTGCGCTGCGGGTCCTTGGCAAGCGTATCGGTATCGTCGTGGAGGCGGCGTGAGCGCTGCTTTCGCTCCCATGGCCGCCCCCTCCCGCAACGCGGGCGAGGGACTAGATATCACTGCATGAGCACGCTCTTCGAAAGCCAGGCCCCCCGTCCGCTGGCGGATCGGCTCCGCCCGGCCAAGCTCGGCGACATTGTCGGGCAGGATCATCTGATCGGGCCGGAGGGACCGATCGGACGGATGGTGGCGGACCGGCGGCTCGCCTCGATGATCCTGTGGGGTCCGCCGGGTTGCGGCAAGACGACGATCGCGCGGCTGCTCGCGCAGGGCACCGACCTCGCCTTCGAACCGCTATCGGCCGTGTTCTCCGGCGTCGCCGATCTCAGGAAAATCTTCGACGGCGCCAGGAAGCGTCGCGAGATGGGCCAGGGCACGCTGCTGTTCGTCGACGAAATCCACCGCTTCAACCGCGCCCAGCAGGACGCCTTTCTGCCTTATGTCGAGGACGGCACGGTCATCCTCGTCGGCGCGACGACGGAAAACCCGTCCTTTGAGCTCAACGGCGCGCTCCTGTCCCGCGCCCAGGTGTTCGTCCTGCGGCGGCTCGACGACGACGATCTCGAAACCCTCCTCGGCCGCGCCGAAGCCACGCTCGACCACAAACTGCCCCTCTCGCAAGACGGCCGCGCCGCGCTCCGCGCGATGGCCGATGGCGACGGCCGGTTCCTGCTCAACCTGGTGGAAGAGATCGACCGCCTGCCGCCCTCGGCGCCGCTCGGGCCGCAGCAGCTTGCCGAGATCGTGCAAAAGCGCGCGCCGCTTTACGACAAGGCGCAGGAAGGCCACTACAACCTGATCAGTGCACTGCACAAATCGGTGCGCGGGTCGGATACCGATGCGGCGCTCTACTGGCTCGCGCGCATGCTGGTCGGCGGCGAGGACCCGATGTATGTGCTGCGCCGGCTGACCCGCGCCGCGGTCGAGGATATCGGTCTCGCCGACCCGCAGGCGATCCAGCAGGCGCTCGCCGCCTGGGACACCTACGACCGCCTCGGCTCGCCCGAGGGCGAACTGGCGATCGCCCAGCTCGTGATCTATCTCGCGACCGCGCCGAAATCGAACGCCGCCTACACCGCCTTTGGCGCGGCGATGGGGATGGCGCGCGGCACCGGCTCGCTGATGCCGCCCAAGCACATCCTCAACGCGCCGACCCGCCTGATGCGCGACCTCGGCTACGGCAAGGGGTATGTCTACGACCACGCCACCGAGGAAGGGTTTTCGGGCCAGAACTATTTCCCGGAGGGCATCGCGCGCGGCGAGTTCTACCATCCCGGCGAGCGCGGCTTCGAACGCGACATCAAGAAGCGGCTCGAATATTGGACCAAGCTGCGCGAACGAGCCCAAACGGAAGCAGAATGATCGAAACCATCACCATAGCCACCGAAGACGGCACCCTGCGGCTCGACCGCTGGTTCCGGCGGCATTATCCGCAGCTCGGACACGGGCGGCTCGAAAAGCTGCTGCGCACCGGGCAGGTGCGGGTCGACGGCAAGCGGGCCAAGGCCGGCGACCGGGTCGAGCCGGGCCAGGCGATCCGCGTGCCGCCGATCGGCGAGGCGCCCGCCCCCAGCGCCCCGCGCCAGCCGCGCCCGCAAGACGAGGCCGCCTTGCGCGACCGCGTCATCTATCGCGACGACTGGGCGATCGTCATCGACAAGCCGCCCGGCCTCGCGGTCCAGGGCGGCACCAACACCGAGCGCCACGTCGACCAGCTTCTCGACGGGCTGCGTTTCGATTCCGCCGAGCGGCCGCGCCTCGTCCACCGGCTCGACAAGGACACCAGCGGCGTGCTCCTGATCGCCCGCACCCCCGCCGCCGCCACGCATTTCACCCGCGCCTTTCGCGACAAGACCACCCGCAAGGTCTATTGGGCCGCTGTCGTCGGTTCGCCGGAGATGGAGCAGGGCCGCATCGAGCTCGCGTTGGCGAAACTTCCCGGCCGCGGCGGCGAGCGCGTGCGCCCCGACGAGGAAGCCGGCAAGGACGCCGTCACCTATTACCGCGTCGTCGACAGGGCCGGCGAGCGCGCGACCTGGCTCGCGCTGCTGCCCATGACGGGCCGCACCCACCAGCTTCGCGCCCATTGCGCCGCGATCGGCACGCCGATCCTCGGCGACGGCAAGTATGGCGGCGCCGGCGCGCATCTCGGCGGCGGGTTCGCGGCGCACATGCTGCACCTGCACGCCCGCTCGCTGGAAATCCCGCACCCCACGGGCGGCACGCTGCGGGTGACCGCCAAGCTGCCGCCGCATATGACAAAGCTGTGGGACTTCCTCGGCTTCGAAGCAAAGGCGGAAGATCCCTTCGCGGAGCTGGAAGCCCTCGAATGAAGCGCGTCTACCGCCGCGTCGCCACCGAGCCCGCCGAGGGCGGCCACGCCGTCACCCTCGACGGCAGGCGCATGCGCACCCCAGGCCGGCGCGAGCTGCTGCTGCCCACCGCCCCGCTCGCCGCCGCGATCGCCGCCGAATGGGACGCGCAGGTGGAGGAAATCCGCCCGGCGACGATGCCCCTCACCCGCCTCGCCGCGACCGCGATCGACCGCACCGCCGACCAGCGCGACCAGGCCATTGCCGAGACCGCCAGCTACGCCGGCACCGACCTCGTCTGCTATCGCGCCGACCACCCGCCGGCGCTCGCCGAGCGCCAGCACGCCGCCTGGCAGCCTCTGATCGACTGGGCAGCAGAGCGCTACGGCGCGCGCCTCGAAGCGACCGCCGGCATCGTCCCCAAGCGGCAATCCGCGACTACCCTCGCCCGGTTCGTCGAAACCGTCGCCGAGTTCGACAATTTCGCCCTGACCGGCCTCCACACAGTGACCGCCGCCTGCGGCTCGCTGATCATCGCCCTCGCCCTCGCCGACGGCCGCCTCGATGCATCGGAGGCCTTCGCCCTCTCGCAACTCGACGAAACCTTCCAGATCGAAGCCTGGGGCGAGGACGCCGAGGCCCAGCATCGGCGGGAGACCCTGGCCGCGGACATCGCGGCGACCGCGCGGTTTCTGGTATTGCTGGCTGAATAGCGGTCCTTGTCGATTCCGATCAAACAGACTAAGTTTAGTGAACTAGGTTTAACAGGCGAACGATGCGCACCGTAAACATCCACGAAGCCAAGACGCACCTGTCGCGCCTCGTCGACCGGGCCGCCTCGGGCGAGAGCTTCATCATCGCCAAATCCGGCAAGCCCTTGGTCAAGGTCGTGCCACTCGACGCACCAGAGAAGCACGAGATCAAGCGCATCGGCTTCCTTGAGGGGCGTTTCAGCATCCCGGATGATTTCGACACGATGTTCGCCGAAGAGATCGAAGAGATGTTCTACGGCAAAAAGTGAGACTGCTGCTCGACACCCACCTGCTGCTGTGGGCCGCGTTTAGCCGCGACCGACTCTCCGAGACCGCGCGGGCGCTCATTCTCGATCGCGAGAACGAATTGATGTTTAGCGTGGTCAGCCTCTGGGAGATCGCGATCAAGGCGCAGCTCGGCCGGGATGACTTCCGGGTCGACGCACGGCTCCTGCGCCGCAGCTCGCTCGACAACGGCTATCAAGAGCTGATCGTGACCGGCGAACACGCCGTCATGATCGCCCAGCTCCCGCTGCTCCACAGAGATCCCTTCGACCGCTTGCTGATCGCGCAGAGCATCGCTGAGGGCGTCACGCTGATCACGGCCGACTCGATCGTCGCACGCTATCCGGCCCCCGTCCGGCGAGTCTGAGCGCCTAGCCCGCCTTCGTTTCCGCCCGGTACTCCTTGAACGTCTTCGATGCCACCTGCAGCGCCTCGCGGATCATCGGCACGCCGATATAGCCGGAAAGGTGCAGCAGCGACTCCGTCAGTTCCTCCTCGGTCCAGCCCTGCCGCAGCGCGAAGCGGATGTGCAGGCCCAGTTCCGGCTCGCGTCCGGTGCAGGTATCGGAGATGACGCAGATCAGCGCGCGGGTCTTGGTGTCGAGCCCCGGTCGGGTCCACAGCGCGCCGAACACGGTCTCGGTCGCGACATCGATGAATTTCTGCATCACCGGGTCGCTGTAGATGCCTTTCGAGGCGGCCTCGACCGCGGCGTCCCCCATCAGCTTCCGCCGCATCGCCGCGCCTTTTTCGTAAAGCTCGCTCCGGGCCATCGTTTTCTCCGAGGTTGAAGTTGGTAAGACATCTTGCCGTGCCACCCCTCCCTCGTCACCCCCGCGTAGGCGGGGGTCCAGCGCAAGCGACGGAGCGGCTGCCCCTGGATTCCCGCTTGCGCGGGAATGACGGTTGGGAAAATGTGCGGGTTATGAACGACATCACCCGCCGCCTCGACGACATGCGCGCGGCCGCCCGCGCCGGGGGCGGCAAGCGGCGTGTCGAGGCGCAGCACGCCAAGGGGAAGCTGACCGCGCGCGAACGGCTCGAAATCCTCCTCGACCCCGATTCGTTCGAGGAATGGGACATGTTCGTCGAGCACCGCAGCCACGATTTCGGCATCGAGGACCAGAAAGTGCCCGGCGACGGCGTCGTCACCGGCTACGGCGAGATAAACGGCCGCCTCGTCTTTGTCTTCAGCCAGGATTTCACCGTCTTCGGCGGCTCGCTCTCGGAGGCGCACGCCGAGAAGATCTGCAAGATCATGGACCAGGCGATGAATGTCGGCGCGCCCGTAATCGGCCTCAACGATTCCGGCGGCGCGCGCATCCAGGAGGGCGTCGCCTCGCTCGCCGGCTATGCCGAGGTGTTCGAGCGCAACGTGCTCGCCTCCGGCGTCGTGCCGCAGATTTCGCTGATCATGGGTCCCTGCGCCGGCGGCGCCGTCTACTCGCCGGCGATGACCGACTTCATCTTCATGGTCAAGGACAGCTCGTACATGTTCGTGACCGGTCCCGAGGTCGTGAAGACGGTCACGCACGAGACGGTCACGCAGGAGGAGCTCGGCGGCGCCGTCACCCACACGACCAAATCGGGGGTCGCCGATCTGGCCTTCGAAAACGATGTCGAAGCGCTCCTCGAATTGCGCCGTTTCGTCGATTTCCTCCCGCCGTCAAACCGCGCCCCGCTGCCCCCGCGTCCGACCGAAGACCCCGCCGACCGTGCCGAACCGTCGCTCGACACGCTGATCCCGGCCAACCCGAACAAGCCCTACGACATGAAGGAGCTGATCCAGAAAGTCGTCGACCACGGCGATTTCTTCGAGATCCAGCCCAATTACGCCGGCAACATCCTGATCGGCTTCGCCCGGATGGAGGGCGCGACGATCGGCATCGTCGCCAACCAGCCGATGGTGCTGGCCGGCTGCCTCGACATCGACAGCGCGCGCAAGGCCGCCCGTTTCGTGCGCTTCTGCGACTGCTTCAACATCCCGATCGTGACCTTTGTCGACGTGCCCGGCTTCCTCCCCGGCACGGCGCAGGAATACGGCGCCATCATCAAGCACGGCGCCAAGCTGCTCTTCGCCTTCGCCGAGGCGACCGTACCCAAGGTCACGCTGATCACGCGCAAGGCCTATGGCGGCGCCTATGACGTGATGTCGTCGAAGCATCTCCGCGGCGACGTCAATTTCGCCTGGCCCTCGGCCGAGATCGCGGTGATGGGGCCGAAAGGCGCGGTCGAGATCATCTTCCGCGCGGATTTGGGCGATTCCCGCGCGATCGAGGCGCGTACCGACGAGTACCGCGAGAAATTCGCCAATCCCTTCGTCGCCGCCAGCCGCGGCTTTATCGACGATGTGATCGCCCCCGCCACCACCCGCCGCCGCCTCGCCCGCGCCCTCCGCATGCTGCGCGGCAAGGAACTCGCGAACCCGTGGAAAAAGCACGACAACATCCCGTTATGACCCACCCCGTCGCACGCCTTGTAGGATGGGTAGAGCGCAGCGAAACCCATCATTCATCGGGCCGCTGTGCAGGTGATGGGTTTCGCTGCACTCTACCCATCCTACGGCCCCGGCCAATCCGCTGATGTTCCGCAAGATCCTCATCGCCAATCGCGGCGAGATCGCCTGCCGGGTCATCCGCACCGCGCGGCGGATGGGGATCGCGACGGTGGCCGTGTACTCCGATGCCGATGCCGAGGCGCTGCATGTGCGCGAGGCGGACGAGGCGGTCGCGATCGGGCCGGCGGCGGCGGCCGACTCGTATCTCCGCGCCGACAAGATCATCGCCGCCTGCCAGCAGACCGGGGCCGAGGCGGTGCATCCGGGCTATGGGTTCCTGTCGGAGCGGGCGGGGTTCGCGACCGCGCTGCAGGAGGCCGGCATTACCTTCATCGGGCCGCCGCCGAACGCGATCGCGGCGATGGGCGACAAGATCGAGTCGAAAAAGCTCGCGGCGGCTGCCGGCGTCACCACCGTGCCCGGGCATCTCGGGATCATCGCCGACGCGGCCGAGGCGGCGGCGATCGCGCACGGGATCGGCTATCCGGTGATGATCAAGGCCTCGGCCGGCGGCGGCGGCAAGGGCATGCGGATCGCCCGTGACGACGCCGAATTGCGCGAAGGGTTCAGCGGCGCGCAGCACGAGGCGAAGTCGAGCTTTGGCGACGACCGCATCTTCCTCGAAAAATACATCGAGCAGCCGCGCCACATCGAAATCCAGGTGCTCGGCGACCAGCACGGCGACATCGTCTATCTCGGCGAGCGCGAATGCTCGATCCAGCGCCGCCACCAGAAGGTCATCGAGGAAGCGCCGAGCCCGTTTCTCGACGCCAAGACCCGCGCCGCGATGGGCGAGGAGGCGGTCGCGCTGTCGAAGGCGGTCGGGTATTTCTCCGCCGGCACGGTCGAGTTCATCGTCGATGCGCGCCGCAATTTCTATTTCCTCGAGATGAACACCCGGCTCCAGGTCGAACACCCGGTCACCGAGATGGTCACCGGGCTCGACCTCGTCGAGCTGATGATCCGCATCGCCGCCGGCGAGAAATTGCCGTTCGGCCAAGCCGATATCCGCCATGACGGCTGGGCGATCGAGGCACGTGTCTACGCCGAGGACCCGACGCGCGGGTTCCTGCCCTCGATCGGCCGGCTCGTGCGCTACACCCCGCCCGAAGGCGAGGGCGTCCGGGTCGATACCGGTGTCGGCGAGGGCGCCGAGATCACCCTTTTCTACGACCCGATGATCGCCAAGCTCGCGACCCACGGCGCCGACCGTGACCAGGCGATCGACCGCATGAAATCCGCGCTCGACGGGTTTTATGTCGGCGGATTGCGCCACAACATCGCCTTCCTGTCGGCGATCGCCGGCAAGGAGCGGTTCCGCGCCGGGCGGCTTTCGACCGATTTCATCGCCGAGGAATTTCCCGGCGGATTCGCGCCGCCGGCCGAGTTCACCGCTGCCGACGAGGTGATCCTCCTCGCCGCCGCCCTCGCCGATGGCGGGACCGGCGAGCGCATCGTCCTGCTCGACGGCGCCCCGCACAAGCTGACCCTGCCGGTCGCCGCCGAGACCGATTGGCGGCCCGGCCAGAATCTGATGCGCGTCCGCGTCGGCGACGGCACCGAGACCGTGCAGGTCGAGCCCCTCCTCGCCCGCGCCTGGCGGCTCGCGCATGGCGGCGTCGTCCGCCGCGCCCAGGTGCTGACCCCGCGGGCGGCCGAGCTCCTGTTGACCATGCCGGCGAAAAAGCCCGCCGACACCTCGCGCCTCGTGCTGTCGCCGATGCCGGGCCTGTTGACCTCGCTGGTCGTCGCCGAGGGCCAGGAGGTCAAGGCCGGCGAGCCGCTCGCGGTCGTCGAGGCGATGAAGATGGAAAACGTGCTGCGCGCCGAGCGCGACGGCCGCATCGCGAAACTTTGCGCGCAAAGCGGCGATAGTCTCAGCGTAGACCAGGTGATCCTGGAGTTCGAATGACGCCCGAGTTCCTATGACGACAGTGCGCCTGCGCATCACCGGCCGGGTCCAAGGCGTCGGCTATCGCGCCTGGGCGGTGCAGAAAGGCACCGGCCTCAGCCTCTCAGGCTGGGTCTGCAACCGCCGCGACGGCAGCGTCGAGGCCCTGGTGAGCGGGACCGACGACGCGGTGGCGGAAATGATCGCCGCCTGCCGCGAAGGCCCCTACGCGGCGCGCGTCAGCAACGTGTCGACCGAAGATACCCGCGACGACGGCAGCGTGGGGTTTTCCGCCAAGGCGACGGTGTAGGTGGGGGTGGGGGTTTGGACCGCGGGCGTCCCGCCCGCATCTTTTGTAAGAGCGGGTGTAAGAGCGGGCGGAACGCCCGCGGTCCAAGTGTTACGCCGCCGCTTCTTCCCGTTCCGCCACCGGGCCGGAATCCTGGCCTTTGGCGGTCACGTCGCGGTCGACCAACTCGATCATCGCCATCGCCGCGTCGTCGCCGTAGCGGTAGCCGGCCCTGATGATGCGGGTATAGCCGCCCTGCCGGCCGGCATAGCGCTGGGCCAGCGTCGTCAGCAGCTTTTCGGCGAGCTTCCTGTCCTGCAATTTGGCAATTGCCTGGCGCCGGGCGTGGAGCCCGCCGCGCTTGCCGAGCGTGATCAGCCGCTCGACGATCGGCCGCAGATCCTTGGCCTTGGGCAGCGTCGTCGTGATCTGCTCGTGCTTCAACAGCGCCGCGGCGAGGTTTTCGAACATCGCCGTGCGATGGGCCGTGTTGCGGCTAAAGCTCCGCCCGCTCATCCGATGCCGCATAGTCCCCTCGTCCCTTTGTCCCTACTCGCGCCAGCGCTGCTCAGCCAGGCGCCGCTTAATAAGGCTCGTCGATGCGCTTGGCCAGCTCTTCGATGTTCTCGGGCGGCCAGGCCGGGATCTCCATGCCGAGATGGAGCCCCATATTCGCCAGCACCTCCTTGATCTCGTTCAAGGATTTACGTCCGAAATTCGGCGTGCGGAGCATCTCGGCCTCGGTCTTCTGCACGAGGTCGCCGATGTAGACGATGTTGTCGTTCTTCAGGCAGTTGGCCGAACGCACCGACAGCTCGAGCTCGTCGACCTTGCGCAGCAGGTTCTTGTTGACCGGCGGCTCGCCCGGCGCCCCCTTGTCGTCGCCGACCGGCCGCGGCTCCTCGAAATTGATGAAGAGCTGGAGCTGGTCCTGCAAGATCCGCGCGGCATAGGCGACCGCATCCTCCGGCGTCACCGCGCCGTTGGTCTCGACCCGCATCACCAGCTTGTCGTAGTCGGTGCGCTGCTGCACGCGGGTGTTCTCGACGCGGTACGACACCTTGCGCACCGGGCTGAACAGGGCGTCGACCGGAATGAGGCCGATCGGCGCGTCCTCGGGCCGGTTGTCGGTCGCCGGCACGTAGCCTTTGCCGTTCTCGACCGTCAGCTCCATGGTGACGTGCGCGCCGTTGTCGAGCGTGCAGATCACCAAATCGGGGTTCAGTATCTCGATGTCGTGCCCGGTCTCGATCTGGCCGGCGCGCACCTCGCCCGGCCCCGTGCCGCGCAGCCGCATCCGCTTCGGCCCCTCGCCATGCATCCGGAGCGCGATGCCCTTGATGTTGAGCACGATGTCGGTGATGTCTTCGAGCACGCCCGGCAGCGACGAGAACTCGTGCAGCACGCCCTCGATCTGCATCGAGGTCACCGCGCCGCCCTGCAGGGACGACAGCAGGATGCGCCGCAGCGCGTTGCCCAGCGTCAGCCCAAACCCGCGTTCGAGCGGCTCGGCGACAACCGTCGCGACGCGCTCGGGGTCTTCCCCGGGCTCGACCGAAAGCGCCTTGGGTTTTGTCAGATTTTGCCAGTTTCTCTGGATCACGACGACCTCAGTCGGTAAAAGGTAACAACGACCCGGCGATCCGTACCGCCGGGTCTTCGCCGTTAAGCGCCGCCGGCACCGGGCCGGCGCAAATGCCTAGACCCGGCGCCGCTTTGGAGGGCGGCACCCGTTATGCGGGATCGGCGTCACGTCGCGTATGGAGGTAATGGCGAAGCCCACCGCCTGCAACGCCCGCAGGGCGGATTCGCGTCCCGAGCCGGGCCCCTTGACCTCGATGTCGAGGGTCCGCATGCCGTGCTCCATCGCCTTTTTCCCGGCATCCTCGGCGGCGACCTGCGCCGCATAGGGGGTCGATTTGCGCGACCCCTTGAAACCGAGACTTCCCGACGACGACCACGCGATCGCGTTGCCCTGGGCATCGCTGATCGTGATCATCGTGTTGTTGAAAGTGGCGTTCACATGCGCCGTACCAGAAGTGATGTTCTTGCGCTCGCGCCGGCGTAGGCGCGGCGCTGCTGCCGCCGTTCTTGCCATCTAGCTCTTCCGCAATGGGGCTGTCGTCAAAGGTGCTATTTCTTCTTGCCCGCGATCGGCCGCGCCGGACCCTTGCGCGTGCGCGCATTGGTGTGGGTGCGCTGGCCGCGGACCGGCAGGCCCTTGCGGTGCCTGAGACCACGATAGCTGCCGAGGTCCATCAGCCGCTTGATGTTCATCGCGACGGTGCGGCGCAGATCGCCCTCGACGGTAAAGTCGCGGTCGATCAGCTCGCGGACCCGCAGCACCTCATCGTCGGTCAGCTCGTGCGCCCGCCGCTCGAGCGGGATGCCGACCTTGGTGCAGATGTCGAGCGCCTTCGAGCGCCCGATCCCGTGGATATAGGTCAGCGCGATCGGTACGCGCTTCTGGTTGGGGATGTTGACGCCGGCAATTCGCGCCACCGCGCTCTCCTCGAATTCGGACAGGTGTGTGGGTGCCCGGCGTGCCCGCCGCGCAATCGGTGGACTATACGGATGGTTTACCGTGAGTCAACCGGCGCCACGCCAAAACCCCGTGATGATCCGTCGCGCCTGCCGCTATTCTTGTCACCCGTGCCTCTCTGCGGGATGCCGGCCGTCGCTGCGGCAGGGAGAGGCGGAAGGCTGGTCGGCGCTGATGGCGAGGCGAAACGGAACCAGACGACATAAGTCACTGTCCCACAACGAATATCGCAAACCTTGGAGCGCGGACAGCGGCGTCAGCCGCGGGGCCGATTGAAACACGGCGTGGGCGTTGTGACATTTTTCGAGTCGATAGTTCGGGACGCGCGGATTGATGTGGTGCACGTGATGAAAGCCGATATTTCCGGTGAACCATTGGAGCACCCGCGGCAGCAGAAGGTAGGACGTGCCTCCGAACGCGGCCTCGCCGAGGGTCCAGCTCGATTCCGGCATCCACTTCGCTTGCTCAAAGCGGTGCTGGATCGAGAACAGCCAGACCCCGATGATCGAGGCGAGCAGCATGATCGGCGCCTGGATTTCGGCGACCCGGCCGTAGCCGAGGGCGAGCCCCAACCCGCCAAGCAGAGCCGCCAGGGCAATATTGGTCAGGTAGACACCGAAGCGCTCGCGCCGCCACTCCTTGGCCGCGTCGAACGGCACCCGGTAAAGCAGGAAAAAGAGGATGGGCGGCACCAGCAGATTGGCGACGACCGGATGCCCGACCCAGCGGACCAGCCACCTCCGCCCTCGCCCAAGGGCCCGGTATTCGGCGACCGTCAGGCATGAGGAGTAGAGGTCGAGCCCGCTGGCCGCGCGGCGGTCGAGATTGTTCCAACAACCATGATGCCGCGCGTGCTGGCGACGCCAAAAGGCATAGGGCGTCAGCGTCATCAGGCTGCACAGCCGGCCGATCAGGTCATTGGCCCGGCGCGACCGGAAGAACGACCCGTGGCCGCAATCATGCTGAATGATGAAGATGCGGACGAGAAAACCGGCGGCCAATGCCGACAACGGCAACGCCACCCACACTGAGATGGCCGCCAAAAGGTACATCGCCGCGCAGGTGGCGAAAAACCCGCCAAACGATGTTCCCAATTGGCTGAGGCTGCGCGTCAGCATCGGAGCCTGAAAAGCCCGAGTGGCCGCGATGATCGAACCGATCTGTTCCACTAACGTACCCAACCGCGTCTGAGATGAACTCTCCAGCGACGATCCTCCCGAGCCGCCACGACCCGCTCGCAGCAGACGCAAAGATAATGCTGGCCGTCCGCCGAGAAGCGAGCCTCCGGCGCGCAGAAATCGTCGTCGCTGATTTGATCTTCGATGTTGCGGGTTACGCGGCCGTTGAGTGTGCCCCTCGGACAGACAATCTCCTCGCCCTCGCGCGCAATCCGCATTCGTGATCCTCGATGCGACCGCCTGACACTCGCCATCGGTTCGGAGCTACGGGAACGCGTAGCTCGTACCGACCGGGCGATACGCGGTTGCCGCGACCGATTGGGCCAGCAAGCACGAACGCTGCGCCCGCAATATGCCGCTGTGGCGTGCCTAGATCAAGTAATTCCGCCGCCTTGGCGGCCAGGAATGCAGACACCAGCGCCCCGCATCTCCTTTATTATCGACATAAGACAAGGAAATCATGGGAACAAATATTTCATATTGTGGGCACATTTTTATTTTGACGATTTTCTAAAGATACGTTGCAAGACAGAAAAATTTGACCATTTACAGTAGGCCTGTGCGAATTTTCGCAAGGTGACCTGCGAGAAATTCCTGACCGGCGCTCAAAAATACGCGCATGTCGAGTCGGGCTCGTATGACGCATGCCTTCACACAACGGAGTTGGCGATGGCGAAGGGGCAAAAACGATCGAACCGCGAAACGAAGAAGCCGAAGCAAACAAAGTCGGCGTCGAACGCGGCCAGTCCTCTGGCGCTCGTGGCCGCCACGCGCGATAGCGCATCCGGCGGCGGACGCGACCGCGCCGCCCCACGGAACGGCCGGAAATAATCGGCGCGGCAAGGTCGGAAAGGAGCAAGAAATGAAGAAGTCATCAAACCGCGACCTGCGCGGCGACGAAGCGCGAGTGGCGAGCAACGAGAAAACCGCGCGCCTGCGGGCGCTGCGTCTGGCGAAGGAAGCGGCCGATCGCGAGGCCGCGGAGCAGAGTGCGGCGGCAAAACGCGCCGAACTCGCAGCGAAACCGCGCGCCGCCCGGAGTGCCAAGTCGAAATCGGATGCCGCCGCCTCGCCTCCCCAAACCTGAGCCTGCTTTTCCGTTTGTCGCGTCGGCACCGCGCCGGGGCCGACGCGACAAGCGGCATGCCTTCCCTCCATCCAGCTCAGCGCGCCGCCGCCCTCATCGCCCGCCAGACCCGCTCGGGGGTCGCCGGCATGTCGATGTGGGTGACGCCTAGCGGGGCGAGGGCGTCGAGGACCGCGTGGGTGATCGTCTGCGGTGCGGCGATGCAGCCGGCCTGACCGGAACCCTTGACCCCGAGCGGGTTCGATTTGGTCGGCGTTTCGACCAGGGTCAGGTCGAATGCCGGCAGGTCGCCGGCGCGCGGCAACGCGTAATCCATCAGGGAGCCGCTGAGTAGCTGGCCCGTGCCGGCCTCGTAAACCGTGTGCTCCAGCATCGCCTGCCCGATCCCCTGGGCGACGCCGCCATGCACCTGGCCGGCGGTGATCAGCGGGTTGACCAGGCGGCCGTAATCGTCGACCGCCGTATAGGCGACCAGCGTCACGAGGCCGGTGTCGGGATCGATCTCGACTTCGGCGGCGTGGCACCCGCTCGGGAACGTGAACAAATCGGAGAGGTTGAGCCCGTCGCCGTCGAGCCCCGGCGCCATCCCCTCGGGCAGGTTCGCCGGATCGGCCGCCGCCACGGCGACATCGAGCAGGTCGATCCCGCGCCCGTCCGCCGTCTCGAACCGCCCTGCCGCGAAATGCACCGCGCCCGGTTCGGCCTGAAGCAGATGCGCGGCGACAATCTTGCCCTTCTCGATCACCTGCTCGGCGGCGAGCGCGAGCGCGGTCCCGCCCATGTGCATCGAGCGCGCGCCGCCATGCCCGTTGCCGCTTTTGACCGTGCGCGTGTCGGCCTGGACAAACCGGAACGCCTCCAACGGCAGTCCGAGGAGGTCGGCGGCGATCTGTGGAAAGCTGGTCTCGTGCCCCTGCCCGTTCGACTGCGTGCCCACCACCAGCTCGACTTTCCGGTCGGCGGCAAAGCGGATCTCGGCCCGCTCCCCCGGCGCCCCGCGCGAGGTTTCGAGAAACGACGCGACGCCGAGCCCGCGCAGCCTGCCGCGCGACGCCGCCTCCGCCCGCCGCGCCGCGAACCCGGCCGCCAGCGAGCGCCGCACGGTCTCCTCGATATTGTCGGCGAACCGTCCGCAATCGATGTTGATCCCCAGCGCGCTCCGGTGCGGAAAGGCGGTGATGACGTTGCGCCGGCGCAACTCGACCGGATCGAGCCCGAGCCGCCGGGCGGCGAGCTCGATCAGCCGCTCGGTCAGGTAGTTGGCCTCGGGCTTGCCGGCGCCGCGATAGGCGTCGATCGGCACGGTGTTGGTAAAAACGCCGCGCACCGCCATGAACACGGCCGGCACGTTGTAGACGCCGCCCATCGCGGTCGCCGGCGAGTTGGTCGAGCTGCCCGGCCCGCTCGTCGACAGATAGGCGCCGAGATTGGCGATTGTGTCGACATCGAGCGCGAGAAACCGCCCCTCGCCGTCGAGCGCCAGCCGCGCGGTCGTCGCGTTGTCCCGCGCCTGCGCCGCCGCGACGAACTCCTCGCCGGCCTCCGCAACGAACCGCACCGGCTGCCTGAGGCGCCGCGCCGCCCACAGCACCAGCACGTATTCGGGATAGAGGAAGTTCTTCACCCCGAACCCGCCGCCGACATCCGGCGCGCTGACCCGCACCTGCTCCGCCGGGACATGAAACACCGCGTCGGCGAGCTGCTGCCGGATGCTGTGGACGCCCTGGCCGGTCACGAGCAGATCGAACCGCCCGTCCTCGTACCGCCCCACCGCCGCGCGCGGCTCGACCGGCATGACGACGAGCCGGTTGTTGACCAGCGACAGCTCGACGACATGCGCCGCCGCGGCGAACGCCGCCGCCACCGCCGCCTTGTCGCCACGCTCGAAGCGAAAGCAGAGATTGCCCGGCGCCTGGTCCCAAAGAAGCGGCGCGTCCGCCGCCAGCGCCGCCGGTCCGTCGACGACGGCCGCGAGGTCGCGGTAGTTCACGACCACCCGCTCGGCCGCGTCACGCGTGTCGGCGACGATCAGCGCGACGGCATCGCCGACATGCCGCACCCGCCCGCGCGCCAGCGCCGGCCGCGGCGGCACGATCATCGGCGCGACGGTCGCAACCTGGGCGATGCAGGGCAATTCACCGATCCCGTCGGCGTCGAGGTCGGCGGCGGTGAAGATGCCGCGCACGCCGGGCAGTGCGGCGGCCGCCGCGGTCTCGATGCCTTCGATCAGCGCATGACCGTGCGGCGAGCGCAGCACGACCGCGTGAAGCTGGCCGGCGGCGTCGCTATCGTCGACATACCGCCCGCGCCCGCGCAGAAAGCGTTCGTCCTCGAAGCGGCGCAGCGAGCGCCCGATCTGGTCACCGTCCATGGCCGCTCCCGGGCCTGGTGCCTAGAGCATGTTCCGGAAACGTGGCCCCATTTTTCCGGAACATGCCCCATTTCAAATAGTCAAAGAGCAAAAATCGATTCAATAGGATCGGATTTTCTCTAGCCCCTGAGGATTCCCTCGATCGCGTGGGCGACGTCGTCCATCTCGCCCATGCCGTTGATCGAGCGCAGGATGCCGCGGTCGCGGTAATAGGGCAGGATCGGCGCGGTGTCGCGGCGATAGACTTCGAGGCGCTTGGTCACGGTCTCGGGCCGGTCGTCGGGGCGGTGGACGAAATCGGTGCCGCCGCAATTGTCGCAGACGCCTTCCTTGTCGGGGCGATGATTGGTTTCGTGATAGGCGGCGCCGCAGGTGCGGCACGAGAAACGGCCGGCGAGCCGATCGACCAGCGCCGCCTCGTCGACCTCCATCAGGATCACGTGGTCGAGCTTGCGCCCGTGCTTGTTCAGCATCGCGTCGAGCGCCTGGGCCTGCGGCACGGTGCGCGGAAACCCGTCGAGGATGACGCCGTTGGCCCCCTCCGGCCCCGCGATCCGGGTCTCGATCGCCTCGATCACGATGTCGTCGGAGACGAGCGCCCCCGACTCCATGACCTCCTTGACCCGCCGCCCGAGCGCGCTGCCGGTGCGCACCTCGGCGCGCAGCATGTCCCCGGTCGATAGCTGAACGAGCCCGCGCGATTGCACGAGCCGCTGGGCCTGGGTCCCCTTGCCGGCGCCGGGCGGCCCCAACAGGATCAGGTTCATCCGCGCCGTCCCCGCAGCCTCGACTTCTTGATCAGCCCTTCATACTGGTGGGCAAGCAGATGCGAGTGGATCTGCGCGACCGTATCCATCGTCACGCTGACGACGATCAGAAGGCTCGTGCCGCCGAAATAGAACGGCACCGAATATTGCGAGATCAGGATCTCCGGCAGGATGCACACCGCCGCCAGATAGGCCGCGCCGACCACCGTCAGCCGCGTCAGCACGTAGTCGAGATGGTCGGCGGTGTTCTTGCCGGGCCGGATGCCGGGGATGAACCCGCCATATTTGCGCAGATTGTCGGCCGTCTCGGTCGGGTTGAACACGATCGCCGTATAGAAGAAGCAAAAGAACACGATCAGCGCGACGTACAGCAGCATGTAAAGCGGCGTGCCATGCGCGAGATAGGCCGTGATCGTGCCGATCCAGCCAAAGCTTTGGCCCCCGTTCACGGTCTGAAACGTCGCGATCGTCGCCGGCAGCAGCAGCAGCGACGAGGCGAAGATCGGCGGGATGACGCCCGAGGTGTTGATCTTGAGCGGCAAATGCGACGCCTCGCCGCCGAACATGCGGTTGCCCTGCTGGCGTTTCGGGTATTGCACCAGGATGCGCCGCTGCGCCCGCTCCATGAACACGATGAACGCGACCACCAGGACCGAGATCAGCAGGAACAGGATGATGAACACGGACGAGATCGCGCCGGTGCGGCCGAGTTCGAGGGTCGAGGCCAGCGCGTGCGGCAAATTCGCGACGATGCCGGCGAAGATGATGAGGGAGATGCCGTTGCCGACCCCGCGCGCGGTGATCTGCTCGCCGAGCCACATCAGAAAGACCGTGCCGCCGCACAGCGTGACCATCGTCACCACGCGAAAGAAGATGCCGGGATCGATCACCGCCGAGGCGCCGCCGCTGTGCATCCCTTCAAGCCCGACCGCGATCCCGTACCCCTGCACCGCGGCCAGGACGACCGTGCCGTAGCGGGTGTACTGGTTGATCTTCTTCCGCCCGCTCTCGCCCTCCTTCTTCAGGTTTTCGAGCGTCGGCGACACCGCGGTTAAAAGCTGGATGATGATCGAGGCCGAGATGTACGGCATGATGTTGAGGGCAAAGATCGTCATCCGCCCGAGCGCGCCGCCCGAGAACATGTCGAACATGCCGAGGATGCCGCCCGAATTGTGCGAAAAGATGTCGTGCAGAATCGCCGGGTCGATGCCGGGGATCGGGATATAGGTGCCGAGCCGGTACACCACCAGCGCGCCGAGCGTGAACCAGATACGGCTCTTGAGCTCGGTCGCCTTGGAAAAGGCGCCGAAATTGATGCTGCTGGCTAATTGTTCGGCGGCTGACGCCATCTGTGTCTTTCCCTACCCGTGCTTCGGGTTGGCTATAGAATAGGCGCTGGCGTCGTGATGCGAAAGCGCCGCCACGGGATTGGACCGCGGGCGTCCCGCCCGCATGCGGCCGAGACGGCCGCGCCCCTTTAAACTACTCCGCCGACGCTTCCTCGGCCGCGGGCGGCTTGCCGGCGATCAGCACCGTGCCGCCGGCCTTTTCGACCGCGGCGATCGCCGCCTTCGACGCGCCGGCGACATCGACCGTGATCTTGGCCTTCAGCTCGCCCTTGGCGAGGAGCCGCACGCCGTCGCGGGTCCGGCGCAAGAGGCCCGCCGCGAGGAGCCCTTTGCCGTCGACCGTCTCCTTGCCGTCCAGCCTGCCCTCGTCGATCGCCAGCTGCAGGCTGCCCAGGTTCACGACGACATAATCCTTGCGGAAGATGTTGGTGAACCCGCGCTTCGGCAGACGGCGATGCAGCGGGGTCTGGCCGCCTTCGAACCCGTTGATGGCGACGCCGCTGCGCGCGGTCTGGCCCTTGCCGCCGCGGCCCGAGGTCTTGCCCTTGCCCGACCCGATGCCGCGCCCGACCCGCTTTGCGCGGTAATGCGCGCCCGGATTGTCTCTGATCTCGTTGAGCTTCATCACTGTATCCCTTGGACCGCGGGCTCCTGAGTTAGCCGAAGGGCCGCCCGCACCCTTGGTGAAATGCGGGCGAGACGCCCGCGGTCCTGATTCTACTCGCCCTCGACCCGCACCAGGTGCTGCACCTTGCGGATCATGCCGCGCACCGACGGCGTGTCTTCGAGCGTGCGCGAGCGGTGCCGCTTGTTGAGCCCGAGCCCTACCAGCGTCGCTTCCTGATCCGAGCGGCGGCCGATCGGGCTGCCGAGCTGGGTCACGACGAGCGTTTTCTTGGCGGCTGTTGTCTGAGTGGCCTCGGCCATCAGGCGTTCTCCCGTGCCTCGGGCGCCGCGCGGGCGCCGACCAGGTCGCTGACCTTCTTGCCCCGCCGTGCCGCGACCGCGCGCGGGCTGGTGACATGCTGCAACGCCGCGAACGTCGCCTTGATCATGTTGTGCGGGTTCGAGCTGCCGATCGACTTGGCGACGACGTCCTGCACGCCCAGCGCCTCGAAGATCGCGCGCATCGGACCGCCGGCGATGATGCCGGTGCCGGGCTTGGCGGCGCGCACGACCACCTTGCCGGCGCCGTAATGGTCGGCGATGTCGTGATGCAGCGTGCGGCCTTCGCGCAGCGGCACGCGGATCAGGTTCTTGCGCGCGGCCTCGGTCGCCTTGCGGATCGCCTCCGGCACCTCGCGCGCCTTGCCCGAGCCATAGCCGACCCGGCCCTTGCGGTCGCCGACGA
>DATAUV010000062.1:0-25599 GCA_036268075.1 Allostellaceae bacterium | reverse complement strand
TGCGGTCGCGGGGGTGTTCTGGCGGATCGCGCCGGGGCTGACGGTTTAAGGGGGTTCACCACGGAGGCACAGAGGACACGGAGGAGAAACCCAAGTCGAAGAACTTTTGGAGCGCTGCGCGCTCTCTTCTCCGTGGCCTCTGTGCCTCTGTGGTGAATCCTCCTAAGCCTACCCTTTACTCCTCGACCTTGATCGCGTCCGCCCCCTCGATCCGCGCCGCGAGGGCCGCCGCCAGAAACCGGTCGATGTCGCCGCCGAGGACCGAGTCGGTTTGGCTGGTTTCGACGCCGGTGCGCAGGTCTTTGACCATCTGGTAGGGCTGCAGCACGTAGCTGCGGATCTGGTGGCCCCAGCCGATATCGGTCTTGGTGGCGTTCATCGCGTCGACCACCGCCTCGCGCTTCTGCAATTCGAGCTCGTAGAGTCGGGCGCGCAGCATCGAGAAGGCGGCGGCGCGGTTCTGGTGCTGCGACCGCTCGCTCTGGCAGGCCGCGACCACCGGATCGGCGCCGGGCGCGGTATAGGTCAGGCGCACGGCGCTGTCGGTTTTGTTGACGTGCTGGCCGCCGGCGCCGGACGAGCGGTAGGTGTCGACGCGCAGGTACTTGTCATTGATCTGCACGTCGATCTTGTCGTCGATGACCGGGTAGACCCAGGCCGAGGCAAAGCTGGTGTGGCGTCTCGCGGCCGAATCGAACGGCGAGATACGCACGAGGCGGTGCACGCCGCTTTCGGTCTTGAGCCAGCCATAGGCGTCGATGCCGCTGATCTTGACCGTCGCGGATTTGATCCCGGCCCCGTCGCCGGCGCTTTCCTCGAGCCACTCGACCTTGTAGCCGTGCTGTTCGGCCCAGCGGACATACATGCGCAGCAGCATCTCGGCCCAGTCCTGGGCCTCGGTGCCGCCGGCGCCGGCATGGGCTTCGAGGTAGCAGTCGTTGGCGTCGGCCTCGCCCGAGAGAAGGCTTTCGAGCTCGCGCCGCTGCGCCTCGGCGTGGAGCTTTTCGAGGGCCGCCTCGGCCTCCTGGACGATGCCCTGGTCGTCCTCGGCGTCGCCGAGCTCGATCAGCTCGGCGGTATCCTCGACCTCGCGGGCGATGCGCAGATAGCCGCCGATCGCGCGGTCGAGCCGGGCGCGCTCGCGCAACACGGCCTGCGCCGCCTCGGGGTCGTCCCACAGCTTCGGGTCTTCGGATTTGGCGTTCAGTTCGGCGAGGCGGCGATTGGCTGGTTCCCAGTCAAAGATGCCTCCTCAGCAGCGCCAACGACTTATTGATGTCGTCGACGACCGCTTGAATTTCAGCGCGCATGGAGCCCTTCCTTAAACCGATCAGTAAAGTCCGCCGGTGCCGCCGCCCGGGGTCTGCGACTTGGCCGAGGCGCCGGGGACATCAGTGTCGAGTTGCGACATATCGGCCTCGCCGGGCACTCCGTGCAAGCCCAAATCCTGATCCTTGCCGGGTTCGGTGCCGGGTTTGAAGGCCTCGTAGATCGCCGGGCCGCCGCCCTCGGCCGGAAGGCCGCTGTTGGGGTCGACGCGGTAGAGCCGGAGGCCGGGCGGGATGCGGAACTCGGTCGGCGGGGCGTTTTTCAGCGCCGCCATCATGAAGTCGCGGAAGATCGGCGCCGACACCCGCGCGGCCTGCTCGCCGCGGCCAAGGCTCGCGTGGTCGTCATACCCGACATAGACCCCGGCGGCGAGGTCGGGGGTAAACCCGACAAACCATGCGTCACGCCAGTCGCTGGTGGTCCCGGTTTTGCCGGCGATGGGCTTACCCACCGCGTTGACCGAGGCGCCGGTGCCGCGCTGCACGACACCCTGCATCAGCTCGACATCCTGGAACGCCGATTGCGGGTCGGCGATCTGCTCGCGCGTGTCGGGGATCTCCGGCACTTTCTGGTGGTCCCAGGCGACACCCGAGCAGCCGTCGCAAGGACGCTGGTCGGCGCGGTAGATCGTCGTGCCGTCATGGTCCTGCACCCGGTCGATCAGCGTCGGGGTGATGCGCTTGCCGCCGTTGACGATCATCGCATAGGCCGCGGTGAGCCGCAGCGGCGTGGTCTCGCCGGCGCCGAGCGACATCGAATACTCGCGCGGCATGTGGTCCATGATGCCAAAGCTCTCGACCGTCTCGCCGACCGCCTCCATGCCGACGATGACGGCGGTGCGCACGGCCGCCGTGTTCAGCGAATGCGCCAGCGCGACGGTGATCGGCACCGGGCCGCGGAATTCGCCGCTCTCGTAGTTGCCCGGGGTCCACGGCGGCAGGCCGGGACCCTGCGACAGCGAGATCGGCGCGTCGAGCACCAGTGTCGAGGGGGTCCAGCCGTGCTCTAGCGCGGTCAGGTAGACGAACGGCTTGATCGCCGAGCCCGGCTGGCGGTGCGCCTGGGTGGCACGGTTGAACTGGCTGGTCTCATAGCTGAACCCGCCGGTGAGCGCGAGGACGCGGCCGGTATGGGGGTCGATGACGACCAGCGCGCCGGAGACGCCGGGGATCTGGCACAGATTGAACTGCGGCAGGGCCGGCGCCGCCTTGACCGGTCTTGCCGAGACCAGGTGCTTGGGCGGGGCGCGTGTCGGAGCCGGCGGGGCGGCGATCGGCTCGACCAGCACCACGTCGCCCGGCTTCGCGACATCGGCGGCGTTGCGTGGAGAGCCGCCGAGCGACCCGTCGTCCCGCAGTGGCCTGGCCCAGCGCATCTGCGCGAACGGGATCTCGCCGGTGGTGCCGTTTTTGAGGCCGATCTCGGCCCCCTCGATGCCGGTCTTGAGCACGACGGCAACCTGCCACGCCATCGTGCCGGCGCCCGCCGGCAATGCGACCGCTTCGAGGTGCAGCGGCCAGTCGCCGGTCGGGTCGATATGGGCGACCGGCCCGCGCCACCCGCCATTGGCGCGGTCGTAGTTGATCAGGCCCTGGCGCAGTGCCCGGTCGGCGTCGGCCTGGAGCCGGGCGTCGAGGCTGGTGCGCACCGAGAGGCCGGATTGGTACAGCGCCTTCTCGCCGTAGCGGGCGAGAAGCTCGCGCCGCACCTCCTCGGAGAAATAGGCGGCGGTGACCGCCTCGGCGTCCTCGCGGTGGCGCACGACGACCGGCTCGGCCTTGGCGGCGGCGCCCTCCGCCGGGGTCGCGTAGCCGTCCTCGACCATGCGGTCGACCACCCAGTCGCGGCGGCCGCGGGCGGCCTGCGGAAACTTCATCGGGTTGTAGTTGTTGGGCGCCTTGGGAAGGCCCGCGAGAAACGCCGCCTCGCCCACGGTCAGCTCGTCGAGCGATTTGTCGAAATAGGTCAGCGCCGCCGAGACGATGCCGTAGGCGCCGGCGCCGAGATAGATCTCGTTGAGGTAGAGCTCGAGGATATGGTCCTTGGGCAGCGCGTCGTCGATTCGGGTCGCGAGCAGCACTTCCTTGATCTTGCGCTCGATCGACACCTCGTTCGACAGCAGCATGTTCTTGGCGACCTGCTGGGTGATCGTCGAGGCGCCGACCGGCCGCCGCTTGTCGCGCCAGCGGCCGAGGTCGATCACCGCCGCGCGCAGCATCGAGATCGGATCGACGCCGTGGTGGGTATAAAAATTCTTGTCCTCGGCCGACAGAAACGCGTCGATCACCCGCTTGGGGATCGCGCCGATCGGCACGAACACTCGCCGTTCGGTGGCGTATTCGGCCAGGAGCCGCCCGTCGCCCGCATGGACGCGCGTCGTGATCGGCGGCTCATACTTGGCGAGCTGCTGGTAATCGGGAAGGTCGCGGCCGAAATACCAGATCGTCACGCCGGCAAAGAGGCCGCCGGCGATCGCCAGGAGCACCGCGCAGACAAAAAGAAAACGGACGAGTCGGACGAATGTGAGCATCGAGCGCGCCGGCGCCGGGTCCCCTTCCGCGGGCCGCCGGCCTAGCCTGGCTCCCGCACCGGCGCCCCTTATGCGCCAACGCCATGGCCATTCCAAGACGTTTCGGGCGCGCACCCGCCGGCCCGTCGCGCAGCCGCTGCCCCTGGGCGGACGAAATCATTGTGATAGCGGGCTTTGCCCAGTACATTAGGCGATGCGAATTCCGCCGCTCCGGGCCTCGTGTCCGGAGGCGCTGCGACACAGCCCCGAATCGTCGGCCAGCCGATTGACGGGGTGCCGCGCCAGGCGACGCATGACGGATGAACAAGAAGCCGGGCGTGGTTACCCGACGCGACGCAAAAGAAAGATACCTGCGACGCAATGAGCCCAACCATCTCCCGCTTCCCTGCACAGAAGATCGCGCCGCCGACCGCCTTAGCGGCGATCGTGCCCGCGCGTCTCGGAGTTTTGGCCGAATGGCAAGACGCATGCTTATCGACGCCGCCCACCCCGAGGAGACTCGGGTCGTGGTGCTCAGCGGCAACCGCCTCGACGAGTTCGATTTCGAAACGTCGACCAAGAAACAGGTAAAAGGGAACATCTACCTCGCCAAGGTGACGCGGGTAGAGCCGTCGCTCCAGGCCGCCTTTGTCGATTACGGCGGCAACCGGCACGGGTTCCTCGCCTTCGACGAGATCCACCCCGACTACTACCGCATCCCGGTCGGCGACCGCGATGACGACGACCGGGCGCCCGCCCCGGTGGCGGCGGCGATGCCCGAGCCCGCCTCCGTCACCGACGACGCCGACGATGCGTCGGACGTGGCGCAGGCCGAGGTCGACGCCGAGATCGCCGACGCCGCGGCGCAGGCCGAAGAGCATGCCGCCGCCGAGGCCGCGGCGCGGGCCGAGCAATATGCCGCCGCCGAGCCCGACATGGCGCTCGCCGCGCCGATCGAGGAGGTCGTCACCGCCGACGCGCTGCCGGCGGAAGGCGATTCGTTCGACGAGGCTCCCGACGAGGCTCCGCTGCAAGGCGAGGTGATCGAGGTCGCGGCGGGCGAGACGGAGACGATCGAGACTCTCGGCGGTGGCGAGGGCGAGGAGATCGACGAGGCCGAGGCCGAGCGGCCGCGGCATCGCCCACACCGCCACTACAAGATCCAGGAGGTCGTCAAGCGCCGGCAGATCATGCTGGTGCAGGTGGTCAAGGAGGAGCGCGGCAACAAAGGCGCGGCGCTGACGACGTATCTGTCGCTGGCCGGGCGCTATTGCGTGCTGATGCCGAACACCGGCCGCGGCGGCGGGGTGTCGCGCAAGATCACCAGCGTGACCGACCGGCGGCGGCTGAAGGACATCCTCGAGGACCTCGAGATCCCGCAGGGGATGGGCGTCATTGTCCGTACCGCCGGGTCGGAGCGGTCGAAGGCCGAGGTCAAGCGCGACTACGAGTACCTGCTGCGGCTGTGGACCGAGATCCGCGAGCTGACGCTGCAGTCGAGCGCCCCCGCCCTCATCTATGAGGAAGGCAACCTGATCAAGCGGTCGATCCGCGACCTCTACACCCGCGACATCGACGAGGTGCAGGTCGAGGGCGACGAGGGCTACCGCACGGCCAAGGGCTTTATGCGGATGCTGATGCCCAGCCACGCCAAGCGGGTGCAGCCTTATCGCGACGAGCAGGTCGGCCTCTTCCACAAATTCCAGGTCGAAGGCCAGATCGACGCGATCCATTCGCCGGTCGCGCAGCTCAAATCCGGCGGCTACGTCGTCATCAACCAGACCGAGGCGCTGGTCGCGATCGACGTCAACTCGGGCCGCGCGACGCGCGAGCGCAATATCGAAGAGACGGCGCTGCGCACCAACCTCGAAGCGGCCGAGGAGATTGCCCGGCAGCTCAGGTTGCGCGACCTCGCCGGCCTCATCGTCATCGATTTCATCGACATGGAGGAGCACCGTAACAACGGTGCCGTCGAGCGCCGGCTCAAGGATTCCCTGAAAAACGACCGGGCGCGGATCCAGGTCGGCCGCATCAGCCCGTTCGGGCTCCTCGAGATGTCGCGCCAGCGCCTGCGGCCGTCATTGGCCGAGGCGTCGACCCAGCCCTGCCCGCATTGCGCCGGCACCGGCCTCATCCGCTCGACCGAATCGACCGCGCTCTACGTGCTGCGCTCGATCGAGGAAGAGGCGATCCGCCAGCGCGCCGCCGAGATGTGCGTCTACGTGCCGACTTCCGTCGCGCTCTATCTGCTCAACCAGAAGCGCGATTCGCTGGCGCGGATCGAGCTGCACTACGCGGTCAAGGTGCTCGTCGACCACGACGACACGCTGATCCCGCCCGCCTTCCGAATCGAGCGGCTGCGCGCCCGCGACGCGAGCGACGTGGTGCCGCGCCGGTCGGTTCAGACCCCGGTGGTCATCGTCGACGACGACGATGACGACGACGATATCGTCGAGGAAGCGGCCGAGGAGACCGAAACCGAGGCGAGGCCGTCCAGAAGCCGCCGCGGCCGCGATCGGGGACGTGACCGCGGGCGCGGCCCAGAGCGGACTCATGACCACGAGCGGACCAATGACCACGAGCGGGCTCATGAGCACGAGCAGGCTCCCGATCACGAACGCGAGGCGGTCGAGTCGCCGGCGCAGGGCGACGCCGACGGCGAGCGCGGCCGCGGACGGCGCCGGCGGCGGCGGCGCGGGCGGCGCCCGGACGAGAACGGCGAGACGAGGCCGGCCGCCGCGGAGGCCCCAATGGCGGCCGACGCGGTCACCGAGGATGGCGAGGCCGCGGTCTCCGAGCATCCGCCGGAGGCGGGGGACGAGAACGGCGAGGGCGAGCATCGCCGCCGCCGCCGCGGCCGTCGCGGCGGGCGCTGGCGGACCCGGCGCGAGGAAGGCGGCGAGGGCGCGGCCGAGAACGGCGAGGGCGTTGCGGCCGAGGGCGAGGCCGAGGGCGAGGGCTCAGGGCCAGTTGAGGACCCGGGGTCAATTGAGGACCCGGGGTCAGTTGAGGACCCGGGGTCAGTTGAGGACTCGGGGTCAGTTGAGGACTCAGGGCTAGTTGAAGAGCCGTCGCGCTTTGTCGCCGTCGCGACCGATGCCGACGAGCCGCACCGGATCGCCGAGCCGGAGCCGGCCCCCGTGTCGGAACCCGCCTCCGTGTATGAGCCGGTCGCGGCGGCGCCTGAGCCAGAGCCAGAGCCAGAGCCGGTGCCGGAGACGCCGCCTGAGGAGCGCGAGCCCGAGCTGGTCGCCGAGCCGGTGGCCGCGGCCGGGGTGGACGTTCATCCGGTCGGCGAAAAGCCCGCCAATCCGCGCAGAGGCTGGTGGAACCGCCTGATCGACCAGTGATGGGATGCGGCGCCGCGGCCTTGCCCTCCGCGTGCCGCATTTCGCCGCTACTGGAGGCGCTGGGGCAAGCGGCGGATCGTTGATGTCCGGTTTTCGTCTCGCACTTTGGTCGGCGGTGGTCCTGGCCGCCGCGGCAGCAGGCTGCGCCCGCGCGCAGGCCGAAGAGACGCTGCTGCGCGATGCCGAGATCGAAAGCGAGATCAAGACGATCGCCGCGCCGATCTGGCGCGTCGCCGGGCTGGAGCCGGGCGACGTGTCGATCTACATGATCGACGACCGCGAGCTGAACTCATTCGTCGCCGGCGGCCAGGCGATCTTTCTCAATACCGGGCTGATCCTCAAGGCGCAGAACGCCAACCAGCTCATGGGCGTGATCGCGCACGAGACCGGGCACATCGCCGGCGGGCACATATTGCGCACCAAGGAGGCGATGAAGAACGCCAGCATCGAGGCGATCATCGCGACGATGGTCGGCGCCGCGGCCGGCGCGCTCGGCCATAGCGGCGCGGCGATACTGCCCGGCATGGGGGTCGGGCAGCAGGCGTTCAACCGGTTTTCGATCTCGCAGGAGGCGACGGCCGACCATGCGGCGATGAACTATCTCGACCGCATCTGCCAATCGGCGCGGGGCCTCCTCGATTTCTTCCAGATCCTCCAGGCCGACGAGCGGCTGCAAGGGCAGCAGGACGACCCGTGGGCGCGCACCCACCCGCTGACCGAGGAGCGGATCAACTACCTGCGCGACCACGTCGACCGCGACCGCTGCTCGAACGCCCCCCTATTGGCCGGAGACGAGGCGCTGATGCAGCGCATCCAGGCCAAGCTCCACGCCTTTCTCGACGACCCGCAAATCACCCTCCGCCGCTTTCCGGAGAGCGACCAGTCCGAGGTCGCGCGCTATGCCCGCGCGATCGCGTATTACCGCATCCCCAAGCTCGACAAATCCGTGCCGCTGATCGACGCCTTGATCCACGACTATCCGAACAACCCCTACTACCGCGAGCTCAAGGGGCAGATGCTGTTCGAGAACGGGCGCGGTCGCGAGGCGGTGGCGCCCTACGAGCAGGCGGTGCGCCTCGCGCCGAACCAGGCGCTCCTGCGCATGTCGCTGGCCCAGGTCTACATCGAGACCAACGACCCGGCCCTGAACAAAAAGGCGATCGCCGAGCTCAACAACGCCGCCCAGGCCGAGGGGCGCGACAGCACGGTGTGGCGCTTTCTCGCGGTCGCCTATGGGCGCGACAACAATCTCGGCATGGCGGCGCTGTCGCTCGCCGAAAAGGCGCTCGCCGACGGCCAGAAGACCGAAGCCGCCCAGCAGGCAAAGCGCGCGCAGCAAAACCTGCCGCGCAACACGGCATCCTATTTCCGCGCCGTGGAGATCGGGCACGAGGCGGAAAATCTCGACAAGGAATGAGGAGTGATCGCGTGATGCGATGTGGTGAGAGGTGGGCCGACTGGCGCAACGCGGTGCGGCTCGGCACCGTGTTTCCGCTGGCCTTTGGGGCGATGCTGGCGATCTCGGCGGGGCCGTCGCGCGCCGACGAGTTTTCGCCGGCGCAAAAGAAGGCGATCGAGGGGATCGTCCACGATTATGTGCTCCAGCATCCCGAGGTGCTGATCGAGGCGGTGCAGGCGGCCGACGACAAGATGAAGGCCGACGCGCACGACAAGGCGTCAAAGGTGCTGGGCGAGCGCCGCAAGGACATCTTCGACGACCCGACGAGCCCCGTCGCCGGCAACGCGCACGGCGACGTGACGATGGTCGAGTTCTTCGATTACCGCTGTCCCTACTGCAAGCAGGTCGAGCCGGCGCTGGAAAAGGTGATCGCCGGCGACCAGAAGCTGCGCTTTGTCTACAAGGAGTTCCCGGTGCTCGGGCCGGCCTCGAAAACCGCCGCCCGCGCCGCCCTCGCCGCGAAGAAGCAGGGCAAGTATGACGCCTTCCACCGCGCGATGATGGCCGCCAAGGGCAACATCAACGACGACGCGGTCTATGGCGTCGCCGGCTCGGTCGGCCTCGACGTCGCCCAACTCAAGCGCGACATGGCCGCGCCCGAGATCGACAAGACGCTCAAGGACAATTACGACCTCGCCGACGCCCTCGCGATCAACGGCACCCCGGCCTTTGTCGTCGGCAACCAGATCATCCCCGGCGCCGTCGACGTCGACGATCTGAAACAGGCGATCGCGGACGCGCGAAAGAAGTAGCCGGCCGGTTACAGCACAGTTCCTTTACTACTTCTGGTTACGATCCGCGCCGGGCAGCACTGGCGCGGGAACAATCCAATGCATTGCAAGGCACTCGCGGGTATTTGTCTCGCGGTCGGGCTCGGTACGTTGTCGGCCTGCGCGCCGCCTGTCGTGTGGGACCGGCCGGGGATGACGCCGGGACAGCTCGCGATGGACCGTGCCCAGTGCCAGATGGCCGCCGAGGGTCAAAACCCCGATTCCGGCGTCGAGACGGTCTCTACCGGCAAGATCGGCGGGGACATCGCGGCGAATTTGGCCCTCGGCCTGATCCACGGCCTCGCTCAGAATGCCGCGGTGGGTCATACCTTTACGCTGTGCATGGAAGGGCACGGCTACACCGCGGGCGCACCCGTGGCGGCGCCCCCGCCGATTGTCGCGGCGGCCGCGGCGTCGCCGATCCCCCTGGTGCCGCCGCCGATTCCCCTGCCGCCGCCGCCGGTGGTTGCATTTGCCCCCGGGGCGTCGGCTCCCCCGGTCATGGCGGCGCCGCCGCCGACCCCCATCGCCTTCACGCCGGCCGCCGCGCCGCTCATCCCATGCGGCGACGTGCGGCCATGCTATCGCGCGGATATCGTCCTGCCGATGCAATAGCGCGCCGGCTAGAGCATGTTCCGGAAAAGTGGCCCCACTTTTCCGATAAGAACATGATCCATTTCAAATAGTTAAAGAGCAAAACCCGATTCGATGGGATCGGATTTTGCTCTAACCCGCTGGGCTGGCCAGTTCGTCGCGGTCGAATTCGTAGGTCGTGTTGCAGAACTCGCAGGTCACGGTGGTGACCTTGTCCTCGCGCATCTCCTCCACGTCTTGCGGCGGGAGCGAGCGGAGGATGCCGATGATGCGCTCGCGCGAGCAGCGGCAGCGTGCCTCGACCGGTTGGGTGTCGAAGACCCGCACGGTCTCTTCGTGGAACAGGCGGTAGAGGAGGCGGTGCGGCGACAGATCGGGGTCGGTCAGCTCGCGCGGCGTCGCCGAGCTCATCAGCACCATCGCGCGGCGCCAGCCGTCCTCGACATCGTCGGCGATGATCTCGTAGCCGCCTTCGGGGGGCACGCGCTGCAGCATCAGCCCGCCGGCCCGCCACGGGCCGCTGTCGCCGACCCGGGCGGCCGACAATTTGATCCCGGCCTGGATCTGCTCCGACTGGCGGAAATAATGCTGGGCGCATTCGGCGAGGGTCGCGCCGATCAACTCGACGATGCCCTGATAGCGCTCGGTGTGCTCGCCCTGGTCGACGGTAAAGGCGATATAGCCGCCGCCGAGCAGGTCGGGCACCGACGAGGTCTGCCCGACGCGGTCGGCGATTTCGTCGAGGCGGGCGGTGTCGTACTGGGCGTAGCCGCGCACCGCGCCGGCGGTCGACACATCGGCGACGATCAGCCGGACCGGGCCGTCGCCCTTGGTCTGGAGCGTGAAGATGCCGTCGTATTTGAGCGCGCCGGCGAGCACGACCGCGAGGGTGATCGCCTCGCCGAGGATCGCCGCGACGGGCTCGGGATAGTCGTGTTGCGACAGGATGCGGTCGACCGTGGGGCCGAGCCTGACGAGCCGCCCGCGCAACGCGAACGGATCGATCCGGAACGGCTGGATCAGATCGTCGTCGAGACGCGGCGGGGTTCGGTCGCCCTCCATGCGGGTGCGCCTAGCCGAGGCACCAGGCGAGGATGCCCTTCTGCGCGTGCAGACGGTTCTCCGCCTCGTCCCAGACGACCGATTGCGGGCCGTCGATAATTTCGGCCGTCACCTCCTCGCCGCGATGGGCGGGCAGGCAGTGCATGAAGATCGCGTCGGGCTTGGCCTGCGCCATCAGCCGCTGGTCGACGCGGTACGGCGCCAGCAGGTTGTGCCGGTTGACGCTGGCCTCGGCCCCCATCGACACCCAGGTGTCGGTGACGACGCAATCCGATCCCGCGATTGCCTGGTCGGGGTCGAAGGTCAGGCTGACGCGGCCGCCTTCGTCCTGTGCCCAGCGGATCAGCTCCGGCTCGGGCTGGAGCGGCTCGGGGCAGGCGAGGCGGAGCTCGAACCCGAACCGCACCGCGGCGTGGACCCAGCTCGCGGCGACATTGTTGCCGTCGCCGGACCAGGCGACGACCGTATTCGCGACCGGCCCCTTCTTTTCCTGCAACGTCATCACGTCGGCCATGATCTGGCACGGGTGCGAGGAGTCGGTCAGGCCGTTGATCACCGGCACGGTCGCGGCCGCGGCCATCTCGGCGAGCTTTTGCGCGTGGTTGGTGCGGATCATGATCGCATCGACATAGCGCGACAGCACCCGCGCGGTGTCGGCGACGGTCTCGCCGCGGCCGAGCTGGCTGTCGGCGGTGCCGAGCACGATCGTCTCGCCGCCGAGCTGGCGCATCGCCACCTCGAACGAGACGCGCGTGCGGGTCGACGGCTTTTCAAAGATCATCGCCAGCGTCTTGCCTTCGAGCGGGCGGTCGGGCCGGCCGTTCTTGTAGGCAAATCCGAGGTCGATGATGCCGCGCAGCTCGGGCGTGTCGTGCCGGTCGATGTCGAGGAAGTGGCGCGGCGGGTCCGAAACCCGCCGCTCACCGAGGATGCTCGTGCCGGGCTTGAGCGCTCTTATGTTGCGGGCCATTCCCGGGCGACCTTGTGCATGATGTCGAGCGCGGCGTCGATCTCGCGGTCGCCAATGACGAGCGGCGGCAGGATGCGCAGGACGTTGTCGCCGGCGGTCAGCACCAGCAGCCCCTCGTTGCGCAATTTGGCGACGATCTCGCCGGCCGGGACGACGCATTTGATCCCGAGCAACAGCCCCGCGCCCCGCACGCTGTCGAACAGCTTGGGATAGGACGCGGCGAAGTCCTCGAGCCGGCCGCGGAATTTGCCGGCGGTCTTGTTGACGCCGTCGAAGAACCCGGGCGCCAGCATCACGTCGAGCACGGCATTGCCCGCCGCGACGGACATCGGGTTGCCGCCAAAGGTCGAGCCGTGCGTGCCGGGCACCATGCCGATTGCGGCCTTTTCGGTCGCCAGGCACGCGCCGATCGGGAGGCCATTACCGAGCGCCTTCGCCACCGCCATGATGTCGGGGGCGACACCGGACCATTGGTGCGCGAACAGCTTGCCGGTCCGTCCCATGCCGCATTGGACCTCGTCGTAGACGAGCATCAGGCCGAACTCGTCGCAGACCGCGCGCAGCCCCCTCAGGTAGTCCGCGGACGGCGCGCGCACGCCGCCTTCGCCCTGCACCGGCTCAACGAGGATCGCCGCCGTCTCCGGGGTGATCTTGGCGCGCATCTCGTTGAGGTTGTCCCAGGCGACGTGGTCGAACCCGTCCATGACCGGGCCGAACCCCTTCAGGTACGCCTCCGCGCCCGCCGCCGCGAGCGTCGCAAAGCTGCGGCCGTGGAACGAGCCGTTGGTGCCGATCACCCGGTATTTCTCGGGGTGGCCGCTCTCGCTCTGGTACTTGCGCGCGACCTTGATCGACAGCTCGACCGCCTCCGCGCCCGAATTGTTGAAAAAGACCGTGTCGGCGAACGAGTTCTGGGTCAGCCGCTCGGCGAGGCGCTGCTGGCCGGGGATGTTGAACAAATTCGACGAATGCCACAGCATCGTGGCCTGCTTGGTGACCGCCTCGATCACGTGCGGATGGCAGTGACCGAGCGAGGTCACCGCGATCCCGCTGGTCAGGTCGAGGAATTTCCGGCCGTCGGTGGCGTAAAGGTAGCAGCCTTCGCCCCGCTCAACGGCGACGTCCCACCGACCATAGGTCGGCATCACGGGTGTAATCACGGGTGTTCTCCATGTGCGATGAGTTTGCGGAAAAACGGTGCGCGACAAGGCTTTATCGTCGTCGCCGCTCCGCACACCGGCCTGCGCCGGGATAACCTGTCATCGCGCTTCTCCTCACCCGCGGGCTCGCGGGAATCGGCCAGGAAAGCGGCGGAGTATGAGGATGGCCGGGAGGGCTGTCAATTCGTGGCCGCGACGACCCGTTCCCGGGCCGTCGCGGCCGATCCGCGGCGCCCGACTACATCCGCGGGGCGGTCGCGGCGCTCGCGACCTGGGTCGTCATCGCCGGCTCGCGCACATTGCCGAAGGCGCCGGTCCAGTTGAACTGCGAGCAGCTCCGCGCGTACCGGGCCTGCTCGGGTCCGGCAGACCGCGCGCGAACCGCAGGCGTGTTGATGTCGGTCGCGCCGTTGCAATTCGCGACCTCGACCACGGCGAGGCATTCATAAAGCTTTTGATCGATCTCGGGGTCGCCGACCTTGGGCAGCCAGACGACGCACTGGCCGTCCGCGTGATGCGAGATCGACAGCATCGGGTTGCCGGCCTTATGCGGCAGGTAGAGCACCGCGACCTTGCCGGGGAAGCGGTGAATGAACTCGTTCGGCGGCATCATCACCTCGATGGTCTCGCCGAGCCCACCCGCGGCCGCCGTGCCGGTCATCGAGCCGCACACCGCGGCCACACCCAGAATCGCCGACAACACGACGCGCCGAACGCTGGTCTTGATCGATGCCATTTGCCGACCCCTTTTTTCGCGCCGCGTCTTGCGGCTCGGGGACGGCTATTGAAAGCGGCGTGCCAGGCGCGATCGCGCCCGTGGACGTTTGGATTTTTCTTTTCTTTATAGCGAGTTAGAGGTCAGATGCCGCTAACTCTTAAGGAGTTATGAATGAGGTTTTTTCGAGTATGCGTTGCAATTTGCAACGGAACCTGCAGTTGGCCGCAGGGTGCCGGCGCTAGGCCTTTGCGGGCGCCGCGTGCCCACTGACTTCCGCGCCGTCGCTTTCGGTGAGGCGGAGGAAGCCGATCACCGAGAAGAGCGGGATCAGGCCGACGAGGGGGAAGACGATGCGGAAATCGGCGACCGACACGGCGTGATTGCCGGCGACGATCGCGAGAAGCGCGGCGCCGATCGCGACGCCGAACCCGCGCGCGAGCTGCTGGGCGACGCCGCTGACGCTGGTGCTGCGGCTGAGGAGCGGGGCGGGGACTTCGGCAAAGCTGA
Source organism: Allostellaceae bacterium (assembly GCA_036268075.1). Classification (GTDB taxonomy): domain Bacteria; phylum Pseudomonadota; class Alphaproteobacteria; order ATCC43930; family CGMCC-115725; genus DATARH01. Next base: position 11,171 of record DATAUV010000062.1, on the reverse strand, counting down.
TCGTGTTGAGCGCGAGGTACTGGATGCTGCGGATGCAGCCCGAGATCAGCACCGCGATGACGATGATCGCGGCCGGGGTGCTCGCGGTGAGGAGGGCGAAGCAGGAGGTCGTCGCGGCCGACAGGACCGCGCCGACGATCAGCGTCTTGCGGAACCCGGCGGTCCGCAGGATCGCGCGCGAGAAGCTGCGCACCGCCATCGCGCCGAGGGTCGACGAAAAGCTGAGGAGCCCCGACTGCACCGGGCTCATCCCGAACCCGATCTGAAACAACAGCGGCAGCAAGACCGGCGTCGCGTCGAGCCCCATCCGACACAGCCCGCCGACCAGCGTGCCGACTCGGAACGTCTTGATCTTGAACAGCGCGAGGTCGAGCACCGGAGACCGCGTATGGCTGGCGTGGCGGCGGTAAAGGGCGAAGGTGCCGAATGCCAGCCCGAAAAACGCATATCCGGCCCAGGGCGCGATGATCGGCCGGCCGAGGTTCTCGATCGCGAATTCGAGGAGGCCGAGGCCCAGCCCGACGAGGAGGAACCCGGTGATGTCGAAGCGGGTCGGAGAGGGGGCGCGGTAATCCTCGAACAGCCACAGCGCGAGCGAGCCGCCGAGGACGCCGATCGGGATGTTGAGGAAAAAGATCCAGCGCCACGAGGCGTAATGCGTCAGGAGCCCGCCGACGATCGGGCCGACCGTCGGCCCCACCATTGCCGGGATCGTCATCCAGTTCATCGCCGAGACGAGCCCGGCGCGCGGAAAGCTGCGCAACAGGATGAGCCGCCCGACCGGCGTCATCATCGCCCCGCCGAACCCCTGCACGACGCGCATCGAAAGGAGCATCGGCACGCTGGTCGAGAGGCCGCACAGCGCCGACCCGGTGGCGAAGATCAGGACCGCCGCGCAGAACACCCGCCGCGTCCCGAACCGGTCGGCGATCCAGCCGCTGACCGGGATGAACACGGCGAGGCTCAACAGGTAGGTCGTGATGACCAGGTTGAGCCGCAGCGCCGTCGTGCCCAGCGTCTCCGCCATCGACGGCAGCGACACCGCGATCATCGTCGAATCGAGCCCCTCCATGAAAAACGCGCAGCCGACCACCAGCGGGATCGCGACGCGAAATGCCTGGACGGGCGTAACGGGCAGAGAGGTGCTTGCTTCACTCAAGGGAGGTGCCGGAAGAAACCGATGATGCCGTCCGTTCCTTATCCGATTTTCGCTAGACTTGGTCGATCCGGTAATATCGCAACCCTGAAGATGCGGGCGAGACGCCCGCGGTCCAATCTTTCCCCTCGCCCGCATCGCGGGAGAGGGTGGATCGCGAAGCGAGACGGGTGAGGGCCGAGCGTAGCGAGATGGGGGCGGTGCTGAGCGACCAAAACGCCGACAAGCCGATCGACGCCGCGCTGATCGAGCGCTGGGGGATGGCGTATCTCGAACGCTTTCCGAGCTCGGCGGCCAACCTGCGGCGGGTGTTGCTGCGGCGGGTGCGGCGGCAGGGGGTCGAGGACGAGGGGCCGGCGCGGGCGGCGATCGAGGCGCTGGTGGCGCGGCTGCAAGGCGCGGGGGCGATCGACGATGTCGCCTATGCCACCGGGCGGGCGCGGTCGCGGCTGCGGCGCGGGCAGTCGCTGCGGACGATCCGCGCCGGGCTCGCCGAGAAAGGCGTCGCGGCGGCGGATGTCGGGGCGGCGCTGGCCGGGCTCGACGAGGGCGGCGATCCCGATCTCGCGGCGGCCTGTGCGTTCGCGCGGCGCCGCCGGCTCGGGCCGTTTCGGCGGGCGGAGGGGGATAAGATGCGGGAGCTCGCCGCCTTCGCCCGGGCGGGGTTCAGCCGCTCGGTGGCGCAGGCTGTGCTCGGGTGCGTGGACGAGGCGGGGGTGGAAGGGTTGTTGCGGGCGGAGGATGGGTGATGGGCATCGCTGCGTTCAGCCCATCCTACGACGCCTCACTTGTAGGATGGGCTGAGCGCAGCGATGCCCATCATTTTCCTTCCCGCGCCCGCATCAACGCCGCCACCCCATGCGACTCCTGGTCCTCGCGCGCCTCCAGCGCGGCGACGATGCGGGGGCGGTCGGGGGCGGGGCGGTTCTGGCTCAGCTTGAACTTGCCCTCGCAGCGCTCGACGGCGATCTCGAACCCGACGATCCCTTTCATCATGCCGTCGAGAAACGGGCGCGGCTCGTCGTCCATGCGCCAGGGGTTGGGCTCGCGCGCCTCGTGGCGGGCCGAAAGTCGGTGCAGGAAATTGTCGAGCCAGGCCGCGTCGTCGACCGCCCGCGCCTTTCCATAGGCGTGGACGCTGGCGTAGTTCCAGGTCGGCACCGCCGGCCCGGCCTGGTACCAGCCCGGCGAGACGTAGGCGTGCGGGCCGGTGAAGATCGCCAGCGCCTCGGTCTTGCCGTCGAAATCGGCGGATTGCGGGTTCGGGCGGGCGAGGTGGCCCAGCAGGTAGAGCTGACCGTCGCGCCACTCGCTCAAGATGGGGATCTGGCTCGCGATCATCCCGCCCGCGCCGTTGGTCACCAGCAGCGCGAAATCGTACCGCTCGATATGCGCGGCCAGCACCTTGGGGTCGGTTTCGGTGAAATGCGGGGGCAGGTAGACCATCAGCAGCAATGCTCGACGAACAGGCTCCCGATCAGGCCGATGCCGCACAGCACCAGTATTCCGCCGGAGCCGCGGTTGATCCAGACGAGGTGGCTGCGGGTGAACTGGTGGCGGAAGATCCCGGCGCCGACGGCCAGCGCCACCCACCACGAAAGCGAGCCGAGCCATACCCCGAACACCAGCGTCGCGACCCCCGCCATCGTCATCTCGCGCCCGGTGAGGCCGAGCCCGGCGAAGATCGCCAGAAACGACAATATCGTCACCGGGTTGGTGATCGTCAGGGCAAAGGTCGAGGCGCAATTGGCGAGGAGGGTTTCCGGCGCCTGCTGTGGCGTCCGTGGCTTTGCCGGGTCGTGGAGGAAGGCCGAGAACCCGACATAGAACAGAAACACCGCGCCGCCGATACGCAGCCAGTCCTGATAGCCGAACAGCCAATCCGACAGCGCCGTCAGCCCGAACCCGGCGATCACCGCGAACATCGCGTCGGCGGTCGCGGCGCCGGTGCCGGATGAGAGCCCGGCGACGCGGCCTTCGAGGATCGTGCGGCGGATGCAGAGGACGCCAACCGGCCCGACCGGCACCGCGATGACGATGCCGACCACGAAGCCTTTGAGCAGCAAGGCCGCAATCATCCGGGCGAGTCCCCACGCGAACGCGGGCCGCAGTCTCGGTGAACGCCTGGGGCCGCGCAACCGAAATGACGCCCGCCTGTCGCGGCGCTGCGCGGCGGCGGCAAAGCGGCTATGCTGGCCGCTGGAACGTGACGCGGAGGCCTATCATGCAGAGCAGCGATTCGGGTGCGCATCAGTTCAGCTTTGGCGGGCTCGGCGGCGGCGAGCTGCCGCTGTCGGCTTGGGCCGGGAAGCCGGTGCTTGTGGTCAACACCGCCTCGTTTTGCGGCTACACCCCGCAATACCGCGACCTCGAGGCGCTGTGGCAGAAGTACCGCGACCGCGGGCTCGTCGTTCTCGGCGTGCCGTCGAACGATTTCGGCGCGCAGGAGCCCGGCACGGCCGCCGAGATCCAGAGTTTTTGCGAGACCAACTATTCGGTCGATTTCCCGCTGGCGGAAAAGGTGCGGGTGGTCGGGGCAAGCGCGCATCCGTTCTACCGCTGGGTCGCGGCGGAATTGGGCGAGGGCGGCGCGCCGCGGTGGAATTTCCACAAATACCTGATCGGCCCGGACGGGCAGCTCGCCGGCGCCTGGCCGTCGAGCGTCAGCCCGACCGGCGCGGCGGTCACGGCCGAGATCGAGCCGCTGTTGCCGCAGGCATAGCCTCCAGCAATTCCTGGCGGCGGCCGAGCCACAGCGCGTTGATCAGCCAGACGGCGGCGAGGCCGGCGGCGACGAGCGCGACCTCGGCGGGGCCGAAGCCGATCAGCGCCGCCACCGTCCACGCGCCGAGCTGGTCGCCGAAGCGGTAGACGACCGTGTCGATAAACGCCTTGGCCTTATAGCGGTCCTCGCGCGGCACGACCGTGAACAGGATTTCGCGGGTCGGCCGGGCGATCGCGTAGTCGCCGGCGCGGCGCAATACCTGGAAGACGGCGAGGACCCCGATCGTCGGCATCGCGCCGAGGACGCCAAAGCCGAGGATCGTCGCCGCCGGCAACAGCGCCAGCGTCACCGCGACGCCGAGCCACATGACGATCCGCCCGGTCAGGAAAAGCTGGACGCCGAGCGTCAGGACGTTGACCAACAGGTCGATCGTCGCAAAGAACGCGGTCTGCGCGCCGCGGTCGGCAAAGCTGGTTTTGACGATCGCCGCCTGCTGGAAATAGAGAAAGGTGGAGCTGATCGCGAACAACAGGACGAACAGGCTGACATTGACCAGGTAGGGCGAGCGGAACGCGTTGGCGACGCCGGCGAAGACGCTGCCGCCGATCGGCCGTTCGGGGTTGGCCTCGGCGCGCTGGCTGAGGCTGGGCGACAGGCGGGCGAGGCGGGCGACCGCGAACACCGCCACTTCGAGCAGCACCGCCGCGCCGATCAGCAACACCATCGGCGGCACCACGGTGGCGAGGCTCGCGGTCAGGCTCGACCCCACGATCGCGCCCAGCGTCGCGCCGGCGGCGATAAAGCCGAACAGGCGTTTGCCCTGCTCGGGGCTGAACAGGTCGACGTTGAGCTGCCAGAAGATCGAGACGACAAAGAGGTTATAGACCGACACCCAGATGAAAAAGACGCGGCCGATCCATACCGTCTGCGCCTCGTCGGCGAAGTGCAGCAGCACCGCGAAAATGAGGATGTTGACCGCGAAAAACCGGTAGGTCAGCGGGATGAACCGCTCCCGCGGCAGCCGCTTGACGAGCCAGGCGAACGGCACGTTCAGCACGATCATCCCGATCAGGGTGCCGGTGAACAGCCATTGCAGGTTCCGGACCCCGCCCGCGATCCCCATCTGATCGCGGATCGGCCGCATGATGTAATACGACGACAGCACCGCGAAGATGTAGAGCCAGCACCAGAAGAGCACCCCGGCCTCTTCCGGCTCGACCGCGATGACCCGGCGGAGGAGGCGATAGGCGAGGCCGCCGGCGACCGGCGGCGTGTCGGGCGGTTGATGCGCCATGCGTTTCTGGATCCAACGTTGTCATCCCGGCGGAGGCCGGGACCCACGGTCCAAACGCACGAGCAGTGGACGAGTGGGTCCCGGCCTCCGCCGGGATGACGTGGTTATGAGCAGGCAGGGCGCCAAAGACGCCCCGCCCCTCGTACTCGCGGCTTATTTCAGCTTCGCGGCGGCCTCGCGGATTTCGGCGGCGGTGTGGGCGCCGGCGAGCGGGGTGCCGGGGACGAGGTACTTGCCCATCGCCTCGAGGCTGCCGACCAGCACCGGCTCGAAGCCGATCTCGCGGATCAGCTCGCTCGCGAGCTGGATCGCGCCCTGGTCGTCGCCGGCGATCGGCACGCCGATTTTGGCGTCGCCCTGGCGTTGGCCGAGGTCGGCGAGGGTGCCGGAGCCGATCGCGTTGAACCCGCGCACGATCTTGGCGTCGTCGAGCGCCTTTTTCGTCACGATTCCGGCGCCGCCTTGCTCGTTGACCTGCTTGACGAAATCCTCGCCGTCGCGGCGCGGGATCGGGTTGCTGACATCGATCACGAGCTGCTTCTTCGCGAGCGCAGGACCGAATTCCTTGCCGATCGCCGCGACCGCGGCGTAGGGCACGACCAGGAGCACGACGTCGCCGAACGCGACCGCCTCGGCGACCGTGCCGGCCTTGGCGTTGGGGCCGGCCTTTTCGATGAGGTCCTTCAGCTCCTCGGGGTGGCGCGAGGAGAACATCACGGGATGGCCGGCCTTGGCGAATTGCGTGCCGAGCGAGCCCCCTTCGCGGCCGGAGCCGATCGTCGCGATCTTGAGCTTTCCGGCCTGGGCGAAGGCCGAGGCGGGGGCGGCGGCGGCGAGCGCTGCGATGCCGGCGAGGCGGATCACGTCGCGGCGGTGGAGATCGGTCGGACCGGGCTTGGCCATGTCGGGCTCCTGTTGAGGAATTCTCCGATAACTATAGGCGGGAGCCGTGCGCCTCGTCGTTCACGATTGCGGCAGTTGCGAAGTCACGGCTGGGACGCGGTGCTTTCCGGGCTGTGCACATGCTCGGGCCGGACACCGAGCCCGACAACGCGCGCCGGCAGCCAGCGCAGCACCGGAAAGCGGTTGAAAAGCCGCAGCGGCCACGGCGCCTTGATCGGCTTGTCGCTGGCCAGCACCCGGTCGATGATCCGCTCCTGGATCACCACCTGCATCTTCTGGATCACCCGCATCGCGAGCGTGCGGCGGCGCTGCACCGCGTCGAGGTCGCCGGTGCCGACCGTGCCGGCGAGAAGCGGCGCGGCGAGGATGTTGGCGGCGGCGACGGCGTCCTGGACGGCGAGGTTGATCCCGACGCCGCCGACCGGCGACATCGCATGCGCCGCGTCGCCGATGCACAACAGGCCCGGCTTCCACCATCGCTTCAGCCGGTTGATCGCGACGGTCAAGAGCTTGACCTGCTCCCACTCCGCGATCTCGCCGACGCGGTCCGCGAGGAACGGGGCGATCCGCACGAGGTCGGCGCGGAACGCGTCGAGGCCCCGCGCGCGGAGCGCCTCGTTGCCGCCCTTGCGGATGACATAGGCGCATTGCCAGTAATCGCCGCGGTCGAGCGTGATCAGCACCGCCCCGTTGGTCATCCGGCCGAGGATCGAGTCGGGGTCGGTCGGCTTTTTCGACAGGCGCATCCACAACACGTCGATCGGCGCGCCGATATCGGTGACCTCGAACCCGGCGAGGTCGCGCACGGTCGAATGACGGCCGTCGGCGGCGACGACGAGGTCGGCGTGGATGTCGAGGAGGCCGTCCGGGGTCCTCGCGCGGACCCCGATGACGCGGCCGCCTTCGCCATCCTCGATCAGCTCGACGACGTCATGCTCCATCCGCGCCTCGAAATTCGGATAGCGAGTTCCGGTCTCGGAGAGAAAGTCGAGAAACTCCCATTGCGGCATCATCGCCATGAATTTGCACGTCGTGTTGAGGCGCCGGAAATCGCCGATCGCGACCTCGTCGTCGCCGATGAGGCCGTGGATGATGCTGATTTTCTGATGCGGCCGGGCGAGGAACGAGTCGAGGACACCGAGCTCGGCCATGATCTGCAGGGTCGAGGGATGGACCGTGTCGCCGCGAAAATCGCGCAGGAAATCGGCATGCTTTTCGAGCACGACGGTACGCACGCCCGCGCGGGCCAGCAAGACGCCCAGCATCATCCCCGCCGGGCCGCCGCCCACCACGCAACACGTCACCATTAGAGGCTCGGTCGACATGATCAACCCTTCATTACGGGATGGCTGACAATCGGCGGCGGGGATGAAAACTCACCGGGTGCGTATACCATTTCAGGGGATGTCGGTTAACGCGATGGAGTCTGTGATGTCGGTTCTCACTACCACTTCCCGGCGGTTTCGGCGCGGCCTGATCGCGATGGCGGTCGTCGGTGTCGGTGCGCTGGGCCTCGGCGCGGCCTCGACGCCCGCAAACGCCCAGGCCAACCCGTATTGCTACGGGGCATACTACAACCCGTATTACTGCTCGTATAATTCCGCGTATTACGGCTACCCCTACGGCTACGGCTACCCGTATTACGGCTATCCCTATTACGGGTATTCTCCGGTCGGGGTCAGCTTTGGCTTCGGCTTTGGCGGGCACCATTTCGGCGGCGGCTTTCGCGGCGGCCACGGCGGCGGCCACGGCGGCGGCCACCACCGCTAGGCCGTCTCGCCTAGGTTGAGGCGCCGCGCAGCCGGTCGATCAGCGAAAGCCGGTCGGCCGTCTCCGCGTCGCCGCGCCAGTCAACGTGGTGGTCGGAGCGGGCGATCACCAGCTAGGACGGGTATCTCGGGCAGGACAGGTATCTCGGGCATTTCGCGACCTCTCTCCGCGCCCTATAAAGGAGGGATGCTCGACCCCGCCATCCTCGCAGCCCGGATCGGCAACGTCCTCGCCGACGCGACGATCCCCGAGCTGCCGAAACATTACCGCGGCAAGGTGCGCGACAACTACGACCTCGCCGACGGGCGCCGCATCCTGGTCGCCACCGACCGGCTCAGCGCCTTTGACCGCAATATCGCGGCGATCCCGTTCAAGGGCCAGGTGCTGACCCAGACCGCGCGGTTCTGGTTCGAGCACACGGGCGACATCTGCGCCAACCACGTGCTCGAATACCCCGACCCCAACGTGCTGGTGTGCCGCCGGCTCGACATATTGCCGGTCGAGGTGGTCGTGCGCGACTACCTCGCCGGCACGACCGCGACCTCGATCTGGTCGATGTACAAGGCGGGCGCGCGCGAGGTCTACGGGATCAAATTGCCCGACGGGCTGCGCGAGAACGAAAAGCTGCCGGCGACGATCATCACCCCGACCACCAAGGCGATGGACGGCGCCCATGACGCGCCGCTGACCGCGGCCGAGATCGTCGGGCGCGGCCTCCTGCCGGCGCGCGAGTGGCAGGCGGTGACGGAGATGGCGCTGGCCCTCTTCGCGCGTGGCCGCGAGATCGCCGCGCGCCGGGGGCTCATCCTCGTCGACACCAAATACGAGTTCGGCCGCGACCGCGACGGCAACATCCTCCTCGCCGACGAGGTCCACACCCCGGACAGCAGCCGCTATTGGTTCGCCGCCACCTACCCCGAACGCTTCGCCGCCGCCGAGCCGCCCGATGCCTTCGACAAGGACGTGCTGCGCCGCTGGGTCGCCGGGCGCTGCGACCCCTACAAGGACGACATCCCGCCGATCCCCCCCGAGGTGATCGTGCGGACGGCGCAGGTCTACATCGACGCCTACGAGCGGATCACCGGCCAGATTTTTGCCGTACCGGCGGATACGCCGCCGCTGGAGCGGATCAGGGGGAATTTGCGCGGGTTTTGGTCAGATTGATCGGCCCTTGGCGGAGAGTCGTTGTTCATGTAATGTTCAGGGAGGAGCCGAGTGCTGCCCCTGCTGGGAGTTTGCGATGCCGCTGGATATCTCTCCCGATGAGTTTGACATTGATCTGATCGACCGACGCGTTGTCCATAGGAAGTCCGGCATCTGGTTCGAATTCTACGAATACGCGAGCGAGGCGGATTGGCTTACGACCGATAGCGTGATTTTCCGTGACAATCCGCGCTGGGAGGGAGACCGTCGGGCATTGGCCGCGGCGGCGAAACAAGCGGCCATATCAGCGGGTATGACGGCTAAGGTTCCGGCGGCTTGACTGGTGATCGAACGTCGTCGGCAACTCTCCGATGATTTGGGTCTCCGCAATCGGCGTGATCGCGTCGTGCGTAATTGCCATTGCTGCGATATGGGGCGAAAGGATCAGAGCTGCAGCATTCCGTCCTGATCTGCGGCTGGAGCTGGTGAAGGCAACGGGCGAGCGCGAAAGATTTGGTTTGGATGGACGTTCTCCTGGTGAAGAGTTCCAGCTACCCCCAACCTCGCGTCGTATCTATCGGCTGCGAGTATTGAACCGAGCCCGCTACCCGGCAGCCCAAGAGGTGGAGGTGCTGCTAACCCACATCGATCGCCAGGGGCCGGACGGACAGCCTCAACTGGGACCGACCGGATCGCTGCCGCTCATGTGGCGATATCAGGCGCTGTACCCTCGAAGTCGCGTGATCGGATACGCGACGGAACTTGAGATCGACCTTCTCCTCGCCTCGCGGGATGAAATTCTACTCGCGCCAATGGAGCCGCCGACCTTCTCGCTAACGATGTACGGGGAACAGCATTTCTGGATAACCGCCGTCGCTCGCGGGCTTAACGCGCAGAGCCGGCCCCTTCGGCTTAAGGTCGATTGGGACGGCAGGTGGGATCCCGGCGACACGGAGATGGGCCAACACCTCAGGGTTCGGGAGGTATGACGGGTCGCCCCAGCACCTCGCTCAGCGCCGCCAGCGCGTTGAAGGGCCGGGGCGAGGCCGCTATAGGGGCCGGTCTGGATCACCGTCTCGACGATCTCCTGGCGCGTGAGGCCGGCGTTGAGGGCGGATTCGCCGAATTTCCTGACTTGGCCTTCGAGGCGCAGCGCGGTGAAGGCCGCGACCGCGACCAGCGCGCGCCGGCGGAATTCGAGGCCGGGCCGGTGCCAGATCGCCCCGTAGCCGTATTGGATCGCGACCGGGTAGAGCGCCTGGGTCACGGTGTTGTCGGGTGAGGCGTAGCCGCCATAGCCGCGGCTGCCGTGCAGGGTTTCGAGAAGCGCGCGGCCTTGGCGGTCGAGCTCGTCGAGGCTGGCGTCTTCCGCCGGGTCCTCCGCCAGCTGTAGGCCGCGTTCGGCGAAGACCGTCCGGGCCGTCGCGAGGGCGTCCTCGGCTGCCGGCAACCCGGCATAGATGCCGCATTGAATGAAGATCTCGGCGATTGCGCGCGGGTCGAGGCCGAGATCGAGCGCGGCGCCGACATGGCGGCGCAGATGGTTGTGGCGCTGCACCGCGCAGAGCGCCGCGAGCGCGGCGACCATCCGGTCGGGAAGCGCCAGGCCGGGCCGCGCCCATACCGCGCCAAACGCCAGTTCGGCGCGGAGGTCATTGAGGCCGGGCGCCAGTTCGGGCCCGACATTCGGTCCGAACAGCTTCAGCCGCAACGCCTTGCCGTCGCGGCGCAATTCGTCTCGCGTGGTCATCGTCGCGTTCCTCTCCGAGCCTCGTCACCCCCGCGAAGGCGGGGGCCCAGGGGCAACCGGTTCGTCGCTCGCCGCGGATTCCCGCCTTCGCGGGAATGACGACTCGGGATATTGATCTATGAGAGATGCCGAGGGGAGTACGGATGCTCGAAACGACAATCACCGGCAGCCTGCCCAAGCCGTCCTGGCTGGCCGAGCCGAACAAGCTGTGGCCGGAATGGCGCCTCGAAGGCGCGGCGCTGGCCGAGGCGAAGCGCGACGCCACCCTCTTGGCGCTGAAGACCCAGGAGGCGGCGGGGATCGACATCGTCAGCGACGGCGAGATGTCGCGCCAGCATTTCGTTCACGGCTTTCTGGAAGGGGTTGAGGGGGTCGACTTCAACAATCGCGTGAAGATCGGCATCCGCGACAACCGCTACGACGCGATGTG
>DATAUV010000061.1:0-27291 GCA_036268075.1 Allostellaceae bacterium | reverse complement strand
CATTTCCCGGAGGGTGGATAGAGTCACAACTTGTGGATTCTTCCCAATTAACCGATCTGTTACTCGATTAACATTGCCTTCGAGGTTAGGTGAATTCTCGATAAGCCGCTTGGCAAGTAGCGACAGGTCATCAACCGTGGTGAGATCGTAAGCCTTCGATTTCGCAACAGATTTGGGCAGCTGATTTTTGTCGAAAAAATAATTCCCCTCATCTTCCCGGTTAAGAAAATATAATTCTATCTTAAATTGCTGGGCGCCCGAAAAGCGCGGATATTCGGCTTGCGCCCCTCGCCAGGTTCGCACCGCTTTTAGGATCGCTTGATGCCGATGATGTGAATCCGGTAAATAAATCCGAGCACTGTATAAATAAATAGAGCGATTCTCGTTATCCCAATAAGCCTCAAACGTGCCTGGTCGAAGATTCCAAACCAGTGGATTGAGAAATAGCTTTTCTCCATTGAGAAGTTTTTCGACGATTTCGTCGGCATTTTTTGCGTCGAAGACGTACCCGCTGTCGGGGTAACCATCAGCTATGCAAAGCTCACGTGGTGGGGTTGGCACGACGCCTGGCTGGATGCCGCGCTGAACATCTTGGTCGGTCCACAACAGTCCACTCTCGGCAGCATCGGCGAGTTCTTCCGCCGTGACCGTGAATGTTCCCAGAAGATCAGTCGAGCTTTGCGTCCACTGCACGTCAGGGCAGGTGAATCGGCCGCGATAGGTCTGTCCTCGAGCATCGAGCTTCGGTATCGACAGAAAACCGCTAACGATTGGGGTGACGGTCATGACAACGATCTCGTCAGAATTGCCAAAGCGGCCGACAAGCGTGAAGATGCCGCATCACCAAAGAATAGCGCTCTTGGTCAGCGATCGGCCAGGGGGCGATTGTGCAATCGCCAATCTCACCCCACCGCCTGCCTGAGCTGCCGCGTCGCCACCACCAGCATCGCGAGGTCTGGGCTCGGGGAGGTGCGGAGCTCGGCGGCGGCGGATTCGACGGGGGCCAGGGCGTTGGCGCGGCGGGTGGCCCAGGCGGCGATGGGGTCTTTGCCGTTCCCGCCCCGCGCGAGGATGCGGGCGGCGAGGTCGGTTTGCAGGGTGAAGAGGTCGTCGACGACCGTGTCGATGGCGGTTTTCTGCCACGGCGTGTCGGCCGGGAGGCGGCGGGCGGCGGTGCGCATCTCGTCGAGCGCGAAACGGGCGCCGGCGGCGTAGTAGATGCGGGCGGCGCGGTCGACCGGCTGCTTGGTGCGCTCGGCGAGCTCCGCGATTTCGAGGGAAGAGGTCAGGAAGCGAAGGCCGGCAAGGCGCTGCGCCAGGGTTTCGGGGATGCCGGATTCGGCGAGCTCCCGGGCGCGGGCGGCGAGGTGGATGCGGTCGCCGTCGGGCAGGAGGTTCACGAGGTCGTGCGCGAGGTGCGGAACGCCGTTGCCGAGCCGGGCGGTCTCGCGGGCGAAGTCGAGGCGGTTGTTGCGGAGGAGCCAGCCGGTCGCGTGCTCGACGAGGGCGACGATTTCGAGCGCGACCTTGCTCTGTATTTCGGCCGCGACCAGGCCGTCGAGCGCCTCGATCCCTTGCCACAGCGGCGGCAGGTCGAAGACGGTCCGGATGATGCGGTAGGCGCGGGTGACATCGGGCGCCGAGCGGCCGGTCTGCGCGGCAAGGTCGGGGATGAAGGTAAGCCCGGCGCGGTTGACGAGGTCGTTGGCGACCATCGTCGCGACGATCTCGCGCCGCAGCGGGTGGGTCTTGATCTGCGCGGCGAAGCGGGTTTGCAGCTCGGTCGGGAAATAGGCGGCGAGGTCGGAATCGAAGGCCGGATGGTCGGGAAGGTCGGAGGCGAGCAGCTCCGCATCCAGCGACATCTTGGCGTAGGCGAGAAGCACCGACAGCTCGGGGCGGGTCAGGCGCTCGCGGGCGGCGAGCGTGTCGTCGTCGGGCAGGAACTCGACGGCGCGGTCGAGGCGGATTCCGTGATCGGACGGGCGTTCCAGCTCGCGCATCATGCGGATCTGGCGGTCGAGCGCGGCGGGGCCTTGCGCCTCGGCCACCGACAGCGCCATGCCCTGGAGGTAGTTGTCGCGTAGCACCAGGGCGGCGACCTCGTCGGTCATCTGCGCGAGCAGGGGTTCGCGCTCCTCGGTGTCGAGCGCGCCTTCGGCGATCGCGTGGCCGAGCAGGATCTTGATGTTGACCTCGTGGTCGGACATCGACACGCCGGCCGAGTTGTCGATTGCATCGGTGTCGATGCGGCCGCCGGCGAGGGCGTAGGCGATGCGGGCTTTTTCGGTGACGCCGAGATTGGCGCCTTCGCCGACCACCGTGGCGCGCAAGGTCTCGGCGTCGACGCGCAGCGCGTCGTTGGCGCGGTCGCCGACCTCCAGATGGCTCTCGCCGCGCGCCTTGACGAAGGTGCCGATGCCGCCGAAGAACAACAGGTCGATTTTGGCCGTCAGCAGCCGGCGGATCAGCTCCGCCGGGGTCAGCGCATCCTCGGCGATGCCCAGCGCCGCCTTGGCTTCGGGGCTGAGCGCGATCGATTTCAGGCTGCGCTCGAAGACGCCGCCGCCCGTCGAGATCAGCTTTGCGTCGTAATCGGTCCAGCTCGACCGCGGCAGGTCGAAGAGGCGCTGGCGCTCGGCGAAGCCGGCGGCCGGGTCGGGGTTGGGGTCGATGAAGATGTGCTGGTGGTTGAACGCGCCGAGAAGGCGGATATGCGGCGAGCGCAGCATGCCGTTGCCGAACACGTCGCCGGCCATGTCGCCGACGCCGATCACGGTGAAATCCTCGGATTGGATGTCGCGGCCGAGTTCGCGGAAGTGGCGCTTGACGAGCTCCCAGGCGCCGCGCGAGGTGATGCCGATCGCCTTGTGATCATATCCCGCCGAGCCGCCCGACGCGAATGCGTCGCCGAGCCAGAACCCGTATTCGATGGCGATCTCGTTGGCGAAATCGGAGAAGCTCGCGGTGCCCTTGTCGGCGGCGACGACGAGGTAAGGGTCGTCGCCGTCGAGGCGCGCGACGTTGAGCGGCGGCTTGATCGTCTGCCCCGGGCCGATCGTGTCGGTCAGGTCGAGGAGGCCGCGCATCAGGATCTTGTAGCACTCGATCCCTTCGGCCTGGAGCTGGGCGCGGAGGTTGGGGCCTGGCGGGGGCGGGCGCTTGAGGACGAAGCCGCCCTTGGAGCCGACCGGCACGATGACCGCGTTCTTGACCGTCTGCGCCTTCATCAGCCCCAGGACCTCGCGGCGAAAATCCTCCTTGCGGTCGGACCAGCGGATGCCGCCGCGGGCGACCCGGCCGGCGCGCATGTGCACGCCCTCCATGCGCGGGCTGTAGACGTAGATTTCGTAGAGCGGGCGCGGCAGCGGGAACAAATCGATCCGGCTCGAGGCGAGCTTGACCGAGAGGTACGGCTTGGGCGTGCCGTCGGGCAGGGGCTGGTAATAGTTGGTGCGCAGCGAGTGGCGGATCAGGGTCAGGAAATTGCGCAGGATGCGGTCTTCGTCGAGGTTCTCGACCGCGTCGAGCGCGCGTTCGATGGCGCGGATCGCCGGATTGTCGTTGCGGCTCGGCCGGTCGAGCGCGAAGCGGTCCTCGAAAAGCCGCACCAGCCGGCCGGCGATCGCGGCATGGCGAAACAGCGTCTCTTCCATATAGGCCTGGCTGTAGGCGCTGCCGGCCTGGCGCAGGACCTTGCAGTAGAGCCGCAGGATCACGGTCTGGCGGGCCGAGAGGCCGGCGGCGAGGATCAGGCGGTTGAACCCGTCATTCTCGATGTTGCCCAGCCAGATCGCGACCAGCGCCGCCTCGAATTTCTCGCGCAGGGCCTCCGGCAATTTGGCCGGCACGGCGCCGGCGGCGAGGGTGAACTCGTCGATCCACACGGCCGGCCCGGACTCGGATTCGATGCGGAACGGCTCCTCGGCGATGATGCGCAGGCCGAGGTTCTCGATCACCGGCAGGATGTCCGACAGCACGACCGGGTCATCGCGGCGGTAGAGGCGGAGGCCGTAGCCGCCCCCGCCCTCCTGGCCCGCCGCGCGCGGATGGAGCGAGGCTTCGAGCGGCGAGCCGGCGAGGATCGCGGTGACCTGGTCGAGGTCGGCGATCGCCTGGGCCGGGGTCGTGCGCGCCTGGTAGGCCGGCGGAAACGGGGCGAGGCCGCGCAGCCGGTTACGCGCGGCGTCCTCGCCCCAGGCCGCGGCGGCCGCGGTTTCGAGCCGGTCGGTCCAGCCGCGCCCGGCCTCGATGAGCTTTCGCTCCAGGGCGGCGAGGTTGACATCGGGCACCGCCCCGCCGCGGGTGCGGATGATGAACTGCACCTGCGCCAGTGGCGACTCGTCGAGATGGACGTAGAAATCCCAAAGCGTGCCGCCGAAGGCCGCGGTCAGGATGCCGCCGAAGACCTCGCGCAGGCGGCTGTCGTAGCGCTCCCGCGGGGCGTAGACGAGGCACGAGACGAAACGCTGCAGCGGGTCGCGGCGCACGAACAGGGCGAAACGCTGGCGTTCCTGCAGATTGAGGACGCCGATCGCGGTGTCGTAGAGCGCGTCGTCGTCGATCTGGAACAGCTCGTCGCGCGGAAAGCCGTCGAGGATATGGAGGAGCGCCTTGCCGTCATGCCCGGCCGGCGCCATGCCGGCGCGGGCGACGATGCGGTCGAGCTTGCGGCGGACGACCGGGATGTCACGGGGCCCGGTGCCGGCGGCCCGCGAGGTGAAGAGCCCGACAAAGACGCTGATCCCGGCAACCTCGCCGAGGGCGTCGAAGCGGCGGATGCCGATCGCGTCCATCCGGGCGCTGCGGTGGACCCGGGCGCGCGTGTTGGTCTTGGTGACGGCCAGCAATTCCCGCCGGCGCAGGAAATGCTGCGCGTCGCGCGGCAGGGCGGCGAAATCCCGCAACGCGCCGAGGAGCGGCGTGTCGGCGTCGCGCAGGATGCCGAGCGGCGGACCGTCGGCCCCGGCGTTGCCGGACACCGGGTAGTCGCGAAAGCCGAGAAAGGTGAAATTGCCGTCGTCGAGCCAGCGCAGAAACGCGCCGGCCTCGGCGATTTCGTCCTGCGGCACCGGCGGGTTGCGGGCGGCGAGGCCGGATGCGAGCGAGCGCAACGTCGCGCGCATCGCCGGCCAGTCCGACACGGCGGCGCGGACGTCGCCGAGCGCCTCTCCGATCGTGGCGGTGAGGGCATCTAGCGCGGCGGCGTGGGGCTCGCGGCCGATCTCGACCAGCATCCAGGATTCGCGGATACCGCCGCTTGCCGGGTCGAGTTCGGCGAAATTGCCGTCGCCGTCGCGGGCGACCGAGACGACCGGGTGGATGACGAGGCAAACCTCGTGCCCGGCGCCGCTGAGCGCCGCGTGGACCGAATCGACGAGGAACGGCATGTCGTCGTTGACGATCGCGGCGATCGTGCGCGGCGACGACCAGCCATCCGCGGCCGGGCGCGGGTTGTAGATCCGCACCAGTGCCGTGCCGGGCGGCCGCCGGGCGGCAAGCCGCCACAGCGCGGCCGCCGCGCCGCACAAATCGACAGGATCGCGGCCGGCGATATCGACCGGCGGGACGTGCTCGTAGAACTCGGCGACATAGCGGCGCGCGCGGGCCGGGTCGGTTGCGCCGAGCGCGGCCTCGGCGAGCGTGGCGGCGGCGCCGACGAGCCTTGCCTTCGCGGCCTCGATCGCGCTTGTCCCGCTTTGCATGTGGGTCCCCCTCGCGGACGAGATTCTCCCCTGGACCCTGGGCCAGGCAAGCGGAATCGAGACTGGAAAACCGGCTCCCGCTTGGCGATTATAGGCCAAGACCACCGGCAACATCGCATTGGGTCGCATGGCGACGCGCGTCTCCGCGAGGCGGTTCGCCTCCTTATTCAAGCGCGGCATCGGCTATTGGCTGCCGCTCGCGCTCTTGTTTGCGACCGCGCTTGCCCGGCTGGTGATGCCCGATTTCCTCGACCGTCTGTCGCTCCTGGCCTTTGACGGGTTCGAGCGGGCGGTGCCGCGCCCGCCGGCCGATCTGCCGATCCGCATCGTCGCGATCGACGACAAGAGCCTGCAGGCGGTCGGGCAATGGCCGTGGCCGCGCAATGTCATCGCCGAGCTGATCGACAAGCTGAACGAGGCCGGCGCGGCTGTCGTCACGCTCGACATCCTGTTCAGCGAGCCCGACCGCACCTCGCCGAAAATGCTGATGCCGGTGCTGACGCGCGGCGGGGCGAGCGAGGCCGACGCCGAAAAGCTGCTCGCGGCCATGCCCGACCCGGACAAGCGCCTCGCCGACGCGATCGCCAAGGCCCCCGTCGTGCTCGGCTTCGCCCTCGGCGACACCAAGGGCGCCTATCCGCTGATCTCGCGCGCCGGGTTCGCCTTTGCCGGAGGGGCGGGGACCGATCCGCTGCGCTATGTCGACAGCTATGCCGAGGCGGTGGGCGACCTGACCGAATTGCAGAAGGCCGCCAAGGGCAACGGGTTCGTCAACCAGCACCGGCACTGGGACAACGTCGTGCGGCGGATGCCGCTGGTCTTTCGCCTCGGTAAGAGGCCGGTGCCCTCGATCGACGCCGAGACGCTGCGCGTCGCGACCGGCGCGCGCACCTATATCGGCCGCGCCGCCGGCGCCCAGAGCGAAAAGAGCTTTGGCGAAAACACCGGCCTCACCGACATCAGGATCGGCAATCTGACCGTGCCGACCGACGGCGCGGGGCAGGTGTGGCTCTATTACGCGCGCTCCGACCCCGACGCCTTCATCTCGGCATCGGACGTGCTCGCGGGGAAAGTCGACCCCGACCGCATCAAGGGCAATATCGTGCTGATCGGCGCGACCGCGGCCGGGCTCAACACGCTGAGCGCGACGCCGCTCGGCACCGAGATGCCGGGGGTCGAGGTCCATGCGCAGCTGATCGGACAGATCCTGCAGCAATCGTTTCTCGCTCGGCCGGATTGGGTGGTCGGCGGCGAGATCGTGTTCACGCTCCTGGCGGGCATCATCCTCGTCGTGACGATGCCGCGCATCGGCGCGCTCGCCGGGGCCGGGCTCGGCGCGGTCGCGGTGATCGCGGTCAGCACCGTGTCGTGGCACGCCTTCCGCAGCCAGCACCTCTTGATCGACCCGGCCTATCCGATCGTGATCCTGACGATCGTCTATCTGATCGCGACACTCCTCAACCACCGCCATACCGAGCGGCGCCAGCGCGAGATTCGCCAGGCCTTCTCACGCTACATGTCGCCGCATTACGTCGAGCTGCTGGCCCGGAACCCCGACAAGCTGGTGCTCGGCGGCGAGCTGCGCACGATGACGATCATGTTCTGCGACATCCGCGGGTTCACGACGCTGTCGGAAGGGCTCGGGCCGCACGAGCTGACCGAGTTCCTCAACGGGTTCCTCACGCCGATGACCGAGATCGTGATGGCGCATCACGGCACGATCGACAAGTACATGGGCGACGGGATCATGGCGTTCTGGAACGCCCCGCTCGACGATCCCGAACAGGCCCGGAACGCCGTCGAGGCGGCGCAGGAAATGCGCAGCCGGGTCATCGCGCTCAATGCCGCGTCGGCCGAGGCGGCGCGGGTCTCGGGGATCGCGCACCGGCCGATCCGCATCGGCATCGGGATCAACACCGGCGAGGTGTGCGTCGGCAATTTCGGGTCGCACCAGCGATTCGACTATTCGATCATCGGCGATTCGGTAAACGTCGCCTCGCGGCTCGAAAGCCTGACCAAGGTTTACGGGGTCGAGTTGATCGTCGGCGAGGAAACCGCGTCCCGGCTGGACATGGGTCTGATCGAGCTCGACCTCGTCGCCGTCAAGGGCAAGACCCAGGCGGTGCACATCTTCACCCTGCCGCCGCAGCCGATCGAGGCGGCGGAGTTCGGGTCGCGCCATGCCGCTCTCCTGGCGGCTTATCGCGGGCGGGATTGGGAGGCGGCGCTTGGGCTTCTGGGCGACAGCACGCTGTCCTCCGAGGCCGTGATGGCGCCTTTCTACGCGCTCTTCCGCGACCGCATCGGGCAGCTCATGACCGAGGGGTTGCCGGCGGATTGGGACGGAGTCTTCGTCGCCGTCGAGAAATGAGCGACCGCAAACGCCTTTTGTAACGGCACTGTGACAGCCAAATGCTGCATTTTGATACAATTAACGTCGATTTAGCTTCGGATCGGGCGACATGTTTGGAATACTATCTCTGCGGAGACAACGCGGTGCGGCGTTTTCGGGCCGAACGGCCGGAGCGTCGCACCTGTAACGAGAACGTTACAAAAATCGCGGGACGGGCGCAGACAATGGACATCATGGAATTCCAGGTTTGCCAGCAAGGCCAGGACGCGCATTGGGTGGTCCGGCTCGACGACGCCGAGTACGGGGATTATCTCGACAAGGAAGCGGCCCTCCTCGACGCCGTCGACGCGGCCCACGACGCGCGGCAGACCGGCCGCGAAGCCGAGGTGTGGCTGCACGAGCAGACAAACGCCGCGCGGATTCTTTAAGCTCCCACTTCAGCAGTCTTCGCTTCAAAAAGTCGTCATTCCGGCGAAGGAGCGTGTGAAGGATTCCCCGATTTTGGGGGATGTGCGCATTTTTTCGCGGGAGCGGGGGAGAGTGCCGATGCCGGGGGATGTGCGGGTTTGAGGCGAATCAGTCGCAGCCGTCGTGGGATTTGGTGGACCTGGAGGGTCTGCTGAGCTGGACCATCGCGCACGGCTGGTGTGGCGGTTTGCCGAGACGCTGGAGCTGGGGCCGTTTTACGCGGCGATCGCGACCTGCGCCGGGATGAAGATTTATTGATATCTCGACCGCTTCGGCTCCAGCGGACCGTGCTCTGCATGCGTGCCGTACCTACGTACGAGCGGCGATGACCCCGTTCTCCCTCAGCGCCGCAATCTCGGCTGCGGTATAGCCCGCTTCCCCCAGCACCTCGGCGTTATGCTCGCCCATGCGGGGCGGCTGGCGGGTGAGGCCGGGGCGGCTGCGGTCGGCGCCGAACTCGATCGGCAGGGCGGGAAGTCCGGCGATCTTGCCGCCCGCCTCGCCAAAGCGCGAGATGAACACGTCGACGAGCCCGCCGGTCGCGAGCAGGTGCTCGTCGGTGAAGAGGTCGCCCGGCTGCCCGACCGGCGCCCACGACACGTTGCACCGCTCACAGCGTTTTTCGACGTCGTCCTGCGGCAGGGTAGCCAGCACTTCCTGCAACGCCGGGATCAGCCAGCTCCTCTCCGCGAGCCGCAGCACGTTGGTCGCGAGGCGTGGGTCGGCGGCGAGCTCCTGCAATCCGAATTCCTCGACAAACCGCGCCCATTGCTGGTCGCTGGTCACGCCGATGAAAAGCTGTCCGCCGCCGGCGGTGTTGAATACTTCGTACACCGCCCAGGCCCCGCGTCGCGCCGGCATCGGCCGCGCTTCGAGGCCGGTTGCCGTCATCCCGGCCATATGCGTGCTCATCAGGAACGCGGCGCTTTCAAAGAGGGCGCTGGAGACGCGCTGGCCATTGCCGGTCGCATCGCGCTCGCGCAGCGCCGCCTGGACGGCGATGACGCCGAACATCGCCCCCATGATGTCGATCACCGACGCGCCCGCGCGCAGCGGCTGACCCGGCGGCCCGGTCATAAACGCGAGCCCGGTCTGGAACTGCACGACCTCGTCGAGCGCCGGGCGGTGCTCGTAAGGCCCCGCGAGGTAGCCCTTGAGCGCGAGGTACACGAGGCGCGGGTTGAGCGCCGCCAGCGCGTCATAGCCGCAGCCGAGCCGCTCCATCGTACCCGGCCCGAAATTCTCCAGCACCACATCGGCGCCCGGCACCAGCCGCCGGATCACCGCCCGACCCTCCGGCCGCTTGAGATCGACCGCGAGGCTGCGCTTGTTGCGGTTGAACGCGGCGAAAAACCCGGCCCCGAACCCGCCGAGCCCCCGCGTCCGGTCGCCCTCCGGCGCCGGCTCGATCTTGACGACATCGGCGCCGAGCTCGGCAAACACCAGCCCCGCGGTCGGCCCCATGACCGTGTGGCTGAATTCGAGGACGCGGATGCCGGCGAGCGGCGTTGCCGGCATCAAGCCGCGCGCCGCCGAAACGCGTCGAGGCTCCCCGCGTGGATCAGCTCGCCCGGAAGCTGGTGCCCGACGATCTCCTCGGCCATCCGTCCGACCTCGATCAGCGCGTCGAGGTCGACGCCCGTGTCGATCCCCATCTCCTCGCACAGCAGCACCAGTTCCTCGGTGCAGATGTTGCCGGCCGCCTTGGGCTGGCCGGCGAACGGGCAGCCGCCGAGCCCGCCGACCGTCGAATCGAACTGCGTCACCCCCATCTTGAGCCCGGCATGGGCGTTGGCGACGGCGAGGCCGCGGGTGTCGTGCAGATGCAGCGAGATCGGCACCTCGGGCCACCGCGCGCGCACTTCGCCGAGCACCCGCTCGATCCGCATCGGCGTCGCCCAGCCCATCGTGTCGGCGAGCGAGAAGTATTTGATCTCGGCCCCCGCCTCTTCGGCGATCGCGAGCCCGTCCTCCAGCGTCGAGATCACCTGCGCCGGCGCGATGTCGCCCTGGTAGTTGCAGCCGAACGCGGCCATCACCCCGATCCGCGGCACCGGTACGTCGTTGGCGAGGTGCAGCGCGGTCTGCTTCTTCATCGCCTCGACATTCTCGGCGTGGCTGCGGTGCAGGTTCTTTTGCGTGAACCCCTCCGACGCGGTCAGCGAAATGGAGCCGGTGATGCTGAGCTTGTTGCGGAACACAAGCACGCGGTTGAGCCCGCTCGCGTTGAACCACAGCCCGGTGTAATGCACGCCCTCCTTGGGGGAAAAGCCGGCGACGACATCCTCGGCGTCGGCCCAGCCCGGCACGATCCTGGGGCTGACGAACGAGCACGCCTGGATGTGGTGCAGCCCGGTTTCGGCCAGCGCCTCGATCAGCTTGATCTTGTCCGCGGTGCTGATCGGGCCGGGCTCGATCTGGAACCCCTCGCGCGGGCCTTCCTCGTGGATGTCGACATGGGTCGGAAGATCGCTCATGGGGTGCCTGCCTGGTTGGGTGGCCAACGATACCGTGCCGCCGGGTGCGACGAAAGCAGATGCGGCCCGGCGCCGAACAGCTTCTCGCGATACGTGCCGGGCCGGTACTCGCGCTTGAACGCGCCGCGCCGCTGCAATTCCGGCACGATCAGCTCGACGAAATCGTCGAAACTTTCCGGCGTCACCGCATAGGCGAGGTTGAACCCGTCGATATCGGTTTTCTCAACCCAATCGATCAGCGTGTCGGCGATCTGCTCGGGTGAGCCGACGAACAGCGGCCCGCGCCCGCCGATCGCGACGTGCTGGGCCAATTCCCTGACGGTCCAGACCCGGTTCGGGTCGGCCGAGGTAAAGGATTCGAGCGCCGAATGCATCGCTTCGGTCTCGATGTAGCGCAATTCGTCCTCCGGCCGGTATTTCGAGAAATCGATCCCGGTCCAGCCCGAAAACAGCGCCAGCGCCGCCTCGGTGTCGGTGTAGCGGCGGTATTCGTCGTGCTTCGCGCGGGCCTCAGCCGCGGTGCGGCCGGTAATCACCGTGCAGAGGGTGAAGATCAGCAGGTCCGACGGCTCGCGCCCGTTCTTCGTAGCGGTGGCGCGGATATCGGCAACCTGTGGCGCGACGACCTGCGGGGTCGGGCCGTTGATGAAGACGCATTCGGCGTGCCGGGCGGCAAAGGCGCGGCCGCGGGTCGAGGCGCCGGCTTGATACAGCACCGGCGTCCGCTGCGGCGACGGCTCGCACAGATGGATCGCGTCGACCCGGTAGAACGGCCCCTGGTGTTCGACCCGGTGGATCTTGGCGGGGTCGGCGAAGACGCGCCGGGCCGGGTCGCGGATCACCGCGCCATCCTCCCAGCTTCCCTCCCACAGCTTGTACACCGCCTCCATGTAGTCGTCGGCGAGCTCGTAGCGCTGGTCGTGGCGCGGCTGCCGGGCGAGGCCCATGCCGGTCGCGGCGCTGTTGAGGTAGCCGGTGACGATGTTCCACCCGGCGCGGCCCTTGGTCAGGTGGTCGAGCGTCGACATGCGCCGCGCGAGCGGGTAGGGCGGCTCGTAGCTCAGCGTGCACGTGACGCCAAACCCGAGATGCCCGGTCACCGCCGCCATCGCCGGGATCACCAGGAGCGGATCGTTGACCGGCACCTGCACCGCATGCCGCAGCGCCGCCTCGGGACCGCCGCCATAGACGTCGTAGATGCCGAGCACGTCGGCGAGAAAGATGCCGTCGAAGAGCCCGCGCTCGAGCGTCCGGGCGAGCGAGGTCCAATAATCGAGATCGGTGTAATGCGTCGAGCGGTCGCGCGGGTGTGCCCACAGGCCCGGCGATTGATGCCCCACGCAGTTCATCTCGAAGGCGTTGAGGCGGATTTCCTTCATGCCGGAAAGCATAGACGATTGGCGGAGCGGGTGCGGGAGATATTGGAACTGGCGGCATAAAAGGAGCGCGGGCGTCCCGCCCGGATTGTCGGTTAGTTGCGGGCGAGACGCCCGCGCTCCTCTATTACCCAGCGATCCGGTACGCCTTGACGGCGGTATCGTGGAACATCGCCGCGCGTTCCGACGCCGAATATCCCTTCGAAAACCGCTTGAACGCGTTGAACACGACCCCGTGCGAGAACGACACCTTGTCGACCGGGAAGTTGCTTTCGAACATGCAGCGCTCGGGGCCGAACTGCTCGATGCAGTAGCTCAATAGCGGCGCCATGTCCGACGCCAGCTCCTCCGACCCGATCGGCTTGTCGCGCAGATGCCAGTCGAAACCGAAGCGCGGCATGCCGATCCCGCCGAGCTTGATCAAGACGTTCGGGCATTTAGCCAATTCGGCGATGCCGCGCCGCCAGGCCGGCATCACCTCGGAATCCTTGCCGGCGAACGGGCCGGTGCGGTTGAGCCCGCCGAGATGGTTGATGACGATCGTCAGGTTCGGGACCGTGCGGCAGAACTCGACCATCTCGGGAAGCTGCGGAAAGCAGCAGATCGTGTCGAGCGACAGCCCCATCCGCTCCAGCACCTTGGCGCCGGTGCGGAACCCCGGCGTCGACAGCACCCCCTCGGTCTCGCGGCTCTCGACGCGCGGGTCGGCATTCCAAGTGACGATGTGACGGGTGCCCCGGAACCGGTTCGGGCTCGCCGCCTGCAGCGCCTCCAAGACCGGCGCGGCCCGGTCGCCGAGCTTCAAATCGACATGGCCGACGATCGCCGCCGCCGCGCGGCACGGCCCGTAAAGACCGCTGGCGCTCGCCGCCGCCAGGCCCTGCACGAACTCGACCTCGCCGACCGGCTTCATCTCCGCCGAACCATCGGCCCGGTACATCGCCCGCGCCTCGATAAACACGGTCGAGCGGATGTCGTGGCCTTGGCCCACATCCGCCGCCAGCTCGGGCAGCAGATAGCGTTGGTACGGGATGCGCCCGGTGCGGAAATCCCAGAAATGGTGGTGCGGATCGCAGATCGCGATCTCCGGCTCCAGCGCCGCTTCCACCGTCAGCGCATGCCAGTCATTGCCGCCATAGGGCATGGGGTTCTCCGCTCAAATTTTTCCCTCGCCTGCAATGCGGGAGAGGGAGGGACCCGTCGCGTAGCGATGGGAGGGTGAGGGCGCGGATGCAATCCGCTGCGCGCCGCGCCCTCACCCGTCTCGCTTCGCGAGCCCCCCCTTTCCCGCATTGCGACGCATTGCGGGAGAGGGGATTTTCTCTCTTTCGCCTAATTCGCCGCCGCCGCCATCTTGGTGCCCTTGAACGCCGGGATCACCTCCTTGGCGAAGCGGTCCAGGTCTTCGAGCTGCACGTCGAGCGGCGTGCCGAGCGGCGTCGCGCAGATCACCCGGTCGAGGCCGGGGAAGCGCTTTTCGACCGCCTTCAACTGCTCGATGATGTCGGCGGGGGTGCCGGCGAGGAAGCCGCCGGCCTTTACCGCGTCCTCGATCCTCGGCAGGTTGACCGTAGCCGCCAGCGCCGGGTCGCGCATCGCCGCGATCTGCTCGTCGGTCAGCGCCCGCACCAGGCGCAATTCGCCGAACATCTTCATGTTCTCTTCGTAGTTCGGCGCCGCCTCGCGGATCGCCTGCTCGCGGCTCGACGAGATGTGGAACTGGTAGCCGAGCGCCAGCTTCTCGCCCGGCTGCAATTCGACGCCGCGCCGCGCGTAGGCCTGGCGGAAGCCGTCCATGTGGCGGTCGACCGCGCCGCCCTCGGCCGAGCCGCCGCCGATCACGCCCGAAATCCCGTATTTGGCCATGAAGTCGAACGCGCGGTCCGAGCCGCTCTGGATCGGCTGCCAGCATTCGACCGGGTAATGATCGGGCGCCGGCACCAGCGTGATCTCCTTCAGCGTATAGCCGCGATACGGCACCTCCGGCGGGATCGTGTAGTACTTGCCCTTGTGGCTGAACGGCTTGCCCTCGAACGCCTTGAACAGGACGTCGCAGCCTTCCTCGAAGATCTCGCGGTTTGCCGCCTGGTCCGTCAGCGGCGAGCCAAAGCTCTCGACCTCGCGGGTGTGGTAGCCGCGCGCGACGCCGAAGATCACCCGCCCGCCCGTCAGGATGTCGCACATCGCATAGTCTTCGGCGAGGCGCAGCGGGTGCCACATCGGCACGACGTTGAAGCCGCAGCCGATGTTGAGGTTTTTCGTCGCGCCGCACAGGTGCATCGCCATCATCAGCAGGTTCGGGATCAATTCGGTCCCTTCCGGCTGAAAATGATGCTCGGCCATCCACAGCGTATTGTAGCCGCGCTCGTCCATGCACTTGGCATAGGCGACGACCTTGTGCATCGCCTTCGCCAGCTCCTCGCGCGAATAATTGCGCTCGTTGATCGGCGTGCCCTTGTAGCCGAGGTTCTCCATGTCGGCGGTGCCGTAATAGGAGCTGTCGAACTTGGTGATCATCAGCCTGGCCCTCTCGGAAATCGTGGCGGGATTTCAGCACCCGAAGCATGGTTTTGTCTCGCCCAAATATTTCCGGCGCGTCATGCGCGAAGTCTCAGCCGTTTTCTTGACGGGGTGAGGGGGCGGGGCTACCGTCGCTGACGGATTGTCGCAGGCAAAATCGCGGCGGTAAGGCAGGGTCGAAAGGGAGAAAGCGATGGCGGACTGGAAACTGATCTCGGCGGATTCCCACATCGTCGAGCCACCCGACATGTATGAAAGCCGCATCGAGCCGCGGTTCCGCAACCGCGCCCCGAAGATGGAGCGGCGCGCGACTCCGGCGGGCCGCGAATACGATGCCTGGATGCTCGACGGCATGCAGGTCGGGACGCTCGGCGCGGTCATTCAGGCCGGGCAGCGTTTTGAGGACCCCTCGGCGATCGATTTTCTCGGTGTCTGGGAAGACGTGCGCAAGGGCGCCTACACCGCCGACGCGATGATCGCCGAGAACGAGGAAGACGGCATCTGGGGCTCGGTGTTGCAGCCGAGTCAGGGCCTCTTCTGGTATCGCGTGCCGGATACCGACCTGCTGAACGAGATCTGCCGCATCTACAACGATTGGATTGCCGATTTCTGCAAGCCGTACCAGAACCGGCTCAAGGGCATCGCGATGCTCAACCTCGACGACCCGGATGCCGGCGCCAAGGAGCTCGAGCGCTGCATCAAGATGGGCCTCGTCGGGTCGTTCATCCCGGTCGCGCCGCAGCCGGACAAGCCGTATTCGAGCCCGGTCTACAACCGCTTCTGGGCGGTGGCGCAGGAGGCGAAGCACCCGCTGCTGATGCATATCGGCACGCCGCGCAACGGCGTCCCGGCCAACGAGTTCACGATGAACCTGAGCGAGCTGACCGGCGCGGGCCGCTCGACGACCGATTACTGGGTCCGCTACTCGCTCGGCTCGATGCTGTTCGCCGGCGTGTTCGACGAGTTCCCGGGCCTCCGGATCGGCTCGGTCGAGCACGAGGCGGCCTGGATCCCGCATTGGCTGAAGCAGATGGACTTCACCTATGTCGAGCGCCCGGTCTTCACCAAGGGCTGGAAGTCGAAGGACGGGCTGCTGCCGAGCGACTATTGGCGGCGCAACATGTTCGTCGAGTTCATGGAAGACGATCTCGGCGTGCAGCTCCGCGAACATATCGGCGTCGACAACATGCTGTGGGGCAGCGACTACCCGCACGCCGAGGCGACGTTCCCGCGCTCGCAGCAGTTCATCCAGCGCATGTTCCGGGGCGTGCCCGACGAGCATCTGCAAAAGATCACCTCGTCCAACGCCGCCAAGATGTTCGGCTTCGAGCTGAATTGACGCCGAAGGCGTCATTGCGAGGAGCGAAGCGACGCGGCAATCCCTCTCCGAGGAGCCTTCTTGGGAGGGGGATTGCTTCGCCTCGCTCGCAATGACAGCACCGAGAAGATTTCTATGTCAGACGATTTCATCGCCGTCGCCCAGGCCGCCGACCTCGCGCCCGGGCAGATGGTCCGGGTCGCGGTCGACGGGCAGCCGGTGATGCTGGCCAATGTCGAGGGTAGCTTTTACGCGCTGCGCGATGTCTGCGGCCACCGCAACGCGCCGCTGTCGCGCGGCGTGCTCGACGGCTGCCAGGTCGAATGCCCGCTGCATTTCGCGCTGTTCGACGTGCGCGACGGCCGGTTCATCGACGGGCCGCTTTCGGCCGACGTTCCGACCCGCGCGGTGCGGGTCGAGGGCGGCACGATCTATGTCAGCCGCTGACCGCCTGATCGATCAGCGCGTCGACCGCGGCGAAGTGATCTGCCCACGAGGCTGGACGCCAGTGCTTTAGCCGTTCGAGCTGGGCGGTGCGACGCGGCGATTGCGGTGCCGCGTAGTCGAGGAGCGCCTGCCGCCAGCCGAGCCCGTCGAGCGGGTGCAGATATTCCGGCACGCCGCCGCCATTCTCGCGCAGCGCCGGGATGTCGCTGCACAAGGCCGGCGCGCCGAGCGCCATTCCTTCGAGCAGCGGAAATCCGAACCCTTCGGCAAAGGACGGCAGCAATACGGCGCGCGCCCCGCGCAACAGCCGCACCATCTCGCCGTCCGGCAGCGCGCTGTGCTCGATGACGAGGTCGCGCACCGCCGGGCAGCGATCGAGCATGTCGAAGACATTCTCGCTCTCCCATCCGCGCGCGCCGATCAGCACCAGAAGCGGCGCCTCCGGCCCGAGGCTCTCGGCCATGTCGCGCCACAAATTGAGCAGCAAGAGGTGGTTCTTGCGCGCCTCGATCGTGCTGACATAGACGAAATACGGGCGGTCCAGCGGCGGCGCGCCATCCTCGGGCAGATCGGGCAGGTCGGTGCCGAACGGCGCCACCACCACCGGAACCTTGCGGCCGGTGCGGCCGAGGTGCGGCAGCAGCGTGTCGCGGGTGATCGTCGAATTGACGATCACCGCGTCGGCGAGCGCGACCGCGCTTTCGATCCGGCGCAGATGCGCCGTGTTCTGCCCGGGCTTGGCGTACTCCGGAAAGCGGATCGGGATCAGATCGTGGATCAGGCAGACAAACCGGCCGCCGGTCTTTGTCTTGAGCCGCTCGATCGCCGCGCGCTGTTCGAGATGATGGTGCGAGACGAGCAGATAGACCGGACACTTGCCGCCGTGCCGCATCTGCGCCGCGAGCGCTCCTCCGCGCCACAGCGTCCCGGCCCTCAGGCGCCGCGACAGCCGCAGCATCCCGCGCACGCGGTCGGCCTCGCCGCGCCAGGCGGCGGCGGTCTCGGCGACAAACGAGGCTACCGCATCGCGCGGCAACAGGCCGATCGAGCCGAGCGGGCCGATCGCGGCAAAGCACGATCGCGGCTCGTGGGCAAGCGCGTGCCCGGCATAGGCCAACTCGACCCGGTCGATGCCGGTCGCCGTCTCGCGCCCGGCGCGCGACAACAGGCGTGACAGGTCGAGTGCGATCGTCGCGTTTGCCGGCATCAATCGCGCGAGCCCAAATGGCCCCTGCGCGGCGAAAAGTGTTTCACGAGCGCGACGATCTTTCGACGTGCCGGCGGCTACAGGCCGTCAGGGGGTCGAGCCCTTCACCACGATGCCGGTGATGATCGGCCCCGTCAACGTGTTCAACAAGGTGAAGAATTTCTGCAATTCGTCGAGGTCGGCATTGGCGACGTAAACGACGTCCTTGTCCTCGACCGGGAAGCGCTGGGCGAGGAAATAGGCCTTGGCGTTGCTCATATCGAGCCGGTAGACCACCGGCGAGGTGCCGTCGGGTCCTGTCCTGAGCTGCGGCCGCCCTAGCGCGGCGACCACCGGCGGTGGTTCGAAGCGCATCAGGAAGACGCCGGCGGGGTCCGAGCGCAAGTCCTGTAGCCCGCCCGCCTTTGCCAGCGCCTCGATCAGCGTCAGGTGCTCGGACGGAAAATTGACCTGGGTGTTGGCCCCGGTCGCGCCGAACACGGTAAAGGTCTCGGGCTGGCGCACCAGCGTCAGCACGTCGCCGGGCTGGGCGTAGATATTCTCGGCCGGATCGGAGACCAGCGCCTCCATCGGGATCGTCGCGGTGACGCCGTCGCGCGACAGCCGCACATAGGTCTCGTAGACCGGCGATTTCGCGCCGCCTGCCTCGGCGATCAGGTCGAGCAGGCGGTCGCCTTTGAGCGACAGCGGCACGCGCGCGCCGCCGACGACCTCGCCATTGACCGTGACCGTGTTGGTCATGCTTTTCGAGATCGTGACGATGACCTGCGGCTCGATCGCCTTGTCGGCAAGGCGTTTTTCGATGTCGTGCTGCACCTCGAGCGGCAGCCGCCCGGCGACCGCGATCCGGC
This sequence comes from Allostellaceae bacterium, assembly GCA_036268075.1. Taxonomy (GTDB): domain Bacteria; phylum Pseudomonadota; class Alphaproteobacteria; order ATCC43930; family CGMCC-115725; genus DATARH01. The sequence continues at coordinate 8,569 of DATAUV010000061.1, read as the reverse complement.
CGGCGAATGGCACGGTGATCGCCCCATCGCGCCCGACCACCTGCTCGGGGATCGTGACGCTGCGCGACCCGGCCGATACCTGATCGGTCGGCGAGGCGCTGAACAGCCCGCCCCCGGCAGCCTCCCAGATCGACACGACAATGCTGTCGCCGACGCCGATCCGAGGCTCGGCCGGCTTGCCGTATTTCTTGAAGCGGAGGCGGAATTCTTCGTGCGGGGTCGCGTGGAGCGCGGCGATCACGTTGTCGGAGATATCGACGAGGTCGAACCGGGTCTGGTTGTCGACCGTCTCCTGATGCATGACGTCGCTGGTGGTCGGCCCCGAGGTCGGCAGTGACGAGCAGCCCCCGAGCAACAGCGCCGCAGCCAGACCCAATGCGCCCACGATCCTGGCGCTCGGCAATCCCCTGGCGTCCTGCCCCCGCATCCCCCAACCCTATCCTATCGGCGCGCCTTGATCGCGGGCCGCGCCGCCCGCAGCGAAATCGCCGCTAACGTGCAGGATCGGTAGAGCCGCGTCAAACGACCTGTAAGGCCGTGGCGATCAGGCGCGAGGCGTAGATTCCCATCCACCCGGCGGGATCGAGCCAGCCCTTTTCATTGCGTGGCGGTTGGATCGCCCGGATATGCGCGTCGGTGATCTCGCTCAGATGCTCGATCACCCGCGGCCGGTCCGTCTCGGTCGACCAGAAGAACCGCGCAAACCCGGATACCTCGTGCTTGGCGACGAGGCAGTTCGGCGCTCCGCCGTCGGGATTGTAGAGCCCGACCGCCGAGTAATTATCCTGATGGCTGACGATCATCACGCCCTCGGTCGTCGGGAAGGCGTATTTCATCGCCGAGAACCAGCGGCATAACGCCGCCAGTTCGTCCTCGGTGAATTCATAAGCCCGTGGCTTCGCGTAAGGGCTCGCCTCGGCGGCGGCGGCGGCTGCCCGGAAATTCAGCGGAAAGGCTATGACGTTGGATCGCTCTGACACATTGCCCCCAAATGATCGGCCCGCGCTGCCGCGGGCGCCGTCCCGGTCCCATTCCGCCTTGGTCAGGAACCGCTCCCCGTAACGATGCGGCCAACTGCACCGTCATTCGCTAACCGAAAAGTCGAGTTTTTCCCGACTACTTTTCTAATATTGATCGATACAGTACCCGCACCGCAGGTCTGCCAAACAATACAATGACGCGCCGTTTTCGAGTCAATCGAAGGCGGGGTGGGTTCTGGCTTTTTGCCGTCTCTGTTGTGATTTTACAACAGTTGCAAAAAGGCGACAAGCTGGGAAACCGGCGGTTTTGCGCGGTTGTGCCGCCGCCGGGCTCTGCCGAGCCTGCGCGCGAATTGTCTCGCGAATGTCTATTGACTGTGGGAAGGGGCAAAAGGCGCCGGAATCCGCGCCGATCGGCCGCGCTAGGGCGATGCGTCGGCCGACAGAACCACCGGCTCGACCGAGACCGGAACGATGCCGGCCTGTTTCATGTCGAGCGCGCCTGCCGCGCTCGGTGACAAGTCTATGACGAGGTCTCGCGACACCGGGCCGCGGTCGGTGACGCGCACGATGACCGAGCGCCCGTTGTCGAGATTGGTTACGCGGGCCAGCGATTGCAGCGGCAACGAGCGGTGCGCAGCCGTATTGTGAATCGAATCGAGCCGCTCGCCGCTGGCCGTGCGGCGGCCGAGATGGTGCCCGCCATACCACGACGCCGTGCCGACCTCGCGCTTGCCGATCGTCTTGGCCCGCGCCTCGGCATAAATCTCCTCGTCTCCGAACCGGTGATGATGCCGTCGACCGCGAGCCGCGGTGCGGATCGTCGTCTTGTCGTGATGGCGATGGCGGTTTTCGGCCACCTTCGCGGGCTTGGCCTTGCTCTCGGCCACGTGGTGCTTCTTGGCGGGGTGCGAATTGTCTTCCGCGAGCGCCGGTTTGGTCATGGCGCCCCCCGACATCACCAGCAATGCGAGGGAAAAGCCTATGGTGTGCCGCAACCTCATCGGCATGCGTCTCCATGGTTTGGGCAAGTGCGCCAAGCCTCTGCGGGCGGGCGCCATCTCACGCGTACTTGAGCGAAGATTGCCGGTAGATGTTTCTGCCCGGATCGTTGGGGGATGTCCGGGTAGACAGAGGGGAAATAACGCCCGACCTTAGGCAACCTGTAGGCAGGATGTCAACCCCGATCGTCCAGCATCGGCAGCAGACGCGACAAATCAGTGCGAGAGTTGTTGAGGGATAACCGAATACTTGTTGCTGAAACACTGGCAAATATTCGACCGCTGTTATTCCCGAATTCGGCGCCACGGCACCGCGAATCAATTGTAATTGTCCGGTAATGCGCCAAGCCTCGCTTCCGCAGCTCGCCTGAACGGCCATTTCTTGGGCAATTGCGTGAGGCTTGCCCGCTGCGCCGGCAAGGGCTGGCGCGGGAAGCGGGTTTTGCGCGATAACAACCGCCAGGCGGCATCGAGGGAGAGTGCGATGGCGGGAAACGAACGGGCCCTGATCGTCGGGGCAGGTGCGGGGCTGAGCGCGGCGATGGCCCGGCGCTGCGCCAAGGAGGGGATGCAGGTCGTCCTCGCCGCGCGCGATACGGCAAAGCTGGCGGGGCTCGTCACCGAGACGGGGGCGACGGCGGTCGCGTGCGACGCCACCAGCCCCGCCGATGTCGAGCGCCTCTTCGCCGCGGTCGATTCAGGCGGCGGCAGTCTCGACCTCGTCGTATACAACCCCAGCGGGCGGGCGCGGGGTCCGGCCGTCGACCTCGATCCGGCCGCCGTCGAGCAGGCGATCAAGGTCACCGCGTATGGCGGTTTCCTCGTCGCCCAGCAGGCGGCCCGGCGCATGATCAAGCAGGGCAACGGCACGATCCTCTTCACCGGCGCCAGCGCCAGCGTCAAGTGCTACAAGAACTCGTCGTCCTTCGCGATGGGCAAGTTCGCGCTCCGTGGCCTCGCGCAAAGCCTCGCCCGCGAACTGCAGCCGCAAAACATCCATGTCGGGCATTTCGTGATCGACGGCGGCATCGCCAAGGAGGGCGACCCGCGCGCCAACCAGGCCGGCCCGGACGGGCTCCTGGATCCGAACGCGATCGCCGACGCCTATTGGGCGCTCCATCGCCAGCCGCGCAGCGCCTGGACCTGGGAGGTCGAGTTGCGCCCCTGGGTCGAGAGTTTCTGATCGTTTTGCGCCAACGCAACGTGCGCTGGTAAGATACGGTTAAAGTTTGCTTGCTACCGTCACGGGCGTCGCCTTGGTTTAGGAGACCTCTGTGTCTGGGTTCAATACAAGCGATCGATCCACCGGCATCGGCATCCAGCGCCCCGGCGCGGCCGGCCCGGCCCGGCAGTTTCTGTTTGTCGACGACAATGTCTACATCGCGCAGGCGATCCAGCGGGTCGCCGGCTCGTGCGGGCTCGAGGTCAGGCTGGCGACGACCGCCGGCTCGTTCTGCCAGCGCTATCAGGAGCTGACTCCCGATCTCATCGGGTTCGATCTCGCGATGCCGGGCGGCGACGGGATCGAGTTGATCCGCTTTCTCGCGGCCCAGAATTGCCGCGCGCCGATCCTGATCATCACCGGCCACGACCAGCGTGTGCTCGCCGCCGCCGCCCGACTCGGGCGCGAGCGCGGCCTCAACATCGTCGAGACGTTGTCGAAGCCGTTTTCGGTCGAGACCCTCAAGACCGCGCTCGAGCATCTCGTCGAGGCCGCGATCATCGCCGGCGGAGACAAGATCGGAGACAAGAAGTGACGACGCTCGCCGAAGACCTCGCCCGCGCGCTCCGCACCAACGAGCTGCGCCTCGTCTACCAGCCCAAGGTGTCGCTTCAGACGAGCCGCTGGACCGGCGTCGAGGCGCTGCTGCGCTGGCAGCACCCGACCCGCGGCTCGGTGCCGCCGACCCAGTTCATCCCGGTCGCCGAGGCGGCAGGGCTGATGCGCCCGCTGACCGACCGCGTCATCGGCATGGCGCTCGACCAGTGGCACATATGGTTCCGGTCCGGCTATGAGATCGGCATCGCGATCAACCTCTCCGCCAAGGACATCCAGCCCGATTTCCCCGACAAGTTCGAGCAGACCTGCGCCGAGCGGTCGGTCGCACCGACGATGATCACCTTCGAGCTGACCGAGACCGCGACGCATGACGTCACCGACCTGCTCGACATCGCGACGCGCCTCCGGCTCAAAGGGCCGCGCCTGTCGATCGACGATTTCGGCACCGGCTATTCCTCGGTGGTCCAGCTTCACCGGCTGCCGTTCTGTGAACTCAAGATCGACCGCGTTTTCGTGTCGGAGCTGTCGACCTCGGCCGAGGTGCGCACGATCGTCCGCGCGATCAACGACCTCGCCCATGCGCTGGGCCTCATCGTCGTCGCCGAGGGGCCGGAGCAGCCCGGCGAGGTCGATTTCCTGACCGAGATCGGCTGCGAGCAGGCCCAGGGCTATTATTTCTCCCGTCCGGTCGAGGCGGCCGAGCTCCTGACCGTCTGGCAGACCCGCAGCTTTTTCCCCGGCGCCCCCAGCACCGACTTCGACAAAATCGGCCGCAGCCTGTCGGTCGAGGCCGATTGACAGGCGACCTGGTAGGATGGGTAGAGCGCAGCGAAACCCATCAGCGAAGCGGCAAGACCGATGGGTTTCGCTGCGCTCTACCCATCCTACCAAGCTGCCATGCGCGCCCTCGAATTGACGATTCCGGCCCGCTCTGCTACATAACCCTCCATGACAACCGCGCGTGACGAGCTGCGACTTACGATCTCGGCGTTCTGAGAACGCCGCGGTTACGCTCGTCTCCGTTCCCGGCAAGGGAACATCTCCGTGCTTGGTGCAGCATGGTTTCGTTTATCGTCTCGCGTCGCATATCGGCCCGCATAGCGGCGGGGTGCTTGCGGCGACTTAGCCCCGGCCGGCGTCTCTCGCCCGCCGGCCTGTCGCCCTGCCCACACCCTTCCGACAGGAGTTTTCCATGACTGCCATGATGCCGATCCACAAATACCGCGCCTTCGCCCCGATCGACCTGCCCGACCGCCAATGGCCGGCGCGTGTCCTCGACAAGGCGCCGGCGTGGTGCAGCGTCGATCTGCGCGACGGCAACCAGGCGCTGATCGAGCCGATGGGCGCCGAAAAGAAGCGCCGCATGTTCGACATGCTGCTGAAGCTCGGGTTCAAGGAGATCGAGGTCGGCTTCCCCGCCGCCTCGGACACCGATTTCGCCTTCGTGCGCGAGATCATCGACCAGAACCTGATCCCCGACGACGTGACGATCCAGGTGCTGACCCAGTCGCGCAGCGAGCTCATCGAAAAAACCTTTGAGGCGATCCGCGGCGCCAAGCGGGCGATCGTTCATCTTTACAACTCGACCTCCGAGCTGCAGCGCCGCGTCGTCTTCGGCCTCGACAAATCCGGCATCATCGACATCGCCGCGACCGGCGCGCGTCAGATCCGCGATCTCGCCGAGCAGATGCCCGAGACCCAGATCACCTACCAGTATTCGCCCGAGAGCTTTACCGGCACCGAACTCGATTTCGCGGTCGAGATCTGCGAGGCGGTGATGGATGTGTGGCAGCCGACACCGCGGAAAAAGATGATCGTCAACCTGCCGGCGACGGTCGAGATGGCGACCGCGAACGTCCACGCCGACCAGATCGAGTGGTTCAGCCGCCACATCCGCGACCGCGACAGCCTGATCCTGAGCCTCCACCCGCACAACGACCGCGGCGCCGCGGTCGCGGCGACCGAGCTCGGGCTGATGGCCGGCGCCGACCGGGTCGAGGGCACCCTCTTCGGCAACGGCGAGCGCACCGGCAATGTCGACGTCATCACGCTGGCGCTGAACCTCTTCACCCAGGGCGTCGATCCGGGCCTGACGATCAACGATATCGACGAGGTCGTCCGCACCGCCGAATACTGCACCCAGCTCCCGGTGCACCCGCGCCACCCTTACGCCGGCGAGCTGGTCTACACGGCGTTTTCCGGCTCGCACCAGGACGCGATCAAAAAGGGGTTCGACGCGCTCAAAAAGCGCAACGACGACTTCTTCGAGGTGCCCTACCTGCCGATCGACCCCAAGGATCTCGGCCGCACCTACGAGGCGGTGATCCGGGTCAACTCGCAATCGGGCAAGGGCGGCGTTGCCTACCTGCTCAAGGAGGACCACGGGCTCGACCTGCCGCGCCTCTGTCAGGTCGAGTTCTCCAGAATCGTTCAAGAAGTCGCCGACCGCACCGGCAAGGAGATGACCAGCGCCAATATCTGGTCGCTGTTCCAGGAAACCTATCTCGGCGAGGACGGCATTTCCCTCGTCGATTACACGATGCTGCCCGAGCCGCGCCCCGGCGAGCGGCGGCTCGCGGCGACGGTGACCGTCGACGGCCAGAAGCGCAAGATCGAGGGTGTCGGCAACGGCCCGATCGCCGCGTTTGTCGACGCGCTCAAGCGCGATTGCGGGATCGCCCTGACCTTTCTCGATTACAGCGAGCACGCGATCGCCGGCGGCGCCGACGCCCGCGCCGCCGCTTACGTCAAGGTCAAGACCGCCGGCGACGACACGCTCTACGGCGTCGGCATGGACGAGAACATCGTCACCGCCTCGCTCCGCGCGGTGGCAAGCGCCGCGACCAGGGTGGGGAAGGCCGTGCATTGATGGGGGCGCCAAGGCCCCACCCACCTAACCCTCCCCTGCTCGCGGGGAAGAGACGATCCTGACGACGATCACGCCGTAGCAACGTGGAGCACCTTCGATGGCCGATATCAGGGTCAAGAGCGAGATCGCCGGCTCGGTGTGGAAGATCGAGGTGGCGGTCGGCGACGCGGTCGCCGCCGAGGACCCGCTCCTCATCCTCGAATCGATGAAGATGGAAATCCCGCTCCTCGCCCCGCGCGCCGGAATAGTCAAGGAGATCCTCGTCAGCGAAGGCGAGCAGATCGCCGAGGGCGAGGTCGCGGTCGTGCTCGGGTAGGCGTTGGCCGTGATGTCGGCGAACGGCTTCAGGAAACCCCATCGAGCGTCGTTTCCACCACTTTTTCGCGCCTTGCATACCCCCATGCGACCTCAGGCGTTGACAGGGTGCGTTTCGCGCGGGACGATTATCACCAGATCGTGAAAAAATCCCGCGAAGCCCCTCTCTCGGCGCCGTTCGGGCGAGGCTAAATAAGGAAGGTTCGCCATGCCGGTACGCGTCCAATATCCGGAGTCCATCGAACCCCTCGTCCAGATGATCGAGGACACGCCACCGAACGAGATCGTCGACCGCGCGCTCGCCGAACTGCGCGGCGGGGTCTCAGCCAAGACGATGCTGACCGCCTCGGCGCTCGCGGTGACCCGCTCGTCGGAATTGCCGCCGGGCCACCATGGCGGGCCGCTGCATCCGCTCGCCGGCCTCTACGCGATCTCGAACCTCGTCTCTCGGCTCGAGGGTGAGGACAAGTTCCTGCCGGTGCTGCAGCATGTCGCGCTCTCCAACAAGCACATCCACCATCCGGCGATGGGCCCCTATCAGCTTCTCGAATTCGCCGCCGAAGACGCCGGCGGGGTCGAGGCGACCAAGTCCGCCTTCATGACCGCCTGCGGCCGCGGCGAGTCGAACAAGGCCGACCATTTGTTCCTGTGGCTGTGGAACAACATCCCGCGCATCGAGGCCTTCGACCTTCTGATGAGCGTGGCCATCCCGAAGAACATGCTCGACGACCACTATTTCATCTTCCCGTCCTTCGTCTGGCGCGCGTTCGATTCCGGCGTCATCGACGACGAGCATTTCATCAACCTGATGCGCCCGGCGGTCCGCTACGTGTCGCGCTTCCCGGTCGCCCCGGCGATCGGCGAGATCGACCTGTTGATCAAGAACTACGACCTCCTCAACAAGGTCACCCGTCAGGAGACCGGCGACGACGAGACCGTCGCGATCGGCCGCCTCGGCAAGTCGATCCAGAATGTCGAGGAATACGTCGTGATCCCCGGCCTGATCGCCGCCGCGCTCGCCAAGGGCCTGTCGCTCGACGGCGCCGGCGAGGCGCTGTCGATCGGCGCCGCGGGCCTGTTCCTGCGCTCGCTGACCGGCAACCCGATGGATGTGCACCTGCACACCAGCGCCAATCTGCGCCGCTACCTGTTGAAGCTCGACGGGCTCAGCCTCCGCAACAAGATCCTGGTCCTGTTGCTGTGGCATACCGGCCCCGAAGTGCGCTCGACCCAGATGCGCATGGAGCCGGCGCCGCAGCCCGATCCGGAGGCGGTCGCCGCGCTGCCCGAGCGGTCGCAGGAGGCGCTTCTCGATGCGATCGTGCACAGCGTCTACAACCAGCCGGACACCGACTGGTCCAAGGTCACCAATCTCGGCCTGATGCGCGCCGTGCCCGAGGTCAAGAACACGGTCAACCTCGCCCAGCAATACGTGAATTTGGGTTACGAGCCGAAGGCGCTGATGGGCCGCCTCGCCGAAATCGTCTGCCACGACAATTTCACCGAGATGCACGCCTTCAAGCACCACAACGCGGTGGTCGAGGAATACTACGCGACCCGCGCGCCGTGGAACTCGATGCACCTCGTCGCCGGCGCCCAGGCCGCCGCGATCTCGTACGGCAAG
>DATAUV010000060.1:0-90779 GCA_036268075.1 Allostellaceae bacterium | reverse complement strand
ACGGCGCCCAGAGCCGCATCCGGCGGATGCTGGACGTGCGGATGATCGGCCGGGAAAGCGTCTACGACAGCGTCAACATCCTGTTCAACGCCGACCTGCGGCCATGGACGGCGCATCGGCCGGCGGCACTGTATTTCGTGGAACAGCCTGATCTGCGCGCGACGTTCCTTACCATCAACGCCCATGATCGCTGGAGTTTTCTGATCCATAGCCTCAGCCACTACGGCTACACCGCCGGAGATTTCACCCCCGAACGATGCATGGCGCTGATCCGGCAAGGCGTCGGAATCCCCGATCTGCCGGTCAAGATCCTCGGTGTCAGCTATTGGGAGGCCGCGGCGGTCGTCGCCGACCGCTACCGCGACGGCCGCCTGTTCCTCGCCGGCGACGCCGCCCACGAGATGCCGCCGACCGGCGGTTTCGGCATGAACACCGGCGTCCAGGACGTGCAGAATTTGTGCTGGAAGCTTGCCGCGGTGTTGACGGAACAGACCGGCCCCGGCCTCCTCGACACCTACCACGCCGAGCGGCAGCCGCTCGGCCTCGTCACCACGCGCAATGCCCTCGAAAACTCCCTGTCGATGGGCCGCGCTACACGCCAGGACAGCGCCAAGCTCCCTCGTTCGGAATTCCTCAACGAGCAGGGCCTGATCTTCGGCGTCTCCTACGAATCGGCGGCAGTGATCCCCGACGGCTCGACGCCCGAGCCGGTCGATGACCCGGTCACCCAGTACGCCCCCTCCGCCCGTCCCGGCTGCCGCGCCCCGCATGTCTGGCTTGAGCGCGGCGGAGAGCGGATCTCGACGATCGATCTGTTCGGCGGGCGCTTCGTCTTGCTTACCGGTCCACAGGGCGAGGCGTGGCAGCAGGCTGTGGCTGAGGTCGCTCGCCCCGACCGGCCGGAACTGGTGGCGCAAATTATCGGCGGGAATGAAATCCGCGACCCCGATGGCGCCTGGCCCACCACCTACGGCCTAAAAGAGGACGGGGCCGTGCTCGTCCGGCCTGATGGCTACGTCGCTTGGCGCGCGCCAACAGGGGTTTCGACCCCCGTCCAAGCGCTAACTGCTGCGTTTGACCGCATCCTTTGCCGGCCACGACCTAGCTGACGGCGGGCTCTATATCCGTGCGGGTGAAATCGTCGCCGACGAACAGCAGCGGGGCGCCCAGCGACTTGGCGAGCGCATAGGAAAATGTATCGCCGAAGTTGAGGACGCCGCCGTGGCCCATGCCTCTGCCGTAACGGATGCGCGCGTCTAGAGCAATGCGGGCCTGTGCTTCGTCGACGGGGCGAAGCTCGATCTCCGCGCCAGTCAAGAAGGTATCGAGGAACGCGATCGCTCCGAGCCGGTCCGACCGGCTGCGCGTCGCGATGACTGTTCCGACTTCCAGGTAGGTTGCGACGGACATGACCCGGTCGGGATCAGCCGCGAGGCGCGCCGCCAGAACAGGGGCGGACGGCTCGCCCGAAAGCAGCGCTATCACGGCGGAAGAATCGACGACGATCACAACTCGTCGCCAGACGCGGCATCCCATTCCGCCTTGGTGACGGGACGCGCGTCGAACTCCGCGCGAAAGCGCCGGGACAGCGCCTCCAGCCGGGCGGGAAGGTTTTTGGCCGCGTTCCGGCGCTCGTTCTCCCGGTTCAGTCGCTCCTGAAGCGCGACGGTGACCGCTTTTGTCATCGTCTCGCCGGTCAACCTCGCGAGAGCGCGGGCGAGCCGATCCGCCTCGTCGGTCTTAATGCTCAGCGCCACGATAGCTCCGCTACAATCTAGATTTCTCTTCTAGATGGGGTGTGCCGCACCGACCGCAATTGCGCCTCACCGCGTCTTTTGCGGCTTCATCGACCGGAGATAGGCGACGAGGGCGTCGAGGTCGGCGGGGGCGATGTTTTTGTACCAGGCAAAGGCCATGGTCGGCGCGAGCTTGGTGCCATCGGGCCGCACCCCCGTCGTGATCGCACGCTTGATGTCGGCGTCGCTCCATTTGCCGATCCCGTCATCGGGGTCGGGCGTGATGTTGCGGCTGATGACGTGGACCGTGTCGGAGCCGGGCGCGTGCAGCTCGCGGCCGCCGGCGCCGAGGCGAGTGAGGTCGAGCTTGCCGGGCGAGGCGAACGGCGTATGGCAATCCAGGCAATGGGCGATCGGCCCGGCGAGGTAGGCGCCATAGGCGGCCTTGTCGGTCCGTGGCGGCGCGGTCACGTGCTCGACCGGCGGGCCATAGGCGGCGGGCAGCGGCGCCTTGTATTCGGAATGACCGACGGCATTGTGGATCGGCTTGATCGTGCGGATATAGGCGACGATCGCCGCCGCGTCGTCATCGGCGATGCCGCGATAGAAAAAGAACGGCATCGGCGGCCCGAGCGTGCGGCCGTCGGGGCGCTTGCCTTCGCGCAGCGCGGTGATGAGCTGCGCGTCGGTCCACTTGCCGATGCCCGTTTCGGGGTCGGGGGTGATGTTCGCCGCGATGGCGAGGCCGAAGCCTTCGTGGAACTCGAACCCCCCGGCGAGCTCCTTGCCGGCGACCGCCGCGCCGGCGGCGTCCTTCTGTGTGTGGCAATTGCCGCAGGCCGACGTCGAATTTACCAGATACGCCCCGCGCTCGACCGGGGTTTCGGCCACGGCCGTACCGGCAAGCGCCAACATCGCGATGCCCAGGATCGCTACGCCAGTTCCTCGACGCATTACCCGTCCCCCAAGGTTCTTCCGCCTATGGTACCTCCGCGGGCAACGGCCTTACAACAAACTGACCCCCGCGCGCCTTGACGCCGCAGCACGCAACGGACGAAAGTTGCACCATCAAACGCGCCACCTCGCGCCAACAAGGGAATCGCCGCCGTGAGCATCGGATCGCTGCCGCTGTCGGGCTATACCGTCCTCGACCTGACCCACGCCCGCGCGGGACCCACCGCGGTCCGCCAATTCGCCGATTGGGGCGCCAACGTCATCAAGATAGAGCCGCCCGGCGGCCCCGGCACCGACATCACCGGCTCGCGCCGCGAGGGGTTCGACTTCCAGAACCTGCACCGCAACAAGCGCAGCCTGGCGATCAACCTGAAGACCAAGGAAGGTCTCGCGATCTTCATGAAATTGGCCGCCAAGGCCGATGTGATCGTCGAGAATTTCCGCTCGACGGTGAAGCATCGGCTCGGGGTCGATTACGAATCAGTCAAGAAGATCAATCCGCGGATCGTCTACGGCAGCATCTCCGGCTTTGGCCAGACCGGGCCTTACGCCAAGCGGCCCGGCGTCGACCAGATCGCGCAGGGGATGGGTGGCCTCATGTCGATCACCGGATTCCCGGGCCAGGGGCCGGTGCGCGTCGGCATCCCGATCGACGATTTATGCGCCGGCCTCCTGCTCGCGCAGGCGATGATGATGGCCCTCATTGAGCGCGAGAAGACCGGCGAGGGGCAATGGGTCCACACCTCGCTGCTCGAGGCGCAGATCTTCATGCTGGATTTCCAGGGTTCGCGCTGGCTGCAGGCCGGCGAGGTCGCCAAGCAGGCCGGCAACGACCACCCGACCGGCATCCCGACCGGGCTGTTCCCGACCGCTGACGGCCAGATCAACATCGCCGCCTCGGGCGACAATCTCTATAAGCGCTTCTGCGAGGCGGCCGAGGTGCCGCATCTCTTGACCGACCCGGATTACGCGACCGGGCCGGCACGCTCGAAGAACCGCAAGAAGCTCAACGAGATCCTCAGCGAGGTGACGAAGCAGAAGCCGAGCGCCTACTGGATCGAGCTGTTGAACGAGGTCGGCGTGCCGTGCGGCCCGCTCTATACGATCGACCAGACCTTCAACGACCCGCAGGTGCAGCACCTCGAAATGGCGCGGCCGATGGACCATCCGCGGCTCGGCGAGCTGAAGGTGGTCGGCCAGGCGATCAACATGATGAAGACGCCGGAGCCGGCGCGGATGCGCCTGCCGACGCCCGATAGCGGCCAGCACAACGACGAGATCCTGCGCGACCTCGGCTACAATCAGGCCGAGATCACCGGGCTGCGCGAAGCGGGGGTGTTCTAAAAAGATAAGGAGCGCGGGCGTCCCGCCCGCTTCTTCGTTTGCGTGTGGGCGTCCCGCCCGCATCTTCGTTTGCGTGCGGGTGGGACGCCCGCGGTCCAAGACAGGAAGAACCACATGCTCGACCAGCCGCTCACCAGCAAGATGCTCATGGAGAAGGACGGCGCGATCGGCCGGATCACCTTCAACAACCCGGCCCGCCACAATGCCGTCTCGCTGGAGATGTGGCAGGGCATCGCGCAGATCATGGCCGAATTCGATAGTGACGATGCGATTCGGGTCATCGTCGTCACGGGAGCCGGAGGCAAGGCCTTTGTCTCGGGCGCCGACATCTCGGAATTCAAGGAGCGGCGCAACAGCGAGGAGGCCGCGGCGGAATACGCCCGGATTTCCGAGGCCGGGCGCAAGGCGCTGGCGGAAACGCTGAAGCCGACGATCGCGATGATCCGCGGGTATTGCATCGGCGGCGGGCTCGCCACGGCGCTCGCCTGCGACCTCCGCATTGCCGCCGAGGGCTCGAAATTCGGCATTCCGGCCGCCAAGCTCGGCCTCGGCTATGCCTATGACGGCGTCAAGAAGCTCGTCGACCTGGTCGGGGCGGCCTACGCGCGCGAGATATTCTACACCGGCCGGCAATTCGATACCGACGAGGCGCTGAGGATGGGCCTCGTCAACCGGGTCGTCACCTCCGACGAGTTGGAGACGACCGTGGGTCAGCTCGCGGCGACCATCGGCGGCAACGCGCCGCTGACCCTGCGCGCCGCCAAGCAGATCGTCCGCGAGGCCCTCAAGGACGAGGGCGAGCGCGACATGGACCTCTGCCGCCGCGTCGTCGCCGACTGCTTCGCCAGCGAGGACTACACCGAAGGCCGCACCGCGTTCATGGAAAAGCGGCGGCCGGTGTTCAAGGGCCGATGAAGCTCCCGGCCCACAACCGCTACGACTACGTCCCGATCCCCAAGCGGCCGGTCTATGACTGGCCCGAGGGGAAGCGGCTGGCCGTGTTCTTTTGCAACAACATCGAGTTCTTCGCCTTTGGGCAAGGGCTCGGCAGCGATTCGACCGGGGCGCCCAGCCCGCAAAGCCAGCGCAATTATGCCTGGCGCGATTACGGCAACCGGGTCGGGCTGTGGAACTATCTCGACCTGCTCGACGAATTCGGGCTGCCGGGCGCGCACAACGTCAATTCCGCGGTACTCGAAGCCTGTCCCGAGATCGTCGAGCGGCTGAACGGGCGCGGCGACGAATATGTCGGGCATGGCCGCACCAATTCCGAGCGCCAGGACGTGCTGTGGGAGGACGACGAGGCGCGGCTGATCGCCGAATGCACCGGGATCGTCACCCGCCTTTCCGGCAAACCGCCCGAGGGGTGGCTCGGCCCTTATATCGCCGAGACCGGCGTGACGCTCGATCTCCTCAAGGAGGCCGGCTACCGCTACGTCATGGATTGGGCGCTCGACGACCAGCCGATCTGGATGAAGACGCGTTCCGGCCCCTTGTTGTCAGTGCCTTATCCGATCGAGCTCAACGATTCGCCGAGCCTCGTCTTCCGCCGCCACACCGGGCGCCAATTCGCCGAGATGATCGTCGACCAGTTCGACGAGATGCTGATGCAGTCGCGCAAATACCCGCTGGTGTTTTCGGTCGCGCTGCACCCGTTCATCGTCGGCCAGCCGTTCCGCCTGCACGCCTTTCGCGGCGCCCTCCAGCACATCATGGCGCGGCGCGACGATCTGTGGATCACGACCCCAGGCGAGATCGCGCGGTATTGCGCCGGATTGCCGAAGGGGATCGTGCCCGGGTCGTAGCGCCGTACCGTAGGATGGGTAGAGCGTCGCGAAACCCATCAAAAGCAGGCGGGACCAAGCATTGATGGGTTTCGCTGCGCTCTACCCATCCTACGGGCTATCGGCCAACGCCCTCTCTTCCGGCCGCTGCTCCCACATAGCGCGCAATCTCCCTTCCGACGCGGCGGGCGGCGGCGCCTAGCGCGGCGGAACCTTGGCCGGTGGGACCGGTGACGCCGTCATCGGCGAGCCGGGCGGAATCGAGGTGGAGCGCCTGCACCGGGCGGATGCCGGGGCTCCAGTCGTCGATCTCGGCGTCGGCGACGATTTTGGCATGCTCGTCGCCGACCCGGCGGCGGTGCCCCTCGTTGATTTCGCGCAGGACGCCGGTGACGATCACCGCCTTCCCCTGCGGGTCGGGGGTGTGCGCGTCGGCGTGAACCGCGTTGTAGCCCTGCTGGCGCAGCCGCTCGGTCAGCGCGTCGGCGATGTTGAACGCCGCCGCACGTGCGAGACCGGCGGCGCGCTGGCTCAGCGGCACGCCTGGCTGGCCTCGGTTGAGCGAAAACCCAAAGCTCGTATCGACGACGACCCGCGTCGCCGCCTCGACCCGGAAGTCGCGGACCACGATCAAGCTCGGCCCCTCGGCGGCGAGCTTCGAGGCAAGTCCAGTAGCCGGCTCACAGCCCGCGAGCAGCAGCCCAAGGACGACCAACAGCGGAAGAAGACGCGTCACCGGCTACGACATCCCGTCAACAGTCTCGCAGATCGCCCGCTCGTACTCGCCATAGACCTTGACCGCGACCTTGTCGGCAAAGGGCAGGATCTGGGTCAGGATCACCGCCGCGATCCGGCGGACCGGATCGAGCCAGTAATAGGTGTTGAAAAGCCCGGCCCAACTCAGGCTGCCCATGCTGCGGCCGGACGGCCCGCGCATCTCGTTGATCAGTGTCGCGAGACCCCAGCGGACCGGGATGTCGGGAAAGAAATTGACGTTTTCGGACCGTGCCGGGGTCGTCGTCCGCATGATCCCGGCATGCAATTTCCCGATCTGGTTCTCGCCCAGCATCTTGACCGTCTCGCGGCTGAGAACGATCGCCCCGTGATGGGCGCCGCCGTGCAGCAGCATCTGCAGAAAGGCGATGTAGTCCGCCGCGGTAGAGTACAACCCGCCGCCGCCGGCCCAGAATTCAGGGGTCGTCAGCTCTTCGAACGGCTGCGGCACGAGAGCGCCGCCGTCGCGCTGATGGATCGTCGCCTGCCGGGCGCGCTGCTCGTCGCTGGGGCGGAACCCGGTGTCCTTCATCCCGAGCGGGGTGAAGATGTGGTCGCGCATATAGGCGTCGAGCGGCTGGCCGCTGACTTCTTCGACGAGGCGGCCGACCCAGTCGATGTTGATGCCGTATTCCCAGCGCTCGCCCGGATCGAACATCAGCGGCATGCGCAGCGCCGCACGGCGCCCGCTCGACAGCGGCGGGACCTTTGAGACGGCGTTGTATTTCAGCGTGTTCGGATTCCAGATCTCATAGGTGAACCCGGCCGTGTGCGTCAGCAGGTGGCGCAGCGTGATCGCCCGCCGGGCCGGGCGCAGGATGGGCCGGCCGGCGCGGTCGAACAGCGCGAAGACCTGCGGCTTGGCGAGCGCCGGGTCGATCGGCGGCACCGGGTCGTCGAGCGTGAGCTTGCCTTGCTCGACAAGCTGCAGCGCGGCGACCGAGGTGATCGCCTTGGTCATCGAGGCGATGCGGAACACGGTGTCCATCGTCATCGCCGTGCCGTCGGGGAGCGCGCGGACGCCGAACGCGCCCTCATAGAACACGCCGTCCTCGCCGACCGCCATCGCGACGACGCCGGGAATTTCGTGGCGCTCGACCGCGCCGTTCAACACCTCGTCGATCTGAGCCGTCGTCATATGCCTTATTCCTCTTGACGGGATTTGGCGGAATTCGGTCGGTGATCTACCGTGTGACGTTGCCGCTGCGCACTGGAATGCCGGTCTCTTCGTGGCAGACGCGGGCCAGTTCGGCGACCCCTTCGCGGATCTCCTCCTTGCTGGTCAGCGCAAAGCACAAGCGCAGCCGCGATTTCGAATCGGCGCCCTCGCAGGCCCATTCCGGGCCGGGGTTGAGCGCGATGCCGGCGGCCGCGGCGGGCTTCACCAGCTTCATGATGTCGACCTCGTCGGGCAGCTTCATCCACAGGAAGATGCCGCCTTTCGGGGTCCACGGCTCGACCGCGGTGCCGAACTCGCGCTCCAGCGCCTCGACCATCGTGTCGAGCTTGCCTTTGAGGGTTTCGCTCAGCTCGTCGACGTGATCCCCGAAATGTTGCGAGAAATACTCGGCGACGACCATCTGCTCGAGCACGCCCGAGCCGCTGTCGGAGCGGCAGCCGATCATCTGGCTCATCAGCTTCCAGTCGGCGATGCAGTACCCCAGGCGGAGCGCGGGCGCCAAAGTCTTGGAGAACGAGCCGATATGGACGACATGGTCGCGGTCCATCGAATAGATCGCCGGCGGCGCGACCGTGCCGCCCCAGATCAGGTCGGCGTAGCACTCGTCCTCGAAGATCGGCACGCCATACTCGATCGCGACCTTGAGAAGCTGCTGGCGGCGGTCGAGCGGCATGATGCTGCCGGTCGGGTTCTGGATCGTCGGGATCGTGTAGATGTATTTCGGGGTGATGCCCTTTCCCTTCAAATCCTTGAGGATGTTGGCGAGCGCGTCGATGCGGATGCCGTCTTCGTCGAGCGGGGCGGCCACGATCTTCTGCCCCTCGCGCTTCAGCTTCGAGATCGCGCCGCCATAGGAGAACTCTTCGAGGATCACCGTGTCGCCGGGTTCGAGCAGAACCGCGTTGATCAGGTCGATCGCCTGGCCCGACCCGGCGGTGATCAGGATGTCGTCGGTCGAGCAGTCGATCCCGCGGATCTTGGCCTTGGATTTGACGAACTCGCGCAGCCCCAGATGACCTTGCGACCCCTGCGCGGCGGTGTACATCGCCAGCTTCGACCCTTCCTTCCTCAAGGCCGCGGTCGTCGCCTCGATCAGCCCGTCGATCGGGATCAGGGTCGGGTCGTTGTGCCCGCCGATGAAATTGTATTTCGGATAGCCGCCAAATCGCGCCGCCGGGGCCGGCAGGTTACGGGCGAACAGGTTGGAATAGGCAAAGCCGCTCATCACTCGTCCTTCCGAATGCTCGTGCGTGCCGTGCGCCCGGTGAAGCGCTCTCGCGCAACGTTACTCCAGCAGCGAGGCGAGGTAACGCCCGTACTCGCTTTTGCCAAAGCGACTCGACGCCGCAAGGATGGCGTCGCGGTCGATATAGCCCATGTGGTAGGCGACCTCTTCGGGGCACGCGACCTTGAGCCCCTGGCGCATCTCGATCGTGCGCACGAACTCGCCGGCCTCGATCAGCGAATCGTGCGTGCCGGTGTCGAACCACGCCGAGCCGCGGCCGAGCCGCTCGACCTTGAGCGTGCCGGCGCGGAGATAGACGTTGTTGAGGTCGGTGATCTCCAACTCGCCCCGCGCGGAGGGCCTGAGCCCGGCGGCGATCTCGACCACCGCGTTGTCGTAGAAATAAAGCCCGGTCACCGCCCAGCGAGAGCGGGGACGAGCCGGCTTTTCCTCGATCGACAGCGCCGTGCCGTCGGCGTCGAACTCGACGACGCCATAGGCCTGCGCGTCGCGCACCTGATAGGCGAATACCGTCGCGCCGACGCGCGGCACGGCGGCCTCCTGAAGCGATTCGGACAGCCCGCCGCCGTAGAAGATGTTGTCGCCGAGCACCAGCGCGACCGAGCCGCCGCCGATAAACTCGCGCCCGATGAGAAACGCCTGCGCCAACCCCTCCGGCTTCGGCTGCGTCGCATAAGCAAGCGAGATGCCCCACTGGCCGCCGTCGCCGAGCAGCGCCTCGAACCGTGGCCGTTCCTCCGGCGTGGTGATCACCAGAATCTCGCGGATGCCGGCCAGCATCAGGGTCGTCAGCGGGTAATAGATCATCGGCTTGTCGTAGACCGGCAGGAGCTGCTTGCTGACGACGAGCGTGATCGGATGGAGCCGCGTCCCCGAGCCTCCGGCGAGGACGATTCCCTTCATCGCGCCGCCTCCGCACCCGCCGGCGCGAGCGTGCCGAGCCGCTGGCCGCGATAGCGCTCGGCCCAGATCGGCTCCCACCACCAGCGATTGTCGAGATACCACTCGACCGTCTTGAGCAACCCGCTCTCGACGCTCTCGCGCGGCGCCCAGCCGAGCTCGCGCCCGATCTTGGCCGCATCGATCGCGTAGCGGCGGTCGTGACCCGGGCGGTCGGCGACAAAGGTGACCAGCCCGCCATGCGCTCGCCCCGGCGTCAACTCGTCGAGCAATGCGCAGATCGCCGTGACGATCTCGAGATTGGTGCGCTCGCCGTCGCCGCCGATATTGTAGCTCTCGCCGGGCTTGCCGCCGGTCAGCACCGCGTGAAGCGCGCGGGCGTGGTCATCGACATACAGCCAGTCGCGCACATTGTCGCCCTTGCCGTAGACCGGGATCTCCTCGCCGTGCAGCGCCTTGAGGATCGCGAGCGGGATGAGCTTTTCCGGAAAATGGTACGGGCCGTAATTGTTCGAGCAGTTGCTCAAGACGATCGGCAGCCCATAGGTCTCGTGCCAGGCGCGCACCAGATGGTCGGATGCGGCCTTTGACGCCGCATAAGGGGAATTGGGCTGATAGCGGCTCTCCTCGCTGAACCGCCCGGCCGGCCCGAGCGAGCCGAACACCTCGTCGGTCGAGACGTGGTGAAAGCGGAACCGCGCCGCCTCGGCTGCCGGCAGCCCGCGCCAGTAGCCGATCGCCGCCTGGAGCAGCGCATAAGTGCCCTCGACATTGGTACGGATGAACTCGCCCGGCCCGTCGATCGATCGGTCGACATGCGATTCGGCTGCGAGGTGCAACACCGCATCCGGCGCGAACGAGGCCATCAGCTCCGTCATCGCTGCGCCGTCGCAGACATCGGCCTGGTGAAACCGATATCCCGAATGTCCCTCGATCGCTCGTAACGACATGAGATTGGCGGCATAAGTCAGCTTGTCGACATTCAAGACCGTCGCGCCGAGCTCACCCGCAAACAGCCGGCATACCGCGGAACCGATAAACCCCGCCCCACCCGTCACCAGAACCTTCATGCGACGATCCCTTTGGTCCGCAGCCGGACAAATTATGGGGGCCGAAGCCCGCCGCTACAAGCTGAGCGCCGTGGTCAGCTCGGCTGGCACCCCCGAGCCCTCGGCCGGGCTCGGCGTCAGCACCACATTGCCCATCGCGAGCCGCCCGCCCGGCGCCGGCACCGTGTTGGAGATCACGAACGAGATCGTCTGCCCGCTCGCGGGCGCGACCGTAAACAGCAATGTCGCCGAGCCGAACCTGCGGCCGTCCGGCACGATGCTCGCGCGGGCCAGCAGCACCGATTCCGCCCCGCCGTACATCGTGATGTCGAACGCCGTGCCATCGGTCTCCTTCGACACGGCGATGGTTACCGACGCCGCCCAATTCCCCGGGGGCAGCCCGATCCACGGTCCGAGAACGAGTGGGGCCGGCGTGTCTCCGATGTCGATCGCCACGCCGGCGTGGCTCGCGGGGTCGCTCGCCCGGCAGAACAGCCGCCGGTCCCAGACGATCTGGCCGAGACCTTCGCCGCGCAACCATCCCGCATAGGCGCCGAGCGCTCCCTCGGCGACCGCACGGTCGGCGGGATCGAGTGCCGCCCACCACGCATCGACCAGGGCGGCATTGTCCGACAGCGGCGGAAGGCCGGCCTGGCCCCCCTGGCCCGGCAGCCCGCAGCACCCTGCGATGATGTCGGCCACCGTGCCCGGATCGGTTCTCGGGTGATCCGCGGCAATGACCGCGGCAGTGGGAAACCCCGCGCAGACCAGCGCCGCGGCATAGCTGTCGGCGACGACCCGAACCGCATTGAGGGGATCGTTGCCATACCCGACAACGAGCTCGTGCAGCGCCCGGACCGGAAGATCGAGCGCTACGATCACCGATCCGCCCGCCTCGGCGAGCATCCGGCGCAATTGCTCGGAAGGATGGCGCGAGGCGATGACGAGATGCGGCGCCGTCGACCGGATCAAACTGGCGGCGACATCGTCCGGTGTGTCGGCCCCCATCACGGCGACGGGTCCGATCCCGGTCTCGACGATACGAGCGATCGCGGCGTCGCACCACGCGGCGAGGGGGCCTAATGGCCCGACCGAAAACACAATCATTGCGCGGCACACCGCATGGCGGGGGCACACTCGGGGCGGAACCCGTTCCGCGCAAGCGGAAATTGCTTTAGAACCGCGCAGCCTCCAACGAGCCGCCACGGGATGCTGTATTTCGTCATCGGGTTGCCGGGTCATTTCTCCGCCTGGTGCGACGCGGTCGCCCTGCGGCTGGTCGAGCGCGCGCATGGTCCGGCCGCGATGCTGTCGGCCGACACGCTTCCCGAACTTGCCGCGACCGCGATCTACGCGGGGACCGCGCATGCCGTGGTGAGGAGCCGATTTCCGGGCGGCCGCCTGCGCGCGGCGTTGACCGAGGCCGAGCGGCGCTACCTCGTCGCCCTCGATGATCCCCGGCTCGCGCTTATCGACCTCGGCGACGCCGAATCTCCCGACATCGCCGCGGCGACGCCGGCGGTCGCGACAAGCTGCGCCGCAATCGCCGGCTACGATCGAAGCCCCGGTAGCCTCGTCGTCCGCTCGGCGGAAGCCGCCGCCGATCCCGCCGCCGCCGCCCGCAGGATCGCCGAGCATTTCGAGCTCGGGATCGATGACGAGACGGTGGGCAATATCGTCGCGGTGCTGGCGGAGGAGGGTGTCGCGGCCGGTGCGCCCGAAGCCGCGACGCGCTGGCACGCCCTCGACCCCAACTCCCGCGGCTGGGCCGAAGGCGCGCTGGCCTCGTACATCAATTATTTCGACACAGGCAGCCTGACGCCGATCAACTGGGCGCGCGAGCTGTTCTTCCTCGGCGACCGTCCGGACGAGCGGGCGAGCTGGATCATCGACATCACCGGCCGCGCGCGCTGTCTGTTGCAGGGACCCGCCATCATGGTGGCGGCCGGCACCTGGCTGATGACCGTTCGCCTGCTGTTTTCACGCGAGGCGACCGAGCATGAATTTCAGGTCGAATTGCACTCCGACCACCTGCTCGGCGAGGCCACGGTGCGCCCCGAGCGCGAAGGCGGTCTCGAGGTCAATTTTCCGCTGACTCTCGACGAGTCCGCCAACCACCCGTTGACCATCCGCGTCTCAAACCGCCGCGCCGCCTTCGACGGCGCCTGCGCGATGGACAACGTCGTGCTGACGCCGCAGGGCTGACGCCGATCAGAGCTCGATCACGCGACGCAGCGTTATTTCAAGAGCATCCACTCCGCCATCTCCGAGGCCAGCGCCTCATCCTGCTCGACCGCGAGCGCGGCGAGATAGAGTGCGTCATCGTCGACAACCTGCTCCCGGGGCAGCGCCTGTTCGAGCAGCTTCTCTATGAACTTGCTCCGCTGATGAGCCGGAACGGCTCGCCGCAGCCGTTCCGCCAACTCATCCGCGACGCGCACGCGAAGTTGTATCGACATACCGTTCCGCCTGAATGGGTATCAATATCTACCCGGGCGTCAGGAAGTCCTCAACCCGGGTTCTCAAGCCCGCGGGAAAACCAATCGGGGCTTTGGGATGCGGCGGCGCCATAGCGTCGTCTCCGGCTCGAAGGCGAGGCGGAGGTTGCCTTGCCAATCCTCGGCCCGGGCCTCGGGCAATAGCGGCTCGAAGAATTTGGGCTCCTCGTCGACCGGAGCGGCCGGCGACGCGACGACATCTAGCGGCATGCTGGTCTCTCCTTGACTCTCGGCCTTACGAGCAGCCGCTCGTCGAGCCGCAGGTCTCGCATTTGAGGCAGGTGCCGTTGCGGACCAGCGTGAAGTTGCCGCATTCGGCACAGTTATCGCCCTCATAACCCTTCATCCGCGCCTGGATGATCTGCTCGATGCGGTGGTCGTGCGCGTGGACAGGAGCCTCGACCGTACCGGTTGCGACGGCGAGCGTGCCGGCGTAAACCGGCATCTCGGCGCTGGGCTCAGCCGCGCGGGCGGCCGCGACGCCTTGCCGCTTGCCGCCGTGCAGCACCGTCAGCTTGTTGCGGACATAGCCCTGCGAGACGACGCGCTGCATCATCGCCGCCACCTCGGGGCGGGGGACGATATGCTCCGGCGGATTGCTTTCGGTGACGATCTGATTCCCTATCGTGTCCGGCATCAGATCGGCCGGCTCGACATGGGCGAGGTCGTTGCGGTCGAGATACGAGATCGCCAGCTCGCGGAAGATGTAGTCGAGGATCGAGGTCGCCATCTTGATCGCGTCGTTGCCCTCGACGACGCCCGACGGCTCGAACCGGGTAAAGGTGAACGCCTCGACGAAATTCTCGAGCGGCACCCCGTATTGCAGGCCGAGCGAGATCGCGATCGCGAAGCTGTCCATCAGCGAGCGGAAGGCCGAGCCCTCCTTGTGCATGTCGATGAACACCTCGGCGAGCTGGCCGTCCTCGTATTCGCCGGTGCGCAGATAGACCTTGTGCCCGCCGACGACCGCCTTTTGCGTGTAACCCTTGCGCCGGTTCGACAGCTTGCGCCGCTCGGCCCGGGCGACAAAGCGTTCGACGATCCGCTCGACGATGCGCTCGGCGACAATCGGCGTGCGCGCCGCCGGGGTCTGCGCGAGCAGCTCGGCCGCCTTGTCCTCGGCTTCGTCGTCGTCGCCGAACAGGTTCGACGCGAGCGGCTGCGACAGCTTTGACCCGTCGCGGTAGAGCGCGACCGCCTTGAGGCCCAGCTCCCACGACAGCTCGTAGGCCTTTGTGCACTCCTCGATCGTCGCCGAGTTCTGCATGTTGATCGTCTTCGAGATCGCGCCGGTGATGAAGGGCTGCGCCGCCGCCATCATGCGGATATGGCTGTCGACCGAGAGGCACCGCGTGCCGTTGCGGCCGCACGGGTTGGCGCAGTCGAAGACCGCCAGATGCGCCGGCTTCAGGTGCGGTGCGCCCTCCAGCGTCATCGCCCCGCAGCAATAGGTGTTGGCGGCGTCGATCTCGGCGCGGGTAAAGCCGATCGCCGCGAGCAGGTCGAAGCCCGGCTCGTTGAGCCTGGTGGCGGCGATCCCCAGCCGCTCGGTGCAAAAGGTTTCGCCGAGCGTCCATTTGTTGAAGGCGAACTTGATGTCGAAGGCCGTCGCGACCGCGGCTTCGATAGAGGCGAGCGCGGTTGCGTCGAACCCGCGCTCGGCGAGCCTCTCGTGGTTGATCCCCGGCGCGGCGGCGAGCGTGCCGCGGCCCAGCGCATAGCGCTCGATCTCGGCTGCCTGCGCCTCGCTGTAGCCGAGCGTCACCAGCGCCTGCGGCACCATGCGGTTGATGATCTTGAAGTACCCGCCGCCGGCGAGCTTCTTGAACTTCACCAGCGCGAAATCGGGCTCGATCCCGGTCGTGTCGCAATCCATGACGAGGCCGATCGTGCCGGTCGGCGCGAGCACGGTCGCCTGGGCATTGCGGAAGCCATGCTTGACCCCGAGCGACAGCGCCGCGTCCCACGCCGCCGCGGCGGCGTCGGTCAGCGGCCTGTCCGGGCAGTTGGC
Organism: Allostellaceae bacterium; assembly: GCA_036268075.1. Lineage (GTDB taxonomy): Bacteria > Pseudomonadota > Alphaproteobacteria > ATCC43930 > CGMCC-115725 > DATARH01. The sequence goes on along the minus strand of DATAUV010000060.1, from coordinate 75,303 downwards.
GATATCGAGCGGCACCGGCAACACCGACAGCCCCTCATAACCCGCCGCCTCACCGTGCGCGGCGCGGCGGTGGTTGCGGACGACGCGCAGCATCGCCTCGCGGTTTTTCAGATAACCCGGGAACGCGCCGAGCTCACCGGCCATCTCGGCCGAGGCCGCGTAGCTGCCGCCGGTCAACAGCGCCGTGATCGCGCCGCAGATCGACCGGCCGGGGTCGCTGTCATAGGCGATGCCCATCGACATCAACAGCCCGCCGAGATTGGCATAGCCGAGCCCGAGCGTGCGGAACGCGTAGCTGAGCCGCGCGATCTCCTTCGACGGGAACTGCGCCATCATCACCGACAATTCGAGCACCAGCGTCCACAGCCGCACCGCGTGCTGGAAATCGCCGACGTTGAAGCTGCCGTCCTCGCGCCGGTACTGCATCAGGTTGAGCGAGGCGAGATTGCACGCCGTGTCGTCGAGGAACATGTACTCGGAGCACGGGTTCGATGCGTTGATCCGCCCGTTCTCGGGGCAGGTGTGCCATTCGTTGATCGTGGTGTCGAACTGGAGGCCGGGGTCGGCCGAGGCCCAGGCGGCATAGCCGATGCGGTCCCACAACTCGCGCGCCGGCATCGTCTTGTGGATCTTGCCGTCGGTGCGGCGGATCAGGTCCCAGCTCTCGTCCTTGCGCACCCGGTCGAGGAACGCGTTGGTGATGCGCACCGTGTTGTTCGAATTCTGCCCCGACACGGTCAGATAGGCGTCGGAATCCCAGTCGGTGTCATAGGTCTTGAAGTCGATCTTGTCGGACCCCTGGCGCGCGAGCTGGATCACCCGCTGGATATAATTCTCGGGGATCATCGCCTTGCGCGCGGCGCGAATCTCGGCCCGCAGGGCCGGGTTCGCCGCCGGATCGAAGGCATCCTCCGAATCGACCCGGCACGCCGCCAGGATCAGATTCAGGTGCTTCGCCGCCATCTTCGAACCGGCGACCAGCGCGGCGACCTTCTGCTCCTCGATCACCTTCCAGTCGACATAGGTCTCGATGTCGGGGTGGTCGGCGTCGACGATCACCATCTTCGCCGCGCGCCGGGTGGTGCCGCCCGACTTGATCGCGCCGGCGGCGCGGTCGCCTATCTTGAGGAAGCTCATCAGCCCCGACGAGCGCCCGCCGCCCGACAGCCGCTCGCCGTCGCCGCGAAGCTTCGAGAAATTCGAGCCGGTGCCCGAGCCGTACTTGAAGAGGCGCGCTTCCCGCACCCACAAATCCATGATGCCGCCCTCGTTGACGAGGTCGTCGGCGACCGACTGGATAAAGCAGGCGTGCGGCTGCGGGTGCTCGTAGGCGCTTTCCGACGCCTTCACCTTGCCGGTCTTGAAATCGACGTAGTAATGGCCTTGCGCCGGCCCGTCGATGCCATAGGCCCAGTGAAGCCCGGTGTTGAACCATTGCGGCGAATTCGGCGCGCCCATCTGGGTCGCCAGCATGAAGCGCAGCTCGTCATAGAAGGCGTGCGCGTCTTGCTCGCCGTCGAAATACCCGCCGTGCCAGCCCCAATAGGTCCACGTGCCGGCGAGACGGTCGAAGCATTGCTTGGCGCTGGTCTCGCCGCCATAGCGCTCTTCCTTCGGCAAGAGCGCGAGCATCCCCTCGTCGGGGGTGCGGCGCCACAGCCAGGCCGGGACGTCCTTTTCCTCGACCGGTTTCAACTGCGACGGCACGCCGGCCTTGCGCAGGTACTTCTGCGCGAGGATGTCCGCGGCGACCTGGCTCCAATCCGACGGCACCTCGATTCCCTCGGCGGCGAACACCACCGACCCGTCGGGGTTGCGTATCTCGCTGGCGGCGATACGGAAAGCGATGGCTTCGTAAGGATCTGCGCCTTCCGTGGTAAAACGACGAGCGATACGCATAGCGGTTCCCCCCATACCACACGCCCCTTCGGGTCGAGCCCTAGATGTAGCGTGCTGGCCGTCACTCAGGGGTATATGTTGTGCCTGTCGCCGCAATGTTGTCAAAATCAAATTGCGCTTGACAGTCGAGCCAGGCATAAGGCCCCAAACCTCGCAGGGAGTCGCGCAATTCGCGGCCAAAACGTTGCCGGTTCGGGAATCGCACACGCGATCGTATATTCCGGCTCCCCGGCCGCGCCCCTTTACCCCGCAGGGTCGAGCGTGCATATAGAGGCGCGCCAACGGAATAGGCCGATGACCACACTTGGAACGCGATTGCTGACGTTGCTGCGCGGCGAGCTGGTCGGCAGCGATGCTCACGGCAACAGATACTACCGCTTGAAAGGCGGCGGCGGGTTGCGGCGGGGCGGCGGGCGATTCAGTCGCGAGCGGCGCTGGGTGATCTATCGGGGCGTGCCCGAGGGATCGAAGGTGCCCGCGGAATGGCATGCCTGGATCCACCATACGACCGACGAGATCCCCGGCCCACGCACGCGCTATGCCTGGGAAAAGGACCACCAGCCCAACATGACCGGCACGTCGCGGGCGTATCGTCCGGCGGGATCGATCCTGCGCGGCGGGCATCGCGCCCGCGCGACCGGCGATTACGAACCGTGGACTCCCGGCTGACGCGCTGAAGGCGGCGGCAAATGAAAGGAAACATGATCGAGGCGGTGATGGGGGCGGTCGTGCTGATCGTCGCCGCCGTCTTCCTGTCGTTCGCCTACAACACGAGCCAGTTGAAATCGGTCGACGGCTACTCGCTCACCGCCAATTTCCAGCGCATCGACGGGATTCGCGAGGGTGGCGACGTGCGCATCAGCGGCATCAAGGTGGGCTCGGTCCAGTCCGAGACGCTCGACCCCAAGACGTATCTCGCGACCGTGCGGATGAACATCAGCCACAACGTCAAGCTGCCCGACGACACGGTGGCGGAAATCGTTTCGGCCGGGCTCCTCGGCGACAAGTACGTGTCGCTGGTGCCGGGCGGCTCGGACAAGATGATCGCGGCGGGCGGGGCGATCAAATACACCCAGGCCTCGGTCAGCCTCGAAAACCTGATCGGCCAAACCATCTTCTCGCCGTCCGGCAGCAAGAAGTCGGCCGACGGCGGCGGCGCGCCGCCTTCGGGCTCGGGCTCGGGATCGGGGGCGGGGGAATTGCCCGCGCCTGGCCCGGTTCCTTCCAATCCGACCCCACCTAAATAGCGATGACCCAATCCTCGACGACCGATTTCCCGACCTGGAAGACGCCGGAAGGCGAGCTGGTTTCCTGCGTCGAAAAGATCAAGGTGCTCAACGAAAACCTCGCCGAGCTGCGCGACCTCGCCCAGGACGCGCTCGAAGACGCGGTGCTGATGGGCTGCGACGAGCGGCAGGTGCGCGAGGTGCTGGGCAGCCTGATCTCCGGGCTCGTCAACCCGTACAGGAAATGAGGCTCTTCGGGGTTGGATTTCTGCCGGTGCGTCCTTCGAGACGCCCGTTGCACGGGCTCCTCAGGATGAGGAATGCCGGTGATGCCACCAAGCTCTTAGCTGCCGCCCAAACCGATCCTCATCCTGAGGAGGCCCGGAGGGCCGTCTCGAAGGACGCACTGAGCCTCTGCATCACGATATTCGCTCTCGTTATGGCAACCGGAGCCGCCGCCGACACGATCCCCGAACCCGTCGCCCTGCTTCAGGGCCTCGACAAGACGTCGGCGCGCGTGTCGCAGTTCGAGGCGCCGGTCGGGACGCCGGTGCGGTTTGGCGATTTGTCGGTCGTCGTGCGCGATTGCGAAAAGAACCCGCCGGACCAGCGGCCGGAAAACGCCGCGTTCCTCGAAATCACCGAGATGCGCTCGGGCGAGCCGCCGAAAAAAGTGTTCAGCGGGTGGATGTTCGCGTCGAGCCCGGCATTGTCGGGGCTCGAAAACCCGATCTACGACGTCAACGTGCTCGATTGCGAACCCCCGCCGGCGCCGCCCGCGCCGCCGTCCCCAGCGCCCGCACCGGCCGCGCCGGCGGCGAAGACCCCGCGATAGCCCAGCGCGTCGGCGAGCCGGCGGCGGTAATCGGCGCGGCTGATCTCGATCGTGCCGAACCGCGCCAGATGCGGGGTCAGGAACTGCACGTCGAGCAGCCGGTACCCGCCGGCGCGCAGGATCGCCACGAGGTTGACGAGCGCGACCTTGCTCGCGTCGGTGACGCGGCTGAACATGCTCTCGCCGAAAAACGCGCCGCCGAGCGAGACGCCGTAAAGCCCGCCGACCAGCGCCTCGCCCCGCCAGCACTCGACGCTATGCGCCTGCCCCCGCCGGAAGAGCGCCGTGTAGAGGCGCAGGATTTCATCGTTGATCCAGGTGTTCGGCCGTTTCTCGCTGGCCTCGGCGCAGCCCTTCATCGTGTCGAGAAAGGCGGTGTCGCACCGGATTTCAAAGCGGCCCTGGCGCACCACGCGGGCGAGCCGGCGGGGCACGTGCAGCCCGTCGAGCGGGATGATCCCGCGCCGGCGCGGCTCGACCCAGAACAGCTCCGGGTCTTCGGCTGAATCGGCCATCGGGAAGATGCCCGCGGCATAGGCGTCGAGCAGGATTTCGGGGGTCAGCCGCGGCATTGCGTCGGCCTCACCGGGGCCGGGCGAGGAATTCGTCGAGCCAGTGGATGTGGTAGTCGCCACGGCGGAAGCCGGGGTCGTCGACGAGGCGCTGGTGCAGGGGCAGGGTGGTCTCGATCCCGCCGATCACGTACTCGCCGAGCGCCCGCGACAGCCGCATCAGGCACTCCTCGCGGTTCGCGCCATAGATCACCAGCTTGGCGATCAGGCTGTCGTAGTAGGGCGGCACCGAATAGCCCTGATAGACCGCGCTGTCGACCCGGATGCCGAGCCCTCCCGGTGCGTGGTACTCGCTGATGCGCCCAGGCGACGGGCGAAAATCGTCGGGGCTTTCGGCGTTGATGCGGCACTCGATCGCGTGTCCCGACAGGCGGATGTCGCTTTGCGCGATGTTGAGCGGCTCGCCGGCGGCGATGCGAATCTGCTCGCGGACGATGTCGACGCCGCTGATCATTTCGCTGATCGGGTGCTCGACCTGAAGCCGCGTGTTCATCTCGATGAAGTAGAACTCGCCGTCCTGGTACAGGAATTCCATCGTGCCGGTGCTTTTGTAGCCGAGCTTTTTCAGTGCGTTGACCGCGATCGTCTGCAGCCGCTGGCGCGACGCCGGGGTGAGGGCGGGGGACGGGGTTTCCTCCAGTAATTTCTGGTGCGAGCGCTGAAGCGAGCAGTCGCGCTCGCCGAGATGGATGACCCCGCCGTCGCCGTCGCCGATGAGTTGCACCTCGATATGCCGCGGCCGCTCCAGATAGCGTTCGAGGTAGACCGTATCGTCGGAAAACGCCGCCTTCGCCTCGGCCTGCGCCAGCGGCAGCGCCTCGGCGAGCTGAGCCTCATTATGCGCCAACTTCATCCCGCGCCCGCCGCCGCCCGCCGCGGCCTTGAGCAGCACCGGATAGCCGACGAGCCGCGCCGCCTCGATCGCAGCGTCGAGCGTGGCGACCGCCTCGGGCGAGCCCGGCACGGTCGGGATGCCGAGCCGCCGCGCCTCTTCCTTCGCCCGCACCTTGTCGCCCATCAGCGCGATGTGCTCCGGCGACGGGCCGATCCAGGTAAAGCCGTGCTCCTCGACCAGCCGCGCGAACTCGGCGTTCTCGGACAGGAACCCGAGCCCCGGATGGATCGCGTCGGCCCCGGTGATCGCCGCCGCCGACAGGATCGAGGCGACGTTCAGATAGCTCGCCCGCGCCGGGGGCGGGCCGATGCACACGCTTTCGTCGGCGAGCCGCACGTTCATCGCCGTGGAATCGGCGGTCGAATGCACCGCGACCGTCTTGATCCCCATCTCGCGGCACGCCCGATGGATGCGCAGCGCGATCTCACCGCGATTGGCGATCAGGATTTTTTCGAACATCTACTCGATCAGCATCAGCGCCGCGCCGTACTCGACCGCATCGGCGTCGGCCACGAGTATCTGCGCGACGCGACCGGCCTGGGGCGCGCGAATCTGGTTCATCACCTTCATCGCCTCGATGATCAGCAGCGTCTGCCCCTCGGTTACGGTATCGCCGATCCGGACAAAGGGCGGCGTGCCGGGCTGCGCGGCGAGATAGACGACACCCACCATCGGCGAGGTGACCATCCCGGCATGGTCGGCCCCATTCGCTCCCGCCGGAAGCGTGGCCGGCGTCGGGGCGGGCCCGATCGGGGCAAGGGCAGGGGCCGCCGCGGCGACTACCGTGCCGCCCTTGGCCACGCGAATGCGCGTGCCGCCGCTTTCGTACTCGATCTCGCTGAGCCCGGTTTCGTCGAGAAGGGCCGCGAGGCTGCGGATCAATTCGGCGTCCGGGACGGGGGGCGGACGCCGATTCCCGATTCTCACCGAGGCGCCTCGCCGGTTGCCGCGTCGATGAGGCTGGCGATGGCCTCGAGCGCGAGCTCGTAGCCTTGCGGCCCGAGCCCGAAGATCCCGCCATTCGCGGCGAGGCTGACATAGGAATGGTGCCGAAAGCTCTCGCGCCGGAAGATGTTCGACAGATGCACCTCGATGATCGGCACGTCGGCGGCCTTGAGCGCATCGTGCACGGCGACCGAGGTATGGGTCAGCGCGCCGGCGTTGAGGATGATCCCGTCGGCCGCCTCGCGCGCCTCCTGGATCCAGTCGACGAGCTGGCCTTCGTGGTTGGTCTGGCGGAACTCGATCGTCAGGTCGAGCGCCGCGGCCCGCGCCAGGCAGCGCTCCTCGACATCGGCCAGCGTGTCGTAGCCATACGTCGCCGGCTCGCGCACTCCGAGCAGGTTCAAATTCGGTCCGTTAAGGACAAAGACGGTAGGCAAGCGCGCCTCCGCAGCTTGGCCCCGCCTTATAGCATGCGGAGAGGCGAGAGCAAGGCGACGGCCATGCCCCAGCCAATATCGTGACATCGTCGTGGGCGAGGCGGCATAGTGCGCCGGCCTTAAAGCTCAGGGAATCCATCGGCATGCCCATCACGATGTACGACCTCGCCGGCAGCGAAGCCGACCGCCGCTTCAGCCCGTTTTGCTGGCGGGCGCGGATGGCGCTCGCGCATAAGGGGCTTGCGGTCGAGACCGTGCCGTGGCGCTTTACCGAGAAGGACAGATTGCCGGCGCCCAACGAGGGGCGCGTGCCGGTGATCGTCGACGGCGGTAGGGTCGTGCACGATTCGTCGGCGATCGCCGAGTATTTGGAGGCCGAATACCCCGACCGCCCGTCGCTGTTTGGCGGCGACGCGGCGCGCGGGCTCACCCGGTTTGTCCAGAACTGGACCGAGACGGTGCTTCAGGTGGGGCTCATCCGCCTCGTCGTGCTCGACATCCACCGCCATATCGGACCGGTCGACCAGGCTTATTTCCGCAGCTCGCGCGAGCCCCGGTTCGGTGCGACGCTGGAGGAGGTGGTCCGGGACCGCGAGGCCCGGCTGCCGGCGTTCCGCGCCAGCCTCGATCCGCTGCGGCGCACCGTCGAGCGCCAGGATTTCGTCGCCGGCGCCGCGCCTGCCTATGCCGACTACATCGTCTTCGGCGCGTTCCAGTGGGCGCGGTCGATCAGCGAGTTCGAGCTGCTGGCGGCCGACGACCCGGTCCGCCAGTGGCGCGGCCGGATGCTCGACCTTCACGGCGGTGTCGCGCGGCAGACCCGCGCCTATGGCGGCTGAGAGGGGGGATGAATGTCATGCCGGTGATCGTCAGCATTGCGATGATCGTCCACATCCTCTCAGCGGTGGTGTGGGTCGGCGGAATGTTCTTTGCGCTGATCGTCCTGCGCCCCGCCTCACGCGTGCTCGAGCCGGGGGTGCGGTTCGAGTTGTGGGTGCGGGCGCTCAAGCGGTTTTTCGCATGGGTCATCGCCGCGATCGTGCTGCTGCTGGTCAGCGGCTACACGATGGTGTTCTCGATCTTTGGCGGGTTCGCCGGGACGCCGTTCTATGTGAACGCGATGATGGGCATCGGCATCGTGATGATGCTGCTGTTCTTTCACATCTATTTCGCGCCGTTCGGGCGGCTGCGATCGGCGGTGCCGCGGCGCGACTTTACCGCCGCGGGAAAGCAGCTCAACCAGATCAGATGGCTGGTGACGGTCGGGCTGACGCTCGGGCTGATCACGATCGCGGTGGCGAGCGGCGGCCCTTACTGGGGCTGAGCGGCGGCCGTCTTGGTTTCGTTGTGAATCAACGCGCGCGGGTCGATCCGCCGCATCTGCGCCGTCAGGGTCATCTTGCGGTCGAACGATTCCCAGCTCGCGGTCAGCCCGCCGTCGCCGCGGATATGGAAGCGCAGCGTGTTCTTGCCGCGCTCGGAAAAGACGTAGTCGCCGCCGGATTCGCGCCCGACCCGCCGGCCCCAGCTCGCCGGGTATTTGTCGTCGACACTGGGTCCGACCGCATAGATGCCGACCAGATGATTGTCTTTCTTGGCCGGTTCGAGGGCCAGCAGCACCTCGCGCCCGTTGGCGTAGAACCCGTACCACATCTTGACAGATAGCGGCGGCGCGCTGGCCGGCTCGGCCGACGGCGCGACGGTCCCGCCCGACGCGGCGAAAATCCTCAGCTCATGCGGCAGCTTCAGCGCCGCGCTCGGCGCCGTGCCCCATTGCGGGTCGCAGGAAAACGGCTGCGACAGGCCCTTGGCGTCGGCGAAGTCACGCACGCACCCGCCGAACCGCCGCATGAACAGTCCGGTCGAGGCAGCCCAGTGCCCGGTCAGGTACGCCGGCTGGTCGACCACCGCATAGCCGAGATGCCGCGCCGCCAGGATATCGCGCGAGCGGTCGCCGCGCCCGCCGGGATCGAAATCGTCGTCATGAAAAAAGAACAGCATCACCCGCGCGCTCTTGACCTGCTGCAACAGCGGGTAGAGCCGCGAGGCGTTCTGTCGCCACAATTGATTGTCGGCGTCGTCGAACTGGCCGTAAGCGGCAGGCGCGGTCGCGATGACGCCGTCGACCTGGGTCGATGCGTCGGCCGTCATCAGCGCGATGAACCCGCCAAACGACTGGCCGGTGAGGATCACCTGGCGATAGCCCTTGCGTTTCAGCTCGGCGACATGGGCGACGAGACGCTGCGTGCTGGCAGCCAGCGTGTCCTCGACCCGCAGCCGGTCGAAGCGCATGACGTCCCAGCCGTCTTCGCGCAAGATATCGAGATAGGGCGGGCTCGGGGCGGTCGAATCTTCGGAGTTGCGCGAGCGGCCGTGGCTCCAGATGATGACGCCCTTGGCGTGGACCGGACCCAGCATCGGCGCGGTCTGGGCCGGGTCGAGGCCGAGCGCCCAAACCGGTGTCGCGGCGCACAGCACCAGCCCGACCGCGAGGGCCAAAAGCCCCGCCCAAAACGTCCGCTTCATGATACCGCCGTGAGTGTAACCGAACCCCCAGGATGACAAGGCGGAGCTAACAACAGATTGCTCGGAGTGTCACTTCGCCGCGACGAACCGCCGCGGTATCGTAGTCGGACCACAACCAGGGCGTTGGCAGGGCATGTCGGTCATCTTTGTGGCGCGCAGCGTCAAGCTATCCCGCTGGGCCTCGGATGTCGGGCTCGGCAAGCATGTCTACAAAGTCGGCGTCACCGACGACGACCCCAAACAGCTTGCGACCGCCGGTTGGGCCGGCGAAACCGATTGGACCGTGGTCAAGCAGGAGCCGATCGAGGGAATCGACGAGACCGCCGCGATCGAGCGTCTTATCGCCAAGGAAAAAATGATCGAACCGCGTTTGTATCCAAAGCTTAAGGGAACGCTTGGCGTGTTTCGCCTGACCGAGACGCGGGTCGAAAACCACCTCATCGTCTCCCGTGCCCTGGCCGGCGACAGCGACAAGACCAGCCTCAAATTGAAGCCGGCGGATTATGCCGCCTACCTGATCCACCACGTGCGACGTTGAGAGATTGCGATTATCGATGGTAATATTGCCATAATCGCATAATAGAGCCTCCTTCGATCCATGCGAAGGAGGGGTGAATGCCAGATCTCGACCCGGTGCCGTCCGGCCGCAAGCTCGGCCGCCGTCGCCGCAGCTACGACCCGCGGGTTCCGCATATGAGCGCGCTGTTGGCCGGGCAGGCACTCGCGCCGCCGCCGCCGTCGGTCGACTGGACCCGGGGGATGCCGGGGAATTTCGGCATGATGCGCAACGACACGCTCGGCGACTGCACCTGCGCCGCGGTCTACCACGCCCTCCAGGTGTGGAGCTTCAACGCCGGCGGCGCGATCGACACCGAGCCCGACGACGATGTCGAGGAGCTTTACGTCCTCGCCTGCGGCTACAACCCGCGTCTCGGCGGCGAGGGGCCGGGCGGCAACGAGCAGCAGCTCCTCGGCTATCTCCTCAACACCGGCGCCCCCACCGGTCCCGCCGGCTCGGCGCGGCACAAGATCGCCGGGTTTGTCGAGATCGATCCGCGCAACACCGACGACGTCAAGCGCGCGATCGTCGAATGCGGCGTCGCCTATATCGGCTTCGCGGTGCCGCGGAACATCATCCCGTCCGACGCTCCGTCGCCCGATGTGTGGCAGGTCGACCCGTCGAACCCATCGGTGATCGGCGGCCACGCGGTCGTCCTCGCGGGATACGACGCGAGCGGCGCCAAGGCGATCTCGTGGGGCCGGACCTACACGATGACCTGGGATTTCTTCGGCAGATACGTCGACGAGGTCTACGCGATCGCCGACCCTACCTGGATCGGCGCCAAAGGCACCTCGCCCGGCGGCCTCTCGCTGGCCGAGCTGGAGCAGCAGATGCAGGGGCTCAGGGCGGGATAGGGGTCAGGCCGCGGTCGGGCTCGCCTTTTCGCGGAACTCGGCGAGCGCCTCTTGCGTGTCGATGTCGACGAGCACGGCGTCGGAATCCATCTCGATTTCGGCGACGAGTTCGCCGTGCTCGGCGATCAGCGCACGGGCGCCGACATCGCCGGAGAGGGCGGCCATCTCGGGGAAGAAGCGGCTGGCCCAGAGGATCGGGTTGCCGCGCGTGCCCTGCCGCACCGGCACGACGATGGCGCGGCCTTCGAGCGGGTTGAACGCGCCGATCAGCCGGTCGAGGTCGCGGCCGGTCACCATCGGCATGTCGCCGAGACAGACGAGCGCGCCGTCGATATCAGGCGGCAGCGCGGCGAGGCCGCGCTTGAGCGAGGTCGAAAGGCCATCGGCGTAATCGGGGTTGCGCACGCGCTCGACCGGCAGCTTGCCGATCGCGGCGTCGACCTCATCGGCCATGTTCCCGAGCACGGCGACGATCGGCCTCGCATGCGACGACAGCAGCCGCTGGGCGACCCGCGCCACCATCGGACGGCCCTCGATCTCGGCCAGCATCTTGTTCGGCCCCCCCATCCGGCTCGATTTCCCGGCGGCGAGCAGGATCGCGGCGATGCGCGGCCCCTGGACCGGCTTTGGCCCGGGCTTGACCTCGGCGCCGGCGCGCGGCTGCGGCCGGGTCGGGATTTCGGCGAGGAGCCCGCCGGCGCCGAGCCGCATGATGTCCTCGCGTCCGACCGGCACATCGGCGACCAGCCGCTCCAGCACCCAGTCGAACCCGTTGACCTTGGGCGACCGTGCGCAGCCGGGGAGACCGAGCACCGGCTTGCCGCCGGCCCGGCCGAGCAGCAGCAAATTGCCGGGGTCGACCGGCATCCCGAAATGCTCAATCTCGCCGCCCGCGGCGACGATCGCCGCCGGGATCACGTCGCGCCGGTCGAGGATCGCCGAAGCGCCGTGGACCAGCACCATGTCGCTGTCCCGCACCGCCGCCTCGATATGCCGGCTCAGCTCGCCGGTCACGTGACCGCAGCGTTCTTCGCGCACGAGGCGGCAGCCGAGCGCCGACAGCCGCGCCTCGGTGACCTGGCGGGTCTTGTCGAGGATCGATTCCTTGAGGCCGGGCAGGCGGGTCTGGATCAGCGCGACCGATTTCGCCCGGAACGCCGCGACCCGCAACAGCGGCCCACCCTCGGTCGCGATATCGGTGCAGGCCTCGACCGCATCGCGCGGCGCGGCGAACGGGATGATCTTGACCGTCGCCACCATCTGCCGCGGCTCGACGACCGTGTATTCCGGCAGGGTCCCGAGCGTCACCGCCTCGTCGACCAGGTTGAGCCGGTCGAGCCGCGCCCGATCGAACACCAAGAGCCCGCGCGCCTCGGCATGCAAATTCGCGCGGCCGGTGAACGGGTCGGCGGCGCGAAGGTTGGCGCCGGAAGCGGCCTTGGCGAGCGTGAACGCGGCCGCGTTTTCCTCGACGTCATCATCGCCAAGCCGGGCAATGACGACCCGCGCGATGCCGCCCTCGCCGAGCGCGGCGACATCCGTGGCCGACAATACGCGGCCCTTCTTGAACGCGGCGGCGCCGAGCCTGAGGCTATGCGCGAGAATCCCGCCCTCGGCCTCGGCGACCGCGACCTCGCCGAACTGCATGGGCTAGGCGTCGCCCCGGCGCAGGATCTGGGTCATCTCGCCGACAATCGACAGCGCGATTTCCGCCTGCGACACCGCCCCGATATTGAGCCCGATCGGCCCGTGGATGCGCGACAGCTCGTTTTCGCCGAAACCCTCCGCCGCCAGCCGCTCCAGCCGCTTGCCGTGCGTGCGCCGCGAGCCGAGCGCGCCGATATAAAAGCAATCCGAGCGCAGCGCCGCGATCAGGCCGGGGTCGTCGATCTTGGGGTCGTGAGTCAGCGCGACGACCGCCGAGGCGCGGTCCGGCTTCAACCGCTCCAACGCCTCGTCCGGCCATTCGGTGCTCAGCTCGACACCGGGAAACCGCGCCTCGGTCGCCCAGGCGCCGCGGGGGTCGATGACGATCGGCTTGTAGTCGGTCGCCACCAGCATCGGCACCAGCGGCTGCGCGATATGCACCGCGCCGATCACAAAGCAGCGGCGGGCCGGCGGGAACGCCTCGACCAGAACCATGCCGCGGGCGGTCTCGATCGTCGTGGTGCGGCCGGCGCGGAGCGCGTTGCGCATGGCCTCGCGGCCCGCGTCGTCGAGGTCGAGGTCGCCCTCGAACCCGCTGTCGTCGAGAAAAAGCTGCGCTCCGCTCGCGATCTCGGTGGCGAGGACGACCGAGCGGGCTTCCTGGCCCGCGGCGAGGACGGCGTCCAGATACTTGCCCTTCATTCGACGCGCTCGACAAAGATCGCGACCTTGCCGCCGCAGGCGAGGCCGACTTCCCAGGCCTGGTCGTCGGTGATGCCGAAATCGAGGAGGCGCGGTTTGCCGTCCTTGATCGCCTCCTGCGCCTCGGTGATGACCGCGCCCTCGACGCAGCCGCCCGAGACCGAGCCGACAAATTCGCCCGACTCGCTGACGACGAGCTTCGCCCCCGGCTGGCGCGGCGACGAGCCCCAGGTCTTGACCACCGTCGCCAGCGCGACGCCCTTGCCGTCGGCCCGCCAGCGCGCGGCCTGGTCGAGGATTTCCGCCGTATCGCTCATTCTTCGTCCCTCACTCTTCGTCCCTGAGGCCGTAATGCGCCTGGGCCTGCCGCTCGGCGGTATGCCGGTGCGCCGCCGCGCTGATGACGTCTACGAGGCTTTCGAGGCTTTCGAGATTATGCACCGGCCGAAACTCGTCGACATAGGGCAGCATCGCCTTCATCCCCAATGATCTTGGCTCGAACCCCTCGTAGCGCAACAGCGGATTGAGCCAGATCAGTTGCCGGCACGAGCGGTGCAGCCGGTCCATCTCGTGCGCGAGGCCGGTGCCGGCGTCGCGGTCGAGCCCGTCGGTGATCATCAGCACGACCGCGCCCTGGCCCAGCATCCGCCGCGACCACAGCCGGTTGAACTCGCTGACGCTGGCGCCGATGCGCGTGCCGCCCGACCAGTCCGCCACCGCCTCCGCGACCCGGTCGAGCGCCAGGTCGACATCGCGGTAGCGCAGATAGCGGGTGATGTTGGTGAGGCGCGTGCCGAAGACGAAGGTAAACACGCGGTCGCGGTCGTTGGTGATCGAGTGCATGAAATGGAGAAAGACGCGGCTGTACCGGCTCATCGAGCCGGAGATGTCGCACAGCACGACGAGCGGCGGCGGGCGGCGGCGGGGGCTCTTGCGCTTCAGCTCGATAAGTCCGCCCGAGCGCAGCGCGGCGCGCATCGTCGCGCGCATGTCGGCGCGGGCGCCGCGCGGGTTCGGGGAGTGGCGGCGCGTCGGCACGTCGAAGATCGGCAGCCGCAGCCGCGCGATCGCCGCCTTGGCGCGGGCGAGCTCGTCGAGCGACATCTTTTCGAAATCCATCCCGCGCAGCTCTTCGCGGTCGGAAAACGTCATCGCCGCGTCGAACTCGATCTCGGTCTCCTCGACATCGCGGGATTCCGGGTTCGGGTTCAGCGCCTCGGCGAGCCGGCGCGCCATCTCCTCGCCCGGCTCCTTTGGCATGTCGATGTTCATCTGGGGCAGCACCAGCCCCAGCATCTTCTTCAGGAGTTCGGGGTTGCGCCAGAAGACGTGGAACGCCTGGTCGAAGATCAGCCGCTGGTCGGGCCGGTTGATGAAGACCGCGTGCAGGGTCCAATAAAAGTCGCGCCGATCGGTGATCCCGACCTCCTCGACGGCGGCGACCGCGTCGAGCACCTTGCCCGGCCCGACCGGAAGCCCGGCCGCGCGCAGGGTGCGGGCGAAATGCATCAGGTTGGCGACGAGCCGCCCGTCTTGCCCCGCTGTTTCTGCCGGTGCCGTTTGCATGTCCGTCGTTATATCCGCCGCGACCGCTCGGTGCACGCGATCACTTCGCCGGCAGCGCCTAGACCTCGCGCGGGGCGGCGGCGATCTCGGCCTTGACCTGGTCGAGCAGCTTGGCGGCGTCGCTGCCCTGGATGCGGGCGATGTCGTCCTGGTATTTGAGGAGGACGCCGAGCGTGTCGTTGATCGCGTTCGGGGTCAGCTCGAGCACGTCGAGCTGCATCAGCGCCTCGGTCCAGTCGATCGTCTCGGCGATGCCGGGCAGCTTGAACAAATCCATCGTGCGCAGCCGCTGGACAAACCCGACCACTTCGCGCGAAAGATGCTCGCTGGCCTTGGGCGCCTTGCGCTTGAGGATTTCCAGCTCGCGTTCGGCGCTCGGATAATCGACCCAGTAGTAGAAGCAGCGCCGTTTCAGCGCGTCGTGGATTTCGCGCGTGCGGTTCGAGGTGATGATGACGATCGGCGGCGCGGCGGCCCGGATCGTGCCGATCTCGGGGATCGTGACCTGGAAATCCGACAGGAGTTCCAGCAGATACGCCTCGAACGGCTCGTCGGTGCGGTCGAGCTCGTCTATCAGCAGCACCGGCGCGCCGCCGGCCGACGGCTCCAGCGCCTGCAGCAGCGGCCGCTTGATCAGAAAGCGGTCGGAAAAGATCGCGCCCTCGATCTCGCTGCGGCCCTCTTCGGCGGCTTCGGCGAGGCGGATTTCGATCATCTGCCGCGCGTAGTCCCACTCATAGACCGCCGACGCGACGTCGAGCCCCTCATAGCATTGCAGCCGGATCAGCCGCCGGTTCAGCGCGGTCGCCAGCACCTTGGCGATCTCGGTCTTGCCGACCCCGGCCTCGCCTTCGAGAAACAGCGGGCGCCCCAGGTGCAGCGCGAGGTGCACCGCGGTCGCGAGGCTGCGATCGGCGATATAGTCGGCGCTCCCCAGCATCGCCAGGCTTTGCTCGACGGAGGCGGGGAGGGAACCAGGCTTGGCAGCGCACATCAGGGTCTATACCTGCCGCGGCAAAATCCCCTCCCGACGGGGGAGGGGGAGCGGCAATATTTAAAGCACCCGCCGCCGCGGCGCCAGCCCATATGCCGTAAAGGGTTACTGGGCTTTCTTGACCTCGCCCCCGATTTCCGGCGCCTCGGTCGTGCCGATCAGGAAGATCCAGCCGCCGGCCTGGATTTGGGTGGCCTGGGCGTCGGTCAACTTGGTCGACCCCTTGATCGGGCTCTTCGTGTCCTTGGGCAGGTCGACCGGCACCATGTCGGGGTCGTCGTCGGGCTTCGCGCCGGGCGCGAGGAATCCCGCCATCTCCGGCGGCTTCGACAGGCCCGAATAGTCGACCGACCAATTCAGTGTCTTCGAGGCCGAATCGAGCGCCAGCGTCGCCGTGCCCTTGCCTGCCCCCTTGTCGCTCCCGGCGGGCGCCAGATCGGCCGTAAACTTGACCGTATCGGCCCACGCCATGCCCGAAATCACGCACAGCAAAATCGCGCCGCTAACCGCTGCTGCAAACCTGCGCACAGCTTTTCTCCTTACTAAAACGAGTGGGTTAAATCTAGCGGAGGGAGGCATGGCGCGGAAAGCGCGTTCGTCCGCACAGTGCAGATGCTATCATATATAGCACCACAGAGCGCCAGATGGCTCAACTACTTGTCCGCGGGCTTTCCGAGGAGATCGTCGAAAATCTGAAGCGCCGCGCCGCCGAACACGGCCGCAGCGCCGAGGCAGAGCATCGAAGCATCCTCGAGGATACCCTTTCCAGCAAACGATCCGGGTTTTGGGAACGTGCCGCAAAGCTGCGGGAGGAGACGCGCGGACGGATCACCGTCGATTCGACAGATCTGATACGCCAAGACCGGGACGAGCGATGAGGGTCCTCAGCGAGGCGGCCGGTAGAACCCTCTCCGCCCATTGGGGGGAGAGGGAGGAGGGGCCCGTCGCGCAGCGATGGGAAGGTGAGGTGGGCATCCGCTGACGGAGCATTCCCACCTCACCCCGACCCTCTCCCCCCAATGGGCGGAGAGGGGGAAACTCCTCCGAATCGAGCGAACCGCCCGCCTTTCGGTCACCCGCACGCCGCGACGGCGCGGCGGGCCATCACGTTGACGAGGTGGGCGCGGTATTCGGCGCTGGCGTGGATGTCGCTGTTGAGGCCGTCATCCGGGATCGCGATATCCTTGATCGAGTCGGCGCTGAACGATCCGCCGAGCGCGGCTTCCATCTCGGGGACGCGGAAGACGCAGGGGCCGGCGCCGGTCACGGCGACGCGGACGCCGCCTGCGGTCCGGGCCACGAACACGCCGACGATCGCGTAACGCGAGGCCGGGTTCCGGAATTTCTGGTAGGCGGCGGCCTGCGGCTTCGGGAACTTGATCGCGGTGATGATCTCGTCCTGGCCGAGCGCGGTTTCGAACATGCCGGTGAAGAAATCGTCGCCGGCGATCTCGCGCTTATTGGTGACGATGGTGGCGCCGAGCCCGACCACGGCCGACGGGTAATCCGCCGCCGGGTCGTTGTTGGCGACCGAGCCGCCCATCGTGCCGCGGTTGCGCACGGCCGGGTCGCCGATCATCCCGGCGAGTGCCGCCAGGGCCGGGATCACGCTGTTGACGACCGGGGAGCGGTTGACGTCGGCATGCCGCGTCATCGCCCCGATCGTCACCCCGCCGCCTTCCTCCTTGATGCCCTTCAGCGAGCCGATCGAGGCGAGGTCGACGAGGTCGGAGGGTTTCGCCAGGCGCTGCTTCAGCGTCGGCACCAGGGTCATGCCGCCGGCGACCAGCTTGACGTCGTCGTCGCCGAGCATCTTGGCGGCGTCGGCGAGGCTGCCGGGCTTGTGATAGGTGAATTCGTACATCGGGCCTCTCCCTATTCCGCGGCGTGGGCGGGACGGTTTTCCTGGATCACCCGCCACAACCGTTCCGGCGTCACCGGCATTTCGACGTGGCGCACCCCCATGCCCTTCAGCGCGTCGACGACCGCGTTCGAGAGCGCCGCCGGGGCGCCGATCGCGCCGGCTTCGCCGCAGCCTTTGACGCCGAGCGGGTTGTGGGTGCAAAGCGTGACGTTGGTCGACAACTCGAACGAGGGCAGGTCGTCCGCCCGCGGCATCGCGTAGTCGTTGTACGACCCGGTCAAAAGCTGGCCGGTCGCCTTGTCGTAGACGCAGCTCTCAAGGAGGGCTTGGCCGATCCCCTGGGCCAGCCCGCCATGCACCTGACCGGAGACGATCATCGGATTGATGATCCGCCCGAAATCGTCGCTGGCGGTAAAGCCGCACACCGCGAGGTGCCCGGTATCGGGGTCGATCTCGACCTCGCAGATATGCGCGCCCGACGGGAAGGTGAAGTTCTTCGGGTCGTAGAACGCCGTCTCGTCGAGCCCCGGCTCCAGCTCGTCGTGCGGGAAGTTGTGTGGCACGTAGGCGGTCAGCGCAACCTCGGCAAACGTCGTCGAGCGGTCGGTGCCGGCGACGGTGAACGCGCCGTCCTTGAACTCGACATCGGCCTCGGCGGCCTCCATCAGATGCGCGGCGATCTTGCGTCCCTTGGCGATGATCTTGTCCATCGCCTTGATGATCGCGCTGCCGCCGACAGCGAGCGAGCGCGAGCCGTACGTGCCCATCCCATACGGGATTTTGGCCGTGTCGCCGTGGATGATCTCGATGTTTTCCATCGGGATGCCGAGCCCGTCGGCGACGACCTGGGCAAACGTCGTCTCGTGCCCCTGGCCGTGGCTGTGCGAGCCGGTGAAGACGCTGACAGTCCCGGTCGGATTGACCCGCACCGACGCCGCCTCGAACAAGCCGGCGCGGGCGCCGAGCGAGCCGACGACGGCCGAGGGGGCGATGCCGCACGCCTCGATGTAGGTGGCGATGCCGATGCCCCGCAGCTTGCCGCGCCCCGCCGCCTCGCGCCGCCGCGTCTCGAACCCGGCGTAATCCGCGGCCTGCATCGCCTTGTCGAGCGTCGTGTGGTAGTCGCCGCTGTCGTATTGCAGCGCGACCGGCGTCTGGTAGGGGAACCCGGTCTGCGGGATGAAATTCTTGCGCCGCAGCTCGGCCGGGTCGACGCCAAGGTCGTCGGCCGCGCAATCGACGATCCGTTCGAGCAGATACGTCGCTTCGGGCCTGCCGGCGCCGCGATACGCGTCGACCGGGACGGTGTGGGTGAACACCGCCTTGGTCTCCACATAGATCGCCGGCGTCGAATAGGTGCCGGCGAGCAGCGTGCCGTAGAGGTAGGTCGGGATGCACGGCGCGAAGGTCGACAGATAGGCGCCCATGTTGGCGAGCGTCGAGACCTTGAGCGCGGTGAAGCGGTTGTCGCCGTCGAGCGCCAGCTCGACATGGGTGACGTGGTCGCGGCCATGCGCGTCGGACATAAAGCTTTCCGAGCGATCGGCGGTCCATTTGATCGGCTTGCGCACCTTGCCGGAGGCCCAGGTGACGATCGCCTCCTCGGCGTAATGGTAGATCTTCGACCCGAACCCGCCGCCGACATCGGGCGCGACGACGCGCAGCTTCGTTTCCGGAATATTGAGGACGAAGAGGCCCATCAACAGCCGGATCACATGCGGGTTCTGGCTCGTCGTATAAAGCGTGTACTCGCCGGTCGCGCGGTTGTATTCGCCGATCGCCGCGCGCGGCTCCATCGCGTTCGGGATCAGCCGGTTGTTGACCAGGTCGAGCTTGACGACGCGCGCCGCCTTGCCGATCGCGGCATCGACCGCGCCGAGGTCGCCGAGGCCCCAGTCGTAGCAGACATTGCCCGGCGCCTCGGGCCACACCTGCGCCGCGCCGTTATCGAGGGCGCCGCGCAGATCGATCGCGGCGGGCTCGACCGCGTAGTCGACCGCGATCTTCTCGGCGGCGTCGCGCGCCTGGCCCAGCGTGTCGGCGATGACGACCGCGACCGGGTCGCCGACATGGCGCACGCGCCCGTTCGCCAGCACCGGATGCGGCGGCTCCTTCATCGGCGAGCCGTCCTTGGAATTGACCAGCCATCCGCAGGGGAGGCCCCCGATCCCCGTCATGTCGGCGCCGGTGAACACCGCCGCGACGCCGGGCGCGCTCGCGGCGGCCGTGGTGTCGATCGAGCGAATCTCGGCATGGGCGTGCGGGCTGCGCAGGATATAGGCGTGAACCTGGCCGGGGCGGTTGATGTCGTCGGTATAGGTGCCCTGGCCGGTGACGAACCGGTAATCCTCCTTACGCCGGACCGGCGTGCCGATCGTCGTCATCAGTCATGCCCTCCCGACGGGATGGGGGCTCCTCTCATCGCCGCGGCCCCCGCTTTGATCGCGAGCACGATGTTGTGATAGCCGGTGCAGCGGCACAGATTGCCTTCGAGATACTCGCGAATCTCGCGCTCGCTCGGGTCCGGGTTGTTCTTTACGAGGTCGAGCGCGCTCATGATCATGCCGGGGGTGCAGAACCCGCATTGCAGCGCATGGTTGTCGCGGAACGCCTCCTGCATCGGGTGCAGCTCGTCGCCGTTGGCGACGCCTTCGATGGTCTTGATGTCGCGCCCCTCGGCCTGGACCGCGAGCAGCGTGCACGACTTGACCGCCTCGCCGTCGACATGGACGACGCAGGCGCCGCACTGGCTGGTGTCGCAGCCGACATGGGTCCCGGTGAGGCCGAGAATTTCGCGCAGGAGCTGAACCAGGAGGGTCCGCCCCTCGACCGTCCCGCTCGCCGGCTTGCCGTTGACGGTGAGGCTCACCGTTTTCTGCATCGAAACCTCCCTCGAAATCGCGTGGTGGCCGCCCCTATACGGCCGCGATTTGGCGGAGTTTCGTGCGCCGCCGCCTGCGGGTCAAGGCGGCAATGTTTCGCCGTGCGGTCGAATTCCTGCGTTAATTCCAGCGAGATATAACGCCTTACTGCGGCGCCACCACGCTCGCGAACTTGGCAAAGAATTCATCGGCGTATTTGCGGGCGACGCCATCGACGAGGCGTGAGCCGATCTGCGCGAGCTTTCCGCCGACCTGCGCCTGGACCCCGTATTTGAGCACGGTCTCGCCGCCCTCCTCGATCAGGGCGACGGTGGCGCTGCCCTTGGCAAAGCCGGCGATGCCGCCGGTGCCTTCGCCGCCGATCGTATAGCCCGCGGGCGGGTCGAGGTCGGTCAGCCGCACCTTGCCGTTAAAGGTCGCGCTGACCGGGCCGACCTTGGCCTTGACCTTGGCGGTGAACTCGGTATCCGAGACCTTCTCGATCTCCTGGCATCCGGGAATGCACAGCTTCAGGGTTTCGGGGTCGTTGAGCCGTTCCCACACCTGCTGCCGCGGCGCCGGAATGCGCCGCTCCCCGTGCATTTCCATGATGCGTCACCCTCGTGTATTCGACGAGGCAAGTGTGGGGCGCGGCGCGGGCGATTGCAACCGCAGGCAGTGAGCTCGTGTGAGCTGGACCGCGGGCGTCTCGCCCGCAACCGGCATTGATGCGGGCGGGACGCCCGCGGCCCAAGGCTAATCCGGCACAACCGCGATCGCGTTGATCTCGATCAGGTAATCCGGGTGCGTCATCTTGACGATCTCGACCATCGTCGAGGCGGGCAGGGGCTCGCGGAAATACTCGCGCCGCACCTTATGGATGGTGTCGAACTGCTCCATGTTGCGGATATAGACGTCGACCCGGCAGATGTCGTCCATCGTGCCGCCGGCCCCCTCGACCGCGGCCTTGATGTTCTCGCAGACTTGCCGCGTCTGGGCCTCGATGTCGCCGATGCCGGCGATCGACCCATCGGCCCGGCGCGCGGTCATCCCCGAGATGAACACAAGCCGCCCGCGCGCCTCGATCACGGTCGCGTGCGAAAACACGCCGCTCGGCTGGCGCAGCTTGTCGGAGCGGATCTGCTGTTTCGCCATCTCTATTCCCCTTGCGCGCGTGTCTGGTATACGACGGACCCTGATGACCCTACCGTTCCAGACCCGCTTTGTCGCCCTCGCCGCCGAGCGCTCGCCGCTCTGTGTGGGCATCGACCCGTCGCGCGAAAGCCTCGCCGAGTGGGGCGTCGCCGACGATGTCGAGGGCCTTCGGCTCTTCTGCCGCCGCCTCGTCGCCGCCGCCGCGCCGCTCGTCGCCACGGTGAAGCCGCAGGTCGCCTTTTTCGAACGCCTCGGTCCGGCGGGGATGGAGATTCTGCGTGAGACCGTGGCCGAGGCGCGCGCGCACGGCACGCTCGTCATCCTCGACGCCAAACGCGGCGGCATCGCCTCGACCGCGACGGCCTATGGCGAGGCGTTTCTCGGCCCGGACAGCGCCTTTGGCGGCGACGCGATCACGGTCAGCGCCTATCTCGGCTATGGCTCGCTGAGCCCGATCCTCGACATCGCGCGTGCCGCGGCGGCGGGGGTGTTTATCGTCGTGCGCTCGTCGAACCCCGAGGGCGGCGACGTGCAGCGGGCGAGGCTTCCCGACGGCAGGACCGTCGCCGAGCACCTCGCCGAGCGTATCACCGCCGACAACGCCACAGTCGCGGAAAACGGCCTCGGCCCGATCGGTGCGGTCGTCGGCGCAACCCTCGGCGACGAGACGATCGGCCTCGTCGAGCGCCTGTCGAACGCGCTGATGCTCGTCCCCGGCATCGGTGCGCAAGGCGCGACGATCGTCGATGTCCGGGCCAATTTCGGCCGCCATGCCCGGCGCGTGATCCCGTCGATCTCGCGCGGCATCTCCCGCGCCGGCCCCGACCCCGACGCGCTGCGCCGACGGGTCAAGCAATACGTCGTCGAAACCCGCGGCCTCTCGGCGTAGCGGGAACCGCATCAGCCTCCAGTCGTTGCCTAGACAAGCAGAAAAGCTTGACGGCAAGAGGAGGTAATCATGGCTGTCAAACAAAGAAATCACCGGTTAGGCCGGTTGGCCGCTTTGGCGGTCGGTGCAGTCGCTCTCGGCGCATTGGCAATTCCGATGCACTCGGCGCAGGCTCAATACCTTGGCTGGGACTTCGGGAACGGCTTTGGCGTGGGCCTGGGCACACCGCCCTCGGCATACGGATACTCTTACGACTATCCGTATTATCGACCCTACCGGCCGTACTACCGGCACTACTACTACCCGTACTAAAGGCGCGGGAGGCTTGACCGGGCGGGCTCCGGCAGGGGCTCGCCCGGTTTCGCGCGTGGGGAGAAGCGAACAGGCAGGGAACTGCCGGGTCGTTACGCCGTTTGCCTGACAGCGGAATAGCCTGCTGATAAGGGAGACCACATGCCTCGACGCTCATACCGCGGACTTCACCGCGCGGGAGCGCTGGCTCTCGGCGCCATCGTGCTCTGCGCCCTGGCGATTCCGCTCCACCCCGCCAACGCGCAACGGGCAAAACTTCTCGCCGTAGATTTTGGCGGGCCGTCCCTGTCGCCGACACTGCTGTCCGTGCGGGCGTCGCGCCCGTTCTTCCCCTCGGCGCTGCTCTGGCCCGGCCCCGCCCGCCTGCCGGTGGTGATGCCGTAAGGGCTAGATCGGACCGAGTTCGGGCAATAGCGGGTGGCTGTACGAGCGCGGCAGCACGCCGCGTTCGCGCGGGTCCGGAAATGAGACCGTGCGCCGGTCGTAGACTACGAACCCCGCGCGCTGATAGGTCGGCAAGGCGCGTGGGTGGTCGAAGGTGCAGGTATTGAGCCGCAGCCGGTCGATCGGCCGCGCCCAGGCCCGATCGATCGCCGCGCGCAGCAGAAACGCCCCGAGCCGCCGGCCGATGAACTCGGTCACCAACCCGAAATAGCTGATCTCGGTCTCCCGCGCCGCCGACGCGTCGAGCTCGAAATACCCGGCCGGCACCCCGCCCACATACAGCACGAAGATTTCATTCGTCGCCCGCTCCAAGAGCGCGGCGAGCATCGCATCGTCCCATTCGCGCCGCACGTACCACAGCCACGGCTCGCCGACCGCCTGGTAGAGATAGCGGTAGAACGAGACCGTGCAGGCTTCCGTCTGGATCAGCGCGATCTTGCCCGGGGGCGGGTGGATTCGCGGGCCGCCCGGGTGCGCCCGCATCTCCAGATACGTGATCGTGTCGTCGATCAGCCGCATCGGCGCCCCGGGATCAGGCCGGCCCGGTCGCGATAGGCGGGCCGTCCGGAAGGCCCCATTCCGACCATGACCCGTCATAGACCGCCGCGCCCGGATGCCCGATCAGGTGCAGCGCGAACGCGACCGCGCACGCCGTCACCCCGGAGCCGCAGCTCGTCACGATCTTCGCGTCGAGCGGCACGCCGGCCTCGGCAAAGAGATCCGCCAGCGCCTCGGCGCTCTTGAGCTGTTTGGTTTCCGGGTCGGTCACCAGGTCGAAGGGCAGGTTGCGGCTGCCCGGGATGTGGCCGCGGCGGCGTCCGGGCCAGGTCTCCTCTGCGCTGCCGTCAAAGCGGCCGGCGCTGCGCGCGTCGACGACCAGCTCGTTCTTGCCGGTCATGTTGGCGATCACCGCCGCCTTGTCGCGCACCATCGCCGGGTTGAAGCGGGCGGTGAACTCGCGCCGCGGGATCGCCGGCGTCGCGGTCTCGAGCGGCCGGCCCTCGCGCTTCCATTTCGGCAATCCGCCATCGAGCAGCGCGACGTCGTCGTGCCCGAACAGCCGCATCATCCACCACGCCCGCGCGGCCGAGGAGAGGCCGTTGGCGTCGTACACGATCACCTTGTCGCCGTTGCCGACCCCGCGTTCCCCCATCTTCGCCGCGAAGCGCTCAGCCGACGGGATCATGTGGGGCAGGGACGTACCCGGTTCGGCGACATCGTCGATGTCGAAGAACACCGCGCCGGGAATGTGCCCGCCATCGTAATCCGCCCGTGCGGTCGGCGTGATTCCGGGCTGCTTGAACGAGGAATCGAGCACCCGGATATGCGGGTCGCGCAGATGCTCGGCCAGCCACTCGGTGCTGACCAGCGCCTCGGGGTGGGCATAGGGCATGGTGCTTCCTCACTCGGCAAACGCGATGTTCACCCGGCGGTTCTGGCGGCCTTTGTTTTCGATCTTGGTGATCGTGACCGGGCCGATCTCGGCGGTGTTCTTGACGTGCGTGCCCCCGCAGGGCTGCAAATCGACGCCGGCGATCTCCATCAGCCGCACCCGGCCGGCGCCGCTCGGCGGCTTGACGGTCATCGTGCGCACGAGCTCGGGATGCGCCGCCATCTCGTCGTCGCTGATCCAGCGGGGCGTCGCGTCATGCGCCTCGGCGATCAGCTTGTTGATGCCGGCGGTGATCTCTTCCTTGTCGAGCGCCGACCCCGGCACGTCGAAATCGAGCCGCCCGCGCCCGTCGGACACCTGTCCGCCCGTCACCGCCCCCGGCACGACCGCGCAAAGCAGGTGCAGGCACGTATGCATCCGCATCAGCCGGTGCCGCCGCTCCCAATCGATCTCGGCCGTCACCGCCGCGCCCGGCGACAGCGCAGCCGAGCCCGGCGCCGGCACATGGATCACGTCGTCGGCGCCGTCGCCCTTGACCGCGTCGACGATCGCGACAGTCTCGCCCGAGGCCAGTCTCAGCGCGCCGATATCCCCCGGCTGCCCGCCGCCATTAGGATAGAACACGGTGCGGTCGAGCCGGATGCCGCGCTCGTCGACCGACGTCACCCGCGCCTCGCAGGAGCGCAGATAGCCGTCGTCGCGAAACAAAAGCTCGGTCATTCGCCGCCGCCTTCGAGCCATTTCGGCGTCGGCAGGCCCTTCTCCCTCAGGAACGCCGGGTTGAAGAGCTTCGACTGATAGCGGGTGCCGCTGTCGGCGAGGATCGTGACGATCGTCTTGCCCGGCCCCAGCTCCTTCGCCAGCCGCATCGCGCCGCAGACGTTGATCGCCGTCGAGCCGCCGAGGATCAGCCCCTCGTCCTGCGCCAGGTCGAACAGGACGGGCAGGGCTTCTTCGTCGGTGACCTGGAACTGGCCGTCGGGGGTGAAGCCTTCGAGGTTTTTGGTCTCGCGGTTGTTGCCGATGCCCTCGGTGATCGAATTGCCCTCGGGCTTGAACTCGTGCCGCGCGTACCAGCTATAGATGCCCGACCCCATCGGGTCGGCGAGGTAGACCTGGAGGTTCGGGTTGCGCTGCTTGAGCGCGATGCCGGTGCCGCTGAGCGTGCCGCCGGTGCCGACCGAGCAGACGAACCCGTCGACCTTGCCGTCGGTCTGGCGCCAGATCTCGGGGCCGGTCGTCTCGTAATGGGCGCGGCGGTTGGCGAGGTTGTCGAACTGGTTGGCCCAGATCGCGCCGTTCGGCTCCTTCGCCGCGATCTCCTCGGCGAGCCGCCCCGAATAATGGGTGTAGTGCATCGGGTCGGTCAGCCGCACCGCGGGCACGAGGCGCAGATCGGCCCCGCACAGCCGCAGCATGTCCTTTTTTTCCTGGCTTTGCGTCTCGGGCATGACGATGACGCTGCGGTAGCCGAGCGCGTTGCCGACCAGCGCGAGGCCGATGCCGGTATTCCCCGCCGTGCCCTCGACAACCACCCCGCCCGGCTTCAACAGCCCGCGTTCTTCCGCGTCCTTGATGATGAACAGCGCCGCGCGGTCCTTCACCGACCCGCCCGGGTTGAGGAACTCGGCCTTGCCCAGGATCGTGCACCCCGTCATCTCCGACGCGCGCCGCAGCTTTATCAGCGGCGTGTTGCCGATCGAATCGATAAAGCCGTTGCGGATATCCATGTTTTTGCTCCCGCGCGATTCGCCACTCACGGTTCCGGACAGCAATATCGGGCGGGAGGGGCGCAGGGGCAAGCCGGGCTGGAGCGCGCAACGCGAGAAGGCTCCGGTTATCTGCCGATTCGTTCAACAACGGCGATGTCTGAGTTCGCAGAGGCGCGGGTTTCGAAGGTCAACCGTCAAACTCTCCCATTACGAGAGCGCCAGTCCTACTATCTCTCGATATTAGGAAATGAGTCGAACGGACCACTGAGACATGGAAGAGAACCTTACTGTTGAGGCAATTCTCGATTTACGGGTTGATCCGAATGCTGAGCCAATCCGCGCTGAGGGCTACTTGAAGGCGTTTTCCGAGGCTGAGTGGACTGATTTCAGGGAACACGCGACAAGAGGCCGGCGATCAGCGAAGCCCGTCCTTAAGTGTGCAGATTGCAAAAAGGCTGTTTATGGCCGGGAACACCCAGTCACTGGGCGGCGCCACTGCGTTCATTTTGCGGGTGATCACAGCGATTGCATCTGGGCTGGAGCCATCGGCGGGACGATCAAATCTGTCGATGCCGCCAAATTTCACGGACAGCAAGAGGGCGAAGAACACAAAGCTTTGTCGAACGTTGTGGCTGAGATACTTGCACTCGATACCGATTGCCGGACCGCCGGAATCTCGTTCCGGCGATATACGAAAGCTGCAGACGGTCAGTACGTGTATCCAGACGTATTCGCACGTCAGTGGCGCGGCAATCCTGCGGCCTTCGAAATCCAGCTCTCTACCACCCACTTGCCGGTTATTACGGGACGTCAGGACTTCTATGAAAAGGCAAAAATTCGCCTTGTTTGGCTAATCGGTTACCACACGGAAAGACTCGGCCGTCGAGCATTCCGAGACATTTATATCCGCAACGACGGGCAAATCTTAGGAGTGGATGGAGAGGTATTGGCAGCAGCGCGGGCGGCGGCCGAGCCACGCTTTCGCCTGTATCGGCTACTACCGGGCTCGCCGAAGGAAGGATTTGCACCAAGATTTCGCCACAAGATAGTAGCGCCTGACGACATCGCCTGGGGCGGACCGGGCAGTCGCCCATCCTCAGCGGGCCCCTCTTACGATGCCTATCTAGATCAAATCATCGTCAAAAACAGCGTGTTATCGTCCGGACGCGAGCACTTCTATGAGGCGCTGCGCCGAGGTTCGGTAGACGACGCAAGGACGGCCTGGAATTCGGTGGCGGCGGTGGTCGGAGGACAACACTGGGACGATCTCCCCTCACCGTGGGATTCGCTCCGCGCCATGGGAGTACTTGCGACCGTACGTACCGGAGCTCTCTGGGTCAAAACCGATATCGCCGTAGCCGACACAGTTCAGCTGGTGAACTCTATGCTTTTGGAACCCTCCGAGAGGCGCTGCTGGACTCACGCGTTCCGGCTCATGTGCAGGTCACTCGGGCGTTCGGAGCTTCTCGCGGTGCCTTCGATCGCGAGCAAGTGCCGTCGAAATATCCACGAAAGTGACCGCTCCGCCATCTCGGTTGATCGTGCCGCTGGAGCCATTTTCAACGCCTTTTTTCCGGAAGGCGCTTTTTATCGCTTCTCCTTCGGCGATTGAGGATGTTCCGGGGCGCACGAATCTAACGGGTTGTAGACCTCATCCTCCACGTTGCTCCAAATCGTCTCGAAGACCGGTGAACTCGCCGACGCGGCGTCTCGTGTTAGCCGGCGGTCCGCCGACGCCCGTTCCGCGCTCTGACTTCTTGCGTGAGACTTGGACCCGATCGCGCTCATACGAATCGTCATTCGATGCAAATTGTCATTTACGCTCTTGCTCTCGGCACTAGCTGTGCGGCTTTGCGCGGAGAGGCACGTTACCGTAGAACATACGCAGTTTATCCGCGGGCGAACTACTTCGAATGACCGAACCTCCGGAAGGCGAGCTGTTTCCGATCGCGGAGAGCGAGCGCTCGACCGGGCTGTTGCCGTCGCAGATGCTGCGCGCCGCGATCAGGCTCGGGCATGAGATCCAGGGGTCCGAGCCGATCGGCGACGACCAGATCCAGCCGGCGAGCATCGACCTCAGGCTCGGCGAGGTCGCCTACCGGGTACGGGCGAGCTTCCTCCCGGGCATGCGCCATACGGTGCGCGACAAGCTCGACGAATTGTCGATGCACCGGATCGACCTGACGCGCGGCGCCGTCCTCGAAAAAGACTGCGTCTACATCGTGCCGCTGCTGGAGCTGGTGGCGCTGCGCAGCCGCACGACCGCCGCGGCCAACCCGAAAAGCTCGACCGGGCGGCTCGATGTCTTCGCCCGCCTCATCACCGACCACGCGACCGAGTTCGACCGCGTGCGCGACAGCTATAAGGGCCCGCTCTACGCCGAGATTTCGCCGCGCGCGTTCAGCGTCCTCGTGCGCACCGGCTCGCGCCTCGTCCAGCTTCGCATCCGCCGCGGCTCGCCGCCGTTCAGCGATACCGAGCTGCGCCGTCTCCACGCCGAGACCGCGCTCGTCGAGCTGCCGGAAGGGGAGGCGCCGCCGCTCGACGCGATCCGCGACGGCCTCGCCTTCACCGTCGACGTGTCGGGCGATGCGGATACCGGGATGGTCGGTTACAAGGCGCGGCGGCACACCGACGTGATCGATGTCGACCGCGTCGACCACTACGACCCCCGGGATTTCTGGGAGCCGGTCTATTCGCGCCGCGGGGAGGGGATCATCCTCGACCCCAACGATTTCTACATCCTCGCCTCGCGCGAGGCGGTGGTCGTGCCGCCCGACAACGCCGCCGAGATGCTGCCGTATTACACGTTCGTCGGCGAGTTCCGGGTGCATTACGCCGGGTTTTTCGACCCCGGCTTCGGCGCCGAGGAAACCGGCGGGCGCGGCAGCCGGGCCGTGCTGGAGGTGCGCTCGCACGAGGTGCCGTTTCTGATCGAGCACGGCCAGATCGTCGGCCGCCTCGTCTACGAGCGCCTGATCGCCCGCCCCGACAAGCTCTACGGCGGCGGCATCGGCTCGTCCTACCAGCGGCAGGGGTTGCAACTGTCCAAACATTTCAAGAAGTTGCCGATTCGGTAGGGTGATGGGCTTCGCGTTGCTCAGCCCATCCTACGGCACCGAACCCATAGGATGGGCTGAGCGCAGCGAAGCCCATCAAAACCCCCAAGCCTTCCGCACCCGTTCCCTATGCCGGAACAGCCAATACAATCCGATCAGCGTATGTCCGGCGTCGATCTCGCCGGCATCGAGCATCGCCCCGGCCTCGGTCCAGGTTTTGACGACGACGCGGATATCCTCGTTCTCCTCGGCGAGGCCGTGGGTACCGCCGGCGCGGGTCGCATCGACGCGGCCGCAGAACAGCATCACCGCCTCGTCCGACGAGCCGGTCATCGGGATGTAGCGCTGGATCGGAATAAGGTCGCCGACGATGTCGATCCCGGCCTCTTCCCGTGTCTCCCGCCGCGCCACCTCGTCATACGGTTCGCCCGGCTCGACGAGGCCGGCGACGGTTTCGAGCTGCCACGGCGAGCACCCGGCATAAACCGGCGGCAGCCGCAACTGCTCGACCAGAACCAGCCGGTCGGTGTCGGGGTCGTACAGCACGATCGCCACGGCATCCCCGATCCGCGTCACGTCGTAGAGCCGCTCGCCGCTCCACGCGCCCGAATACAGCCGGTGGCGAAAGCGCACGACGTCCATGCGCAGGAACCGGGAGAACCCGGTCGTGACCTCGGCGACTTCGATGTCGGGATGGGCGGGGATGTCGGATGACAGGTTCGGCGAAACCATCGAACCTCCTAGGCGATGATCGGGGTATCCAGCAGCTCGTCGATCGACCCCCGGTCGACCTCGACGACCCACAGATCGGGGTCGCGGCTGCGCTGACGCTCGATATAGGTATCCGCCTCGCTTTCGGCGACCGGGTCGGGGCCGGTCATGCGCATCCAGCCGAGCGTGCCGTCGGCGCGGCGGGTTTGCGCCAGGACCGAAGCGCCGGCGTCGCGGTCGCACAGCTTTATGAGGATCGCCCCGGCGTCCGGGTCGCCGCGCCGCGTCACCGCCACCCCGATCGCGGCGATGTCGCAGCGCCGGATCAGCGCCTTGACCCAGATCCCGCTTTTGAGGCGGGCCTCCATCAGGGTCGCGTCATGCGGTCGAGCCCGACCACGTCGCGGTCGCGGTAGATCGCGACGAGATCGTGGTCGTCGAGCATCACATAGGTGCTGGTGCCGTGGTCGCAGCCGAGCTCCGCGACCGGATAGACCGGCGCGACCAGCATCGCCGACAGCTTCTTGCTGACATCGGGCTGCGCCGCGGCGATGCCGCTCAGCGACTGGCTGGTCATTCGGCCGTAGTGGAAAAAGAACCCACCATTGCATTCGCTTGCCGTGATCGGGGTCGCGGCGCCGCTCGGCGAGCTCAGCACGACCGTGTCCTCGCGAAACGACACCTGGGCCTTGTCGCTTGTCGTCCACACGCCGATGATCTGATTTTCCCGCGGGCTGAACCCGAAATCGGCGCAGGCTGCCGGCAGCAGCGCCAGCGCCGCCACGACCAGGCAGCGCCAACCGCCGCCGCGCGCCTCGAATGTACCCATCCGCTCACGTCCCCAAACCCACGGGGACTTAAGCGGTATCGCCTAAAGAATGTCCAGCCCGCCTTCGAGCCACAGCCGGCGGCTTTGCGCGCGCTGGACCTTGCCGCTGGTGGTCTTGGGCAACGCGCCCGGACGGAGCAGCGTGACGGCATACGGCACGATGTCGTGACCGCTGACGATCGCCTCGCGGATGCGCGCGGCGAGCGCGGCCGGCTCGGCGTGGTGGCGCCGGCTGCGCTCGACCTCCTGCACGACGACGAGCCGGTCGCCGCCGTGATCGTCCGGCACCGCGAAGGCCGCGCCGCCATGCGCGGCCAGCGCCGGGTCCGCGGTCTCGACCGTATGCTCGATGTCCTGGGGGTAGTGGTTGGCGCCGCGGATGATGATGATGTCCTTGATCCGTCCGGTGACGAACAATTGCCCGGCCGCGTCGAGAAAACCGAGATCGCCGGTGCGCAGCCAGCACGCCTCGTCCTCGTCGGAGATGGCGGCGCCAAAAGCCTCCGCGCTCGCCTCGCGGTTGCCCCAGTAGCCATGCGTCACATTCGGCCCCGCGACCCAGATCTCGCCGATTTCGTCGGCTCCGAGCCGGCGCCGCGTCTCGGGATCGGCGATCGCGATCCGCTCCTCGGGCAGCGCGCGCCCGCACCCGACCGCCGGCTGCGCGTCCTCATCGCTTTCCGGTGCGGCGACGAGGCCGTTCTGCAACTGCGCCCGGCTGAGCCGCCGCGTCACCGGGCCGCCGCCGCGTGGCCCGGCCGACACCAGCACGGTCGCCTCGGCCATGCCATAGGCCGGGTGCATCGTCGTCGCGGCAAAGCCGTGCGGCGCGAACAGTTCGGTAAAGCGGCGGATCGTGCCCTCGCGCACCGGCTCGGCACCGTTGACCGCGACCCGCCATGATGACAGGTCGATGCCCGTCATCTGTTCCGGCCGATATCGGCTCGCGCACAGCTCGTAGCCGAAATTGGGGCCGCCCGAGACCTCGGCGCGATAGTCGCTGATCGCCCGCAGCCAGTTGAGCGGGCGCTGCAAAAACGCGACCGGCGACAGCAGCACCCCGAGCGACCCGAGATAGAGCGACTGCAGCAGATGGATGATCAGCCCCATGTCGTGGTAGTGCGGCAGCCAGCTCACATAGGTCGAGCGCGCCGTGTTCCCGAACGCGGCCCGGATCATCGCCGAGTTCGCCAGCAGATTGGCATGGGTGACGACCACGCCCTTCGGCGCCGAGGTCGAGCCCGAAGTGTATTGCAACAGCGCGACGTCGCCGGTCCGCGGCTCCGGCAGCGCGGCGTCCCCAGCCTCGTCGCTGGCGACCCAGGCGAGGTCGCCGCCGCCGAGCCTGTCCCTCAGCCCGCCGGTCAGCCCCGCCGTCGACAGCGCGAGACGGGGCGTGCAATCGGCGAGGATGCCGGCGCTGGCGTCGCGCGTCGCGTTGCGGCGGGGCGGCATCAGCGGCACGGCGATGATCCCGGCGCCGAGGCAGGCGAAGAGCGCGACGACAAACTCGATCCCGCTCGGGAACAGCAGCAGCGCCCGTTCGCCCGGCGCCGCCAAGCCCGCGAGCCGGCCGGCTAGTGCCGTCGCTCGGCGGTGCAGCTCGGCGAAGGTAATCGCGGCCTCCTCACCGCCGCGATCGGCGAGGGCGACGTAAGCGCGTTCCTCTCCCTGTGCGACGGCCCGCCGGTGCAGCAGCTCGACCAGCGTCGCCGGCTCAGCCACCAGAGCCGGCCAGATGACGGGCGAGCTGGGCGACGGTGGGGTATTCGCCGACGATTTCAGGCTCGAGCTCGCGGCCGAACCATTCCTCGAGCTCGACGACGAAATAAACCGAAGTCGCCGAATCCAGCCCCATCTGCGCAAACGTCACGTCGGGCTCGATCGCCACCGTCGGGGCGTCGATCATCCGGCGCAGGCAAGCGATGCACCAGTCGCTGATATCCGCTTCGGTCACGGAGGCCAAAATCACCTGCGGCGAAAAGAGGCGGCCGACGCTACATCTTGTGGCACGGATGGCGGCCGCTACCGCCTCTATTGCCTACTTCTATTGTCATCGGGCGAGGCCGGACGCTACAGTGGGGGGCAAGGCAGGTCAAGGGCTTGGCCGGCGCTACGCACGGCGCGCCGGCTACCGTATTTTCGCCGCGTTCAGGTTAAGATCGTTCTCCTCACGCAGCCGCGGACAAAGCTTTTTCGATGGCCTCGCTGACCGCCGAACCGACCGAGATCGAACCCGGCACACCACACGGTGGCGGCGGCGCGCCTCGGTCATGGGCGCTGCTCGACCGCCTGGAGCACACGACGCTCGGCACCCGCGACGCCGACGGCACGACCCGGGTCGGCCGCAAGGAGGTAGCCGGGTGCATCCTGTACGGACCGTACTGGCATTTCGAGACAGGCCGCTATCGGCTCGCGATCGCCGCCACGGCGGGGTCGCCGGCCCTGGCCGACCAGCCGGTGCTGGGGATCGAGATCATCGTGCTGAGCCGGCTCCAGCGTGCCTGGCGCGACTTTACCGCGGCTGAGCTGGCTGACGGCGCCGGGACGCTCGTCTTCGACGTACCGCCCGAGCTCGCGGTCGACGGCGGCAACGAGGCGCGCTTCGAATTCCGGGTATTCCATCTCGGCAACGCCGATCTGGTGATCCGCGCGATCCGGGTCGAGTCCCTGCCGGACGATACCGAAGTATCGCCCCACCCTCGGCGCTGGCGGCTGCTCGGCCGGCTGCACAAAACCTGGCTCGGTCGCCGACGGCAATCCGGCGTCGTCACGGCGGCGGAGGGGCTGGGCGCCGGGCTTCTCCTCTATGGCGGCTGGCCCTATGTGCGCCTCGGGCGGGGGAGCTACCGGCTGACGATCCACGGCGCGGCGGGGTCGCCGCGCCTGCCTGCCCAGCCGGTGCTCGGGGTCGAGGTGCTGGGCCGCAGCCGCTGGTATACCGACAATCCCTGGCAGCAATGGCGCCGCGCCCCCAAGCCCGGCGGCACCCGCGAAGCCTGGGCCGATTTCCGCGTCGATGAGTGGGTCGGCGGCGCCGTTACACTGGACTTTGCCGTGCCGACCCCGATGGCGCTGGAGGCCGGGGCCGACGCCCCGTTCGACATCCGGCTGCACCAGTTCGGCAATGCCGGCCTCACCATCGACGACGTCGAATTGTGCTGGCTCGGCGAGGAAGACGCCCAACCGGCCTCCGATCGCTGGCGGCTGCTGGGCCGCCTGCGCAAGGCCAGGATCGGGGCCGAGGATGCGACGGGCGTCTCGGTCTCCGCGAATGAACTGCCGGGACCGCTCCTCGCGAAAATCAGGCCGCCGCTGCAACTGCCCGCCGGACATTATCGGCTCGCCCTCGGCGGCACAGGCAGCCACGAGGCGATGCCGTCGCTACGCGCCGAGCTTGCCGAGCATTCCGCGACCGGATGGGGCGCGCCGGCGATCCCGCATTTCCGTCACGATTTCGCCCCCGCTGACCTCGCCGACGGCACCGCCACGGCGGAATTCGACGTGCCGCCGCCCGCCAATTCCGAAGCCGGCGATCGGCGCTATGACCTGACGATCTCGCATCTCGGCGGTGCGGATGTGAATCTTGAGTCGGTCGAGCTGCGCCGCGATCCGCCCGTCGGCGCGGACCGCCGGGCGATCCATCTCGCCGGCCGCAAAAAGCTGGTCCTGATCGGCAATTGCCAATGCTCCGTGCTGGTCCAGGCGTTCAACCAGGCCGAGGCGCTGAACCGCAGCTACCTGACCAAGTACCATTTCGTCCAACTGCAGCCGAACCTCTACGAATTCGCCCGCCGCGACATCGAGGATTGCGACGTCCTGCTGGTTCAGGACATCGATCTGTGGAACCACTTCCCGCTCAGGGATTGCGTGCGGCCGGGCGCCGAGATCATCAAGTTCCCGCTCGTGCGTTTCGCCTCGCTGTGGCCGTTTGACGGGTGGAACGGGCCGGGCGACCGCGAGGCGTTGCTGTTGGATTATCCCAACCAGATGTTTCCGTTCTTCGACGGGCTCCTAGCGCGGCTGCGCCGTGAAATCCCCGACAAGGTAGAGCGTTTCAAAGCCTACCGCGAGCTGGAGGGGATCGGGGTTGTCAACTACCGCCGCATCCACGCACTCGAAGAGCGGCGGCTGCTGAAGGTCGACCAGCAATATGGCTGCCGGATCGGGGAATTCACGCTCGACAATTTCCACGCCCGCCGGGTGTTTCACACGACCGTGCGGCCCAACTGGCAGGGGTTCAACCTGCTGATCCGCACGATCCTCAAGGCAATGGGGATCAAGGACCCGGTCGACCCGCTTACCCAAGGCGCCGATGCGCTGCTGCGCATCCCGCAGGTGCCGGTCCATCCGAAGGTGGCGCAGGATCTCGGGGTCAAATGGGCGGATGAACGGACCAGGTACCTGGTCTTCGGCCAGGAAATGACCTGGGAAGACTATATCCGACGCTACATCGACCATTACGGATGAGACGGACATGGGACTGCGTGAGCGGATCGGTATCGATGTCGGGCGAAAGCTGACCCTGGAAGACGCGGTCGAATGGGCGGCCGAACACCAGGTCCGCTATATCGACGTGGAACTTGACAGCGGCGACAACGCGTTATCCCGCATCGATGGGCCGCGCGGCGCCCGCATACGGGCGCTATGCGCGCGCCACGACGTGCATCTCGGTCTGCACACCGCTTCGGCGGTCAATGTGGCCGAGCATGCCCCCTTTGTCGCCGAGGCGGTCGAAGCCTATCTCAAGGGCTATGTCGACGCGTCGATCCGGCTCGGCGCCAAATGGATTGTCATGCACGCCGGGTT
The DNA here is from genome assembly GCA_036268075.1 of Allostellaceae bacterium. Classification (GTDB taxonomy): domain Bacteria; phylum Pseudomonadota; class Alphaproteobacteria; order ATCC43930; family CGMCC-115725; genus DATARH01. Next base: position 39,605 of record DATAUV010000060.1, on the reverse strand, counting down.
CCACTTCACCTCGGACAAGGCCGAGCGCATGCGGGTTGGACGCGAACGGCTAAAGCGGATCGCCGCCCATGCCGAAAACAAGGGCGCGACGATCCTCCTCGAAAACCTCAACAAGGAGCCGGACGACGCGGAGATCCACTACCTCGCCCATACGGTCGAGGAATGGCGCTACTATTACGATGAGATTTCCTCACCCGCGTTCAAGCTGTCCTTCACCGCCAACCACGCGCATCTCGTGGCCGAGGGTGTCGCCGGCTTCGTCGACGCGCTCGACATGCGGCGGGTCGTCGAAATACGGCTCGCCGATTGCTTCCGCAACGGGCACGAGCAGCACTTAAGGCCGGGCGAGGGCGACCTCGACTTCGCCGACCTGTTCCGGCGCGTCGAGGCAGCCGGATTCAGCGGCCACTACATGAACGCTTTCGGCTCGCTCGACGACATGCTCGAAGCGCGCGAGACGCTCGTGCGGTTTGCGCAGGGTGCCGAACAGACCTTCTAAACGGGCATGCCGGAGACGCGGACCCGACACTGCGGGCGGCGCGCTTCCAGCCAGCGCCGGGCGCGGATCGACAGCGAGTTGCGGTAGCGCTCGACGCGCTCGGTGTCGACCTGCGGCGTGCGGGTCAGCAGGCAGTAGCTGAAATCCGGCAGTTCCGCCGCCGAGGCGACTGGCCGCAGGCTCGAATCACTGTCGAGGCTCCACGTCCAGCCTGACCACGATTTTTTCGAGCCCCGGCTTCGGCGCCGGATACCGCTCCAGCACGAGCGGGTCGTGGCCGGGAATGACGTGCTTCGGCGACGACGCGAGACGCTTCACGGCCGAAAACCCTTCGAGCATGTCGCCGACGTTGTAGACGGTCGCATAGGCGCGCATCTCTTCGAAATTGGCATAGAAATGCGAGGCGTCCGCCGCCAGCACGACCCAGCCGCGCTCGGTCTTCACCCGCATCACCTGAAGCCCGACCGTATGGCCGCCGACATGATGCACGGTGATCCCCGGCGCGATCTCGTCGACGCCGTCATGGAATTGCACCTTGCCGGCAAAGAGCCGCCGCACCATCGCCGATACGTCCTCGGGCTCGAACGAGCGGCGCAGTTGCGGATGGCACATGCAGCGCCCGGTGCAGAACGCCATCTCGCGATCCTGGAGGTGGTAGGTCGCGTTGGGGAACAGGTCGTTGTTGCCGGCATGGTCGTAATGCATGTGGCTGATCACGACATCCTGCACCGTCGCCGGATCGACCCCGATCGCCTTGAGCCCGTCGCCCGGTGGCCGCAGAAACTCGCGCCCGCGCTTCCGCCCCATCGCCTCGTCGAACCCGGTGTCGAGGATCACCGTCCGGTCCGCGTTGACGACCGCCCAGACGAAATAATCGAGCGGCATCGGCACGTCATGCGGATCGCCGCCGAGGAAATTCTCGCTCGACATGCGGTGATGGTGGGCATAGCGCACGGCGTAGATTTGATAGGTGTCCGCAGACATCTTCAGGCCCCCAATTCGTAGACGCGGCGGTCAGGCGCGATGGGCGTTCATATACGAGCGCAGAATCGCATTGATGCGCGTTTGATAACCACGCTCGCCGCGAAACCAGTCGAGCAGGTCGGCATCAAGCCGCATCGTCACTGATTGCTTCCGGCGCGGGATGACGACACGAGCATCGGCCCAGAATGCCTCGCCCGTCGGCGTCGCATCGGGATCATCGAGTATTCCGGCGTGAATCTCGTCGTCCGACAGGTTACGCACCCGGTGCCAGTCGGTACGGGGCCTACGTTTCGAGATGCTGCCAGAAATATCGTCGCTCATGGGTTCGGCCCTCTACGCCGATATCAAATGCCGTTCGTCGTCACCGCGATCCGTGTAGATGACGGTAATTTCGAGCCCCCGAAGAAGGCCAATCGCATAGACGCGGATTTCTCCATAGTCGAACCGGTCGTCGATTCTCTCGACCGTTGGGCCCTCAAAAACCCAGGCCGCATCTTCGAGCGAGATTCCGTGGCGCCGGACATTCGCCTCGTTCTTCGTGGGATCACAAGAGTAGTGCATCCTAACGTAGTTACGTTATGTAGTGACGCAAGTGGCTCATCTATTCTCCCGCCATCAGCTTGTCGGTGACGGGCAAGGTCAGGGCGTGGGGGGCGTAGCGGCCGGCGAGGGTCATGATCCGGTTGAGGAGGCCGGCGATTACGACGCGGCGGCGGGCGGCGAGGCCGGCGCAGCCGATTCGGGCGACGACGTCCGCCGGCATCATGCGGCGGAATTTTTGCGCCATCACCGATTTGTCGGCGCCGGCGACGGCGAAGAACTCGGTCGCGGTCGCGCCGGGGCACAGCGTGGTGACCGTGACGCCGGTGTTGCGCAGCTCGTAGGCCAGCGCCTCGCCCAAGCTCAGCACATAGGCCTTGCTGGCGAAGTAGACGGCCATTCGCGGCCCCGGCTGGAACCCGGCGACCGAGGCGACCAGCATGACCCGGCCGCTGCGCCGCGCGACCATCGGCGGCAGGAGCAGGCGGGTCAGCTCGGTCAGCGCGACGATGTTGACCTGAAGCATCTCGCTGACGCGCGTCTCGTCCTGGCTGTCGAAGCGGCCGGCGCCGCCAAGCCCGGCATTGTTGATCAGCACGTCGATCGCGAGGCCGCGCGCCGCCAATTCCTGCACCAGGGCCGCCGCGGCGCCCGGCTTCGACAAATCGGCGCCGATCACCGTCGCCGCGGCGCCCTGCGCCTTCAGCTCGGCGGCGAGCGCGTCCATCGCCGCCACGCGCCGCGCGGTGAGGACCAGATCGTGCCCGCCTTTAGCGAGCTCGCGCGCGATCTCGGTGCCGATGCCGCTGGAGGCGCCGGTGACCAGGGCGAGGGGACGCGAACCAGTATTCATGGGACGGAATCCGCTGTTCGACCGGCCATGATCGCGCCGCCGGCCGAGGCGAACAAGGGGAGGGGGCGTATGCGTCGCGCGCCAGTCGGGAAACCGGTCGGACTTGTCGCGCTGGCCGTGCGCTCACGGGAGGGCCGGAATAGAAAAACGGCGCCGCGGCGCGGCCGGCGCCGTCTCTCTCCGACAGCTCTCGGCGATCAGCGCCGCCTCGGGCCCGTATTGCGTCATCACCGGCAACAGCGTGCGCCCGATACTGGCGCGCCCCTGGGGCGGATATTGGCGCGCTCCGCGCGTTGGCCGGCATCAATTCTGCGCGAGCCGTCAGCGCCCTTTCAGCACCGGCTTGCGCCGCTCGCGCCAGGCCTGGTGGCTCTCTTTCTTGTCCTCGGTCAGCTCCAGCGCCATAAAGCGGTAGAGGTCGGCGTTGGCGGCCTCGCGCAGCGGCACGTCCTGCCCGAAGGTGACGGATTCCTTGGCGAGGCGCGCGGCGAGCGGCGGCAGCGAGGCGATGTGGTTCGCCACCTCCAGCGCCTTTTCCATCAGCCCCTCATGCGGCACGACCCATTGCGCGAGCCCGACCCGGTAGGCCTCGTCGGCCTTCAGCGGAAAGCCATACGCCACCTTCATCGCCTGGCCGCGCCCGATCCAGCGCGCGAGGCGCACCGTGCCGCCCTGCGCCGGCAATATGCCCAGCCCGACTTGCGGCAGCCGCCACTCGGCCCGCTCCGACGCGACGATCAAATCGCAGCAATAGGTGACGATGCACCCGATCCCGACCGCATAGCCGTTGACCGCGGCGATGATCGGCTTCGAGAAATCGCTGAGCAGGTTCATCGCCTGGTAGCGGCGCCGTTTCGGCAGTTCCTCGATAAACTCGGCGATCGAGTCGCTGGTATGCGTCTTCGGGTCCTTGATGTTGGCCCCGGCGCTGAACGCGCCCCCGGCATCGTCGCCGGTGAGGATCACGCAGCGCATCTCGGGATCGTCCTCGAGCTGCGGCAACAGCTCCTTCAACCTCTCGTTATAGTCGTGCCCCCAGGCGTTGCGCGCCTGCGGCCGCGACAGCGTGATGATCGCGACGTGGCCGCGCTTTTCGAGAAGCAAAGGCATGGATCGGTCCTCCGATTGGAGCGGCGATCCTAGCGCGATTTGCGGCGTGCAGCGAACCTGGCCTCGGCTTTTACGCCGCGGCACGTCGACAGCTCGATCTTCAACCTGTCGGTGAAAGGTCCTATAACCATACCGCCAAGACTTGAACCGATAGAGGCACGATGATGATAAAGCGCGCCGTTTTGACGTGTATCTTCTGCGCGATAGGCTCAGCCGCAACCGTCGCGCAAACGCAATTTGCCGGAAAATATCAGCACACGGGCGATACGGTGACGAACGGTTGCTCACCCTCATCGATAACCGATCCCGGGCCGCTGACGATTTCAGCCGACGGAACGGTGCGCGCGAGCAAGATCGGTTTGATCGGAACTGTGAACGCACAGGGCGTCATTGACGCGAAGCGGCCCAACGCGGTCGCGTTCTCGACTGTTCATTGGGGAGGCATTGTCGCCAACGGACGGGTCACGCTCAGCTTCCCGCTCGGAAATGGTGCGAAATGCGTCGCCACGAAGTATTGGGATAAAGCGCAATAGCCGAATAACGCGGGCGCGGTACCGTCGCTCGGCGATCCTAGCGTGATTTTCGTGTCTCGGACAGCTTTTCCTGTGTCTTCCGCGTCACCAGCACGCTGAGCCCGATCGTCGCCACGATCCCGACGCCGAGCAGCGCCCATTCGAGCGGGCTGACCTTTCCCTTACCCAGCCCCTCGCCGACGATGCCGAAATAGACGTACAGCGCGATGCCGGGAATGATGCCGGCCAGCGTCGCCGTCAGGTATTGCCAGAACGGAATGCCGGTCGCGCCGAACGCGTAGTTCTGCAGGTTGAACGGCACGATCGGGCTCAGCCGCACCAGCGCGACGACCGCCCAGCCGTCTTCGGCCACCGCCTTGTCGAGCGGCCGGTATTTCGGGCGGCGGCCGAGGAAGGCGCGGACCCGGTCGCGAGCCAGATAGCGCGCCGCGAGAAAGGCCAGGGCGCTGGCGAATGCGACGCTGAAATAGACGATCGGAAACGCCCAGACGCCGTAGACATAGCCCGCCGCGATCGGCAGCGGCCAATCCGGCGCCGGCAAAAACGTCATCACGAACAGGATCAACACCAGGATCGCGACGCCCCAGGCGCCGAGACCGCGGAGCCAATTTTGCAGCGCATCCAGCCACTCGCGCAGCGGCAGCAGAAACCACGCCGCGCACAGCCCCGCGACGACCACCGCGACCCCGATCCACGGGAGCCATTCGCGCCATTCGGGCTTCTTCTTGGCGCGGCGGGCACGTTTGGAGGCGGCCATTCAACCATCCGGAAAGACGCTGCGTAGCGGTAAACGACCGCGCCTCGCTCGCGTCCCGGCCCGCCCGCTAAATCACCCCCACCGCCTTCAGTTCCGCGATCTCGCCGGCCGAGAGGCCCAGCATTCCGCCGTAGACCGCGTCGTTGTGCTGGCCGAGCTTGGGGCTCGGGGTCGTCGGCACCTTGTCGGCGCCGTGGAGGCGGAGCGGCGTGTTGGGCACCACGATGCGGCCGATCTCGTCATGCTCGATCCATTCCAGCATCCCGCGCTCGTGCATGTGTGGGTCGCGCATGACCTCGTCGACATTGCGCACCGGCGCGAGCGGGATGCGGCGCTGCCGGGCGATCGCGAATATCTCCATCTTCGGAAGCATCCGGGTCCAGGCCGAGATCGTCTCGTCGACCAGCTCGCGGTTGGCGACCCGGGCCGCGTTGTCCTTGTAGCGAGGGTCGTCGCGCAACTCCTCGCGCCCCATCGCCGCCAAGAGGTTATGCCAGTGCTCCTCGACCGCGAGGTTCATCGCGATATAGCCGTCGGCGGTCGGGTAGACGTTGATCGGCACGCGTCCGTGGCTGGCGTTGCCGGTGCGCGGCGGCACCCCGCCGGTGCGCCAATGCGCCTCCATCTGCGAGGTCATCGTCGTATAGGCGGCCTCCTCCATCGCCACCTCGACGAGCCGGCCGATCCCGGTGTGCTCGCGCTCGTATAGCGCCGTCAGCGTCGCCGCGTAGAGGTGGATGCCGCTCAAGAAGTCCACGACCGCCGGCCCCGCCTTCAGCGGCTCCCCGTCGGAGAGCCCCGTCGTGCTCATCATCCCGGAAAACGCCTGGATCGTCAGGTCCATCGCCAGATTGTCGCGATCCGGCCCGCTGAGCCCGTAACCCGATCCCGAGGCGTAGATCAGCCGCGGATTGATCTCGTGCAGCACATTCCACCCGACCCCGAGCCGGTCCATGACACCCGGCGCGAAATTCTCCAGCAGCACGTCGCCCTTGAGCGCCAGCCGCTTCAGCAGCGCCACCCCTCGCGAATCCTTGAGGTTCAACGTGATCGCGCGCTTGTTGCCGTTGAGCATCGCGATCGGAAACGTCGTGCTGAGCCCGGGCGGCGCCCGGCGGCGCAGCGGCTCGCCCAGCGGCGGCTCGATCTTGATGACATCGGCCCCGGCCTTCGCCATCAGCATCGACGCGTACGGACCCTGATAGACCTGCCCGAAATCGAGGACGACGACCCCGGCCAGAGGGGTATTGGCGCGAGCGGCCATGGGACTCAACGAATCCCCTCGCCCGCATTGCGGGAGAGGGAGGGACCCATCGCAAAGCGATGGGAGGGTGAGGGCCCGGCGTCAGCCGCGTCGCTGCGCGCCGCGCCCTCACCCGGCTCACTTCGCTCGCCACCCTCTCCCGCAATGCGGGCGAGGGGATTTTTGTGCGGAACCCGCACCCCTACCGCCCCTTGAACCCGCGGGGCTGGCGCTTTTCGGCGAAGGCGCTGGCGGCTTCCTTGAAATCCTCGGTCAGATAGAGCCGGAACGGCGCGGCCATGTGCTGGGCCTCGCGGGTCATCCGCTCCATGTACCACCGCCGGGTGCGGACCGTCGTGCGGACGCTGAGCGGCGGGTTCTTCGCCACCTGCGCGGCCAGTTCGCGCGCCACGTCGAGATGCTTGCCCTCGGGCGCGACGCGGTTGAAGAGCCCGGCCTTGAACCCTTCCTCAGCGGTGAAGAACCGCCCGGTAAAGGCGATCTCGTCGCCGAACGCGGCGGCCGAGCGGTACTGGAACAGCGCCCAGTACCGCGACGCTCCGAGCCCGCGGGCGGTCTCGGTAAGCTGGAACCGCGTGCCCTCGGCGGCGACGATCAGGTCGCATTCGAGCGTCAGCCCGAGCGCGAGCCCCATGACGTAGCCATGCACCGCCGCGATGACCGGCTTCCAGTTGGTGGAGCGGGTCAGGAGATCGGCGGAATTGGTGCCCCAGCCTTGCGGGCCGCCGAGCTTCTCGAATTCCTCGCGGGTGCGAAGCTGGCGCTGGCGCACGTCGGCGCCGCTGGAAAAGGCGCGGCCGCGGCCGTTGAGGATCGCGACCTCGGCGTTTTCGTCGAGGTCGAACCGGCGCAGCGCCTCGGACAGCCCCGCCACGACCTCGTCGCTGACCGCGTTGAGCTTGTCGGGCCGGTTGATCGTGATCGTCGCGATCTTGTCGCTGCACTCGTAAAGGACGAGCCCGTCGCCGCCGTCATTCATCCCGCCATCTCCCGCGATCCGCCAACCTAACCAAGGGACGGATGGTGCGGGGCGAAGCGAGCGCCTGTCAACGGCGGCGGGCTTTCTTCAAAACAGCAAGACGACGATCATAATGATCACCAGCAATCCCAACCCGCCCGACGGGTAGTAGCCCCAGCCGCCGCTATACGGCCACAGCGGCAGGGCGCCGACGAGCAGCAGGATCACGATGAGGAGGAGGAGGAAGCGCATCGCGTTCCTCTCCTACTTCTTGCCGACCAGTTCGCGCACGGCGTCCTTCGCCTTGCCGCCGGCGTTCTCGACCCGGCCCTCGGCCTGCTCGACCTTGCCCTCCGCCTCGGTATGTCGGCTGCCGACGGCGCGGCCGGCGACTTCCTTGACCTTGCCGGTCGCCTTCTTGGCGGTCCCGGTAACCCGATCCTTGTCCATGCTTCAAACTCCGATCCGTCAACACGTGCTCCCCAAACAAGCCGGGCGCGAGCAAGGTTCCGGAAAACGCGGGTTGGCGCGTGTCCCGGTCAACGGATCGGCAAGGACCGTAGGGCGGACAAGCCGCGGGCGCATTCCGCCGGCCGACAGCGCCGGCGGAATGCGCTGCGCTTTTCCGCCCTACCGTAGGTTGGCGGGAACCTCGACACCCAACAGCCGGGCCGCGTTGCCGCCGAAGATCATCCGGCGCTCGGCGTCGCTAAGCCCCGGTGAGGTCTCGACAAACCCGATCGGGTCGGTCTCGCCCATGTCGTAGGGATAGTCGGTGCCCATCAGCACGTGGTCCGGCCCGTACTGTTGCACCAGGTATTCGAGCTGATGGTGGGTGAACACCATCGTGTCGAAATGCAGGCGCTTCAGGTACGTGGTCGGGTCTTCCTTCAGGTGCTCGCAGCAATCCGGCCGCGCCGAGGCGCCGTGGTCGATGCGGCCCGAATAGGCCGGCAGGTACCCGCCGCCATGCGCGACGACGACCTTCAGCTTCGGATACGCGTCGAGCACCCCGCCGAAGATCAGGTGATGCACCGCGATCGTCGATTCGAGCGGGATGCCGATGATGTTGCTGAAATAATGGTCGCCGAACCGCCGCCCGTCGGTGAAGCCCGACGGGTGCATGAACAAGAGCACCCCAAGCTCCTCGCAGCGCTGGAAAATCGGGCGGAACTTGGGATCGGAGAAATCGGCGCCGTCGACGTTGGAGGAAATCTCGATCCCGCGAAACCCGAGCGACCCGGTGATGCGCTCCAATTCGCGAATCGCCAGCTCCGGCGCCTGGAACGGGATCGTGCCGAGGCCGACAAAGCGATCGGGGTGCTTGCCGACGATATCCGCGATGTTGTCGTTGACCGTCCGCGCCGTCGCGAGGCCGAGATCGGGGTCGGTCCAATAGAACATCTGCACCGGCGCCGGCGAGAACGCCTGCATGTCGATGCCCATGACGTCCATGTCGGCGAGCCGCTGCTCGACCGACGTAAGCTGGACATGGGTCCGCCGCGCCTGTTCCGCCTGCACCGCGCGGGTGCGCTCGTTGGCGAATTTCATCGTCGCGTCGCGGTTGGGGTCCCAGTGCGGCTTGACCATCTCGTCCGCCTTGTCGAGATGGACGTGGCAGTGGATGTCGACCGTGAACCACTTGCCGCGATAGCGCCGCGGTCCGGGAAACCGCCCCTCGATCCGTGAACCGGGCGGCAGGCAGGTGAACAGCATGGGGGAGTTCTCCTAAAGCTAGCGAAGGATAACGCGGCGCGCGGCTTCGTGGTATGGGAACCGGCGATGGCCACCTTCCTTATCCGCCGCCTCGCGCTGATCGTGCCGACCCTGTTCTTTGTGTCGGTGCTGATCTTCGGGCTGCAGCAGCTTTTGCCGGGCGACCCGGCATTGGCGCTGGCGGGGGAGGATGCCGACCCGTCGGTGGTCGCGTATCTGCGCCAGAAATACCACCTCGACGACCCGCTGCCGACCCGTTACGTGCTGTGGATCAAGGGCGTCGTGCATGGCGACCTCGGCGAGTCGATCCGCATCAAGCGGCCGGTGCGGGACCTCGTCGTCGAGAAATTGCCGGTGACCGGCGAGCTCGCCTTTTTTGCCCTGGTCATCGCGCTGACGATCGGCGTGCCGGCCGGGATCATCGCCGCGGTCAGGAACAACACCGCGGTCGATTACGGGGCGACGATGGCGGCGCTGTGGGGCCTGTCGATCCCCAATTTCTGGCTCGGAATCCTGTTGATCCTCCTGTTCTCGGTCAAGCTCGACTGGCTCCCGGCCTCGGGCTTTGTCAGCCCGGCGGAAAGCCTGCGCCAGAACCTGCTGACCCTGATCATGCCGGCCTTTGTGCTCGGCAACGCGATCGCCGCGGTGATGATGCGGCACACGCGGAGCGCGATGCTGCAAGTGCTCGGCGCCGATTACGTCCGCACCGCGCGCGCCAAGGGGCTCAGCGAAAAGCGGGTGGTGCTGCGCCACGCATTGCGCAACGCGCTGGTGCCGGTGGTGACGCTGGGGGCGCTCGAATTCGGGGCGCTGTTGTCCGGCGCCGTCCTGACCGAGCAGGTCTTCTCGATCCCCGGCTTTGGCAAGCTGATCGTCGACGCCGTGTTCAACCGCGACTACGCGGTCGTGCAGGGCGTCGTCCTCTGTACGGCGATGGCCTATATCCTGCTGAACTTACTCGCCGACATCGCCTATGTGCTGATCAACCCGCGTCTGCGCGGATGACCGCCGAGACCGTCTCCGCCGCCGTCGCGGCCGATGAGGGCGAGCGTCCCTGGCGCCGGGCGCTGCGTCGGCTGGTGCGGCGGCGAGTAGCGGTGGTCGGGCTCGGGATCGTGATCCTCTTCATCATGATCGCCGTGCTGGCGCCGCTCGTCTCACCCTACGACCCGATCGCGACGAACTGGGCGGCGGTGCGCAAGCCGCCTACGGCGCTGCATTGGTTCGGCACCGACGAGATCGGCCGCGACGTGCTCGCCCGGGTGATTTGGGGCACGCGCGCGTCGCTGCTGGCGGGGCTGGTCTCGGTGTCGCTGGCGCTGACGATCGGCGTGCCGCTGGGGCTCGTTTCGGGCTATGTCGGAGGGTTCGTCGACGGCACGCTGATGCGCGTGATCGACGCGATGCTGGCGATCCCGTTCCTGATCCTCGCGATCGCGCTCGCCGCGTTCCTCGGCCCCAACCTCGCCAACGCGATGATCGCGATCGGCGTGTCGCAGATGCCGATCTTCGCGCGGCTGACGCGCGGGCAGGTGCTGTCGGTCAAGCACGAGGACTACATCGAGGCGGCGCGCGCGCTCGGCAACCCGCACCGGCGGATCATGCTCCGCCACATCCTGCCCAACATCGTCGCCCCGATTCTCGTCCAGGCGACGCTGGCGAGCGCCGCCGCGATCATCGCCGAGGCGACGCTGAGCTTTCTCGGCCTCGGCCAGCAGCCGCCCGATCCGAGCTGGGGCAGCATGCTCAACGTCGCCAGCCATTTCCTGTCTCAGGCTCCGTGGATGGCAATCTGGCCGGGTCTCGCGATCTTCCTCCTGGTGCTGTCGCTGAACCTCTTCGGCGACGGCCTCCGCGACGCCCTCGACCCGCGCCGCGGCTGACCGGTCGGGTTTGTTGCGCGCGGGCGGCGAAACGGCGAGAATGAACAAGGCTTGGCGGGACGCGCCGAGATTGGCTGAACGCGATCGACAATTTGAGCAGGATGCGCGCGTCGCCGTGGTGATGGGCGTGTCCGGTGTCGGGAAGACCACGATCGGCGAGGCCCTTGCGCACCGGCTCGGCTGGCGCTTTGCCGATGCCGACACATTTCACCCGCCGGAAAACGTCGCCAAGATGCAGGCCGGCCATCCGCTCGACGATAACGACCGGGCGCCCTGGCTCGCCGCGATCGCGGCGCGGATCGATGCCTGGCGAGCCGGCGGAGAATGCGGCGTCGTGACCTGCTCGGCGTTGAAGCGGCGCTATCGCGACACCATCATCGGCCAGAGGCCCGACGTGCCCCTCGTCTATCTCGACGGCGGGCGCGAGCTGATCGCGGCCCGGCTGGCGAAACGACATGGGCATTTCATGCCGCCGGGACTGCTCGACAGCCAGTTCGAGGCGCTGGAGCCGCCGGGGCCGGACGAAAATCCGATCATCGTCTCGGTCGATCTCCCGGCCGCGGCGATCGTCGATATGCTTGTCATGGCCCTGTCCCGGCCGAACGCCACGATGTTGGACAGGTAATGGGCCGGACCGCTAATAGACCAAGCGCGTTATACTGGGACGGACACAAGGACTGATCTGCCGCGCCGAGCCGGCGCGTAAGGAGCATGGGGCATGGCCAATCCGCTCAGGGAATTGAACGAATACGGGCAGTCGGTCTGGCTCGACTTCGTCGACCGCGACTTGCTGCAAAACGGCGGGCTCAAGAAGCTGATCGCGGAAGACGGCGTGCGCGGGGTCACCTCGAACCCGTCGATCTTCGAAAAGGCGATCGGCCACGGCGACGATTACGACGAGATGATCCGCGCCGCCGAGGCCAAGGGCGGCAGCGACCCGGCCGCTCTCTTCGAGACGCTGGCGATCCACGAGATCCGGGAAGGCGCCGACCAGCTTGAGGGCGTCTACCAGCAGACCCAGGGCCGCGACGGGTTTATCAGCCTCGAAGTGTCGCCCTATCTGGCGCTGGACACCGACGCGACGATCGAGGAGGCGCGGCGGCTGTGGAAGCGCGTCGACCGCCGCAATCTGATGGTCAAGGTGCCGGCGACCAAGGACGGCATCCCGGCGATCCGCACCCTCACCAGCGAAGGCATCAACATCAATGTGACGCTGCTGTTCTCGCAGCAGGTCTATGGCGACGTGGTGCGGGCCTATATCGACGGGATCGAGGAATACGTCGCCAAGGGCGGCGACCCGAACCACGTCGCGAGCGTCGCCAGCTTTTTCGTCAGCCGCATCGACACCCTCGCCGACGAGGCGCTCGACGCGAAGATCGCGGCCGCCTCGGGGCCTGAGAAGGCAAAGCTGGAGGCGCTCAAGGGCAAGATCGCGATCGCCAACGCCAAGCTCGCCTATCAGCTCTACCACCGCCTCTACGCCGAGGACCGCTGGCAGCGCCTCGCCCAGAAAGGCGCACAGGCCCAGCGCCTGCTATGGGCCAGCACGGGCACCAAGAACAAGGCCTATAGCGACGTCCTCTATCTCGACGAGCTGATCGGTCCGAACACGGTCAACACGGTCCCGCCGGCGACGCTGGACGCCTTCCGCGACCACGGCCGCGTGCGCCAGAGCCTCGAAGAAGACGTGGCCGGGGCCGAGGCGGTGATGAAGGGGCTGGCCGACGCCGGGATTTCGATCGACGACATCACCGCAAAGCTCGTCTCCGACGGCGTCCGCCAGTTCGCCGACGCCGCCGACGGTCTCTACGGTGCGGTGCAGAAAAAGCGCCGCATGGTGCTGGGCCACAAGCTCAACACGATGACCGCGACGCTGCCCACGCCGGTCGACGCGGCGGTCAAGGAGGCGGTCGAGGATTGGCGCAAGAACGGCAAGATCCGGCGGTTGTGGCAGCATGACGCGTCGCTGTGGAGCGGCACCGACGAAGCGCAATGGCTCGGCTGGCTCAATGTCGTCGCCGAGCAGCAACAAGACACCGGCGCGCTCGAAGCCCTCGCCCGCGACGTGCGGTCGGGCGCGTTCACCGACGTCCTGCTCTTCGGCATGGGCGGGTCGAGCCTCGGCCCCGAGGTGCTGGCCGAGACCTTCGGGTCCAAGCCCGGCTACCCGAAACTGCATGTCCTCGATTCGACCGATCCGGCGCAGGTCAAGTCGTTCGAGAACGCGGTCGATTTGAAAAAGACGCTGTTCATCGTGTCGAGCAAATCGGGCACGACGCTCGAACCCAATATCTTCAAGCAGTATTTCTTCGAGCGCGCGACGGAGGCGGTCGGCGCCGGTGAGGCGGCGAAGCGCTTTATCGCGATCACCGATCCCGGCTCCAAGCTCGACAAGCTGGCGAAGGACGAGGGGTTCCGTGCCGTCTTCCACGGTGCGCCGAGCATCGGCGGGCGTTATTCCGTGCTGTCGAATTTCGGCATGGTGCCGGCCGCCGCGATCGGCATCGACCCGCGCGCCTTCCTGGAAAGCGCGGCCGAGATGGTGCGGTCTTGCGCATCGAGCGCGCCGCCGGCTGAAAACCCCGGCGTCATCCTCGGCGCGATCCTCGGCGCCTGCCAGCGCCAGGGCCGCGACAAGGTCACGGTCATCGCCTCGGAGGGCATCGCCGATTTCGGCGCGTGGCTCGAACAGCTTCTGGCCGAATCGACCGGCAAGGTCGGCACCGGGCTGGTGCCCGTCGATGCCGGGTCGCTGGGGCCACCCAAGGTCTATGGCGACGACCGCGTCTTCGTCTACATGCGGCTCGACAGCGACCGCGACGCCGAGCAGGACAAGGCGGTCGCCGTGCTGGAGGAGGCCGGGCAGCCGGTCGTGCGCATCGTCGTCGCCGACCAGATGCAGCTCGGCCAGGAATTCTTCCGCTGGGAGATGGCGACAGCCGTCGCCGGCTCGATCATCGGCATCAACCCGTTCGACCAGCCCGATGTCGAGGCCAGCAAGATCGAGACGCGCAAGCTGACCGACGCTTACGAAAAGAGCGGCAAGCTGCCGCCCGAAACGCCGTTCTTCAGCGGCGACGGGATCGAGCTTTTCGCCGATCCGCGCAACGAGGGCGAGCTGAAGCCCAAGGCGAAGGACCTAACCGCCGCGCTCAAGGCCCATCTCGGCCGCGCCGGGACCGGCGACTACCTCGCGCTCCTCGCCTACATTCAGCGCGACGCCGCCAATATCGAGGCGTTGCAGGAGATGCGGCGGCATTTGCGCGACCGCAAGAAGCTCGCGGCCTGCCTCGGCTTTGGCCCGCGCTTCCTGCATTCGACCGGCCAGACCTACAAGGGCGGGCCAAACAGCGGCGTCTTCCTGCAGATCACCGCCGCCGACGCCCACGACCTGCCCGTGCCCGGCCAGAAATACACGTTCGGCGTGGTCAAGGCGGCGCAGGCGCGGGGCGATTTCGACGTGCTCGCCGAGCGCGGCCGCCGGGCGCTCAGGGTACACATCACGGGCAACCTCGCCGCCGGGCTCAAGACGCTCGGCCGGGCGATCGACGCCGCCCTCAAATAATCCCGCGAACAATCCCCGCGACAATCATCGAGAAGACAGGAGAGCACCGATGCAGTTGGGCATGATCGGCCTCGGCCGGATGGGCGGCAATATCGTGCGCCGGCTGATGCGGCACGGTCATAGTTGCGTCGTCTACGACCGCAGCGCCGACGCCGTCAAAGGCCTCGCGGGCGAGGGCGCGACCGGCAGCACCGACCTCGCCGATTTCGTCAAAAAGCTCGACGCGCCCAAGAACGTCTGGGTCATGCTCCCGGCCGGCAAGATCACCCACGACACGATCGTAGAGCTGAGCGGGCTGCTCGGGCGCGGCGATACCGTGATCGACGGCGGCAACACCAATTTCCACGACGACATCGCCCATTCCGACCTGCTGAAGCCCAAGGGCATCACCTTTCTCGATGTCGGCACCAGTGGCGGCGTCTGGGGGTTGGAGCGCGGCTATTGCATGATGATCGGCGGCGACAAGGAGGCGGTCGACCGACTCGACCCGATCTTTGAGGCGCTGGCGCCCGGTGTCGGCACGATCGACAAGACCCCCGGCCGCGAGGGCCGTGACCCGAGGGTCGAGCACGGCTACATCCATGCCGGCCCCGCCGGCGCCGGGCATTTCGCCAAGATGGTGCATAACGGTATCGAATACGGGGTGATGCAGGCCTATGCCGAGGGCTTCGACATCCTGAAAAGCGTCAACCAGCCGGCGATCCCGGAAAACCGCCGCTACGACCTCAACCTCGCCGACATCGCCGAGGTGTGGCGGCGCGGCAGCGTCGTCGCCTCGTGGCTCCTCGACCTGACCGCGATCGCGCTCGCCAAGGACGAGAGCCTCGGCGACTTCACCGGTCATGTCGACGATTCCGGCGAGGGGCGCTGGACGATCCAGGCGGCGATCGAGCAGGCGACGCCGGCCGACGTGCTGACCGCCGCGCTCTACGTCCGCTTCCGCTCGCGCCAGGACCACACCTACGCCGAGAAGATATTGTCGGCGATGCGCCGCGAGTTCGGCGGTCACCAGGAACCGGGGAAGCACTGAGCGATGGCCGCCACCAAGGACCCCGTCGCCGCCCTCCGCGGGGCGACGGCGCCGCCCTGCACGATGGTCATCTTCGGGTCGAGCGGCGATTTGACCCGACGCCTGCTGATGCCGGCGCTCTACAACCTGGCCAAGGCCGGGCGCCTCTCCGAGCATTTCTCGCTGATCGGAGTCGACCGCGCCGAGCAGTCGACCGACGCCTTCCGCGACTATCTCGCCGAAGGGGTAAAGACCTTCGTCTCCGACACGGCGATGGGGGGCAAGACCGAGCCGTTCGACAAGAAGGCCTGGGACTTCGTCGCCAAGCGGTTGCTGCACCTGTCGGGGGACCTGACCGACGGCAAGACCTACAAGGAGCTGAAACGGCTGATCGACAAGGCCGACAAGGAGGATGGAACCGACGGCAACGCGCTGTTCTACCTCGCCGTCGGCAGCCGGCTTTTCGGCACGATCGTCGACCAGCTCGGCGCCGCCGGGCTCGCCACGGAAAAGAAAGGGACCTGGCGCCGCGTCATCATCGAAAAGCCGTTCGGCCACGATTTCGAATCGGGGCGGGCGCTGAATGCGCAAATCCTCAAGACGCTCAACGAGTCGCAGATCTACCGGATGGACCATTTTCTCGGCAAGGAGACGGTCCAGAACATCATGGCGCTGCGCTTCGCCAACGGCATCTTCGAGCCGCTGTGGAACCGCGACCATATCGACCACGTCCAGATCAGCGTCGCCGAGACGGTCGGGGTCGAGCACCGCGCGGCGTTCTACGAGGTCACCGGGGCGCTGCGCGACATGGTGCCGAACCATGTCTTCCAGCTTTTGAGCCTGACCGCGATGGAGCCGCCGAACTCGTTCGCCGCCGACGCCGTCCGCACCGAAAAGCAGAAGGTGCTCGACGCGGTCATGCATTTCGACGAGGACGACGTGCGCCGCAACGTCGTGCGCGGGCAATACGGCGCCGGCGTCGTCCGCAACGTGCCGCGCAAGGCCTACGTGCAGGAGGACGGGGTCGATCCCCAGAGCGCGACCGAGACCTACGTCGCGATGCGCCTGGGCATCGACAACTGGCGCTGGGCGGGCGTGCCGTTCTATCTGCGCACCGGCAAGTCGATGACCCGGCGCACGACCGAGATTGCGATCCAGTTCAAGAATGTGCCGTTTGCGCTGTTTCGCGACACCGGGGTTGATAATCTGTCGCCTAACGTCCTGGCGTTGCAGATTCAGCCCGACGAGGGCGCCTCGCTGCAATTCAGCGCCAAGCAGCCCGGCCCCGAAATTCAGCTCGGCGCGGTGCGGATGGATTTCCGCTATTCGGATTATTTCCGCACCGTGCCGGCGACCGGGTACGAGACGCTCGTCTACGATTGCATGATCGGCGACGCGATGCTGTTCCAGCGCGCCGACAGCGTCGAGGCGGGGTGGGCGATCGTGCAGCCGATCCTCGATCTGTGGCAGGGCGCACGCGACGTTCCGCTGGCGCTGTACGCCGCCGGGGCGCCGGGACCGGACGCCGCCGAGGAATTGCTGTGGCGCTCGGGCCGACAGTGGCGGCCGATCGACTGATGCCGCGCCCCGTCCGCGTCGCCCCGTCGATCCTCTCCGCCGATTTCGGCCGCCTCGCCGACGAGGTCCGCGCGGCCGACGCGGCCGGCGGAGACTGGATCCACGTCGACGTGATGGACGGCCGCTTTGTCCCCAATTTGACGCTCGGGCCCGTGGTCGTCGAGGCCGTGCGGCGGGCGACGGCAAAGCCGGTCGACGTGCACCTGATGGTGGTCGAGCCCGAGCGGCTGGTCGAGGCCTTCGCCGAGGCCGGCGCGGACCATCTGCTTGTGCATTGCGAGCAGAGCGCGACGATCCACCTGCACCGCACCCTCGGCCAGATTCGCGACGTCGGCAAAAAGGCCGGGGTCGTGCTCAATCCCGCGACGCCGATCGCGATGGTCGAACATGTGCTCGATCTGTGCGATATCGTGCTGATCATGACGGTCAATCCGGGGTTCGGCGGGCAGAGCTTTCTGCCGACAATGGTCGAGAAGATTCGCGCGCTGCGCGCTCGGTGCGACGCGCGCGGGCTCGACCCGGTGATCGAGGTCGATGGCGGGATGAGCGGCAAGACCGCCTGGCAGGCGATAGAGGCCGGCGCCACCGCGATCGTCGCGGGCTCGGCCATTTTCGGCGTCAAGGATTACGCCGCCGCGATCCTCGCGATCCGCAACTCGACGCGTCGGGAGTAGGGCAGATGGCGCCACGGCTCGAAATCTTCCCCGACGCCGCGACGCTCGCGGCCAGGGCGGCGCAATGGATCGCCGATCTTGCCTGCCACTCGACCGGAAATTTCTCGATCTGCCTGTCGGGCGGGTCGACGCCAAAGCGGCTCTATCAGCTTCTCGCCGGCGAACCCTATCGCGACATCATGCCGTGGGCGCGGACCCACTGGTTCTGGGGCGACGACCGGTTCGTGTCCTGGGACGACCCCGACAGCAATTACGGGATGGCCCGCGACGCGCTGCTCGCGCATGTCCCGGTGCCGCCCGAGAACATCCACGGGATCGAGCACGCGAGATCGCTCGAAGACGCCGCGCGCGCCTACGAGCAGACGCTGAAATCCTATAGCGGCCACGACACGCTCGATCCGGCGCGGCCGGTCTTCGACGTGATGCTGATGGGCCTCGGCCCCGACGGCCACACCGCCTCGCTGTTCCCGGGCAAGCCCGCGCTCGCGGAGCATCGGCGCTGGACGGTCGAGGTGCCGGTGCCGGGGCTCAACCCGATGGTGCCGCGGGTGACGCTGACCTACCCGGCGCTCGAAAGCTGCCGCAGCGCCGCGTTTCTCGTCGCCGGCGCCGACAAGACCGCCGCGCTCGCCGGTGCCCTGGCCGGCCGGCAGGACCTGCCGTCGGCACGCTTCTCCCCGGTCGGCGAGCTGATCTGGTTTGTCGACCGCGCGGCCAGGGACGGCGCGTGACAGACGACCGCGACCGGCTCAAGCGGGAGGCGGCGCTGCGCGCGATCGAATTTGTCGAGGACGGGATGGTGGTCGGGCTCGGCACCGGGTCGACCGCGTATTTCGTCATCGAAGGTCTCGGCGCGCGGGTCGCGGCGGGGCTGAGGATCGTCGGCATCCCGACCTCGGAGCGGTCGGCGACCCAGGCGCGCAGCCTCCAAATCCCGCTGGCGAGCTTTGCCGAGCATCAGCGGCTCGATCTCGCGATCGACGGCGCCGACGAGGTCGAGCGCGGCACGCTCAATCTCATAAAGGGCCTCGGCGGTGCGCTGCTCCGCGAAAAGATCGTCGCCGCGGCGAGTCGGAGGTTCGTCATCGTCGTCGACGACGACAAGCTGGTCGACCGGCTCGGCTCGCGCGCGCCGGTGCCGGTCGAGATCGCCCAGTTCGGCTGGCAATCCACCGCCGCCGCGCTCGCCAAGCTCGGGACCGAGCCGGCGCTGCGCCATACCGGCGAAGACCAGCCGTTCATCACCGACGGCGGCAACTACATCGTCGATTGCCGATTTGACGGGATCGCCGACCCCGGCACGCTCGAACGGCAAGTCGGCGCGATCGTCGGCGTCGTCGAGAGCGGCCTCTTCGTCGGCCGCAGCTCGGCCGTGGTGGTGGCGTCGAGCGGCGGGGTCGAGGTTTTAACGCGGAGCACCTGATGAGCCGGTTCAAGATCGTGATCACCGATGTCGACGGCACCCTCGTCACGACCGAAAAGGCGCTGCGCCCCTCGGCGGTGGCGGCGGTGCGCCGCCTCCAAAAGGCCGGGGTCGGGTTTACGATCTGCAGCAGCCGGCCGCCTTTCGGCCTGAGGACGATGCGCGACGCGCTCGACGTCACGCTGCCCTTCGGCGGCTACAACGGCGGCTCGATCGTGGAGCCCGATTTGAGTGTCATCGAAGCGGTCTGCATCCCGCCGGCGACTGCCAGGCGCGCGGTAGATATCTTTCACGAAAACGGCGTCAGCACCTGGGTCTTCGTCGGCAACGAATGGGTGATCCTCGATCGCGAGGGCGACCACGTCGACCACGAGATCCACACGATCGACACGCCGCCTACCGTCGTCCCGGCCTATGAGGACAAGCATTTCAGCGCGGTCGGCAAGATCGTCGGCGCCAGCAACGACCACGATTTGATCGCCAGGGTCGAGGCGATCATGCGGGAATCGCTGGGCCACGCCGCCCATGCCGCGCGCTCGCAGCCCTATTACTGCGACGTGATCGCACCCGGCATCAACAAGGGCCGCATCGTCTCGCTGCTGGCCGAACGGCTCGGTCTCGCGCGCGACGAGATCGCCGTGCTCGGCGACATGACCAACGACCTCGAGATGTTTGCCGAGGCCGGGTTCCCGATCGCGATGGGCAACGCCCCCGACCACGTCAAGGCCAAGGCCCAGGGCGTCACCGGCGGCAACGACGAAGACGGCTGGGCCGAGGCGATCGACCGCTACGTGCTCGGGCAATAGCAAAAAAGGCCGCCACGACGGGCGGCCTTCTTCGCTCGGACGAAGCCTTACTGGCTGGCGCCGCCCGCATTGCTGATCGGCCGCGGCGGGGTCGAGGAGCCGTACATCGCCTCGCCGCCGTTGCCGAAGCTGGCCATGCAGCTCTGATGGAGCTGCTGATCGGTGATCGGGCCGCATTCCTTGCGCATCCGCGCCATCCGGAACCGCGGGCTGGTCGCCAGCAGGCGTTCGTAGTGCTGGCTCTCACGCACGTTGCGCGCCGCCGACCAGTTGCGCGAATGATCGCCCCGGTCCGCTTGCGGGCCGTTTGTCACCATGTCGGTCGGCGTCGAGGCCGCGGCCGGCGGCATATCGGTCGAATTGGCAAAGGCCGCCGGCATCGCCACCAGGCACGACGCGGCAAAAGCCAGACTCATCACACTCTTACTCAACATGACCGTTCACTCCCTTTCGAGGCAGGTCATGGGAGAAACAGTGCAATTCGCGCTTCGGTTCCTGGACGGCCCGTTCCTAGGGCGCCGGGTCGGGGAGGCCGCGGCGGCGATGGGCCGCGAGCACCGCGTTGCGCAACAGGCACGCGATCGTCATCGGTCCGACCCCGCCCGGTACCGGCGTGATCGCGCCGGCGACCGGCATTGCCGCCGCCGTGTCGACATCGCCGAGCAGCCGCGCGACGCCGCCCGCGTCGATCACACGGCTGATCCCGACATCGATCACCGTTGCGCCCGGCTTGATCCACGATCCCTGAACCAGATGCGGCCGCCCGACCGCGGCGACGAGGATATCGGCCCGCCGGCACAGATCGGCCAGGTCGTGCGAGCGCGAATGGGCAAGCGTCACGGTGCAGTCCTTGTCGAGCAGCAGCGCCGCAAGCGGCCGCCCCACGATCGACGAGCGGCCGAGCACCAGCGCCTCCAGCCCGGTCAAATCCGGCCGGACGGTCTCGATCAACATCATGCAGCCGGCGGGCGTGCAGGGCACCATCGCCGTCTCGCCGGCCGCCAGCCGGCCCATGTTGAGCGGATGGAACCCGTCGACATCCTTGTCGGGCCCGATCGCGGCGACGACACGGCGCGGGTCGACCTGCGGCGGCAGCGGGAGCTGGACGAGGATGCCGTCGACCCGCTCGTCCGCCACCAGCCCGGCGATCGTCTCCAGCACGGCCGCCTCGCTCGCGTCCCCAGGCAATTCATGCTCGAACGAGGCGAGACCGGCGGCGATGCAGGCGCGCTGCTTGTTGCGGATGTAGATGCGGCTCGCCGGGTCGTCGCCGACGAGCACCGCGGCGAGGCCGGGCATTACCCCATGCCGCGCCTGCATCGCCGCCACGGCCTCGGCGACGCGCCGGCGCAGATCGGCCGCGAGCGCGACACCGTCGATGAGCCGCGCCTCAGCCATCGCCTAGCGCGTCGCCTCCTTCAGGTAGGCAAGCAGGTCGGAAAGCCGCTTGTCGTCGTCGATGCCGGGAAACCCCATCCGGTTGCCGGGGATAAAGCCCTGCGGGTCGCGCAGGAACTTGCCGAGCGTGTCGTCACTCCACACGACTTTGGAATCCTTCATCGCCGGTGAGAACGTAAAGCCTGATACGGTGCCGGCGGTGCGGCCGTAAAGTCCGTGCAGGTTGGGACCGACCGGGCTGTGTCCGCCGGCTTCGAGCGTGTGGCAGACCTTGCACCGGGCGAACACGGCAGCCCCCGCCGATTGCCCCCATGCCGGCGGTGCAAGGGCGGCCAGCGTCAGCAACAGCGTCGCGGCGATCCGGGTCATGCGGCCGGATGATGCGGTATCGCGACAGTGCTGGCGAGCGGTATCCTTGCCGCAGACACGGGGCCGCAGACACGGGGCCGCAGACACGGGCGGAGGAGGGCACGGCGATGGCGGCGCAAACGATTACCTATCACTGCCCGGCCTGTGGCGCCGACCACGACGCCGACAAGCCCTTATGGCGCTGCACTTGCGGCGGCCCGCTCGACCTCGCGCCGGGGCCGGGGCTCAGGCGCGCGGACATCGTCGCCGGCGACGCGTCGCTGTGGCGCTATCGCGCGGCGCTGCGGGTGACGGCGCCGCCGCGGGTCTCGCTCGGCGAAGGCTGGACCCCGCTCGTCATTCGGGACTGGGCCGGGGCGCCGATCCATTTCAAGCTCGAAACCCAGATGCCGACCGGCTCGTTCAAGGATCGCGGCACGGCGCTGATGCTGAACCATCTGATCGAGGTCGGGGTCGGGCCGATCCACGAGGATTCGTCGGGCAATGCGGGATCGTCGATCGCGACCTACGCGGCGGCCGCCGGCATCCCGTGCCGCATCTACGTGCCCGCCGCCGCGCCGCGCGGCAAGATCGTGCAGATCGCCGCCTCGGGCGCCGAGGTGGTCACAATCCCCGGCACGCGCCAGGACGTGACCACCGCCGCCCTCGCCGCGGCCGAAAGCGGCGCCAGCTTTTACGCCAGCCACAACTGGCACCCGTTCTTTATCGAAGGCACCCAGACGCTCGCCTTCGAAATCTGGGAACAGCTCGGCTTCCGCGTGCCGGACAACATCCTCGTGCCGACCGGATACGGCAGCAACATCCTCGGCCTTGAGCGCGGGTTCGCCGCGCTGGGGCTGAAGCCGCCGCGCCTCTTCGCGGTCCAGGCCGCGAACTGCTCGGCGCTCGAAATCGCCTGGAAGGCCGGTGCCTCCGATTTCGTGCCGTTCGAGCCGCAAGCGACCGTCGCCGACGGCATCGCGACGGCGCGGCCGGTGCGGACCGCGGCGGTGCTGGCGGCGTTGCGGGCGAGCGGGGGAGGGGTCGTGGCGGTCGGCGAGGCGGCGATCCCGCCCGCCCTCGCGGCGCTCGGCCGGCTCGGGATCTATGTCGAACCGACCTCGGCCACGGCCGGCGCCGCGCTGACCCGCTTGCTGCACGGCGGCACGATCCGCCCCGGCGAGACGACCGTCGCCGTGCTCACCGGACACGGCCTCAAGGCCGCCGACAAGATCGGCGAATTGCTGGGGGTAGCGGCTTCCTTGTAATGAGGGGCCGGCGGGGCTACATTTAAGAGGTCAACTATTGGTTCGGCACGCATTTCGTAGCTCCCACCGTGAGCGCCGAACCGCCTTCCGTAAAAATACCGATTGTTGACCCGACGTTCGATCGTGAGCGGCGGCCGATTTACGTTGAAAGGCAATCTATGGCTATCGGAACCGTGAAGTGGTTCAACTCCCAAAAGGGCTACGGCTTCATCCAACCCGACGACGGCTCGAAGGATGTGTTCGTCCACATCTCGGCTGTCGAGCGCTCGGGCATGGGCAACCTGCATGAGGGCCAGAAGCTGAGCTATGAGCTTGAGCGCGGCAATCAGGGCAAGACCTCGGCCGTCGCCTTGAAGGCAGAGTAACCGCGCATGTGTGACGCCGCCGCTCGCCGGCGGCGTCATGCATTTTCCGGGAGGGCAGCATCATGGCGACGCACAAATATGCGCCCGGCCAGAGCGTGCGGTTTTCGCCGCATCGCCACGAGGACAGTTCGGCTCGAGGAATCTATACGGTCGTCACAAAGTTGCCCGAAGAGGGCAACGTTCCTCAATACCGCATCAGAGCCAAGGTCGACGGGCGCGAACGGGTCGCCCGCGAGGGCCAGCTAGACCGGGCCTAGCGCCCCAGCCCCTGCTATCGCCTCGGCTGCGACCTGCGGAACGGGTTTCGCGGCTCGCTCTGTTCGACGACCCGCTGCTTGTTCCGAACGATCCACGCCTCGGCCGCCGCCTCGGTCTCGAAGCTGCTGACCGTGGTCGGATTGCTGTCGGGGATCTTCACTTCGACGCCAAAGACTCCACCGGGCAGCTCAACCACCCGGTAGACGGCTTCGGCATAAGGATGCGTTCTCACCTGACTTATATGGGGTCGGGATCGCGAATAACGAGTGGTGAGCTTCTACTTCTTCGCGGCGAGCTGATCGCGGATGCCGCGAAGGGCGAGGGCGTACCCGGCGATGCCGAACCCGGCGACGACGCTTTGGCTGACCGCGGCGGTCTGCGAGGCGGGGCCGCGCCGGATCGGGTTTGAGATATGCACCTCGGTCATCGGGAACTTGACCTGCGAAATGGCCGCGACCAGCGCGGGATAGCCGGTGCCGAACGCCGCCGGGTTGAAGATGGCGGCATCGAACCCTTCGTCGTTGGCCCGGTAGATCCGGTTGACGATCTCGCCCTCGATGTTCGAATGGAAGATCTCGATCTCGACCCCCAGCTCCTTGGCATAGCCGCGGATGCGCTCGTCGTACTCGGGCAACAGCATCGGCCCGAAAATCTCCAATTGGACCTTGCCGCGCATGTTCATGCCGGCGCCGTGGATGACCAGAATTTTCGCCATGATGGGCGCTCCCCTGAATTGTGCGGCGCGATGCTAATGGTTTGTCCGCCGCCGCGCCACGTCCTCGGCGGCGCGCAGTCCAAAGAGGCAGGCCTTGATGAGGCCGCCGACATATCCGACCGCGCCGCCGCCTTCGAGCCCGCCGGTCGCGCCCCCGGCCGCGTAAAGCCCCGGAATGACCGACCCGTCGCGCCGTTTGACCCGCCCATGCCCGTCGATCGCGATGCCGCCCATCGTGTTGGTGATGCCGGCGCAGATCGGGATCGCGTAATAGGGCGCGGTCTCGATCGGCTTCGGTTGGCCGCCGCGGCTGGAGCGGGGAGGCGATAGCGGCGTGCCGTCGCGCAGCGCATCGTTGTATGCCGCGACCGTCTCCGCGAGGCCATCTATGCCGGCGATCCGGCCGAGTCCGTCGAGCGTGTCGGCGCGGTGCAGCGTGCCGCCACCGGCGAGAAGTTCCGGGTTGGGCGGAATCTGCGCCGCCTTGCCGGCGGTCTCCCACATCGTCCCATCGCAGATCACCGTCGCGCAGAGCGGGTCGTCGAGCCGGGCGAGGTCGTTGCTGATCGAGATGCCGCCGAGCCCCTCGTCGAGGATGCGCCGCCCGCTCGCATCGACCACGACCCCCGCGACGGCGACCGCGTCAATCTGCGGATAGGGCCACAGCGCCGGGTTGGTCATCGCGTCCCGGCTCAAGAGATGGCCGTAGAACCGGTCGAGTCGCGTCAGCGCCACGCCGGCCGCCTCGGCCATCCTCAGCCCGTCCCCCCGTGCGCTGCCGGCGTGGCGCTGAACGACCAGGTCCGGGCGCGGGCCGATATGCGCCCGGAATAGTTCGGCGCTCGCCGGAAACCCGCCATCGGCGATGACGACCGCCCCGGCGCCGAACCCGTCGACGCCGACGCACCGCCCGCCCTCGATGCGCAAGCCGCCGGCCTTGGTGCCGAAAAAGATGCGCCCCTGCCGCTCCTCCAGCCGCTTCCTGAGCTCGCCGAGAAACAAATCCGGCCCGCGCCCCTGCCAGTCCGGCCCATGCACCGCCGCCCGGTTCGGCGCCAGCGTGAAGCGGTGCCAGTTGATCGCGCTCGCCTGGGTAAACCGCGCGCCCTGCGCCCCGAGCCAGTCGACCAGCCGCCCGGCATCCTCGGCCACCGCCTGCGCCAATTCAGAATCGGCCTCGCCGCCGGTCTGCCGGTTGATCGCGGCCACCAGCTCGGCCGCGTCGAGCTTCACGTCGTGATACGAGACATGAAAGATGCCGCCGGCCCAGCGCGAGCTGCACGGGTAGCGCTCGTCGGCGCCCTGCTCGATCACCGCCGTCCGCAACCCCAGCTCCGCCCCCCGCACCGCCGCGCACAATCCGGCAAAGCCGGCGCCGATCGAGATCAGGTCGAATTGGTCCATGTAAAGCTCCTCAACAGGGGGCGCGGAGAGGGGAGATTAACAGCAACTCGACTGCCGCAGCGCATGGCAGCCAACCCCGCCCTTCGCATGACAGATCAGCGACATGGGCGTATCGTTTTTGCCGCTTATACGGGCATGTGGAGGCCGGAAATGGCCGTTTCGATCCGCGGGATCAAACCCGATTTCGCAGGCGAGGTGTCCGGGGTCGACCTGACCCGGCCGCTGTCGCGCGACGAGGTCGCCGCGATCGAAGCCGGGATGGACCGCTACGCCGTCCTTGTTTTTCACGAACAGCGTCTCACCGACCAGCAGCAGGTCGCGTTTTCGCTCAATTTCGGCGCCCTTGAAAGCACCCTCGGCGGCAACGTGACCCGGCCCGAGCAAAAGCGCCTCGGTCCGCAGATGGCGGATGTCTCCAACCTCGACCAGAACCACCGCCCGCTCCCGCGCGACGACCGCCGCCGCCTCTTCAACCTCGGCAACCAGCTTTGGCATTCCGACAGTTCGTTCCGGCCGGTTCCGGCGAAATACTCGATCCTCTCCGGCCGTGTCACGGTCGAGAAGGGCGGCAACACCGAATTCGCCGACATGCGCGCGGCCTATGACGCGCTCGACCACGAGACCAAGGCGCAGGTCGCGGACGTCGTGTGCGAGCATTCGCTGATGTACTCGCGCGGCCTCCTCGGCTTTACGATCACCGATGAGGAGAAGACGATTTTCCGCCCGGTCCGGCAGTCATTGGTGCGCACGCATCCGGTTTCGGGGCGCAAGTCGCTGTATCTCGCCTCCCATGCCGGCACGATCCTCGGCTGGCCGATGCCGGAAGCGCGGGCCTTTCTGCGCGACCTCAACGAGGCGGCGACGCAGCCGTCCAACGTCTACGTCCACCGCTGGCGGCAACACGACCTGATCATGTGGGACAACCGCCAGACCATGCACCGCGTCCGCCGTTTCGACGACACGCTGGTGCGCGACATGCGCCGCACCACGGTCGCCGGCGACACCCCGACCGCGCTTCAGGTAGAGGCGGCCTGAGACCAGGGCGCGGGCGGGCGAGGCCACAAGCGTGAGAGGAGAGGCGGAATCGGCGTCGGCGGTGCCCAATCGCGGCTGGATCACGGCCTCGATCATGCTCGCCAACATCATGCAGGGCGTCGACAACACGATCGCCAACGTCGCGCTGCCGCACATCCAGGGAAGCCTTTCGGCGTCGCAGGACGAGATCGCCTGGGTCCTCACCTCGTACATCGTCGCCGCGGCGATCATGATGCCGCTGACCGGCTGGCTCGCCGGGCGGTTCGGCATCAAGTACATCTTCGTCGCCTCGGTCATGGGCTTTACGGTCGCGTCGGCGCTGTGCGGCTCGGCGACGAGCCTTGAGCAGCTCGTGCTCTATCGCGCGATGCAGGGGGTTTGCGGGGCGGGGCTCATCCCGCTGTCGCAGGCGACGCTGTTGCGCATCAACCCGCCCGAGCGCCACGGCTATGCGATGGCGGTCTACGGCATCGGCACGATCATGGGGCCGATCAGCGGGCCGCTGCTGGGCGGGTGGCTGACCGAGGACTATTCGTGGCGCTGGATCTTCTACGTCAACCTGCCGGTCGGAATCCTCTGCACGCTCGGCATCCTCGTCTTCATCCGCCAGCCCCGCACCGGACACCGCGAGCCGTTCGACGCGGTCGGCTTTATCGCCCTGAGCCTCGGCGTCGGCGCCTTGCAGCTCATGCTCGACCGCGGCGAGCTCAAGGACTGGTTCCACTCGCAGGAGATCTGGGCCGAGACGATCATCGCCGCGCTCGGCTTCTACCTGTTCGCGGTCCACACCGCGACGACCGCCGGGCACTCGTTCCTCAACCGCAGACTCCTCAGCAGCACCAACTTTATCGCCGGCACGATGCTGATGTTCGTGATCGGGCTCATCATGACCGGAACGCTGGCGCTGCTGCCGACGATGATGCAGCAGCTCATGAACTACCCGGTGTTCACGACGGGGCTGGTCACCGCCCCCAGAGCCGTCGGCACGATGATTGCGATGTTCGCCGTGGCGAGGGTGATCAACCGCATCGACAACCGGCTGATCATCCTGTTCGGCCTCCTGCTGACGGCCTACGCGATGTGGCAGATGACGAGCTTTTCACTCTTGATGAGCCCCGAGCCGATCATAGTAACCGGGCTCATCCAGGGGTTTGGGCTGGGTTGCACGTTTGTGCCGCTGAACATTCTTGCCTTGTCGGACCTGCCGCGCCACATCCTGACCCAGGCGACGGCGATCCGCAGCCTGATGCGCAATCTCGGCGGCAGCATCGGCATCAGCGTGCTGGTGGCGACGCTCGCCGAAAACACCCAGATCGTGCATTCGCGCCTGATCGAGACGTTTCACGCCGACAACCCGATGATCCAGGGATCGATGCTGCCGGCGCCCTATAGCCTGACCAACCCCGCCGGCATCGCCGCCCTCAACGCCGAGGTCACGCGGCAGGCATCGATGATCGCCTATATCAACGACTTCAAGCTGATGATGCTGATCGCCCTGCTGTCATTGCCGCTCCTCCTCCTCCTCCGCGTCAACACGCCCACCCTGCGCGGCATGGCGCCCGAGCCGGCTGCCGCCGATGATTAAGGCGACCGAGATAACCCTCTCCGCCCATTGGGGGGAGAGGGAGGGGCCCATCGCAATGCGATGGGAGGGTGAGGAGGGCATCCACCGGCGGAGCATTCCCACCTCACCCCGGCCCTCTCCCCCCAATGGGCGGAGAGGGGGCAGGGTGCGGCAGCGATGAGAGGCCAGGGACAAGAAGCCGCCCAGCCCGCGGTCGCCAATCGCGGGTGGATGACCGCGACGATTATCTGCGCCTGCGTGCTGCAAGGCATCGACACGACGATCGCCAATGTCGCGCTGCCGCATATCCAGGGCAGCATGTCGGCGGCGCAGGACCAGATTTCGTGGGTCCTCACGTCGTACATCGTCGCCTCGGCGATCACGATGCCGCTGACCGGCTGGCTCGCCGGGCGGTTCGGCATCAAGTACATATTTCTGGGCTCGGTGATCGGGTTCACCATCACCTCGGCCATGTGCGGCGCGGCGATGAGCCTGCCGCAGCTCGTCATCTTCCGCCTGTTGCAAGGCGTCTTCGGCGCCGGTCTCGTGCCCTTGGGCCAGGCGACGCTGCTGTCGATCTACCCGCAGGAGCGCCACGGCCACGCGATGGCGATCTTCAGCACCGGCGCGATGATGGGACCGATCCTCGGTCCGACGATGGGCGGGTGGCTCACCGACAACCTCAACTGGCGCTGGTGCTTCTACATCAACCTGCCGGTCGGGGCGATCTGCGCGTTCGGCATCTTCATGCTGTTCCGCCAGGCCCGCACAGTGCGGCGCGAGCCGTTCGACATGTTCGGCTTCGGTGCGATGAGCATCGCGGTCGGCTCGCTGCAGCTCATGCTCGACCGCGGCCAGCTCCAGGACTGGTTCCATTCCACCGAGATCTGGATCGAGGCGGGGATCACAGCGCTGAGCTTTTACATGTTGATCGTCCATACCTGGACCGCCACGGGACCGTCATTCCTCAACCGCGAACTCTTGAAGAGCCCGAATTTCGTCGCCGGCAGCCTCCTCATGTTCGGCGTCGGCATGATCCTCAGCGGCACGCTGGCGTTGATGCCGTCGATGATGCAGGAGCTGATGAACTATCCGGTCTTCGACGCCGGCTGGATGATGGCGCCGCGCGGCGTCGGCACGATGATCGCGATGTTCTTTGTCGCCCGCTTCATCAACAAGGTCGACAACCGCCTGTTCATCCTCGGCGGGTTTTTGATGACCGCGGGCTCGCTGTGGCAGATGACCGGGTATTCGCTCGCCATGGATTCGTGGCCGATCCTCTTCGCCGGGTTCGCCCAGGGGTTCGGCCTCGGCTGCACCTTCGTGCCGCTAAACCTGCTGGCGCTGTCGGACTTGCCGCGGCACATCCTCACGCAAGGCACCGCGCTCCGGAGCCTGATGCGCATGCTCGGCGGCAGCGTCGGCATCAGCATCCTCGAAGCGCAGCTCACGCAGAACACCCAGATCGTCCATTCGCGCCTGGTCGAGGGGCTGCGTCCTGACAATCCGATGGTTCAGACCCACGATTTCGCCCAGCATTTCAGCCTGACCGCGCCATCCGGCATAGCCGCGCTCAACCATGAGATCACCCGCCAGGCGCAGATGATCGGCTATATCGACGATTTCATGCTGATGCTGTGCGTGATCCTGGCATCGATCCTGCTGCTCCTCCTGGTCCGCGCCCCGCCTCGACGGAAGGCGGCCGCAGGCCCGACGCCGGTCGAGGCGGACGACTGAGGCGCAGCAAGCCTCCCCCGCTCGCGAGGGTAATCGAGGACGGCAAGTAATCCTCATGGTTGCCGCGCCTCCCGCACTTGTAACCGTCCCGTTGGTCCGCAAAATAAAAATCAGGTTGATCGGGGGCGAATATTGATTTTTGCCACATTCTCGTGCAGAAGTCGGTGGGGGAATAGTAATCGCGGGAGCGCTTTTGATGAGAGCTTTCCGCATGAGCCGGCGGGCCTTGCTCGCGGCTCCGCTACTGGCGGCTCCGTTGGGGGACGGGATGGCCAGGGCGGCGGAAGGCGATTGGGACGGGTTTCTCGCCGGTGTGCGGCGCGACGCGCTGGCGCACGGCGTGCGAGGGGGTACCGTCGATTTCGTCTTTCGTTACGTGCAATACCTGCCGAAGGTGATCGAGCTCGACCGCAACCAGCCCGAGCACAAGAAAACCTTCGCCGAATTCATCGCCGGCGCCGTGACGCCGCAGCGCGAAAGCGACGCCCGCCGCGCCCTCGAGGAAAACGCCGAGCTCCTCGACCGTGTGCAGCGCGCGTACAACGTGCAGCCCCGCTTCGTCGTCGCGCTGTGGGGCGTCGAGAGCGGGTTCGGCAAGTTCATGGGCACCTATTTCGTTCCGGCCTCGCTGGCGACGCTCGCCTATGACGGGCGGCGCAGCGCCCTCTTCCGCGACGAGCTGATCGCCTCGCTGCGCATCCTCGACGAGGGCGACATCACCGCGCACGACATGCTCGGCTCCTGGGCCGGGGCGATGGGGCAGTGCCAGTTCATGCCGTCGACGTTTCTCAAATTCGCCGTCGATTTCGACCATGACGGCCGCCGCGACATCTGGGGCGACCGGGCCGACGCGCTGGGCTCGATCGCGAACTATATCGGCCAGCTCGGCTGGCGCGGCAATCAGGGCTGGGGCTTCACGGCATCGGTCCCGCCCGATTTCGACACGCGCAACACCGGCCTGGATAACCGCCGGCCGCTTTCGCAATGGGTGCAGCTCGGCGTGCGCTCGGCGAACGGTGCGGTGCCGGCGGCGCGCGACGAGGTCGCCTCGCTGGTGCTGCCCGACGGCGCCGGCGGCCAGGCGCTCGTCGTCTACGACAATTTCCGCACGATCATGCGCTGGAACAAATCGACCTTTTTCGCCGCCGCGGTGGGGTACCTGGCGGACAGCCTGGGGCAGGGGTAGGGGGTCCCGAACCAGGCCGGATGCGTACATTCCCAGGGGTGGGGGAGAAGTGCCGAGGCTTTTGCTCGTGCTCGCGATCGGCATGCTGGTCGCGGCTTGCGGCGGACCCGATTACGGGCCGGGCGGAGGCAATTACTCCGCCGCGCGCACGCCGCATCCGGTGTTCAAGATCGGCGCGCCGTATCAGGTCAAGGGCGTCTGGTACACGCCCGAGCCCGACTACGCCTACGACCGGACCGGCCCCGCCTCGTGGTACGGCGAGGCGTTCCAGGGCCAGTACACGGCCAATGGCGAGGTCTACGACCTCAACGAGCTGACCGCCGCGCACAAGACCCTGCCGTTGCCCTGCGTCGTCGAGGTCACCAACCTCGCCAACGGCCGCAGCCTCAGGCTCAGGGTCAACGACCGCGGGCCGTTCGCCGGCGGCCGCATCCTCGACGTGTCGCGCCGGGCCGCGCAGCTTCTCGGTTTCGAGCGCACCGGCACCGCGGAGGTGCGCGTCCGCGTGCTGCGCGACGACAGCATCGCCGCCGCCGAGAAGGTGATCCGCCAGAGCGGCCAGAACCCGACGATCCTCGCCGAGGCGCTCAGCCATTCGGTCGCCCTCGCCCGCAACGACGCGCCGGCCGCCTACCCGCAGAGCCTGGCGCCGCGCCCCCAGCGCCGGCTCTACGTCCAGGCCGGGACGTTCTATGAGCGGGAATACGCGCGGCGGGTCGGCTCGGCGGTGTCGCCCTTGGGCAGTGTGGCGATCGTGACCATTTCCGAGCGCGGCACCCCGATCTATCGTGTGCAGCTCGGTCCGGTCGCCAGCGGCCGCGAGGCCGAGGCGCTGCGGGCGCGGCTGGTCGGCGGCGGGTATCGCGACGCACGGGTGATCGACAACTAGCGGGCAGGGGTCAGGTGGCACGAACGGGGGCGTTTTCAGGCACGGCGGCATTGGCGGTGCTGCTGCTGGCCGTTTCCCCCGCCGGCATCGCGGCCGAGAAGCACAAAGTCGCGACGCCGAAGCAGACCGCCAAGCCCGCGCCCGCCGCGCCGGCGCCGGTACAGACGCCCGGCGTGTTCACGACCGAGGCCAGGCACGCGATCATCATCGAGACCGAGACGGGCACCGTGCTCTTCGACAAGCAGGCCGACGAGCGCATGCCGCCCGCTTCGATGAGCAAGATGATGACCGCCTACGTCGTCTTCGGCCTGCTCAAGGAGGGCCGCGCCAAGCTTACCGACGAATTGCCGGTCAGCGCCGAGGCGTGGAAGACCGGCGGGTCGAAGATGTTCGTGCCGGTCGGCGGCCGCATCTCGATCGACAACCTGCTGCAGGGCATGATCGTCCAGTCCGGCAACGATTCGTGCATCGTCCTCGCCGAGGGACTCGCCGGCAGCCAGGCCGCCTTTGTCGACATGATGAACGCCAAGGCCAAGGAGATCGGGCTCGTCGACAGCCATTTCGACAACGTCGACGGCCTGCCCGACCCCGAGCATTGGATGACCGCGCACGACCTCGCCACCCTCGCCTGGCGCACGATCCAGAATTTCCCCGAGTACTATCACTACTATTCGGAAAAGAACTTTGCCTTCAACAATATAGACCAGGGAAACCGCAACCCGCTGCTGTACACGACGCCCGGCACCGACGGGCTCAAGACCGGCCACACCGACGAATCCGGGTATAGCCTCACCGCCTCGGTCATGCGCGGCGACCGTCGTATCATCGTCGTCGAAAACGGGCTGCCGTCGATGAAGGCGCGCGGGCAGGAAGGGCAGCGGCTCGTCGAATGGGCGTTCCGCGAGTTCAACGACTACAAGCTCTTTTCCGCCGGCGACAAGCTCGACGACGCCGAGACCTGGCTCGGGACCCAGCCCAAGGTTCCGGTCGTCATCAAGCAGGATGTGCTGCTGACGATGCCGCGCCGCTCGCGCAAGGACATGAAGGTCACCGTGTCCTATACGAAGCCGATCCCGGCGCCGATCCAGGAAGGGCAGCAGATCGGCAAGGTCACGATCACCGCGCCCGACGTGACGACGGTCGAGGTGCCGCTATATGCTGGCGCCTCCGTCGCGAGCATCGGAACGCTGGGCCGCATGGCGACGGTTGCGGCTCACCTGATCTGGGGCAACCGGCACTGACCAATACCGCGCGCGGCCGCTTTATCACCGTCGAGGGCGGGGAGGGGGCCGGCAAGTCGACCCAGATGGGGCTGCTGATGGCGGCGCTCGACCGCGCCGGCATCGCCGCGCGCCGCACCCGCGAGCCGGGCGGCTCGCCGGGCGCCGAGGCGATCCGCGCCCTGTTGCTCGGCGGCGCCAACGACCGCTGGGATGCGTGGAGCGAGGTGTTCCTGTTCTGCGCCGCCCGCCGCGACCATGTGACGACTGTGATCGAGCCGGCCCTGGCGCTCGGCGAATGGATCGTATGCGACCGCTTTGCCGACTCGACGATGGCATACCAGGGCTACGGCAGGGGCCTGCCGCTCGCCGACCTCACGGCATTGCAGCGCCTGACTCTCGGCGACCTCGTACCCGACCTGACCCTGATCTTCGACTTGCCCGTCGAAACCGGGTTCGCCCGCATCGGCGCGCGCGAAGGCGCCGCCGACCGCTTCGAGCGCCTGGACAGGGGGTTTCACGAGCGGCTGCGCGACGGGTTTCTCAAGATCGCCGAGGAGGAACCCCGGCGCTGCGCGGTGATCGACGCCTCGGGTGACGCGGCGGCGGTGCATCGCGCCGTTCTCATCGCCATGAATGCGCGTCTTGGGCTTAACCTGACATGATCCA
Source organism: Allostellaceae bacterium (assembly GCA_036268075.1). Taxonomy (GTDB): domain Bacteria; phylum Pseudomonadota; class Alphaproteobacteria; order ATCC43930; family CGMCC-115725; genus DATARH01. The sequence goes on along the minus strand of DATAUV010000060.1, from coordinate 5,394 downwards.
CTTAACCGTAATCGCCTCTTTCTTCGTCGCCCCCGCGAAGGCGGGGGTCCAGGGGCAGGCGACGAAGCGTTGCCCCTGGATTCCCGCCTTCGCGGGAAAGACGAAGGAAAAACAAGGCGGCGCCACTACCGGATTCTGCGTTAGCCTCGCATGAGCGACGTCGAGATCCCGCCGCCGCGCGCCAACCCCGAGCTCGTGGGCCACGAGGCGGCGGAGCGCGATCTGCGCCGCCTCTTCGAGACCGGCCGCCTCCCGCACGCGCTCCTCCTCAGCGGCCCGCGCGGCATCGGCAAGGCGACGCTCGCCTTCCGCCTCGCGCGTTTCGTGCTGACACCGCAGACCGGCGGACTATTCGGCGACGCACCCGTGGCGGGCGAGGGGCTGTGGACCGACCCGGAGAGCGGCGTCTTCCGCCGCATCGCCGCCGCCGGCCACGCCGATCTGCTCACCGTCGAGCGGGCCTACGATCCGCGCCGCAAGCGGATGCGCAGCGAGATCGTCGTCGCCGACACGCGCGAGATCGGCATCTTCCTGCATCTGACCCCGGCGGAGGGCGGCTGGCGCGTCGTCATCGTCGACGGCGCCGACGCGATGAATCGCAACGCCGCCAACGCGCTCCTCAAAATCCTCGAGGAGCCGCCGCGCCGTACCCTGTTGCTGCTGGTCGCGCACAGTGCCGGCCGGCTGCTGCCGACCATCCGTTCGCGCTGCCGCCGCTTTCCGCTGGCGCCGCTCGCACCCGAAATCGTCCGCGACCTGCTCGCCCGCCATCGCCCCGACCTCGCCGCGAAGGACGCCGACGCGATCGTCGCGCTGGCCGGCGGCAGCATCGGCGCCGCGCTCGACCTGGCGACCGCCGGCGGCATCGAGCTTTACCGCGCCGCGCTCGGCCTCATTCGCCCGGCGCGCGAGCTCGATCTCGGCGCGCTCCACGCCTTCGCCGACCGGCTCTCCCGCCCCGATGCCGAGGACACGTATCGGCTCGTCGAAGACCTGCTGGGCCAATTCCTCGCCCGCCTCGCGGTCGCGACCGCGCGCGGCGAAAGCCTCGCCGGCGACGAGGGCGAGGCGCACCGGCGGCTGCACGCACCGGCCTCGCGCTGGGCCCAGCTCCGCGACGACCTCGCCCATCGCTTCGCCCGCGCCGACGGGCTCAACCTCGACCGCAAGCAGGCGATCCTCGGCGCGTTTTTTGCGATCGGCGAGGCGGCGGGGTAGGGTGCCGGATGCTCGTCGATAGCCATTGCCATCTCGATTTCCCCGATTTCGCCGCCGAGCGCGACGCGGTGATCGCCCGCGCCCGCGCCGCCGGGGTCGGTACGATGCTGACCATCAGCACCCGGCTCGACCAGTTCGAGGGCGTCCGCGCGATCGCCGAATCCGACTCGCGCATCTGGTGCTCGGTCGGCGCGCACCCGCACGAGGCCGCCGACCACGCCGCGCTGACGACCGAGCGGCTGGTCGAGTTGTCCGGCCACGACCGCGTCGTCGGCATCGGCGAGACCGGGCTCGATTTCCACTACGACCTGAGCCCGCGCGACGTGCAGGAGCAGGTGTTTCGCGCCCACATCGCCGCGTCGGCGGCGACCGGGCTGCCGCTGATCATCCACGCCCGCGAGGCGGATGACGAGGTCGCCGCGATCCTCGCCGAAAGCGCGCCGCCGCCCGGCGTGCTGCATTGCTTTACCGGCGGCAGGGGGCTCGCCGAGGCGGCGCTCGACCTCGGCTTCTACATCTCGATCTCGGGCATCGTGACGTTCAAGAACGCCGAGGATCTGCGCGGCATCGTCCGCGACATCCCCGACGACCGGCTGCTCGTCGAGACCGACTCGCCCTATCTCGCGCCGATACCCTACCGCGGCAAGCGCAACGAGCCGGCCTTTGTCGCCGCGACCGCCGCCGCGATCGCGACGCTGCGCGGGGTCGATGCCGAGGCGCTGGCGGCGCAAACGACCGAGAACTTCTTCCGCCTGTTCCGCAAGGCGCGCGCTTCGGCATGAAGATGGCGGCATGAAGATGGCGGCATGAAGGTGGCGGCATGAAAATCACCGTGCTCGGCTGCGGGGTTTCGACCGGCGTGCCGGCGATCGGCATCGGCTGGGGCGAGTGCGACCCGGCCGATCCGCGCAACCGTCGCCGCCGCGCCTCGCTGTTGATCGAGGGCGGGGGCAAGAATGTGCTGATCGACACCTCGCCCGATCTGCGCGAGCAGTTTCTCGACGCCGGGATCGCCCGTGTCGACGCGATCGTGATGACCCATGCCCACGCCGACCATCTCCACGGCATCGACGATCTGCGCGCGGTCAACCGCGTGATGGAGCGGCCTATCCCGCTCTACGCCGACGCCGCCACGCTGGAGGAGATCGGCAACCGTTTCGGCTATGTCCTCGTGCCGGAAACCGCGGCGCCGCCATTCTATCGGCCAGCCCTGGTTCCGCACGAGGTCACGGGAAATTTCACCGCCGCCGGCCAGCCCTTTGTTTCCTTCACGCAGGATCACGGCTACAGCACGACGCTCGGCCTGCGCATCGGCAAATTCGCGTATTCGACCGACGTCACCGAGCTCGACGACGCGGCATTCCACGCGCTCGCCGGCATCGAGGTATGGATCGTCGACTGCCTGCGCCGCGAGCCGCACCCGACGCACAGCCATGTCGCCAAGACCCTCGAATGGATCGCCCGCGTCAAGCCGCGACGCGCGATCCTGACCCATATGGACCACACCCTCGATTACGCCGCGCTCAAGGCCGAGTTGCCGCCGGGCGTAGAGCCCGGCCAGGACGGCCTCGTCATCGAGCTGCCCGACCCATGATCCGCCAGCCATGACCCGCCAGCCATGATCCGCCCGGCCCAGCCCAAAGACCGCGCGAAGATCGAAACGATCGTCCGCGCCGCCTACGCCGTCTACATCCCCCGCATCGGCAAGCCGCCGGGCCCGATGCTCGACGATTACGCCCAGCTCATCGCCGACGGCGCCATATCCGTGATCGAGGAGGCCGACGAGGAAATTGCCGCCCTGATCGTCCTCATCCCAAAACCCGATCATCTGCTCCTGGACAACATCGCCGTCCGCCCGGACCGCCAAGGCCGAGGCTTCGGCCGAGCCCTGATCGAATTCGCCGAACAGGAAGCCCAGCACCAAGGCTTCACGGAAATCCGCCTCTACACCCACCAAAAGATGACCGAAAACATCGAGCTCTACGTGCGCATCGGTTTCGCGGAAATGGGCCGAGGCCACGACAGCGGCTACGACCGGATATTCATGACGAAGCCATTGACCTAAAACGCCTTATATTATGGAACAGAATTTTCCATAATATATATTATGCGATATATGGATTGGGGATGTGGTGCGATGCGTTCTCCCCGCGTTCGTCCGAGAGCGAGCCGTGGCGGCGTCGGAGCTGACGCTGTATATCGTGCCGACCCTTGAGACGGAGTCGTATCGTGGATTTGCCGCCGGGCTATCGGCTCGATCTCGACCCGCATCCGGACCACGGCGACATCGAGACGCTCGGGCTCAATCTCGACGACTACAATCGCGGTTTTCTCGGCGAGACGGCGTATTCCCACATCGCCCTGTTCGTGCGCGACGAGGCCGGCGAGATCAAGGCCGGGCTCGACGGCGCGGTCTATGCGAAATGGCTGTTCGTGGCGCTGCTATGGGTCCACGCCGATCTGCGCCGGCGCCGCATCGGGAGCGCCCTCCTGGTCGAGGCCGAGCGCCTCGCGGCCGAGCGCGGATGCCATTCGGTGTGGCTCGACACATTCTCGTTCCAGGCTCCCGAGTTCTATAAGAAACAGGGTTACGTCCCATTCGGGTCGATCGAAATTCCCCCGGGTCACAGCCGCATCTTTCTGCAGAAATCGCTAGCGCGAGGATGACGCGATGCCGATGCACCTCGAAGGATCGTGCCGTTGCGGCGCGGTGCACTTCTCGGTCGACAGCCACACCCCCTACCCCTACCAACGCTGCTACTGCTCGATCTGCCGCAAGAGCGCCGGCGGCGGCGGGTATACGATCAATATCATGGGTATGTCGGATACTCTTAAGGTGAAAGGTAAACGCGCGGTCCGCGTTTGGAACGCGCCGATCGACGGCCGCAAGGGGTCGGCCGACCGGCATTTCTGCGCGAAATGCGGCACGCCGCTATGGGTCAGCGACAAGGAGTGGCCCGAGCTGACGCACCCGTTCGCCCAGGCGATCGACACACCTTTGCCCGTGCCACCCAAAAGCGTTCATCTTTTGCTGCGGGACAAGGCGGAATGGGTCGTGCCGCAAATCGGCCCCGACGACGATCGCTATGACGGTTATCCTGAGCTGTCGATCGAGGATTGGCATAAAACCAACGGGTTATGGATCGATTGAGATGACACGCCCGATCGACCGGCTGCTCGACATCATGGCTCGGCTGCGCGACCCCGAGCATGGCTGCCCGTGGGACCGTGAGCAGAATTTCGCGTCGATCGCGCCCTATACGATCGAGGAAGCCTATGAGGTCGCAGACGCGATCGAGCGGGCTGACATGGCGGGGTTGAAGGACGAGCTGGGCGACCTCCTGCTCCAGGTCGTCTTCCACGCCCGCATGGGCGAGGAGGGCGGAGAGTTCGCGTTTGACGATGTCGCAAACGCTATTTCCGACAAGATGATACGGCGTCATCCTCATGTGTTTGGAGACGCGGTGATTGCCTCGGTGGCGGCGCAGAACGAGGCATGGGAGGCGCACAAGGCGGCCGAGCGCGGCGCCGGCGGCAGCGTGCTCGACGGCGTCGCCCTCGCCTACCCGGCGCTGTTGCGGGCCGCCAAGATATCGAAACGCGCCGCCCGCATCGGCTTCGACTGGCCCGACGCGCGGTCGGTGATCGCGAAGATCCACGAGGAAATCCTGGAAATCGAAGCCGAGATGGCCGCCGGCGCACCACCCGACCGGGTCGAGGACGAGATCGGCGACCTCCTGTTTGCCGCCGCCAACCTCGCGCGAAAGCTCGATATCGAGCCCGAGACCGCCCTGCGCCGCGCGACGGCGAAGTTCGAGCGCCGGTTTCGCGAGGTGGAGGTTTGGGCCGCGGAGCGTGGCGTGGGGCGGGATTTGGATGGGCTAGAGGCGCTGTGGCGGGAGGTTAAGCGCGAGGAGTCGTAGGATGGGTAGAGCGCAGCGAAACCCATCATTGTCGCCCGGAGTAAGCACCGATGGGTTTCGCTGCGCTCTACCCATCCTACAAGGTTACTTCGCGGCCTGTTGAGGGGCCGTGGCCCCTTCCCTCGCCAGCCGCATCAGGGTTTGCATCAAGCCGGCGACGCCTTTGAGGCGGGTTTTCTCGTCTTCCCAATTCCTTAGATAGACGAGCTTGTGATCCGGCCGCAGGCGCATCGCGCCGGGGTATTTCTGGATC
>DATAUV010000059.1:0-55228 GCA_036268075.1 Allostellaceae bacterium | reverse complement strand
AGCCCGGCGCCGAAATGCCCGCCGGTGATCGAAACCGCGTCGATCAGCTCGTTGCGCAATTCGTCGGCGACCTGGCGCAAATCCGCCTCGGGCAGCTTGCGCAGATCGGCGGGGGTGTCGACCCGGTCGAGGAGCGGCGTCCGGTTCGAAATATGAGGGGGCAGCTTTCCGTCCAAGGCAGGCTCCTCAAGTGCGCCGATTTACCACGAACCGCGCAACCTGGCGCAAAAGTTCCGCTCTTTGACCAAACAAATCAAGATGGGCCACGGCCTGGTCGACCAATAGCCCGGCCTGGGCGCGCGCCCGTTCAACCCCGAGAATCGAGACGAAGGTGGCCTTTCCGGCCGCCGCGTCGGCGCCGACCGGCTTCCCGGTCTCTTCGGCCGACCCCTCGACGTCGAGAAGATCGTCCGCGATCTGGAAGGCGAGGCCGAGATCGTGGGCGTAGCCTCTGAGCGCGGTGCGCGGCTCGGCCGGCGCCTTCGCCAGAATCGCGCCGGCCTCGCACGAGAACGCGATCAGCGCGCCGGTCTTCATCCGCTGCAATCGGGTGATCGCGCCGATGCCGAGATCAGGCATCCTTTCGGCCAGGAGGTCGATCATCTGGCCCCCGACCATGCCCGCGCCGCCGGCCGCGACCGCCAGCGCGGAAATCAACTCGCAGCGCACCGCCGGGTCGCCATGCGTGTCGGGCTGCGACAACACCTCGAAGGCCATCGTCAGCAGCCCGTCCCCGGCGAGGACGGCGGTCGCGTCGTCGAACTCCTTGTGGCAGGTCGGCCGGCCGCGGCGCAGATCGCTGTTGTCCATCGCCGGCAGATCGTCGTGGATCAGCGAATAGGCATGCACCATCTCGATCGCGGCGGCGGCCTGCAGCGCGCTGCGCCGGGCGACGCCGAACAGCCGGGACCCGGCCACGACGAGAAGCGGGCGCAGGCGCTTTCCCGGCGACAGCGCCGAATAGCGCATCGCCTCATAGACGCGCGCCTCCATCCCCGGCGGCGGCGCGAGCAGCCGGCTCAACACCTCGTCGGTCAATTCCACCGTCATCGCCGACGCATCGGCGATGGAGACGGAATCGGGCCACAGGCTCTCGGTCAAAATGCGCCCCGGCTCAGTCGAGCTTCACGGGTTCGGCCGATACGGTGCCGTCGGGCGCGACGACGATGCGGTCGACGCGCTGCTGCGCCTCGCTCAGCTTTTGTTCGCAATGCCGCTTCAACTGTGCTCCCCGTTCATACGATTGAATGGCGTCGTCCAGCCGAACCTGCCCGCCTTCGAGCCGCCTCACGATCCCTTCGAGCTCCGCCAGCGCGTCCTCGAAGCTCATCGCCGCGATGTCGGCGGGTAAGGAAGATTCGGTCATAAGCGCCTGTTCGTCCCTCACGCCGCCATCAACGCACGGACATGTGCCGCCGCGCTGGCGCCGAGCGCGGCCAGATCATACCCGCCCTCAAGCGTCGAGACTACCCGACCGCGCGAATGATCCCGCGCAATTTCCACTAAACGCTCGGTAATCCAGGCGTAGTCGGTTTCGTCGAGCATGAGTTGCGCCAGCGGATCGGCCCGGTGCGCGTCGAACCCGGCCGAGATCATCACCAGCTCGGGCGCGAACTCGGCGAGCGCCGGCAGCACGACCCGCGTCATGCCCTGGCGAAACTCGTTGGAGCCCGACATCGGCCGCAGCGGCAGGTTCACGATGTTGCCGACCCCTGTCTCGCCCGCCGCGCCGGTGCCGGGGTAGAGCGGCGACTGGTGCGTCGAGGCGTAGAACAGCGTCGGGTCGGCGGTAAACCGCGCCTGCGTGCCGTTGCCGTGATGCACGTCGAAATCGATCACCGCGACGCGGGCGATGCCATGCACCTCGAGGGCGCGCAGCGCGCCGATCGCGATGTTGTTGAAGAGGCAGAACCCCATCGGCCGGTTGGGCTCGGCGTGGTGGCCCGGCGGGCGCACGGCACAGAACGCCGTCTTGTCCTCGCCGGCGACGACCGCATCGACCGCCGCGGCGACGGCGCCGGCGGCTCGCAGCGCAGCCTTCCCCGAACCGGGGCAGAGGATCGTATCGGCATCGATCGCGGCGTAACCCTGCTTGGGAATCGCCGCCAGCAGACCCTCGACAAGCCGTCGCGGATGCACTCTCTCAATGTCCTCCATCGCCGCCTCGGGCGCTTCGCGGCGGTCGAGCGCGGCGAACTCCGGCGCCGCCAGCGCCGCCAGAACAGCCTTGAGCCGCGCCGGGGATTCGGGATGATGCGGCCCCGGATCGTGGGCGGCGCAGGCGTCGTGCGTATAGAGCAGGGTCATCGCGATGATTCCTAACGCCGGCGCAGGGCGAGGATCGCCAGGCTCGCCCAGCCGGCCATGAAGCAAAGCCCCCCGACCGGCGTCGCCCAGCCGAACCAGGCGATCCGTGTCTCGGCTAGCGCGAAGAGCCCAAAGCTGAAGAACACGATACCGAGGGTAAAGCTCCACCCAGCCATCGCTGCCGCTCCGCGCCGAGGCTCGCGCCCTTGCGCCAGCGCCAGCACCGCGATCAGCGCCGCCGCGTGGATCAGCCCATAGGTGGCGCCGGTGCGGAGCAGCTCCGCCGCCTGCGCGTCGGTCGCCGTATGCGCCGCGACCGCGCCGGCGATGACCGAGACAAAGCCGCCCAACCCCGCGACCGCGAGCCAATATCGGGTCATGGTTTCTTCTTCCTTTCCCCCAGTAGGCGACGATAGAGCGCCACGGTCTGTTCAGCCACGATCGTTTCGGCGAACTCGCGCTCGACCAACGCGCGACCCCCTCTCCCCAATTCCGTGCGGCGCGCGGGGTCGCCGGCTAGCGCGGCGATTGCCTCGGCCAGCGCCGACAAATCGCCCGGCGGCACCAGGATGCCGGTTTCGCCGTGGCGGACGATCTCGCGCGTGCCCTGGATGTCGGCCGCGACGATCGGACGGGCGCAGGCGGCGGCTTCCAGCAGCGATTTCGGCAGTCCCTCGCCATAGGTCGACGGAAACACGGCGATCTGCGCGCGGCGCCAGACCTCGCGCACATCCGCGACCCGGCCGAGCCAGGCGATTCCGGGCTCCCCGCCGAGCGTGCGCATCGCCTCGTCGGTCAGCGAGTCGGCGCTGTCGGGGTCGGTCGGGCCGGCGAGGACCAGTTCCACCGCATGCCCCTCGGCGCGCAGGCGGCGGATCGCGGCGGCCGCGTCGAGTACGCCCTTGCTTTTCAGCATCCGCGCGACGAGGGCGACGGTCATGCCACCTCGCGGCTCGGGCAACGGCGCGAAATGCGCGATGTCGACGCCGGAGCCGCGGATCAGCTCGACCCGCGCCGGCTCGATGCCAAGCGCGGCGAGGGCGGCGCTGTCGTCGGGGTTTTGCACGATCACCCGGCTGCGGCCCAGCGCCCAGCGCAGCGCGCGGCGCAGCGGGCTGCGGTAGAGGCTCGAAAACCCGGTGCCGAGCCCCATCACCGCCGCGACCGTCGCCGGCGTCTTTCGGCCGAAGGCGAGGCGCGCCGCGACAGCGCCGAACAGGATCGGTTTCAGCGCAACGTGGTGAATGACGTCGGGGCGCTCGGCGCGATAGAGGCGGGCGATCTCGGCGATGGCGCGGACGGCGCCGACGATGCCGTCGCCGCGCCGGCGCCAGCGCAACGGGCGTAGCGCAAAGCCCTCACCGCGGATGCACTCGCCGTGCGCGGCGACCCGCGCGGCGATGATGACGTCAAACCCGGCCGCCCGTGCCGCCCGCGCCACCGGCAGACGATGCGAGCAGAAATACCAATCCTCGGTGACGAGAAAGAGCAGCTTTGGCCGCGCCGCCCCCGCCACAACATCGGCTGGGGCGGATGACGGGTCGGAGCGCGGGGTTGTGTCGCACACCGGTCCTGTTTAATGCATCGGACGCGGCGGCGCTCGCGGAAACGGCGATCGGGAGGCAGGGCTTGGCGCGCATCCTGGTGACCGGCGCCGCCGGGTTTATCGGCCGGGCGTTGTGCCGGACCCTCGCCGCGCGCGGGCACGCGATCGTTGGCGCGGTGCGGGCCGTCGCGGGACCGGTCGAGGGAGCCGAACTGGTCGCGCTCGGCGAGTTCACGGGCCGTACCGACTGGACGCCGGTCCTCGCGGGGACCGACATCGTCATCCATCTGGCCCAGCGCGCCCACCGAAAAGGGAGCTTCGCCGGCGAACCCGAAACCGCCACAGCGCTCGCTGATGCGGCCGCGAGGGCCGGTGCGGGGCGGCTGGTCTATCTCAGCTCGATCAAGGCGATGGGCGAGGCGACCGCGCCCGGCCGTCCGTTCCGCGCGGGGGACGAGCCGCGCCCGCAAGACGAATACGGAAGCGGCAAGCTTGCGACGGAGCAGGCCCTGGCCACGGTCCCGGGGATCGAGCTGACCGTGATCCGCCCGCCGCTCGTCTATGGCCCCGGCGTCGGCGCAAATTTCGCGGCGCTGATGCGCCTCGTCGCGAGCGGGCTGCCGCTGCCGTTCGGCGGGATCGACAATCGGCGCAGCCTCGTGTTCGTCGGCAACCTCGCGGATTTGGTCGCGACCGCGGCGCTGCACCCGGCCGCTGCGCGAAAAATGCTGCTGGTCCGCGACGGCGTCGATCTGTCGACACCGGCCCTGGTCCGCGCGCTGGCGTCGGCGCTCGGAATCCGCGCGCGGCTGTTCCGGCTGCCCGGCATCGGGTTTGCGGCGCCTGCCCTTACCCAACGCGTTCAAATCGACGATGCGGCGACCCGCGCGCTGCTCGGTTGGACCCCACCGGTTTCGGCCGAGGCTGGGTTCGCCGCAACCGCTGCTTCATTCCGCGCCGCCCGCGCATTATATCGGTAAGCCGAACCCGCGTCGCCGAGGATCCCGCACGTGCCCAGTTTCGACATCGTCTCCCGCCTCGACCTCGCCGAGGTCGATAACGGCATCGCCGGCATCGCCCGCGAAATCACGACGCGCTTCGACTTCAAGGGCAGCAAATGCACGATCGAGCGCAACGAGGGCGAGATCCTGCTGGTCGCCGACGACGACCTCAAGCTCAAGCAGATGCATGAGCTGCTCAAGGTGCACCTGACCCGGCGCAAGGTCGACGCCGCCGCGCTCGACTTCAAGCCGCCGCAAAAGGCGGCGGGCAACACGGTGCGCCAGTCGATCGCCCTGCAACAGGGGATCGAGGCCGATCTCGCCCGGCGCCTGGTGCGCGAAGTCAAGGATTCAAAGCTCAAGGTGCAGGTCGCCGTGCAGGGCGCCGAGCTGCGCGTCACCGGCAAGAAACGCGACGATCTGCAAGCCGCGATCACCATGATCCGGGGGCTCAAGATCGAGCAGCCGCTGCAATACCTCAATTTTCGTGAGTAACCCGCGCTTGCCCCCGGGAGCGCCAGCCGCTATCTAGGCACCGGCCCTCCAGTCCCCTTCGTCTAGAGGCCCAGGACACCGCCCTCTCACGGCGGCGACAGGGGTTCGAATCCCCTAGGGGACGCCAATTAGATCAAAGACTTAGAGAGAGACGGGCAAATTCTTGTCCCGCTTTTGTCCCGCTTCGCGCAAGGCAGGCATGCAGGGGAGGCGTATATGAGCGAAGCAAAGCAACGCCGGTTCACGCCCGGCAAGAAGCCCGCGCGGTACGGCGAAAATGTGTTCAGGATTCACGAGAATCCGAAAGCAGGGGTTCCTGGCGGACATCTCGCCGCCGCGTTCATGGGCGCTCTTGCGCGGAACGACTTCGCCCAACTGGTAAACGCTGCAAGGGAAGCGAAAATCCTTTGGGGTGACATGCCTACAAAAGGAAGCAATCTGACGATTAAGCAACACACGTTTCAAGCACAGGGTATTCGCCGGTTTTGCCTTGGCGGTGTTGTTGATCTTTACAATAAGTTAGAAAATAGAAATAGGCGTGCAGGTCCTAAAAATAAAATGTTTTGCGCAATACGCGCTTGGCATCAAGGGGCCGAAGACGGGTACATGAAAAGGATTGAACGATCATTTCAGAATTTAGCTCGCGATATCACAGAAGGGCGGGTTACAAAAATTAACGGACAAAATAAGATTGTAGATGAATTCTACGCTCTTTGGTACGCACGCTCTCGCCTGAAATACCTGCCTTCACTTGAGGTTGGCGTACAGGGAGTCGACGGGGCGAGTTATACCATCGAAGAGGAAGAATATCTTGAGCGATATGGACGATTTTTTACGCGTGAAGGAGGAAGAATACCCGCAAGGCAGATAAATGGCCTGTATATACAAATGTATAAAGACGATATCTTCCGTAGAATGACCGACACAACAGACTGGAAGATACTCACGGCGCAAGAAGGCGAGTTTGTCGTTCCTGATATTCCGACTGTGCTCGCTATCCCGGTAACTCCGACGCTTTGTCTTTTCTCAACGGCAACGGGGGATGGCATGATTACGAATGACGTGGTTGCAAATCTAAATCGTCAGTTCAAAGAAACCAGTTGGGAATATTTTTTCGCCAGAGATTTGGGGGCTTGCCCCTAAGCGCGGTTCATCCAATCCATTACGCCCGGTGCGTCCTCGTTGAGACCATCGAAATCGCACTCGCGTGCGAGGTAGCGCACCGCGTCCCGCTCGCGAGCGGTAGGCACATGCTCCGGCGTCGGCTTCGTCCATAGCCAATCCGGCAAGCTGAGCGTGTAGCCTTGATCGCCGAGATATTCGACAGCTCCGGTGTAATTCCACGCCATGTTCTTCGCTCCCAAATCTTGAGACACGCAAGATTGATCGACCAGCGCCCAATGCAAATTAAATCGACGTTAATTTTTCGATTTCGACGGCGAGCTTTTCGACCAGCTCAAGGCAATCGGGTTTGTAGTTGCCGCCGCCTTCCCGCCAATAACGCCGCGCCTGATCGACCATGAGTACGTGGCACGCGGCGGCAATGCGCCACTCGCCCCGTATCAGCACCGCAACGAATTGGCTTCCGCGAGTGCTGCCGGCGTTCGTGGCGAGGCCGGGACAACGTTCAACCCACACGTCCATGCGCCCTTCGCCGGCCGCCGGCAACGACGGCAGAGCCGCGAGGCGTGGGCAGTTCCAGATTCGGAAGCGCTCAGCCGCCGGGAGCACCTTCGGCATTTTGGTTAGCGCGGGACAATCCCCTATCCGCAAGACGGTGGCTTTGGGCAGAGCGGGTATCGCGGTCAGGCTGTTGGCCTCGCATAGCCACAGGCTCGTCACCCTAGGCAGCGGCGGCAGCTTGGCGACGCCCGGCAGGCCCCAAATGCTCACATCGATCGCCTCTGCCGCGTGATCGGCCAACCACGCGAAGGTGCGAAGCTCGCCGTCGATCTTCAGACCCATTTTCTCACTCCCAACGGATGCACAACGGAATTTCGTTTGAATGGATCGCTTCCGGAGCCCGCTGAGCGACGGGGAGGCGTGCGGGCTGCCATCAAGTGCCGAAAGCTCACCGATAGCAGCCCGCGTGCCCGGCGGCGCGCAGCCTCGCCGCCTATCGAGACAAGCGCGCTCGCTGCCTCGAATTCATGTCTCAACGATGACGGGACGGCCGGCCTTGGCGTATCGGTGCTTGCCGACCGCCCGCCAGTCGGGCCAAAACGAGACGCGCATCCCCTTGGCCGGTTCGATCTTCGAAAACCACTCCGCGCCGCTCAAGCGAAAGCGGCTTCCCCTGTCGGCAACGACCGTCATCGTATGCCCGTGTTGGGTCCGCCACACACGCTCGATAACGCCTTCCCACCGCGCCTCGCCGCCCGCGGCCGGGCATCGGGTGATCTTGCCGCCCCTGGCCTCGTATTCGGCGATCGTCTCGACGCGCATTACGGCTTCCAAGGCTCCGGCATGACGTCCAGCTTCTCGGCAAGCTCCAACGCAATGTCATCGGCGGCGATGCCGAAGCCGCTCATGGCCGCCCGGATCACGTCGCGCGTCGTCGCGGCGACATCTTCCTCGCTCTGCATGCAACCCACGGGACCGCGAACGATGCGCTCGATATCGGCGACGAATTCCCGCGAGAGGCGGCGCAGCTCGTCATCAACGGTGGCCATGTTCGCCTCGCTCGATTTCGTCGATGTCGCAGACGATCTCCGCGCGCTCCAGCTCCCGCGCGCCCGCGTACTCAGCGATCTCGTCCCGGCCGAAGCCGCCGAGCTGCATGCTGAACATGCGCGCGGCCGTGGAAATGTCGTGGCGGCGAAGCTCGGCGAGGAGCTGATCCCGCTGCCAGCCCCAGTAGACGCCGCCCAGCGAGCGGCTCTGTGCGAGTGCATCACGCATCTTCGCCATCGCCCCGCTCGCCGGACGCACGCCGAGCCCAGAAATCGTCGCATGCCGCGAGCGCCTCGCCCTCAACGTCGCCGAACACCGATAGGGCCGTGCTCTTTATCATGTCGGCGAGCAACAAGAGCCGCCGCCGGATCGTCCCTTCGTCAAGGTCCGAACGGGCGACCGTCGCGGCGGCGTAATTGTGCAGCGCGACGACTTCGGCCGCATCGGTCGCGCGCCAACCGCACACGGGGACAAGCTTGGGCGCGCTCATTTCCGGAGACTCGTCCAGAACGTCGAGAATACGAACGGCGCGCCGGCCTTCCGTGCGATAGCCTTCGCTCGCTGATAGGTGGCCAGCCACCGTTTGAGCGCCGCGCCGCTGGGCTTGGCGTCGAGCATCGCGCGCAATTCTTTGTCTCGAATGCTCATGGCCGATGCTCCTTTCAGCCGATGTACCGTTCGACCGCAGTCGAGACGAGCTGCCCATCAGGGCTGTACTCGCTAATTTCCCGCACCGATCGAACCTGCTCGATTTGCTTTTGCAAATCATCGACAGCGGATTGCACCGCGACCCGTGCCGCTTCGGCCAGTTCGGCCTTAAGCGCGGCAACGTCGGCGTCGAGCTTTCTGCGAACCACGTCGCCGGTCACGGCGGCCAATGATTTCAAATATGCGGGCGAGAGGCGGCCGATTTTTTTCGAAAGCTCGGCTCGGAGTTTGGCAACCTCGGCGTCGATCGCCCGCTTGGCGACGCGGCCGACAATCTGGCCGAGCTGAGCCATTGCCTTGTGGCTCAAGGGCGGCTTGCCATCGGATGAACTGGCCGTGCCACCCCGGCGCACCTTGGCGGCCTCGCCCTCGGCGGGCTCAGCGGGCCGCGTGGCGAGGAATTCGGCGCTCTGTTCGGCGTTCATTATGACGACGCCCACGCAATTTCGGTGCACTCGGCAGACACATCCGTTCCCCTCAGAACCTGCATACTGAAGGTGGCCGTGGCGCGGATCGCAACGCTCGAAGTGGCGAACATATCGACCAGCTCGTTCGGCATCGTCGGCGCGCTGTCCATGACAAGCGTTGCCGACGTGCCGGCGACGATTTCGATGCCTTCGATCGTGCATTGCAGGCCGCTCGGATCGACCAGAAGCAGCGATCCTGCCGAAATTTGGTCGGTCGGAATCCAAGGGATACCCTTGATCATGCCCATTCCGACAAAGTTGACTTCGGGAAACGCTTCCCCGCCGTCTTGCATCAGCGCTGCGGCGGTAAGGTTCACGTCGATCGCCGCGCCAGCCACAAGCGGTTCCGCGCCCGTCACGGCCAGCATCCCGACAAGGGTTTTGATGTCCGCGAGCGCCGAGCTGGTGGCCGCGAAGCCTGAGCTGCTACCGGGCGCGATACGCGAAATCAAAGCCCGGTCGAGGCCCCGGCCGATCGCCTTTTGCAAATCAGCCTCGATCGCCGCGGCCGCGCCATTGGTGGCCAGAAGCTCGGCGCTGTAGGCCAAAACGCATGAGACTTTCTCCGACGTAATGGTGACCACGCCATTCGTCAGCAAAACCGTTGCCGCCGGCTGAAATTCGCCGATTTCGGCGGCTGCAAAACCGCTTTCCGGCAAAATGCCGACCCGCGAATGCAGCGGAAAATGCTGCGCCCGCGCGGCGACTTCAACCGCAAGAGACTGTCCGCGAAGCGACGTGATGAAAGCGTTCAGCTCGGTTTCGGTGCCTGCCGGAGCCGAGAACGACGTGGTAATTTCGCCGACAGCGCTTCGTCGCAACATGCGCTCGACGTTGCCCCAACCGATTGCCTTCGCCTGATCGACGACTGATCGTTGGATCGTCTGACCCGCGTTCCGGGCCAACATCACCGCCAGCGTGCCGATATGAGGCATCAAGTGTCTCCTGAATCTCTCAGGAACCTGCCTACCGATCGTCGCCGCCGCGATCTACATCCTCGCCAACGTTGATCAGCGCAGTTTGCGCTTTTTCCCATTTGATGCAGTCGCTTAGGCGATGCCGATGGCCTCGGCGCGCGGGCAATTTCGGTGGCCCTGAATCTTCTCCGCAATGCCAGCGCAGCGCCGATTCCGATCGGCCCAACGCCGCAGCACAGTGACCGCAAGGCATTGCGCCATCCTTGTCCGGACGAAGCCGCAAGAGCCGCACGCGCTCCGCAACTTCATCATCGATCGTCACCCGCTCGACGACGGGCGCAACCTCGCCTCGAAGCGCGCGGAGCTGATCCGCAAGGCGCAAGATCGCGTCAACGGTGTCGTCGGCAAGATCGAGGATCATTCGGCCGCGCTTTTCGCCCGCTCAGAGGGAATCCGCTCGCGCTCAGCCGCATTAAATTCGCGCTCGGCGACGATATCCGCCTCAAGCTGGCCGAGAATGTCGCCGAGGTGTTCGATTTGATCGCGAAGCCACCGGATTCGCCGGCTCACGTTGTCGCGCGGACCTTCGAACTTCGCGGTTTTTGAGCGAAGCGTTGATTCTGGAATTCCAAGCTCACGCGCAACTTCACCAATCGAGGGTTTGTCTGGCCGCCCCAACGCCTGCATAACCGCAAGCGTGTCGATCTTCACCGGCTGTCCGCGCATCGTCACCTCCCCTAAACGCGCGCTTCACTCAAGTTCGCGCGACGCTGATTTCACCAAAATTTCAAAACAGGAAAAAAATCCCGCCGTGCTCCCGGCGCAGTCACTATGGATTGCTCGCCTGATGTTTTTGCTACCCCCCGTCAATTCAGGAATTTTTTCACCGCACACCATCATCAGACCGACACTCCCGGCCTTCGGTTGGACGGTTGGTTTGGTTGGGGTTTGACTCACCATATCTACCCTAACTGTCACTGACACTTGAGGTAGCTTGGGCATAGAGGAGTCCAACCTGTCCAACCGTCTCACCATGTCACTTCACCCTCTCGACAACCCAATAGACCAGGCCACCGTGGCCCTTTGAGCCACGATCGATCCGGTGATCGCCAACGATCTGGCCGACTTTCGCGCTTAGGAATGAACCGAGACGCTGGCCGTCGATATCGCGGCCGTTGCGATGTGGCGCTATTTCCATCAGCGCATCGCGCAGTTCGGGATAGCGCCAGCCTGCCGGCATCCCATTGTCTGTGTGTTGTTCATACGTCAACTCGATCAGCCGTTTGGCAGTCAGTCCGACAGTATACGGCTCGCCGGGTGCGGACTTCGCTCTGAACCATTCGACCATCAGCGCCTCATGCGCCGAACGCTTGCGGTCTACCGAGCGGATCGCAGCTTGCGTTTCGACAGGATCGGGTTTGCCCAACCACAAGATTGCATCCCGAATTTCGCGGCTCCATTGATTGAAGCTACCGAGTGGCGCGGATGCTTGCGGAGGCGATCCCGCACGGCGATATGCCACCATAATTGTTAGGGCTGCGGCGACCAGCATTGGACGATCACGGCGAGCGACGACAAGCGGATATTCGCTTGTGAACACGCGCAACTCAGGACGCTCTACACCCGCATCTAGGCGACACTTGAGCGCACGACGCGGCAGATCGCCGAGCAGCGCGAGATTATTGCCGTTGATCAGAACGAAAAAATTATTTGGCACAGTGATATTTCGTGACTGGCCAAGCATGCGAACGTCGATGGCACTTTCCGTCATCATCTGCGCTAGTAGAGCGCTGCTTAACGGATGGTCGACGTTATCAATTAGGATGATTTGTGAGCCGCTGATCAGCTTTGCGCCAAGAACTTTGTCGGTTTCGCGCTGATCTTCGTGCGCTGTGACGGATGACGCTTCGTGTCCGATCGCGATAACAGAGATGAAGTTGCAAATCATTCCCTTTCCGTTGCCGGCAACGGGGCTGTCGATCGCGATGATTGGCGCGAAATCCAACATTGGTCGCTGCAATCCCGTAAGAATCGCGGCTGCTACAACTGACTCGCTGGCTTCGTCGGCAAACTTCACTTCGCGAAGCGGATGCATGAGGTATTTGTATGCATCAAGCGCATCTTCGCGCGTCGGGGATGTCTTGATTTTTGGAAACACGGCGTCGATCGCGGCGACATATAAGCCCGTGGCACGATCATACCCGGACTTATCGATCAAGGTTCCGTCGCTGCGGATTACGGGCGCACTGATGATTGCAGTTAGAGACGGAAATTCCCACTTGCCGACGCGGTGACGAATGCCCTCCGCGATGGGTTCCGGACAGTCGATACTAACCCACAACTTCGATCGCGCGTCGTATCGCTGGAAATCGATGTGGCGCGTGCAAATGTCCCGCAACATCATATTTGTCAGCTCAACGGGTCGATATCCGCGCACTTCCACATTTTGGTGATCGACGCTCGCGACGATCGGTCCGCGACGTACTTCGATCAATCGATCGCCGTGCTGAAAAATGGCCTCGCGCGATACTTTCAGGATTGCCTCAGCTTCATCGATGTTGAGTGCGAGCGCGCCTCCTCCAGTTTGGATCGGGCGCAAGGTCATACGCGAGAGCGCCGCTTGGGGTTCAGCGGGCTGTGACTGCGGCTGCGCCTGCGGGGCCGGGTGCGGCATTGGCGGCGGCGCTGGCGGTACGGCCAGAACTGGCGGACTCGGCGACACTATAGGTGCGCGATGAGGCCGGTCGACGCGGGGAGCGGGATAAACCCCCTGAGTGCGGGCCTTGATCGTCTCCGGCCGAACGGGCGTGTCTTTTCCGAACGGCATCAGCGGCCCTTGCGCATAAGAACGCCGCCGACGATGTACGGCGTTCCATCAGACATCGCCTCGTAAAAGGCGAGCGATTCTTCTTCGCCTTCAAACAGAACTACCGTCTTGTTGTCCGGATTGGCGTGATATTCTTTGCAATAGGCAGGGATATCGCCTGGATCGTGGGGAAATTCAGACCAAGTACGTGCGGCTTTGTGCTGCCGAATTATTTCGTAGGCGCGCTCCGCGAGCCATCTTTCGGATTTTCCCGCTGGCGTCGGCTGCGGAGGCGCTGATTCAGCCCAGCGGTTACGGCCGGCGTCCGGTTTCCTCTCTGGGATCGGCACCCAATCTGTGCTAGACATCGCTTCCCACTCCAATACCCAAGACGATCAAGTGCCGGCCGCTCGCAACGGCCGGCGTTCGTCATTCCGCTGATGGCTGATCTTCGGGTTGGCGACGATGACCGCGACCGGGGCCGGGCTTCATGGTGCCGGAGCCGGGCTGGTAGGCCGGTCGGGATTCCAGGTATTCGCGGGGAGTCGCGGTGACCTTGACTCGCGCGCCATCCTTGATGCCAGCCAGCACGCCGCGATCGAGGAGAGCGCGGACGTGGGGTCCGCTGGCGTTGATCGCCAGCGCGAACCGCTTGATAGGCAGGAATACTGTGTCAAGATCGGACATGGCGGGCGGACTCCGGCAAAAGGGTCGAAATGCCGAGTCAGCCCAAACGAGGGAACTCCCGTAGGTAGGTAAGGGCCGGTACACAGACCGGCGCGCGGCGTCCCCCTATGGCGGTAAGATCGACGCTATATCTGGATGCCAAAGGAAGTCAATATACCTTTTATAGTGTTTGTCCGCGTAGCGGAATCACGTCGGCTTTCGGCAAGGCGATCGATTTTTGAGCCTTCCGTGCGGCCGAATCGCCCATCGATCCGATCTGGTCCGCGTAATGCCTTTCGATCATCGCTGCGGAAGTGTCGTGCAGCTTTGCGACAACGGCGATCGGAACGCCCGCGAGGAGCTGGTCACAAATATGACTATGCCTGAACATGTAAACTGTCGTCGTCTCAGGGGCCTCGCCGGCCCGTTTGGCGGCTCGTGCAAACGGCCGGGAGTGGTCGGAATGCCTCCACGGCTCGGCGCTCGGCTTTAGGAACAGCGCATCGTCCAACGGCCGATCGGCAATGGCCACGCGGAGCTTGTCGGCCAACTCTGCCGGGATCGGGACCGGCTCACGGACGATCCGTTTTTTCTTGCCCTTCGCCGAGCTTCGAACCGACAGCGCGTCGCCGCCAGGAACCCGGATCAGGTCGCGCACTTCGCACCGCGCGAGCTGCGAGATACGTGCGCCGGTTTGCGCCAGCGCCTCGCAAAGCACCCCAAACTCGGCGCTGATCCCGTAGCACTCGGCGACGATCGCACAGATGACGGGCCAGCTCCGAACCTCGTTGCGCGCGACTGTCGCGTCCTCGATCGCTGATAACCCGATTTCCCACGCACGCTGCTGCAGGGTGGCGTCGTCTTCGGCCGCCTTGTTGAGAGTGGCCTTAAGGACGGTCGCAGTCCGGTTCGCCGTGGCCGGTGCGATGCGCTTTGCCATCCCGTCGCGCCACGATGCCAGCTCCTTCGCCGTCAGAAGCGCTACCGGGCGCTTGCCGAGGGCAGGCGTCAAGTTGTGGCGCAGGCGCGTAACATTGGCCTGACTCACCGCGCCGGACGCGTAGGCGTCGATCGCGTCCTTGACGGTGACGATCGCCTTCGCCTCCGGCTCGGTTGAACCGGTGCGCTGCAAGCGCCGCGCGGCTTCGCAGGCTTGCCCCCAATTCAACGTGTCCTTGCCGTCCGCCGGCGCGTCGTCGTCGGTGGTGCCGATGCGCTTGATGAAGTTGCCCCGGTTGCCATCGGCGAGGCGGACGACCCACGCGCCACCGCTCGCGTTCTTCCGATAGCCCAACGAGAGGCCAGTTTCGAGCCGTGCATAGACCGGCTTCGGAGCGATTGGAAGCCTCGCGCGCGCCGTCCGGGTTTCGAGCTGCCGCATGATCTTTGTCCCGCTTTTGTCCTGCCTAACTGAAAACAGACATAAACGGCAGTGGAGCGGTTTTCAAGTAAACTGTTGAAAAAAAATAGCTTTTTTAAACGATGAAAAACGGCTGTTGAGCGTTTGTCATGCCCTCTCACGGCGGCGACAGGGGTTCGAATCCCCTAGGGGACGCCAAACTCACACCCCGGCGGCGACGTTGTTGGTGTGGAAATTCCACTCGGGCCCCACACCGCCGACCTGGGCGTAGGTGACGCCGTAAGTTCCGTTCGCCGCGGCGACCGTGCCGAGAACGAGCGCGCCGGTGTTGCTGTTGCGCATCAGGAACTCGGACGGGCTCGCGCCGTCGTAATCGCCGACGCCGAGGAATTGCCACTCGGCGCCAACCCCGCCGACGAGCGTGTATTGCGCCGATCCGCCGGTCACCTCGCCGACGACGACGGCGCCGAAATTAGGGCTCGAGGCCGACCCGTCCCAAAGCAGAAAATCATCCTGCCCGTGGCCGAGCAGATTGCCCGAGCCCTCGAACTGCCATTCGGGACCGATGCCGCCCACGAGGGTGTATTGCGCCGCCCCACCCACATCCTCGCCCACGACTACATTCCCGGTGTTGGAATCCTTCATCAGGGATCCGGTCTTGCCGTCGCCTAGATAATCGCCGACACCTGCGAACTGCCAGTTCGGTCCGACACCGCCGATCGGGGTGTATTGCGCGACGCCGTTCACCACGGCTCCAATCGCGAGCGCCCCGTATTCGGGCGTCGAACTCGACCCGTCCCACACCAGGAAATCGTCGCTCGAACCGCCGAGCAGCGGGCCGTTCCCCTCATACTGCCACTCCGGCCCGATCAGGCCTATCGGGGTGTACTGTACCGAGCCGCCGGCATTCTGGCCGACGACGAGCGTGGTGTAGATCGGGCTCGAGCTCGACCCGTCCCACAGCAGGAACCCGTCGGTCCCGCCAAGGAACGACCCGTCTCCCTCAAACTGCCACTCGGGGCCGAGCCCGCCGATTACCGTATAGGTCGCCGTCCCGCCTGCCCCGATCTCATCGAGTACGAGCGCCCCGGTATCGCCGTTGAGCATCAAGAGGTCGGAACGGCCGTCGCCCGTGAGGTCGCCCGCGGAACTGGTATCGACCTGGAGCCCGCCGAATGTCGCCGAGGGCGGCAGTGACAGGCTGGCGCTGTTGCCGAGCCCGTCGACGATCGCCGCGCCGCCGGTGAGGTTGACGCCGGTCACGGCGAGCGCGGTCGCTTGCTGGCCCTCGCCGACCGTATAGTCGAAGACGAGCGCCGCGCCCGTCGACGCGGCCGGGTCATAGGTTGCGACGCCGCCCTTGTCGTTGAGCGACAGCGTCGGCGTTCCGGTCACCGTGACGGGGCTGCTCATCGTCAGGGTGATGGCAAGAGAGCTGCCGGTGCGGAGAGTACCCGTCGCAACCGAGGGGGTCACGCCGGCGATGGTCCCGATGCCGTAATCGGTGACGCTCGTCATGCCGAGCACCGACACGGGCAGGGTGCTGCTTTGATCGTCTAGCTCGAAAATCGTCGTCGACGCGATTTCCGGCCCGGTGGGGCTCGGGGTAAAGACCAGCGCGTCGAGCTCGCTCGTGACCGCGGCGTCGGTGCCGGAAAGCGTGTAGGTGCCGCTGCCGCCGCCGAGGCCCGAACCCGACAGCGCGCCGCCGCCGCCGGCGAGGCTGATGGTCAGCGTCTCGGTCGCGCCCGCGGCGGGGTCGGTGATCGTCACATGGACGAAGGGCGCGATCGGCGCGTCGAGGGTCGTCGGCTGGTCCGAGACGGTGCCGGTGATCGCCGGGATGCCCGGGAGCGCGACCGTCGTCGCCGCCGAGGCCGTGCTGACGGTGCCGACCGCGTTGGTCGCGGTCGCGGTGAAGGCATAGCTTCCCTGGGCCAGCGGATTGGTCAAGGTGATCGAATACCCGTTGGCCCCGGCGACCGCCGTGCCGACGATGACCGTGCCGGCGAACAACGTGACGGTGGTGCCCGCCGCCGCCGTGCCGGTAAAGGTCGGGAGGGAGGTGTTGGCGGTGTCGTCGCCGGGCAACCCGAGCGCCGAAGCGGCCGCCAGAACCGGGGCCGACGGAACCGGCGGCGGTACGGTGTCGATCGACAGCAAGCCGGCAGGGACAGCCGACTGTGCTCCCGACAAATTGGCCGGCCCGTTGCTCACCAGATCGGTGATCGTACCGCCGTTGAGGCTGATGCCGTTTGCCGTGGTTTCCAGCTCGGGCGTGTTGTCTCCGGCCTGGACGGTATAGTCGAAAACCAGCGCCGTCGGCGTCGACTCGTTCGCGTCGTAGGTCGCGTTTTCGTTGACGTCGAGCGCCAGCGTCGGCGCACCGTTCGTCGTACCGACCGAAACCGGATCGGCGACGTTGAGCGTGACCTCCACCTCCGCGCCGACCCCGAGAGTGCCGTTTGCCGGGTTCAGCGACACCGGGCTCAGGTTGCCGACCAGACTCGTCGAGTTGGTCACCTGAGAGGTGAAGTTGCTGCCGGTGTTGTTGCTGACGGTATTGTTCAGCGCAGTCGTGTTGCCGATCGACTGCGACAGTTGCTGGGCGGTGCTGCCCTGGGTGACGATGCCGACCGCGGTGATATTGGTCAGCAGGCTCTGCGGGTCGGTCGCGTTCGCGACTTGCTGCTGAACGACACTGTTGCTGGCGCTCGCCAGCATGCCGGTGGCCGCCGCGGTCATCGCGTCGATACCGGCGCTGGTCGCGATGTTGGCGACCGTCGTCGCGTCGGTGAGGTCGAGCGTCGAACCGCCCGAAAGGCTGGTGATCGCGTTCGCGAGCGCCATCGTCGCGCCCGTTCCTCCCGCGGCGCTCAGCAGCGAGAGCGTGTTCTGCACCTGCGCGGTCACCCCCAAAAGCTGCGCGCCGGTGCTCGACCCGTTTTGGGTGGAGAGGATCGGGTTGGTCTGAGTCGGGTCGACCGTCGACGGCAGCCCCAGTGCGGCGTCGACCTGTTGCGTCGCCGCGGCGACGTCGCCGCCGTTGCCCTGCGCGATCGCATTGATCAGCGTGGTGAGCGCGGTGACGGTGCTCGCGCCGCTTGGTGCGGTGAAGGTGCCGGTGAACGGCAGCCCCGTCGCGATGTCGGTGCCGCCGGTGATGACGACCGTGCCCGTGACACCAGCCGGCAGCGAATAGTTGCCCGCCGCGTCGGTCGTCGTCGTGTAGTCGCCCTGCTGGAAGATTCCCGTCCCCGTTGGATCGACGAACACGTTGGCGTCGGCGATATAACCGTCCGTCACCGTGCCGTGATAGAACTGCCCGTAATTGCTGGTCGAGTTCGGGTCCTGATAGGCCTTTCCCCCGTCTCCGGCGGTATCGTTGATCAGCGGCACCGTGGTCCCGTCGGCCAGTGTGATCGTCGGCGGTGGTGGGGGTGGCGGCGGGGGCGGCGGCGAATCGTAGCCGATCCCGATCAGGAATTCGTTCCAATCCTGATTGATGTTGGCGATCGCCTGCTCGACGGTGGCCGTCGCCGACCCGATCAGGAGATTGCCGGTCAGCGCCTTCAACACGGCGGCTCCGAGGGCCTTGCCGTCGGCCGCGAGATTGCTCGTGTTGCCGCTGAACAAATCGACGAGGGCACTGCCGAACGCGCCGCCTACTGCGCCCAGCTGCTCGGGGCTGAACCCGAATGTGCTGACCTCGAAGTAAAAGGTGGCGACGGCTTCGGCATTTGAGACCAAGTCGCTGGTATTGCCGCTGCCCATGTCCGCGAAGGCGTCGCCGAGATCGGTCGCGGCGCTGATCGCGGCCGAACCGATCGTCGCCACTTCACCGACCAGGATGTTGCCGAGGAGATTGCCGGTTTCGCTGAGGAGACCGAACGCGCCTTCCAGCCCGTCCTTTTGCTGGTCGTTGATCCCCAGCGCGTTGTCCACGGCATCGAGCCCGAAGAGCAGGGTCCCGACGGAACCGATCCCCCCGATGACGCCGAGCGCGGTCGAGGCGGCGCCGCCCGCTTCGCCCAGCGCGGATGTCAGCAGGTAATTTTGCAGATTCGGGATGGGAGTGACCTCGTCTTCCTCCAACGCCAGATTCAGAATGGTATTGACGAGGGAAAGGCCGGGAACGCCCTGAACGGCGATGCGAGCGCCCAGGTCGACATAGGCCTGTACGTCCTTGCCGTCGCTCTGTTGGATGCCCTGGATGATTCCGGGAAAGCTGGACGAGGCGCCCTGAAAGCCGTTTGCCGCATCGCCGGTCTGGGGCGTGCCGACCAGGGCAAAACCGTGAAGGTACGCTGTCATCGTCGCTTCCAGCGCGGTCATGTCGCTGTTCGAGTCGGTTGCGATGTTGCCGGTGTCGCTGACGTTCGCGTTGTTGTCGTAGATCGTCTGGGTGAGGCGGGAGCCGACCTCCAAATCGGCCGTCGAGACGATATCGTCACCCTGGATCGCCGCCAGAGCGCCCAGACCGGTCAGAACCAGGGTCTGGTTTGGGTTAAGCGCCAGCCCGCCGTTGATTTCGCTGTGCTCGTCGATCAGATCCTCGTAGAGATCCGGAACGTCGCTTGTCGGAACGCTGATTGTGTGGCTGCCGTCGGCATTGGTGACGACTTGGTAATTGCTTTCGATGTACTCCACCGATTTCATCGCGAGCCAGGCATAGCTGACAGCCTGCGTCCACTCAGCGGCCGCGGCGCTCTCGTTGGCCATCACCGGCGCCAACAGGTCGTTGAGCGCGGAAATGGCGTCTTGCGGACCGTCCAGGAACTGGTTGGAGGCCAGCATGTTGATGATGCCGGTTTCCGCGTAGCCGTCGGTGAGGTCCTCCGCCAGATCGTCGACGACGAGTTGGGTATTCGACGCGGCGGCGCTTCCGGATGCCGCGGTGAGCCCATGGATCTCCGTGGCCATCCGCTCGTCGGCAAAAAATCCGCCGGTCAGCGTCACGTTGGACTGGACCTGTTGACCGCTGTTTCTGCCACCCTCCTGCGTCCAGGTCAGGTTGTATGAATTCGGTAATTGGGTCCTCTCCAGCGGCACCTGATCCAGCAAGGCAGTCAGGCCGATGTTGGCCGCGCCTTGCTGCGGCAGCGACAGCCGGAGGTCGAACGCCAAGCCCACGACATCGTTGTAGAACGCGGCCTGTTGGAACCCGTCGAACTCGCCTGCGCCGCCCGACAGCGACGGCGCGTTCGGCAGCAAGCCGGCGGCGCCCTCGACGACCTGAATCGCGATGTCTTCGGCAACGGCGCCATCGTCAAAGCGCCCGTTTATGACGTCCAAGGCCTGTGCCGTGTCCACATTGCCGAGCAGCGACGGACTTGCCTGGGTCAGCCCGACGCTGCCGCCCGTGGTGTACGGCACCGTCGTCGGAATGTCGCTGCCGCCGGGCGTCGCCTCATTCGCGATCGTCACCAACTCGTTCAGGGCCGGATCGATGTCGGCGTTGTGGGTGATGGCATATTCTTCGACATCGAGGATGGCGTTATCGAATGTCATCGTGCCGCCCGCCATCTTGAGCAGGTCGGCGACGATTTCCGGGTACGCGCCGGTGGAAAACGAGTTGGTCTGCCCTACCAGCGCAGCCGTCACCGCGCCCAGCGCAGCGGGATCGGCATTCGCCAGCCCGACCAACAGCTCGATCTGCTGGTAGGGCGTCACGGCGCCGGAGAGACGGAAACCGGCTGTCCCCGCCGCCGTGATGTCGGCAATCAGCGTCTGCGGCGTGACCGCTCCGCTCGTGACCAAATTGACAATGTCGGTGATGATCGATCCGGCGGCGCCGTTCGCCGCCTGAACGGTGCTGATCCACGTGTTGATGAGTTGGAGCCGCGCTTGGCCGGTGGTGGCGGCCGGCACCGCGGTCGACAGCGGCCCGGCGATGTTGCTGTACAGCGTCAGGATGTCCGGGAAGACCCCGAGAAGCATCGCGGCTTCCTGGGCGCCGGTAATGGTGCCGGCCTGATCGGCGGCGGTGATGTTCCCGATCGCGGTGGCGAAGCCGCTGACAGGTATGGTGACGTCGCCAAGCAGCCAGCCGAGGCCGGTCAATCCGGCCGGCGCGGTGACAGTGGCGGCATCCGTGAAAAGCTGAGAGGTGAAGTCGGAATAATTGGCGCCGACGTAACCGGCGACCAGCCCTCCGATCGCCGCACTTGCCGCGCCGGCGGCTCCCGGGGCGCCGGCGCCGTCCATCTGGATCAAGAGATGCAGCGCCGTCGCGGCGGTCATTTGATTGTTCGTCACCGCGGTGCCGATGGCGGTGATGATCGTTGTTTGGGTGATGTCGGATGGCGGGTTGGCGAAGAGCGCGACGAGCTGCGGAAGCACCGCCGCCCGCAACGTCGCGTCCTGGCTGTCGCCGTAAACTGCCAGCAGCAGGTTGACCGCGGCCGGGGTTGAGATCGCCACCATGACACTGTCGTCGCCCGGCGCGGCGTCGGCGATCGCGGCGATATCGGATACCACCGCGGCGCCGCTCACGACGCCTTTGTGAACGAAATTGGCGATCTCCTGTGCCGCTGCCGTTTGCAGCGCCGGCGCCGTCGACAGCGCCGCGAGGAAATAGACGAGGCGCGAGCCCGGGACGAAGGGCGCCGCCGCGTCGATCGCGGACATCGCCGCGCCGGCGCTGAGGGTTCCTTTCGTGACCAACGACGCCACCTCGACCGCGGACCCTAACGCTCCGGTCGCGGCTAGAGAGTTCAGCGTCTTCGCGATGTCGGATAGGGGAAGCGCGGAAGCGGCTACCGCGGTCTCGAATTGTATCTGTGCGGTGTTGCTGCTAAACCCGCCGAGCGCCTGAGCCAAATTGGCGGCGACCGCGTTGCTCTCGCTGACGAAATTCGCGTCGTTATAGGTAAAACCAAGGGCAAATTGGTCACTAAAATTAAACCGTAAGGAAGACCCAAAGATCTTGTCGTAAAATTGAGCCGCCGCATTGGCCGGACTCGAACCAAGAACCGACAGAAAATCGCTGAGGACGGTCGGTCCGGCGCTGAGGCTGCCGACGAGGCCGAGGCCGGTCGTCACCGAAGCCAGGAAGCCGCTTCCGTTGGCGAGGGCATAGAGGCCGATAAAGCTCGCCGCCGCGGCGGTTCCTCCGTTGGGCGCGGTATAGGCGTCGGTCGCCATGCCGGTGAGCACGCCGACCAGCTGGGCGGCCGTGATCGTGCCCGCGGCCTGCGCGGCGATGAACGCGGCGATTTGCGTCCCGCCGGCCTGCGCGCCGATCGCCGCCTGCAGCGCCGGTCCCGCGCTCGGGAGCAGCGGGATCAACAGCGTATTGGCTTCCGCGACCGTGATCTGGCCGGCCGCCGTGGCGGCGCCGATATCGGCGACGACGCCCGTGGCTGTCAGCGTGCCGGCGCTGATCAGCGTCGCGATTTGGCTCGACACCGCAGCCTGCAACGTCGCGTCCGACGTGCCGGCGATCCCGACGAGGAGGGTTCCGAGCGCCGGCGTATACGAGCCGGCGAGCTGCGCGACGGTAGTGATGTCACTGAAAACCTGCGTCGCGGTCGCGGTATGGTTTTCGATCAGTTGGACGAGCGCCGACGACAGCGTGTTGAGACTGCCCGTCGCGGTCAGGCCGTTGGCTATTCCCGCGATGATCTTGATCTCGCCGTCGACCGACAGCGTGCCGGGCACCGTCGCCGCGATCTCGCTCAGCGCCTGAGTGAGCGAAATGCCACCCTCGTTGACGAGCCCGGCGATGCCCGCACCGGCGACGAGCGGCGAGGCGACCCCGGTTGCGTAGAGCAGGACCGCGGCATCTGCCGAAAGCCCGTTCGCCGCCACGATGCCGATATAGTTTCCCGCCTGCGCGTTGGTGATCAGGTTGCGTGAGACGAGGCTGGCGAGCTCCGCGGCGACGGCTGTTTGCAGGGGCGCGGTGGCGCCGATCGCCATCTCGCCGATCAGCACGCCAAAGCCCGTCATGATGCCGCTCGGGGTGTCGTAATTGCCGCCGTGGGCCGCGGCGAGGGCCTCGATGTCGGCGAAAATCTGCGCCGCGGTCGGCGAGCCGTTCTCGGCGAGTTGGACGAGCGCCTGGGGCAAGGCGGCGTTGGACGCAAGACCGTTGACCGTGAAAATGAGCGTCGTCGCGGCCTGGGCGAGCAGCGGCGCCTCGACGGCGGTGGTCAGCGCCCCTCCGGTGACGGCCGCCTGGAGATCGCTTGCCAGTTGCGCGGGCGACAGGTTCGGGCCGACGAACGCGCCCATCGTCCCGCCGACCACCACGTCGACGGCGGGGAATGTCGCATCCACGGACGCGGCGATCCCGACCAGGGTCGAGATCGCGGTCCCCATCGTGAGTGTGCCGGCGTTCAGCTCGCCGAGGATCCCGGGAGTCAGCGCCGACGCGCCGATGCCGTTCGACAATAGTCCAGCCAGCGCATCCAACGCGCTTTGACTGGCGCCTTGGGACGGCGCGGCCGCCGACAACGCCAGCAGGATGTTGACCGCGTGGTCCGGCGCGATCGAGCCGCCGGTCGCGGCGGCGGTCATGTCTTGACCCACCTCGGCCGGGGTGATCGACGTCTGGCTTTCGAGGGCGGTGACGATCTGTGCGATCGTCGCGTCGGTCGCGTCGGGGACGCCGATAAAGTCCGCGAACCCTGCCGTGCCGAACAGCGTCGCCAGCGCCTGATCGGCGGTCACGACGCCGCCATTGATCAGCGAGGCGATTTCCGTGCTCACCGCCGTCGTCAATGACCCGCTCTGGGCCGCCATCGCGACGAGCACGCCGAACCCGACCGGAGCCGAGAGCGTCCCCGCCCGGATCGCCTGGTCGAGACCGGAAATGACCACGGGTGTGGTCAACGCGCGCGCCCCGATCAGCGTATCGAACTCGCCGCCGACCGCGACCTCGGTCTGGATCGCGCCCACCGGCACCGTGGACCCGGCGGATTGGGCGAGGCCGATCAATACCTGGATCGACTGCGCCGCCGTCAGAGTGCCGGCCGCGTTGCCGATCGCCGTTATTGCTTCCGCCAGGCGGACGATGTTCTGATTGACCAACGCGCCGATCTCCTGGCCGACCGCCAGTTGCAGCCCGGCGACGCCGGTGTTGCCGGCGACGCCGAGCAGCACCACGACCTCGTTGATGAGATCGCTGTTGACGCCAAGAAAGGAATCGCCGAACGCGTAGGTCGAGGCGCCTGCCCCGATCGCACTGACCGCGTCGGCGATGTCGATCCCGCCGGCGGCGATCATCGCGCCGATGTCGGCGCCCAGGGTCGCCGCGAGGGTCGTCGATCCGGCCATCGCCGCGGCGCCGTCGATAATCACCGCCTGCGCCACGGTCAGGCTCCCGCCTCCGATCGCCGTGTCGATCGCGGTTTGGATCGCGCCGTCGCTCGCGGCCCCCGCCGCCTCCAGCGCCCCGATGATCCCGCCGGCCGCCGCCTGGAAAGTGGCCGGGCCATTTCCCGCCCGGGCCGCGAGCGCGGCGATCGCCCCGGCGGCGTCGATCCGCCCTTCATTGACCAGCGCCACCACTTCGGCGGCCATCGTGCTGAACGTCGAGAAGGCCGCGGAGTTGGTGCCCACCGACGGAGCCTCGGTCGAAGACGCGGCGGCGGCGACCTCGAGCGCCGCTACTGCGCCGGCGGCGCCGAGGGCCCCCTGCCTGACGGCCGTGTCGATGTCGCCGGCCAGTTGCCCGGCCCCGAGGGCGCCCAACGGCAACGGCAGGTTCAGTGACGAAAAATCTTGATCCCGCACCTGCGAATTGGGCACCGGCGCCATCAACGCCA
Organism: Allostellaceae bacterium; assembly: GCA_036268075.1. GTDB lineage: Bacteria > Pseudomonadota > Alphaproteobacteria > ATCC43930 > CGMCC-115725 > DATARH01. Next base: position 30,509 of record DATAUV010000059.1, on the reverse strand, counting down.
CGAGAAGCTGCGCGATCTCCGTCAGCGTGCCTGCATCGGCCGTCGTCACCGCGCCGGCGAGCAGCAGGGCCCACTGGTCGTAGGTGATCATACCCCGCGTAAGGGTGACGTCCGGCAGCGCTCCCGAATTTAGGAAATTGCCGAACGCCGCCCCGACCGCGACCTGCTCGGCCGCCGATCCGGCGCCGGCCATGCCGAGCAGAACGAGAAACTTGTTGTCGTCGGAGACGCCAGCATCGGTGCCGGCGACGATGAGGTTGCCCGGGGTGAACGGGATCGCCGCGATGTCGGCCAGGATCGCGGGCAGCATGCTGTCCAGCGCGCCGGCCATATGAATGAGCTGCGCGCCGACCGCCAGCCCGAGAAAGGGGAAAACCCGGACACCGTTGTTGCTGGAATCGAACGGCGGCGGCTGCAAGGCCCCGGTGTACTGCCCATCGATGCCGGTAAGCCGAACGAGAATATCGACCGTCGCGTCGAACGAGCCGTAGGACCCGGCGGCGACGGCGGTGGCGAATGCAGCGGGGGTGTCGTTGAGCGTGTACCCGACCAGCCCGAACAGCGCCGGCAGGGAGGTGGCGTTGAACCCGGTCGCCTGGTAGGTCTGGCCGATGACGGTATAGGCGTTGGCCTCGGTGATCTGTCCACCACTGACGAGGCCCGCGATAGAGGGGGCGACGGCGGTTCCGACGGGTGTCAGAAACCCGGAACCGATAAAGGCGCCGATGCCCGTGCTGCCGCTTTCCGACGCCGTTGCAGCGGCGAACAGCAGCGCCAAGCCGCCGACGGCCTGCTCGGCGGGCAGCCCCACCGCATTCTGCAGCGCGGTGGCGTAGGACTGCAGCACCGCGGCGGGAGTCGCCACGTTGACGAAGCTTTCGAACGCTGAGAGCAGCAGGTTCTCGACGCTGGCGTTCTGGTTGATGAGCACGCCCGCCCCGGTGATGTCGATCGCCCCGGCGAGCACGGTAAGCGCCGCCCCGCCGGTGACGCCGCCGACCGTCATCGCCGCGATGAGCTCGCTCACCGTGATCGCGCCGGCGCCGAGCATCGCGTTGAATTCGCCGCCGGACGCGGTCAGGTACTCGTTCGGGTCGCGCACCGCGAGCTGCACGAGCACCGGCAGGAAGATTTCCTTGAAGAGCTCGCTCTGCTGGATCAGCGCGCCGAACCCTTGCGCGACGAATTGGGCCGCGGTCAGGACCGGGCCGTTGGCGCTCGGCGGGTACATCTGGACGATGGCGTTGTAGACATCGGTCTGGATCAGCGCCGGATCGACCGCATAGGTCCCCGAGGGGGCGATTTGCGCCATCTGCGCGAGGCTGCCGAGCGCGAAGATCGGCGTCAGGCTATAGACGCCGCCTCCGAGCGCGCCGGTAGCCTGGATCGCCGCCACGACGGCGGCGGGCGTCACCGCGCCGCTCTCGATGACCGAGAACAGCGTCTCCCCGAGAGCCGCAGGACTTGCGGCTGTGCCCAGGCCGACGAGCACCTGGATCAAATTGGTGAGCTGCGTGCTCGGCGGCAGCGCGGCGACGATCTGCGCTTCGACCGCGACGGCGTTGTCGGTGACGGTGAAAGTGCCGCTGAAATTGGTCTGCGATCCGGTGACGCCGTCGGCGAGGATGAAGGCGCCGCCCGAGAAGACGGTGCCGATCGTCGCGCCGCCGGGAATGCCGGGGCCCGAGACCGGATCGCCCAGCATCGCCTGGGTGACGCCGTCGGGACCGTTCCCCTGGATCTCGCCCTGACCGGTGACGATCTCGCCGTTGAATGTAAGCGGGAAGTTGCCGCGGGTGATCAGGCCGGCGAGCTGGTTGATCAGGTCCAGTTGAGCGCCGGCCGTCGCCACCGGGAAGACGGAGGCGAGAAGAAAGGCGGCGGCGGTCTGCGGCACGGTGCCGGTGATCGCCGAGCCGGTCAGCGTGTCGAGGTCGGTCTCCGCGATCTTCCCTGCCTGGTAGAGCGTCGCGACGGCGGCGCCCGCCGCACTCTGCCCGCCGGCACTCACCATGCCGGTCAGCACGGTCAGGGCCTGGGCGGCGGTCAGGGTGCCGGGTAGCGCCGTTTCGATGTCGCTGACCGCGGTTTGCGTGTCGGTCGCACTGCCCGCGACCAGCGCCGCGATCGTCTGGCCCACCGCGAATGCCGACGAACCGGCGCCGACACCGACCAGGATCGCCAGCCCCTGGTCGAGCGTGATGACGGATGGAATGCCCACGCTGCCGTTGATCGCCAATTCGAGGTCGGCGGCCGCGGTCGTAAAGCTCACCTGATTGTTGGCGATGACGGCGCCGAGGCCGACGCCCATCGAAATCTGCTCGGCGGTGAGGGAGCCGGTCGTCGCGGCGACCGCGCTGAACAGCGACATGAAATTACCGACCGACAGGCCCGCCCCGATCAGCGTCGCGGCCTCGGCGACGATCGCTTGGCCGGTCAGCACATTGCCGGCGAGGAGCGGCGCGACCAGCGCTGCCGCGTCCGCCAGCGCGCCGCCATCCGCGACCAGCAACGCGGCGACATCGACGATCCCCAGCGCGGTGACCGTGTTCGGCCCGGTGCCGATCGCCGCGTTGAACGCGGTCACGATCGACGCCATCGGCTCCTGGTTTTGGTTCCGCAAATCCTCGACGAGCTGCGCGGCGGTCGCCGCGGAGCCGCCGGACAAGAGGCCCACGGCGACATTCACGAGCTGCGCCGGGGTGACGACGCTCATTACCGTATAGGCGTTGTAGAGGTCGGCGGCCGCCACAAACGGCGAGACCGTGCCGGCGATGACGAGCGCGGCGACCGCCTCGCCCGCCGCCTCCAGGTTTGTCGCGCTGTTGTTCTGCCCCGCGAAGGCGGCGAGCAGGGAGATGCCGTAATCGGGATTGAGGTCGGCGGTGCTGGAGCCCGCGGCGGCGAGGATCGCGGTCGATTCCTGAAGCGCCGAAAAGCCATACGACGCGCTTAGCGTGGCGATCGCGGCGCCGAGCACGGCGATCTGGCCCCAGATCGTGTCGTCCTCGGTGATGTTGTTATAGAAGGCGATGGTGTCGCCGTTCGCGACGGCCGAATCGACGCTCAGCGATAGCGTGACGGTGGTGCCGGTAACCCCGGTGACCTCGTCGCCGAACGGGATGGCGCCGGGGTTGTCGAGATCGACAGCGGTCAGCGCCTGGGCGACGCCCGCGGGTACCGAGGCAAAATCGAGGGTGGCGCCGGACGCGGTCGCCGCGTTCGTCGCGCCCGACGCCACCAGCGCGTTCGGCGCCAGCGCCAGCGCCATTCCGGTGATCACCTGGAGCCCCGAGAGCCCATAGCTCGACACCATCGTGCCGATCTCGCTGGTGACGAACGACAGGGTCGAGGGCGTCGTCAGCAGCACCTGCGTCATAAAGGTGACGACCTGGCTGGGCGTGACCACATTTACGGATAGCGCCGCGCCGATATTGTTTGCCGCGTTGACGGCGATTGCGGAGCTGTTGGCCAACGCGTTCCCAAACGCCGAGGCAGCCGCGTTCCGCAGCGCCGGGGTTGTCTGCGTGGCGATGACGAGCATCAAGTCGACCCCGAGCCCGACGGGGACGGCATTGGCGGCGACGGCGCTGACGATGCCGCTCGCGATCGTTGCCGCGCTGATGCCGGCCCCGGGCAGAGCCGCGACGACGCCAAGAAATGCCTGCGGCGCGGACGGGCTGTAAAAATCGGCGACGGTCTGGATCACCTGTGTGCCGGTGAAGATGCCGTCGTTGAGGAGCGTGGCCAGGGCCGACGCCAATGCCGCCGGCGACCCGGCCTGGGCAGTCAGCAGCGTGTCGACGCGGGTGACGAAGGTGTTGACGATCGCCTGGGAGTTGGCGTCGCCCTCGATCGCGGGTACCTGATACGCCCCGAGCAGATTGACCAGAACGCCGAGCTGCTGCGAGCCGGTGGCGTTGCTGTTCTCCAAGTCGTTGACGAACGCCGTCGCGCCGGTGCCGTTTTGACCAAGCTGCGTCAGCAGTTGCTCGTAGAAGGTGGTCAGCCCGCTCGCGCCGCCATAGGCCGTGGCGAAGGCCGCGATCGTCGTGTCGACGGTGATGAACGGGTCGGTGTTGCCGGGGTTGTCGACGATCTGGTTGATGTACGAGGTCACCGAAGACTGGGCGCTCGGCACCCCCGCCAGCGCCACCAGGAGGGGAAGCTGCTGCGACTGCGGGAATGCGACGATGGCGGTGAGCGCCGACGAGGCGCCCACGGCCCCGGTCGCCACCAGCCCATTCACCCCGAAAAGCTCGGCTTCGGCCGGTGTGACTATCCCGGAGTCGGTCGAGAATTCGCTCGTGAGGCCGAGGATCGCCGAGAAGAACCCCTGGCCGAGAGACGGGATGGCGGTGACGATCGTGTTGATCGCGCTGTAGCCCGAGGTGATGATGGTGGGGTTGAAGTCATCGGTGACAAGTTCGAGCAGGCTCGGGGTGGGCGACGCCGCGGTCAGCAGCGCCAGCACCGCATTGGTGTCGAGGCCCGGGTCGGCTTGCAGAATCTTGACGATCTCGGTGGCGATGTTGGTGACCGTCACCACCGGGTTGTTGAACGTTGCCGTCATGCCCGCGGCCTGACTCAGCGCCGCGATCGCATCAAGCGGCTGGACCGTGCCGGCGGTTACCGCACTATCGATCTGGGCAATCGTGAAGTAGCCGGTGACCAGTCCTTGGGCATACGCCGATTGGACATAGCTTTCGGCGGTGCCGCTCGCCCCCGCGAGCGCCGCCAGGATGCCGAGCCCCGCGGTGCTGGTGAGGGTGCCGCCGAACAGCGCCGCCGAAACATCCGACACCAGCACGGCGACGCTGACGCCGCCCGCGCCACTGGTGGCGAGGCTGACCAGCGCATTGGTCGCATCGGCCAGCGCCGGGTTCGTCGTATTCGCGGCACCGATCGCGGCAAGATCGAGCAGCAGCGTTATCGCGTTCACGGCGGTGACGGAACTGCCGGCGACGTTGCCCAGCAGCGCGTTGAGTACGTCGACCTCGCCCGGCTGGTAAAAGGCGATCGTGTCGCCGCTCCCCACCGTCGCGGCGACATTGCCCGAGAGCGTCAAGGTGCCGGTTCCGACCGCCGCGATCGTCGTGCCGGCCGGGAAGGCGGCCGGATTGGTCAGGTCGACAACCACCATCCCCTGGAGGACGTCGCCGGGAACCGACGCGAAGGTGAGGACATCGCCGCCCATGGTGGTCGCGGCGCTCGTCGCGGCCGAATCCACCGGCGTTCTGTAGAACGCGATGTTGTCGCCGTTGGTGACGGCCGACGCGACGCTGGCCGACAGCGTTACCGTGGCCCCGCTCGTCGAGGCAACCGTCGTCCCCACGGGGATGGCGGAGGGAGTGGACAGGTCGACGACCAGCAGCCCCGCCGCGACGCCGGCGGGAGCCGTCGCAAACCTGAGCGTAGTGCCCGAGCTGGTCCCGGCGTCCGTCGCCTCCGACACGACGAGATTGTCGCCAAGCTGCGAGATCGCGACCGCCTGGGTGTTTAGCGCCTGGGTGGGCGTGCCCATGGCCGCGGTCGCCGCGAGCGCGACCCCGGTGGTGTCGATCAAGGCCAGTTCATTAGCGATGATTGTGAAGAGCGGCGTCCCGCTGCCGACGGTAGCTTGCAGACTGTCGAGCGTGGTGACCGCGGTGGACAGGCCGATCTCTCTCGCCCCGAGGATCAGCGCGATCTCCGACTGGACCGACAGCGTACCCGCCGCCGCGCCCGCTGCGAGCTGTTCGAGATTGGCAACCGTCCCGCCCGAATAGCTGGTGTCGTTGGTCGCCAGGTATTCGAGAAGCGTGATCGCGTTGGCGGCGACGTTCGGCGCCGTATTCAGCACCGATCCGACATAATCGCCGATATCGGTGACGGCGCTCGTCACTGTCGCGAAATTGTTGTGGATGATCGCGGCGATGTCGCCGGCGATCCCGGTGAGGACATTCGCGCTGAGGGTGGAAGACATCGGCGACGAGGAGACGAGCTGCGACATCGTCGCCAGGAACCGGATCGCGGTGTCGCCCGAGACGCTGTTCGCGCCGGACCGCAAGATCGAGATGATCTCGTTTTGCGCGTCTGCTTGAATGCCGGGCGCCCCGCCGCCGATGAGCGCCAGCGCCTCGATGGCTATGTAGGCGTCATACCCGCCCGCTATCGCGTCTCCGAATGCCGGGATGACACTCGAATTCCCCGCGTAGCCGGCGAGCTGGGTGATGTAGTCGGATGTTTGTGAGACGGATTGAATGTCGGTCGCCTGGGCTGCGACGGCGCCGAGCAGCAGTGCCGCGTCGACGGTGTCGATCGTACCGGCCGTGACGGCGTCGGAAAGGGTTGTCGCGAAATAGTCGTTGAACTGCTCCAGGCTGACGCCGTTGGCGATGTATTGGCCGGCAAAGGCGGTAAAATCGGCATTCTCGGCTTGTCCGGCGACCGCGATCAACAGTGACACCGCGGCGTTGCTGCTCGCGACCGCGCCACCGCCGACGATGTAGGAAGCGGCGATGCTGGGAAATAGCGGCTGTGACGCGGTGGTGCCGCCGGTCGTGGCGATCAGGTCGCCAATCGCGGCCGCGACGAGCGGTAACGCGCTTTGGCTGTTTTGATCGGTCAAGCTGGCGATGTCGGTCAGCACCTTGATGGTGAACTGGTGGTTGACGAGGTTTCCGCCTTCGTTCTCGATCGCCAGCGCGAAACCCGCGGCGAGCTGCGACGCAGTTAGCGACGCCCCGTCGTACAGCGTCAGGATCTCCTGCGCCGCCGCGGCCATCAACCCGGTGTTCGGGATATTGTCGAAGGTGCCCTGTTGGAGCGTCGAGTTGCCGGCGACCAGGGCAAGTTCGGCGATCTGCTGGGTGACTGTTCCGCCGCTGGCGGCGACCGCGTTGACGATGACGCTTAGCGCCTCGTTTATGCCGATATTGCCGTTGTTGATGTAGGTGAAGATCTGATCGTTGGGGGTCGTGTTGTCGAGCAGCCCCGCCGGTGTCACCGTGAGCAGCTCGATCGCCAGCGCGATCCCCTGGTTGTAGAAGGCGATCGTATCGCCGCTGGCGACATCCGAGGCGACGTTGCCAGACAGGGTCACCGTGTTTCCGGAGATCGACGCGACCGTGACGTCGTCGGCGATCGCGCCCGACCGGGTCAGGTCGACGACGAGAAGTCCGGGGCTGACACCGGACGGCAGCGCGGCGAAGCTCAGCGTACTGCCTGACGGCGCGTCCGTGTTCGTCATCGCGGACGCCGCCGCCAAACCCGCCGGCAGCGCGCTGTTGTAAACCGGTGAGAGGGTGCCGTTCGATTGCGCCGTCGTGACCGTGCTGCGCGCGTCGGAGGCGTCGATGTAGCTGTTGTCGAGGAGGTACTGGTAGTTGGCGATGGCGCCGGCGATCGTCCCGCTCGTCGTCGCCAGGATGCCCAAGATGGTAACGGGGTCGGTCGTATGGATCGCGTCAAACGCCGCCGCCGCGGTGATCTGGCCGCCGTTGACCAGCGACGTGGCCAGGGTGATCGTCGCGTCCTGAAGCGCGGCCGTCGCGCCGGAGAACGAGTAAAACGAGCCCAGAAAGGCCAGCGCCTGCGTCGCCGTGATCTGCGACGCCTGGATCTCGGTGGCGAGGTCGGCGCCGATCTGCGCGAAGGTCAGGCCCGAGCTCGTCATATAGCTGCTGGTGAGCCCGTCGGCTTGGTTGGCCGCCAGCAGGTTCACGACCTGGGCCTGCGTTATGTGCCCGCCCGTGACGAGCGTTGAGATTTCGGAGCCGATCTCGTTCGAGACGGAGCCGTTATTGCTAATGGCGATCGCGACCCCGACGAGCAGCCCGAGCCCCTGGTTGTAGGTCAGCGTGGTGCCGTTGATCGCGGCGATCACTGCCGGCTGCGGATTTGACGAGGCGTTGACCGCGTTGAGGACCGCGTTCGATACGGTCGTTTTGTTGAGGAGATCCGCGAACACCTCGCCGATCAGCACCGACTGTGCGGTCGTGGTGGTGCCGCTGGCGATCGCGATCGTCGCGTTGGTGATGTCGGTCGCGGCCATCGTGCCGCTGACGAGCGCGTTGGTGATGAACGCCGACAACGCGGTCTCGACGACCGTCGAAATGCCGCCGGTCAGCGAGCCGAGCTGATAGGTGAAGTAGACGAGCGCCGGCACGGGATCGACGCTGTTTTGCGGGGCGAGCGCCTGGATGAGCGCGGCGCCCACGGAGAAACCGATCGAGCTGGAGCCGTATTCGGCAAAGATCGCGTTCGCGATGTCGGTGCCGGCGCTCGGCGAGGCGAGGGTCAGATCGCCGATCGTCAGCGGTTGCGCGTTGGTGCCGAGAAGCCCTTCGAACCCTGCTGCGATCGAGGCGGCATGCGCTACGCCGAGCGCCGCGAGCATGTTGAACTGGGTGGTGCCGAGCCCGCCCGGTAGCCCGACCAGGTCCTGAACCCCGGCCGCGATCGGGTCCGACCCCAAAACCCCCTGAAGCTGCGCGAGGACCGTGCCGAGCAGTGTGCCCGTCGTGTTCGCGTTGACGGTGGAGGTGACGCCGAACTGGGTACTTTGGATCGCCACCTCGTTGGCGGCCTGCACCACGTAGGATACTGCCTGGGCGGCGGTCAGCGTGCCCGGCGCGAGATTGGCGATCGCGGCGCCGACATCCTGCGGCACGGCGGTGCCCGTCCCGGCCTGGCGCGCATAGACCAGCAGGAGCTGGATCAGCGATTGCGACGACAGGTTGTCGTATTGCGCGCCGGCCAGCGCTTCGAACAGCGGGATGCCGTTCTGGGCCGGGTCGACTCCCGCGGTGATGACCGCTTTCGCGATCACGTTGCCCGCGATGACGACGGACCCGTTGAACTGCGAGTCGGGGACGCTGAGGCTGCCGTTGTTGAACAGCGTGCCCAGATCGAACCCGGCAATCCCGCTCAGCGCGGTCAGGTTGCTTAAAGTAACAGGCACGACAAATCTCCCCCAGCCCGCAAACTGCCGGCCGCTGACCGCAAGAAAATCTGCGGCTGTGTTCCCCAAGAAACGCTTTATTTAATAACAAAAGACCCGACAGCTTTGCTAAAAATCGCTAATCGGCGCGCTTTGACGGAGAAGTGATCTGGGTTTTACGCGTCACCCGATATCGCCGTGGCCTCTTCGCGGGATTCCGATTCGCCCATCGCCAGCCGTAAACCCGAAAGATAAAGCTCGCGGTCTTCGGCGCGCCGGACCGTCGCGACATGCGGCGGCAGGATCGCCGATGTCATCGATCGCAGCCTCTCGATGGTCGCGCGCGCCTGCGCGAGCTGGCCATGATGCGCGTAGCATGCCGCGAGCTGCCGGTAACCCTCGATAAAGTTGGGATATTCGTGAATAAGCGCGGTCAAATCCGCGATCGCGGCCGCGAAATCGCGCTTGATGAAATGTGCGTAGCCCAGTGCGATCAGGAACGGGCCCGACCGTTCGCGCGGGCTCAGCCGCAACGCCCGATTCGCGCGCTCGATCGATTCGTCGGGATAGCCTGCGCGCGCGAAGATGATCGCGCTGGTGTACCACCCTCGGGCAAAGCCGGGGTTGAGCGCCAGCGCGCGGTCGATCATCTGTAAGATGCCGGCCATATCCTCATCCGCGGAAAACGACAGGACAAAGGCCGCGTCGGACAGCACGCCCGGGTCTTCCGGGCTCACCCGCACCGCGCGGCGCGCCAGCTCGATGGCCTGCCGCTGGTCCGCTTCCGGATCGGCGCTCCAGCCGTCGTGGCGCAATCGTTCGTGACAGATCGCGGCGCGCACGAGAGCCGGGCCGTAATCGGGATCGCGCACGATCGCCTGGTTGAGCAGGGTGAGCGCCCCGTAAATCCCCTCGCGGGTAAAGCTGCGATGGAGCGCCGCCGCCCGCAGATAGAGGTCGTAGGCGGTCAGGTCATGGGTCGGGCGCTGCGCCGCGCGGCTTACCTCCGCCGCCTCCAAGGCCGGTTCGATGACCCCGGCGACGCTGATCGCCACCCGGTCCGGCAGCTCGAAGATGTCCTCGAGCGCCCCGTCGAAATGGTCGGCCCAGAGGTGGCTGCCGGTTTCGGCCTCGATAAGCTGCGCGGTGATGCGCACGCGGTCGCCGCCGGCGCGCACCGACCCTTCGAGCACGTAGCGCACCCCCAATTCGCGGCCGACCCGCCGGATGTCGACCGCCTGGCCCTTGTAGGTGAAGCTCGAATTGCGGGCGATGACGAAAAGCCAGCGGATGCGGGAAAGCGCCGTGGTAATCTCCTCGACCACGCCGTCCGCGAAATATTCCTGTTCCACACCGCCGCTCATGCCCTGGAACGGCAGCACCGCGATCGACGGTTTATCCGGCAACGCCGGCAAGGCGGGAACCGTCACCGGCTCCGGCCCGGTGTCGGTGACGGGCGCCACAAAGCAGTAGCCTCGGCCATGCAGGGTCTGGACAAAGCGCGCGCCGTCCCGGCCGTCGCCCAATACGCGGCGCAACGCCGCCATGTGGACGGTGAGGTTATTGTGTTCGACGGTGCGGTCGGGCCAGACCGCACGCATCAGCTCGCCCTTGGTGACGATCGTGGGATATCGCGTAACCAGGGTTGTCAGGATGTCGAGCGCGCGCGAGCCGATGTCGACCGTGCCCGACCCATCGCGCAGCTCGCGCCGCTCGGGGGCGAGGATGAACGGACCGAATGCAAAAGCCCGGCTCTCACCCATCCCCTGACGGCTCCTCGGTCATGAGGCAAAACTCCGCTCATTAATATCGAATTTCGGCCTTTTGCGCCTAGCGGCAGTACGCGCATTCACAAAACGGTCCTCAGCACTCCTCGCCGATCGCGAGGCGCAGGCCGGTCAGGTAGTAGTCGCGGTCTTCGGCGCGGCGCCAATGCGTTGCCGGCGGGACGAGGATTTCGGTCAGGGTCTTCAGCGTCTCGATCGTGCGGCGGGCGTCGTCGAGCCTGCCGCGATGGGCGTAGGAGGCCGCCAGAAAGCGGTAGCACGGCGGCCACTTCGGATAGCCCTGCAACGACCGCAGCAGCATCGCCTCGGCCTCGTCGAGCCGGCGGGCGAAGAAATACGCGACCCCCAGCCCCATCAGCCGGTCGGCGGCGCGGACATGCGGGCTGAGCCTGAGCGAGGTCTCGAAATCCTCGATCGCCGGCTCGGGCTGGCCCGCCCATAGGCGCAGCCAGCCGCGCGTCACCCAGCCGCGCGCAAAGCTGGGGTTGAGCGTCAGCGCGCGGTCGATCAGGGCGATCGCGGCGCCGATATCCTCGCCGAAATACCCCAGCGTCCGCGCGACGAAGCCGAGAACGTTGGGGTCGTCGTCGTCGCAGGCGAGCGCCGTCCGCGCGTGATCGACCGCCGTCGCACGCGTCCCCGCCGGATCGTCAGTCCAGTCGTTGACGTGGAGGTTGGTGTGCGCCGCCGCGGCGAGCGCCCGCACCGGCGCATATTGCGCATCGCGGTCGATCGCCCGGCCCAGGATGTCGATCCCGGCGAGGACGCCGTCCCTGTTCCATCCCCATACCAGCGAGAGCGCGCGAAGGTAGAGGTCGTAGGTCGTCAAATCGGTCGTGCGCCGCGCCATCGAACGGTGGATCTCGGCGACCTCCAGCGTCGGCTCGATGATCCCGGCGACGGCGACGGCCACCCGGTCTTCGAGCTCGAACACGTCGGAGAGCGGGCCGTCGAAGCGGTCGGCCCACAGATGCGCGCCGGTCATCGCGTCGATGAGCTGGGCGGTGATGCGCACGTGGCGGGCCGATCGCCGCACCGACCCTTCGAGGACGTAGCGCACGCCCAGCTCGCGCCCGACGCGTTTGATGTCGACGTTTTGTCCCTTGTAGATAAAGCTCGAATTGCGCGCGATGACAAAGAGCCAGCCGATCCGGCTCAGCGCGGTGATGATCTCCTCGACCATCCCGTCGGCGAAATATTCCTGCTCGGGGTCGCCGCTCATATTGGCGAAGGGCAGCACCGCGATCGACGGCTTGTCGGGCAGGGCCAGCTCCGGCGCCGCCCCCTCCGCCGCGGCGCCCGCGCGCGTCACCGCCGCGACAAAGCGATAACCCCGGCCGGGAATCGTCTGGATGCAGCTTCCGTTCGCGCGGCCCTGGTCGAGGGTGCGGCGCAGCGCGGAGATCTGCACGGTCAGATTACCTTCCTCGATCGCCAGCCCCGGCCAGACCGAGTTCATGATCGCGTCCTTGGAAACGATCTCGCCCGGCTGCCGCGCCAGCACCTGCAGCAGATCGAGCGCCCGCGATCCGATCGACACCGGCGCTGTCGCCCCCGCCTCGTCGACCTGGAATAGCCCCGAGCGTTCGAGGCGGAACCCCTCGAACAGCAGGCTATCGGTCGAAACGCCAGGATCCATCGAATTCTCCCGCCCCGCGATCATATCGCAACGGCGTCGAAACCGCAGTCAAACTCCCCGAACCGGCGCCGGAACAAATAGTTAAAGCGCGTCCGCCGGTCCGGTTTGGAATGATTTGGAACAATTAGGACCGGTCTCATGGCGCTTTCGCCGCGGTCGACGGCACCGTCCGGGCCAGCAACGAACCGGGTCGAGAGGTCGACGTGTTCAAGATCGGGATGGTCGCTCTTTTGGTGACAGTGCGATGTCATCGTGCCGCACTCCGTTCCAGCCGCACAGATTTATCCCGTCAAAAGCCCGCCGATGCCTCGCCCCTGACAGGAGGCAGGCCATGAACACGCTCGCGTTGATCCTTCTCGGGGCGACGGCCGGTATCGGCGCGGGGCTTCTCGCGGGGCTCCTCGGCATCGGCGGCGGGATCGTCGTCGTGCCGGTCGTGTTCTACGGGCTCGTCCTCGGCGCGCATCTGCCGGCCGACCAGGCGGCGCATGTCGCCGTCGCGACCTCGCTCGCGGCGATCCTCCCGGCGGCCCTGGTGTCCTCCCTCGCGCATTGGCGGGCGGGCAACACCGATCTCGATTTCATCTATCGCTGGGGGCCGGGAATCATCCTCGGCGTCGTCGCCGCCCAGCTTGCCGCGCCGCATCTGCGGGGTGGGGTGATGACGGGCTTGTTCGCGCTCTTGTCCCTCGTCTTCGCCGCGCGCTTTGCGTTTCCGGGGCGGTTCATGCCGCTGACGGAAAGCCCGCCCGATGGCGCGCTGCGCAACCTCGCGGGCGCCGGGATCGGTCTCTGCTCGGGCCTCGCCGGGGTTGGCGGCGGGATCATGACCAACATCGTGATGAGCCTGTCCGGAGTGCCGATGCACAAAAGCGTCGGCCGCGCCGCCGCCGTGGGGGTCGTCGTCAGCATCCCCGCGACCATGATCGCCGCCTTCAGCCCCGGCCCGCACAGCCCGGATCAGCTCGGCTCCATCAACCTCGCGGTCTGGGCCTGCATCGCCCCGACCCAGGCCGTCGCGGCGTGGGTGGGCGCGAACCTGGCGCAGCGTATCACCGGCCCGAGCCTCAGCCGGGTTCTCGGGATCGCCCTCTTCGTCACCGGCGCCGCGATGCTGCGCACGACCGCGCTCGGCTAACCGGTGGCCGCCATGGATTTGATTTCGGACCGCTCCACGCCAGACCGCTCCAAGGAGGACAGACGCATGAGCAGCCTCATCGACCGCCGCGAGTTCCGCCACCCCTACGGCTGGGCGCCCGAGACCGAGCATCCGGCATGGCGGGATTTCGCCCTGGCGCTGACCTTTGTCGCCATCGGGCTCGCCGTGGCCGTGTTCGCCATCGCGACGGGCATCCCGATCGGAGAAGCCTCGTTTTGGAACAATTGATCCGCCCGCCTGACCGGCGTCGCCGCTATGCTACCCGCGGTTGACGCATCCAGGGGATGGCGGAGTGGCTTCGCGGGTTCGAATGGGATGTGCCGCCGCATGTCTCGCCATCCTCGGCGGGACGGCGGCGGCACATCCGCTTGACCCGCTCTCCGCCGCCGAGATACGGACCGCCTTCACGGTGCTGCGCGATGCCGGCCTGGTCGACGCGATGACCCGGTTTCCGCTGATCGATCTCGACGAGCCCGACAAGGCGCAGGTGCTCGCGTGGCGGCCCGGCGGGGACGAGTTCCGCAAGGCCTTTGTCGTCGCGCGCCGGGACCGCGCGGTGCATCAGGGGGTCGTCGACCTCGCCGGCCGCAACGTGGAAAGCTGGCGCGCGGTCCCCGGTGTCCAGAGCGGTCTCCTGGCCGAGGAATGGGACGCCGCCCGCCGCATCACCCTCGCCGATTCCGGCTGGCAAGCCGCAATGCGAAAGCGCGGCTACGACGGCTTCGGCCAAATCTTCTGCACCCCGCTCGCGGCCGGCCCCGGCGAAACCGAGCGCCGGCTGTTGCGTGTCGCCTGCTTCGACGACAGCGGCGCGGTGACCTCGTGGAGCCGGCCGGTCGAGGGGCTGATCGCGGTCGTCGACCTCGACGCGGGCAAGGTGGTTCAGGTGACCGACAGCGGCGCCGTGCCCGTTCCGCCCCCGTCGCGCGAAACCCTGCCGCCGCCCGCGCTGACGGCGGCATCGCCGAAACGCAATTTCACGATCGACGGCAGCGAGGTGCGCTGGGGCGCGTGGTCGTTCCGGTTCCGCATGGACAGGCGGGCCGGGCCGATCGTGTCGCTGCTGCGCTACGGCGACCGCATGATCCTCTATCGCGGCTCGCTCGCCGAGCTGTTCGTGCCTTACATGGACAGCGATCCGGCCTGGTCGTTTCGCCGCTTTATGGACGAGGGCGAATGGGGCCTCGGGCTGGCGGCGTCGCCGCTCACCGCCGGCATCGACTGCCCGGCCGACGCGGCGTTTCTCGATGCGGTGCTGCCCGACGATCGCGGCAACCCGCTGGCCGGGAAATCGGTGATCTGCCTGTTCGAGCGCGACGCCGGCGCCCCGCTGTGGCGTCATTTCGAGACCGCGACCGGCGCTTATTCCGGCCGTCCGGCGACCGAGCTGGTGCTGCGCACGATCCCGAGCCTCGGTAATTACGACTACATCGTCGACTGGGTGCTGACCCCGGCCGGCGCGATCCGCGTCGAGGTGGGCGCCGCCGGCATCGACGCGGTCAAGGGCGTCGCCGCCGGTTCGCACGAGGTGATCGCGCCGCAGCGCGTGGGCGTGGATCACGACCATTTCTTTTCGGTCCGCCTCGATCTCGACATCGACGGCGCGGCCAACACGCTGGTCCGCCGCCGCCTCGTCGCCGACGGCTCGGGATGGCGCCCGGTGGACGAGCCCATCACCGCCGAAGGGCCGCTCGGCGCCGGCATGCGCGACGCGCCGGAGATCTGGCGCGTCGTCAACCCCGATGTGACCACCGGTCTCGGCCGTCATCCGGGCTACGAGCTGCACGCGGATCACCCGGCGACCTCGCTCCTCGCGTCACAGCCTCGCGCCGGGTTCGCGGCGGCGGCGCTATGGGTCACCGCCTATGACCGCGCCGAGCTCTACGCCGCCGGCGACTACCCCAACCAGGCCGAGGGCGGCGACGGGCTGCCGGTCTATGCCGCAAAGCACCGCCCGGTCGAGAACGCCGACATCGTGCTGTGGGCGACGATCGGCTTTCACCATCTGCCGCGGCCGGAGGATTGGCCGGTGCTGCCGGTGATGTGGCACAGCCTGTCGCTCGTCCCGGACGGCTTCTTCGACCGCAACCCCGCACTTCCCGAGCCCGACAAGTGATTCGCTGACCCCGCGTGAAAAACTCGGCATAACTGATCGTGCCGGTTGCGTCGCAAATTCGCTGAGGAGAAGACGATGATCCGCGGTGTGCTGATTCTCTGCGCCGGAATTCTCGGCCTCGCTGTCGACGCTCACGCCGCCTGCGACATCGCCGGCAAGGTGGCCGAGCTGTCGCCCGGCTTCGCGCCTGTGGGCTACGGCAATTGTGAACCCGGTCCGACCTGCACCTTTCGCGGCCCCCATGAATATATCGGCAAGACGCCGGCCGCGGCCCGGTCGAGCGAGGCCGCGCTGATCGTCGCCGCCTATAACGCGGCCCCGCCGTTCTTCCAGGCGGAGTTGTGCCGGCTCGACCACATCTACATCGACACCGACACGAAAAATCCGGCCAAGCCGAGCGTCTGGGGCATGCGCGAGCGGATCAATTCCGAGCCGAACAACCAGCCGCGCATCCATATCGGCATCGCCAAGGCGGTGCTCACCGATCTCGCGCGTCAGCCGAGACCCTACGCCGCCTACGAGAACCACCTCGCCGGCACGCTCCTTGCCGCGTCGCCGACGACCCCGGCCCGGTCGCTCGCGGCGCTCTCCTATGCCGCCGCTCCCGACCCCGCCAAGGCGCCGCAGCCCGCGGCGATCGCGGTGCTGGCGATCCTCGCGCACGAGATGGGGCATATCGTGTGGTGGGAGCGTGATGTCGGCGCGAGCGATTTTCCTGCGATCTCGTGGACCAGCAAGGCCGTGCAGCACGGCTTTCATGAGTTCGGCGTCGAGAACCCGCAAAACCCGGCCCAGCGCCCCCCGGTCAAGGCCGATGTGCAATACGATCTGCGCTATCTCGGCCCCGCCAAGGCCGCCCAGGACCTACAGGCGATCTACAGTGGCGAATGGGCCAGCCTCTTCGCGACGGTCGCGGCCGACGAGGATTTCGTCGAGACCTACAAGCTCGTCGTCCTGACCGAACCCGGCGGTGACCCGGCCCGGCAGGCGCTCACCACGCTCAAGGTGACGATCCCCGGCGCCGCCGGCGCCGACGTCCTCGCAAACCTCAACAACCCGGCGACAAAGCTGGCGCAAAAGGCGAAATGGGTGCGGGAGCTGGTTTCTAAGTGACCCCATCCGCCCGCCGCCGCGCCGCGCGCCACGCCGCCGACTCCGCCAGCGTGTAGGACACACGGAGAGAGGCCACCCCGGCACCGATCTCGGCACGGATCGCCGCGATCATCGCCTCGGCGTCGAGCCGCTTCCGCTCGACCCGACCGCGCGGCAGCCACTGGGCAAACGCGGCCCGCTCCCCGTCGCCGATGCCCTCCGCCCGGTCAAGCATCGCGGCGTAGGTGCGCTGCTTATAGAACAGCGCCTTCGCCGCCTCGGTTAGCGCGACCGCCGAGGCCGCGCCGATAACGCCTTCACGATGCGCGGCCTCGACCGTGGCGCGGATGTCGACCATCGCATCCGTGACCAGCGGGTAGCCGAGCTCCTCCGGCCCGTGCAGGACCGCGACCTCGTCGTCGTCTTCGAGCGCGCCGTCGCGAAATCCCTCGTAGACCCGCCCCACACCGCGCATCCCGAACCGGTCGAGCTCCGCCGCCCGCAGCGCGCCGATGCTGGCGGCGCCGAAGACGTGGACGCCCGCGGCCATCGCCCACAGGATTTCCTTGTGCCAGACCGTCGGGGTCACCTCGAAATACCCGTCGACGACCCCGATGATCGCGGATCCCTCGCGCGCCGCCCGATACAGCTCGCCTTGGCGCACCGGCGGGCGCCAGGTCAGCTCTCGGTCGTCGGGGCGCAGTCGCGGCGGCAGGGTCGGGCCGGCGAAGATGATCGCGCTCATCGCAACGCCCTCGCCCGTCGCCCCGGCACATAGGCGGGATGGCGCGGGTCGCCCTCCAGCCCGGGGATCACGATCCGCGCCACCGGGACGCCGATATCCGCCCGCGTCAGGTCGCAGGCGACGACCCGCGCCACCCCGACAGCACGCAGGCGATCAAGAATCCAGCGCAGATCGTCGCCGAGATCGCCGCTTGTGTGTTCGGGGATATTGCCGAACGACCGGGCGCGGGTCGTGGCGGCGAGGGCGTCGGCGAGCAGGTCGCCGAGCGCCGCGGTGGCCGGCTCCCTGTACTCGGGCGGGGCGAGGTCGTCGCGGATGCCGGCGATATAGGTCAGCCGCACCTGCGCCGCCTCGGTCAGCGCGCGAGACAGCGCGACGGCCCGGTCGGGATGGCAGCCCGCGCCATGCCAGCGCCGCAGCCGGCCGGAATCGCCCGATGCCCGGTCGCGGATTTGACACAGAAAGACCGGGACGCCGACGTCCGAAGTCGCGTCCCAAACGCGGACGGCCATTCCCGCCGCCTCGTACAATTCGAGCGCGCGCCGGCAGCCCCGATCGTCGACCGAGGCGAGGTCGAGCCGGCGGCCGCCCTGGGCGACGAGGCCGCCGGCCTGCCACAGCGCGATCGCGTCGCGCTCGATCACCTCGCAGGCCCCGGAGATGACCGCCTCGGCCAGATGGTTGCCCGACGCCAGCCCGTTCGAGCCGGCGGCGAAATACCCTTCGGACTCGCTTGTGTAGTCGCTATGGACCAGCTCGGCCGGGACCCAGCAATTTTTCTCGGCGAGCAGGTCGTATCCCTCGGTCCAGCCGATCGCCGCCGCCGGGTCGAACGGCTTGCCGGTCGCGGGCAGGGCGGCGGGGTCGACGACCGTCTCGGCCGCGAACTCGCGGTAGGCCGCCCTGCGGAACGGACCCATCTCCTCGGCATGGAAGCTCTCGCACGCCTCCATCAGCGCCGAGGCCTTGGCCTGGTCGAGGTCGAGCCCCTTGCCCTGCGCGACCGCCACCGAGCGCGAATTGGGCCGCACCGCGACCGCGACCGGAATGCCGATATTGTCGAGCCCGGTGATGTTGCCGAGCCGGGTGATCCCCATCCGCGCCGCGAAAGGCAGCACGCGGTCGAGCGTCTCGGCCGGCGCGGCGATGCGGTGCGTGCCGTGGCGGAAGCGCTTCGGCAGCCGTATGTCGGTAAGGCCGGCGAGGGTGGCCGCTGTCAGCTCTTCCGCGCCGGCGGGCTGGCGGGCGGCGCCGCGCTGTCGGCGCTGTCGGCCGGGGCCCAGTGGTAACCGCAGCCGCCCGACCCGGCGAGCATCGTCGGGCCCAGCCGGACGCCGTCCGGGTGCGCGGCGAGCATCTGCCGCAACGCCTGCGCCTCGGGACTAGCGCCGAGCGCCAGTTCCTGGAAAGCGCCGCCGGCCTCGGACAGATAAACGCGGTCGCCATCAAGCCGAAGCGTCGCTCCGTCCACTGGCTGCGCGGCCTGCGCCGCAACCGGCGACAGCGCGCCGAGCCCGGTCAAGAGCGCCCATTTCCGCAAGCGTGACGGCACCTTCATTGCAACTCCCCGGTTCGCAATTCGGCCCAGGCACTCGTAACCCATCCGGCGGTTACCCTGCAAGCGCGTGTAGGATGAATTCTACCGATCTGCCGGTATCGCCATGCGCAGCGGCTTTTCGCACAGGATGCCTCCGGGGTAGAGCCGCAGGATCACCAACAGCACCGCCGCGATCAGAAACTCACGCAGCGCCGCTCCCTGCACCGCGCTGAGCCGCGGCACCAGCGGGATCACAAAGGGCATCGATTCCAACAGAAACACGACGATGAACCCGCCGACCACGGCGCCCCGGTTGTTGCCGCGGCCGCCGGCGAGCGGGGCCAGCTTGATGTAGAGCGTGAACAGCGGCACGAAAATCTCGGGCGCGATATACGAATTGTAGTGCGCTGACCCCATAAAAGCCGCGCGACAGCCTGCGGACATCGAGCAGCGCTGGCATCCGATCAGGATTCAGACGCGCGCCGCGGCGTGGCCGTTGCGGGGCAGGCGGATCGTGAATTCGGTGAAGGCGCCTTCCTCGCTGGCGACGGCGATCGAGCCGCCGTGCTGCTGGGTCACGATGTCGTAGCTGATCGACAGGCCGAGCCCGGTGCCCTCGCCGGTCGGCTTGGTGGTGAAGAAGGGCTGGAACAGCTTGTCGCGGATAGCGGCCGGAATGCCGGTGCCGTTGTCGCGCACCTTGATCTCGACCGCGTCGCCCTCGTCATGCGTCGCGACGCGCAAGACCGGGCGGAACCCGGCTTCGCCATCGCCGTGGGCGCGCTTGTGGGCGGCATAGAACCCGTTGCCGATCAGGTTGAGGAAGACGCGGGTGATGTCCTGCGGCACCAGCTCGATCGGCTTCAGCGCCGCGTCGAAATCGCGTTCGAGCGTGATGTTGAAGCTCTGATCCTGCGCCCGGGCGCCGTGATAGGCGAGGTTGAGCGATTCGTCGACCAGCGCATTCAGATTGACCTCGCGGCGCTCGCCGGTCACGCCGCGCGAGTGTTCGAGCATGCTTTTGACGATGTTGTCGGCGCGGCGGCCGTGCTCGCCGATCTTGTCGAGGTTGCCGGTCAGCATGTCGATCGTGTCGTCGAGGTCGGCGCGCCTGTCCTCGTCGAGCGAGGCGAACGCCGGGGCGGCGATCTCCTTGATCTCGTCCAGCAGCTCGATCGACAAATGGGCGAAATTGTTGACGAAGTTGAGCGGGTTCTTGATCTCGTGGGCGATGCCGGCGGTGAGTTGGCCGAGCGAGGCCATCTTTTCCGCCTGGATCAGGCTCGCCTGCGCGGTCTTCAACTCACCGAGGGCACGCTCGGCGGCGTCGCGCGCCGCGCGGATCTCGGTCTCGCTGCGCTTGCGTTCGGTGATGTCGCTGTAGATCAGCACGAACCCGCCGCCGGCGACCGCATTGCGGCGCACTTCGAGGACGCGGCCGTCGGGCCGGGTCCGCTCGAAGCGCAGCTCCTCGTCGGCATGGGCGAGGCGGCGGTTCAGCTCGCCCTCGACGTCCCCGGTACCGAACTCGCCGCGGTCGGCGAGCAGGTGGAGGTAGTCGGGATAGGTGTTGCGCTGATCGAGGACCTCGTCGGGCAGGTCGAGCAATTCCTGGAAGTTCTTGTTCCAGGCAGCCAGGCGCAGCCCCTGGTCGAACATGACGACGCCGTCGCCCATATTGTCGAACGTGACCCGCAGCTCGGCCTGGCGCTGGCGGATTTGATCGAGCAGCCGGGCGTTCTCCATCGCGATCACCGCCTGAGCGGCGAAGTTTTGCAGGAGAGCTATCTCCTTGTCGGAAAAGGGCCGGACGTCTTGCCGGAAGACTGATATGTGGCCGCGCACGGTCTCGTCGTGAAGCAGCGGCACCACCAGGCAGGTACGCGCTCCGCCCAAATCGACAATGGCCAGGCGATTGGGCTCACCGCTCGCGTAAGCCTCTTCCGCCTTCAAATCGAGGACATGGACGACCCGCGCGCCGGCGACCAGGCGCTCGGGAATCGTCCCGGGCCCATAGCTTGGCGGATTCACGCTCCTGAATTCGGCGAAGGCCGAGGGAAACCCGCGCACGGCCGCCGTCGCGAACCGCTCACCGTCGAACGTATCCAGGTAACCGAATGCCGTCCCGCATAGCGACATCGCCTTTTCCAGGATGGCGTCGAAGACCGGCGTCAATTCACCCGGCGATGCGTTGATGACGCCGAGCACCTCGGCCGTCGCGGTCTGCCGGTCGAGCGCCTCCTGCGTCTCGGTGATGAGGCGCGCGTTCTCCATCGCGATCACCGCCTGGGCGGCGAAGTTCTGCAGCAGCGCGATCTGCTTGTCGGTGAACGGGCGCACTTCCTGGCGATAGATCACCAGGGCGCCGAGCAGCGAGTCGTCGCGGCGCAGCGCCACCCATACCGCGGTGCGGGCGCCGCCCTTGGCCACCCACACGACGGTGCGCTCGTCGCCGCGCCCGACCATCGTCCGCTCGGATGGGCCGCCGCGCTGCGCCTCGTTTTCGGCCAGGTCGACAATCTGGAGAATGTTTTCGCCGTTGATCAGCCGTTCGAACGCGCCGCCGCGGGTGGAGCGTACCGGCGCGCGCAGTGCCTCGACCAGTTCGTCCGGGACGTTGCGGTGCACGACTGCGCGGAACCGCTCGCCGTCGAACACGCCAAAGCTGCCGAAATCCGCCTCGCACAGCCGCATCGCCTTTTCCAGCATCGCGTCGAACACCGGGGCGAGGTCGCCCGGCGACGAGTTGATGACGCCGAGCACCTCGGCCGTCGCGGTCTGCTGGTCGAGCGCCTCGGCCAGCTCGGCGGTGCGTTCCTCGACGCGGTGCTCCAGCTCGGCGTACGAGGATTGCAGGTCGGCCGCCATGCGGTTGAACTGGTTGGCCAGCGCCTCGAGCTCGTCGCCGGTATGGATGTCGATGCGGCGGTCGAGCGCGCCGGCGCCGATGCGGGCGGCGCCTTCCTGCATCTCGCGGATCGGGCCGGTCATGCGGCGGGCGAGAAAGAGGGCGGCGAGCGTTGCGCCGGCGAGGCCCAGGATCAGCAGCACGCTGCTGCGCAGCGCCGCGCCGTACAGCGGGGCATACGCCTCTTCGAGCGGGACCTCGACAAAGACGAGCCAGCCGAGCTGGGCAATCGCCGCGTGCGCGCTCAGGACCGACGCGCCGCCGGCATTGGTGGCGACGGTCACGTCGGGCCCGGCACCGGCGCCCGGAATCTGCTGCAGCGCGGCGGCGACCTGCGACAGGTGCAAGAAATCGGTATCCCGCAAGACCAGGCTGATATCGGGGTGGGCGATCAGCCTGCCGCGGCCGTCGACGACATAGGCATAGCCGCCCTGGCCGATCTTGAGGCCGGTGATGACGTCCCAGATCAGCTTGAGGTTGACCTCGGCGACGGTCACCCCGGCGCTGCGCCCGGCGCGCGCCATCGCCAGGGTCATGTACGGCTCCGACTCCTTGCGGAAATAGACCGGGCTGAACCAGACCTTATGCGCGCGCGCCTCGGTAAAGGCCGGGGCCTTCGAGAAATCCTGGTTGCTGCCGACGACGTCCATCGCCAGGCGTGAGACCTTGAGCTGCTCCCGGCCTTCCTTGTCGAGTTCGGAAATCTCGGTAATCGCCGGCACCTGGCTCAGCAGACGGACATAGTCGAAGCGGCGCTGGTCGAGCGGGGCGGCCGACCATTCGGCATGCGTCGTCCAGCCGATCTGCCGCTCGATCTCGTCGACGAACTCGGCGATGCGCTGCGACGCCGCGTCGGCCTTTTCCTGCTGCACGCGGACCAGCGCCGCCTTGTTCTCCTGATAGGCGAACCAGAAATCGAACCCGCCATTGACCAACAGCGCCACGGCGACGAGGCTGACGAAGAACAGCACGTATTTGCGGAAAAGACGTCCTCGCGGAGCCGACGCCTCCGGCGTGGATGCGCTGTGCGGCACGATCGGTAATGCTGGTATACCGGCACTCTCCGCGCTCATTCGGTGTCCCCGCGGCCTTGCGTCTGCACGATTCCGAGACGCCATCCCCCTTGGGCCGAGGTGGTAGCACGAAAACCGTGGCCCTCGCCACCAACCCGCTGGCCCCTTGCGGCGAACCGGCTTAGGCGGCGGCTGGCGTCTGGTGCCCCCGCCCTATATATCTCTCAGCCAATCGCGGCTCACCGCGCCGCCACGGCCGGGAAACCGATGCTTCTTCTGCGGTTGTCCAATCAAACCGAGCGGGTGCCCCGAGGCGGGGCCCGGCGCGCCGTGCGCGGGGGGCATCTCTGATGGTCCGCAAGGCTTCCGGCGCCGCCCGCCTCTCCGACCCCCCGGCGCCGTCGCGCGCCGAGCTCGAGGCCCGGGTCGCCGCGCTCGGCGCCGAGCTCGACGGCGCGCGCGAGCAGCAGACCGCGACCTCGGAGATCCTGCGCGCGATCGCCGAGACGCCGGGCGACGCCGAACGGACGCTGCGCAAGATCGCCGAGACCACCTCGCGCCTGTTCGGGGCGGCCGGCACGTCGTTCCGCCTCGCCGAGGGCGACGAGTTCACGACGGCGATCGGCGTCGGCCACGGCGCCGAACAGGTCGACGCCGCGCTCTACTACGCGCCGAACCGGCCGCGTCCCCGGGTGAGCGCGCAAACCCTGCCCAGCACGGTCGTCCGCGAGAACCGGCAGATCCACCTGTCCGATCTCGACCACCTCGCGCCCGAGTTCGCGGAGTGGCCGGGTCCGCCCGTCCTGCGCGCGGCGGGTATTCGCACGTTGGTGGGCACGCCGCTGCGCAGCCGGACGCGGGCGATCGGCGCCTTGATCGTCTATCGCGACGAGCTGCGGCCGTTCGCGCCCGAGGAGCTGCAGATTCTGCAAAGTTTCGCCGACCAGGCGGTCATCGCGATCGAAAACGCGCGGCTCCTGACCGAGACCCAGGACGCGCTGGAGCAGCAGACGGCGACAGCCGAGGTTCTGGGGGTCATCAATTCGTCGCCGGGCGATCTGATGCCGGTGTTCGAGGCGATCCTCGACAAGGCGCACGCGCTGTGCGGGGCGGAGCGCGGAACCCTGTTCCTTTACGACGGCGCAAAGTTCAAGGCGGCCGTGGCCCACGGCTATCCCGAGGACGTGGTCCAGTACTTGCGCGAAGGGATCGAGGCCAACGTCTCGAACCCGCGTTACGCGCCGCTCTTTACCGGTAACCGGGTGCACATCGCCGACCTGTCGCAAGCCGGCGGCCAGACGAGCCGCGTCGTTTCCGGGCGCGGCGGGGTGCGGACCAACCTTCTCGTGCCGTTGTTCAGGGACGCCGAGGTGCTGGGCATGATCTCGTGCAATCGCACCGAGGTCCGGCCGTTCTCCGACAAGGAAATCGCGCTTATCGAGAACTTCGCGGCGCAGGCGGTCATCGCTATCGACAATGCGCGGCTGCTCGAGGAAATCCGCCACCGCCAGGCCGAGCTCCGGGTCACGTTCGACAACATGGCGGACGGCGTCGCGATGTTCGGTGAGGACCAGCGGCTAGCGGCGTGGAACCGGAATTTCCAGGAGCTGATCGCGCTGCCCGACGAGGTCGCCGCCTCGCGCCCGACTTACGCGGAATTCGTCGCCTACCTCACCGAGCGCGGCGAGTTCGGGGCGGCTCATCCCGAGGCGGAGCTGGCGCGGCTGCGGGCCGAGGTGGCCGATCATTCCGCCTATGAGCGCGCGCGCCCCGACGGCACCATCCTCGAGGTGCGGCACAATTCGGTGCCTGACGGCGGGTTCGTGGTGATCTACAGCGACATCACCGAGCGCAAGCGGTCGGAGGCGGAGATACGCGCGGCGCGCGATGCGGCCGAGGGTGCGCTTCGCGAGTTGAAGCTGGCGCAGGCCAATCTGATCCAGGCGGAGAAGATGGCCTCGCTCGGCCAGCTCACCGCCGGCATCGCCCACGAAATCAAGAACCCGCTCAACTTCGTCAATAATTTCGCGATGCTGTCGAACGAGCTCCTCGGCGAATTGAAGGAGATCGCGGCGCCGGCTTTTTCCGCGCTCGGCGACGACGCGCGCGCCGATGCCGACGAGACGATGGCGATGCTGTCGGGGAACCTCGACAAGATCGCCGAGCATGGGCGGCGCGCCGACGGCATCGTCAAATCGATGCTGGCGCATTCGCGGGGGTCGAGCGGGGAGCGGCAAAGAGTCGATCTGAACGCGCTCGCCGAGGAGGCGCTCAACCTCGCCTATCACGGCGCCCGCGCGCAGGACCAAAGTTTCAACATCACCCTGGAGCGCGATTTCGCCGCCGCCATCGCCCCGATCGAGGTGGCGCCGCAGGATGTGACGCGGGTGCTCCTCAACCTGATCGGCAACGGCTTTCATGCGGCGCACAAGCGCATGAAAGAATGCGGCGATTCGGCCTTTCGGCCGGCGCTGAGCGTGGCGACGCGCGAGCTCGGCGACGCGGTCGAGGTGCGGGTGCGCGACAACGGCACCG
Source organism: Allostellaceae bacterium (assembly GCA_036268075.1). Lineage (GTDB taxonomy): Bacteria > Pseudomonadota > Alphaproteobacteria > ATCC43930 > CGMCC-115725 > DATARH01. Next base: position 5,055 of record DATAUV010000059.1, on the reverse strand, counting down.
GGATTCCGCCGGAAAACCGTGGCAGATTGTTCCAACCGTTCTTTACGACCAAGCCGACCGGCGAGGGGACTGGGCTTGGCCTGTCGATCAGCTATGACATCGTGACGCAACAGCATGGCGGCACGATCACGGTAGAGAGCGAGGTAGGCGCCTTTACCGAATTCACCGTGCGCCTGCCGCGTGTGGAACAAGGCAAGACAGCCGGGAGGGCAGTGTGACCGTCAGCATCCTGATCGTTGACGACGAACCCGATGTGGCGGAGCTGTTCCGGCAGCGGTTCCGCCGCGAGGCTCGTCAGGGGACCTATGTCCTGCACTTCGCCCATTCGGGCGAGGAAGCGCTGGCGGCCCTCAAAAACGAGATAGAGCCCGAGCTGATCGTGATCCTGTCCGATATCAACATGCCGGGGATGGACGGGCTGACGCTTCTGCAAAAGGTCAAGGAGGTCTGGCCGCATTTGCCGGTCATGATGGTGACCGCCTATGGCGACGACGAGCGCCGCCGCCGCGCGAATGAGTACGGCGCCGCCGAGTTCATCACCAAACCGGTCGATTTCGAGCTGCTGAAGCAGCAGCTTCGGCAGCTCCCCTCCGTGGCGGCGTGACCGGCCCGGCCAAGATCCTCGCCGTCGACGACGAGGTCGACTTCGAGATGCTGCTGCGGCAGCGTTTCCGCCGCGAGATCCGCGCCGACGAATTCACTTTCCGCTTTGCCCATCATGGCGAGGAGGCGCTGGCGGTGCTCGCCGAAGAGCCGGATATCGAGCTGATGCTGCTCGACATCAACATGCCGGTGATGGACGGGCTGACCCTTCTCGGCGAGTTGCGCCGGCGCCAGTTGCCGGTGCGCGCGATCATCGTCTCGGCCTATGGCGACATGGCCAATATCCGCACCGCGATGAACCGCGGCGCGTTCGATTTCGTGACCAAGCCCGTCGACCTCAACGACCTCGAGATCACGATCCGCAAGACTCTCGACGAGATCGGCCGGGTCCGCGAGATCGATCGCCAGCGGGCCGCGGCCGAGCGCGCGCGCACAAACCTGTCGCGCTATTTCTCGCCCAACATCGTCGAGATATTGGCCGAGCGCGACGAGCCGCTGGGCGCGGTGCGGCGTCAGACCGTCGCGGTCATGTTCGTCGATATCGTCGGGTTCACCGCGATGGCCGAGCGGATGACGCCCGAATCCGTCGTGGGCATGCTGCGCGAGTTCCATGACCGGATGACGCAGCAGATCTTCACCTGCGGCGGGACTGTCGAGAAATACATCGGCGATGCGATCTTCGCCGTGTTCGGGCTGCCGGTGGACGGGCCCGACGACGCCGCCAACGCGCTGCGCTGCGCCGATCTGATGGTCGCCGCGCTCGAGGAATGGAACGGCGAGCGGGAGGCGCAGGGCGAGCAGCCGCTCGCGATCGGCATCGGGCTCAATTATGGTCCGGCGGTCATCGGCGATGTCGGCAGCGAACATAGCCTGTCGTTCACGGTGATCGGCGACACGGTCAACACCGCGAGCCGGCTGCAATCGCTAACCCGGAGCCTCGCGACGCCGCTCGTCGTCGGCGACCCGCTGGTCGAGGCAATCCGCGCCAGCGCAAACCCCGAAGCCGCGGCGCTGATCGATCCGCTACAGGATCACGGCGCGCAGGCGCTGAGGGGACGGGCCGGTGCGGTCCGCGTCTGGTCGCGCAAGATCGCGTAATTCATAAACAAATCGGCCCCATCACGATTCCAAATTATTTTCGGAACCTTTAGTCCCCGATGGCGTTTGGTCGGTGCCACCCCTGCGCCGTGCGCAGGGGAACGGTCGGGGGCTTTACGTTGATCACCTTGGCATTGCGTCTCTCAGGTTGCGAGAGGCCCGAAAATCTGCTGTGCTGCGGTGTCCATCAGAACATTCCTCCGTCCAGGTTTTTCTTGAGCCCGGTGTGCAACCGCGGTGCGGGACGGTGTTTTCCGCGTCGCCACGGAGGCTAAGCATGGAGCCGACTGCCGACGGCCTGGCGGAGCTTTCCGCCGAATCCGAACTCACGTCCCCGGTCATCGACGACGCGCTGGCGGAAATCTCCACCAACGGGCACGCGCCGAACGGGCACGTCGCCAATGGGGAAATCGGCGACGACGAGGAGGACGGGTTCGGCCTGCCGCAACTGTTGCAGGCCCTGCAGGCGATGCGGGTCGGCGACTTCTCGGTGCGGCTGCCGACCGACCGCACCGGGCTAGGCGGCAAGATCGCCGACACGTTCAATGAAATCGTTGCGGCCAACCAGCGCATGGCGCGGCAGCTCGATCATGTCGGCCAGGTCGTGGGGCGCGACGGCAAGACGCGACAGCGGGTCAAGTTCACGCTGACGAGCGGCGCCTGGGGCGAGATGGAGGAATCGGTCAACACGCTTATCGACGACCTCCTATGGCCGACGACGGCGGTGACGAGCGCGATCACGGCGGTCGCGCGCGGCGACCTCATGCAGACCGTCAGGCTCGATGTCGGCGGGCGCAGGCTCAAGGGCGAGTTCCTGCGCCTCGCGACGATCGTCAACACGATGATCAAGCAGCTTTCGGTCTTTACTTCCGAGGTGACCCGCGTCGCCCGCGAGGTCGGCACCGACGGCAAGCTCGGCGGCCAGGCCCAGGTGACCGAGGTCACCGGCGTGTGGCGCGAGCTGACCGAGTCGGTCAACTCGATGGCCTCGAACCTGACCGGCCAGGTCCGCAACATCGCCGAGGTGACGATCGCCGTCGCCAACGGCGATCTGTCGAAAAAGATTACGGTCGACGTGCGCGGCGAGATTTTGCAGCTCAAGGAAGCCATCAACACGATGGTCGATCAGCTTCGCTCGTTCGCCTCCGAGGTGACGCGCGTCGCGCGCGAGGTCGGCACCGAAGGCAAGCTCGGCGGCCAGGCGATCGTCCCCGGCGTCGCCGGCACCTGGAAGGATTTGACCGACTCGGTCAACGCGATGTGCGGCAACCTGACCGCGCAGGTCCGCAACATCGCGCAGGTAACGACCGCGGTCGCGCGCGGCGACCTGTCGCGCAAGATCACCGTCGACGTCAGCGGCGAAATCCTCGAGCTGAAGGACACCATCAACACGATGGTGGATCAGTTGAACGGCTTTGCCGGCGAGGTGACCCGCGTTGCCCGCGAGGTCGGCACCGAAGGGCGCCTCGGCGGCCAGGCGCAGGTGCCGGGAGTCGCCGGCACCTGGAAAGACTTGACCGACAACGTCAACTCGATGGCCTCGAACCTGACTGCCCAGGTCCGCAACATCGCCGAGGTCGCGACCGCGATCGCCGGCGGCGACCTGTCGCGCAAGATCACGGTCAACGTCTCGGGCGAGATTTTGCAGCTCAAGGAGACCATCAACACGATGGTCGACCAGCTCAACGCCTTCGCCGGCGAGGTGACGCGCGTCGCGCGTGAGGTCGGCACCGAGGGCCGCCTCGGCGGGCAGGCCAACGTGCTCGGCGTCGCCGGCACCTGGAAGGATTTGACCGAGTCGGTCAACTCGATGGCCAACAATCTGACCGGCCAGGTGCGCAACATCGCCGAGGTGACTACCGCCGTGGCCAACGGCGATCTGTCGAAGAAGATCACCGTCAACGTGTCCGGCGAAATCCTGCAGCTCAAGGACACCATCAACACGATGGTGGACCAGCTCAACGGGTTCGCCGGCGAGGTGACGCGCGTCGCGCGCGAGGTCGGCACCGAAGGCAAGCTCGGCGGCCAGGCGCAGGTGAAGGGCGTCGCCGGGACGTGGAAGGATCTGACCGACTCGGTCAATTACATGGCCGGCAATCTGACCGACCAGGTCCGCAATATCGCCGATGTCGCGACCGCGGTCGCCAACGGCGATCTGTCGAAGAAGATCACCGTCAACGTCTCGGGCGAGATTTTGCAGTTGAAGGACACCATCAACACGATGGTGGATCAGCTCAACGCCTTCGCCGGCGAGGTGACGCGCGTCGCCCGCGAGGTCGGCACCGAGGGGCGGCTGGGCGGCCAGGCGGTGGTGCCGGGCGTCGCCGGGACGTGGAAGGATCTGACGGACAGCGTCAACTCGATGGCCGGCAATTTGACCGGCCAGGTTCGCAACATCGCCGAGGTCGCGACCGCGATCGCCAACGGCGATCTGTCGCGCAAGATCACCGTCGACGTGCGCGGCGAGATCCTTGAGCTCAAGGAAACGCTGAACACGATGGTCGACCAGCTCAACCGCTTCGCCGGCGAGGTGACGCGCGTCGCGCGTGAGGTCGGCACCGAAGGCAAGCTCGGCGGCCAGGCGCAGGTGCCGGGTGTCGCGGGCACCTGGGGCGACCTCACCGACTCGGTCAACTCGATGGCCGGCAATCTGACGGCACAGGTCCGTAACATCGCCGAGGTGACGACGGCGGTGGCGCGAGGCGACCTGTCGCGCAAGATCACGGTCGACGTGCGCGGTGAAATCCTCGAGCTGAAGAACACGATCAACACGATGGTCGATCAGCTCAACGGCTTTGCCTCGGAAGTGACCCGCGTCGCGCGCGAGGTCGGCACCGAGGGCAAGCTCGGCGGCCAGGCCACCGTGCCCGGTGTCGCCGGCACCTGGAAGGATTTGACCGACAACGTCAATTTCATGGCGTCGAACCTGACCGGCCAGGTGCGCAACATCGCCGAGGTCGCGACCGCGATCGCCAACGGCGATCTGTCGAAAAAGATCACCGTCGACGTGCGCGGCGAAATCCTTCAGCTCAAGGAAACGCTGAACACGATGGTCGACCAGCTCAACGCGTTCGCCGGCGAGGTGACCCGCGTCGCGCGCGAGGTCGGCACCGAGGGGCGCTTGGGCGGCCAGGCCGTGGTGCCGGGCGTTGCCGGCACGTGGAAGGATTTGACCGACAACGTCAACCTGCTCGCGGCCAACCTGACGACGCAGGTCCGCAACATCGCCGAGGTGACGACCGCGGTGGCGCGAGGCGACCTGTCGCGCAAGATCACCGTCGACGTGAAGGGCGAAATCCTCGAGCTGAAGAACACGATCAACACGATGGTCGATCAGCTCAACGGCTTCGCTTC
>DATAUV010000058.1:0-20850 GCA_036268075.1 Allostellaceae bacterium | reverse complement strand
CCGGACCGTTCGACCGCACGATCGACGTTCAGGTCGGACGGCTCCGGCGTAAGCTCCAGGACGACCCGCACCAGCCCCAGCTCGTCAAGACGCTGCGCAGCGGCGGCTATATTTTCGTCGCCCCGGTCGAGCCCGCTTCCGACCGTCCGGCGGCGCGGCGCCGGGTGCCTTAGCGCGCCGCCCCAAATACTACGGCCGAACATCACGGCCAAATATCACCGGCGGCATTGCCGACGCCTTGCCCCCTTGGTGAGAGGGGGTATTCCGATGTAGACAGCGGTAACCGGCCCGGCCCCGCCCCCGGGCGACACGGAGAACTGGATCATGGACCTTCGCTTCAGCGCGGAAGAATTGGCGTTTCGCGACGAGCTGCGCGCGTTCTATCGCGAAAACCTGCCCGACGACCTGCGCGAGCAGATGCGGCTCGGCCACGGCTCGGAAAAGGAAGACACGATCCGCTGGCAGCGCATCCTCAACAAAAAGGGCTGGGCCGCCTATAGCTGGCCCAAGGCGTGGGGCGGTCCGGGCTGGACGCCGATCCAGCGCATGATGTTCCTCGAGGAAAACCAGCTCGCGCCGGCGCCCGACATGCAGGTGTTCAACATCACGATGATCGGCCCGGTGCTGATCCAGTTCGGCACCGAGGAGCAGAAAAAGCGGTTCCTGCCGCGCGCGGCGAATGTCGACGATTGGTGGTGCCAGGGCTTTTCCGAGCCCGGCGCCGGCTCCGACCTCGCCAGCCTCAAGACCTCCGCCAAGCTCGACGGCGACCACTACGTCGTCAACGGCCAGAAGATCTGGACCTCGACCGCGCACATGGCCGATTGGTGTTTTTTGCTGGTCCGCACCAACCCCAACGCGGCAAAGCGGCAGGAAGGCATCTCGTTCCTGCTCGTCGACATGAAGACGCCGGGGATCACGGTGCGCCCGATCATCTCGATCGACGGCACGCATCATCTGAACGAGGTATTCTTCGACGACGTGCGCGTGCCGGTATCGATGCGCGTCTATGAGGAGAACAAGGGCTGGGACGTCGCCAAATACCTGCTCGGCAATGAGCGCACCGGCATTGCCCGGCTCGGCCGGTCGAAGGAGCGGCTGAGCTTCGCCAAGGAGGCGGCGCGCGACATGCGCTCGGGCGGCGGCGCCCTCATCGACGATTTCGCCTTCCGCCAGCGCGTCGCGCAGATGGAGGTCGACATTACCGCGCTGGAGCTGACCCAGCTTCGCGTGGTGTCGGCCCACGACAAGGCCCGCGACGGCAAGCCCGACCCGCTGTCGTCGGTGCTCAAGGTCAAGGGCACGGAGCTGCTTCAGGCGGCGAGCGAGATGGTGATGGATGTTGGCGGGCCGCTGTCGATGCCGGATTGGGCGCTGGAACTCGAAGCCCTCAGCAACGAGCCCGAGATCGGCCCGAGCTGGGCCACCGACGCCACCCGCTCCTACCTGATGCTGCGCGCCGCCTCGATCTATGGCGGGACCAACGAAATCATGAAGAACATCGTCTCCAAGGCGGTTTTGGGGCTCTGACGCCTCATCACTCTCATCGCCCCCGCAAAGGCGGGGGTCCAGGGGCAAGCGACGTTAGGAACATTCCGCGATGGATTTCGAACTCAGCGAAGAGCAGCGCCTCCTGAAGGACAGCGTCGACCGGATGCTCGCCGATACCTACCCGTTCGACAAGCGCAAGGGCTACATGGCCGAGCCCGACGGGTTCAGCCAGGCGCTGTGGGCACAATACGCCGAGCTGGGCCTGTTGGGCCTGCCCTTTGCCGAGGAGCATGGCGGGTTTGGCGGCGGCCCGGTCGAGACGATGCTGGTGATGGAGGGGATCGGCCGGGTGCTGGCGCTGGAGCCGTACCTCGCGACCGTGATCCTCTGCGGCGCCGCGCTGCGCCACGCCGGCAGCGATGCGCAAAACTCGGCGCTGCTGCCGCGGATCGCCGAGGGCAAGTTGCGCATGGCCTTCGCCCACGGCGAGCGCCAGGCCCGCTACGACCTCTCCGACGTGCTGACCACGGCGAAAAAATCCGGTAGTGGCTGGCGGCTCGATGGTGGCAAGAGCGTCGTCGTCCACGGCGACACCGCGCAAAAGCTCGTCGTCAGCGCCCGCACCGCCGGCGACCGCGACGACACCGACGGCATCTCGCTGTTCCTCGTCGACACCGGCGCCGGCGGCGTCGCCCGCCGCGCCTACAAGATGCGCGACGGCACCGGCGCCGCCGAATTGTCGCTGAGCGGCGTCGACGCCGAGCTACTCGGCGAGGCGGGCGAAGGCTTCGCGGTCGTCGAGCGCGTCGTCGAGGCCGGCATCGCGGCGAGTGCGGCCGATGCCGTCGGCGGCATGGAGACGATGCTGGCGATGACTGTCGAATACCTCAAGACGCGCCAGCAATTCGGCAAGCCGATCGGCGCCAACCAGGCGCTCCAGCACCGCGCGAGCGAGATGATGATGGCGCTGGAGCAGGGCCGCAGCCTAGAATTCCTCGCCGCCGTCCGGCTCGACGAGGAAGACGCCGCGGCGCGCGCCCACGCCTTCTCGACCGTCAAGGTCGGCATCGGCCAGGCCGCCAAATTCGTGTCGCAAAACGCCGTCCAGCTCCACGGCGGCATCGGCATGACCGACGAATACGCGGTCGGCCACTATTTCCGCCGCGCGATGGTGATCGAGCACACCTTCGGCGACATCACCCACCATCTGTCGCGGCTGGCCGCCGCCATCGCCTGACCCTTGCACTTGGCGCGAGCGCCGACGATTTGATGGAGTGACGAGCGGCGAACGGAGGGCGAAAATGAGCGTCCAGCTGAACCACACGATCATCCCGGCGAAGGACCGGTGGGCGTCGGCGAAATTCCTGGCCGACATCCTCAATCTCGAAGCCGGACCCGAATGGGGCCATTTCGTGCCGGTGCGCACCGAAAACGGCGTGACTCTCGATTTCGCCGACCGCACCGATTTCCGGCCGATGCACTACGCCTTCCTGATCAGCGACGCCGAATTCGACGCCGCCTTCGCCCGCATCGTGGCCCAGGGCATCCGCCACTACGCCGACCCGCGCCGGTCGAAGCCCGGCGAAATCAACCACCACCACGGCGGCCGCGGCGTCTATTTCGACGACCCCGACGGTCACCTGATGGAGCTCATCACCCACCCCTATGGGGACGTGCCGCAACAGGTGTGATTACCTCGGCCGGCGGGCTGGTGTGGGTTCGCGTGCGTTGCTATCATCGTCAGAAGATGCTCTCAATGAGAGCGCCCAGGAGGGTGCATGCCAAACCTGAGCGTCCGCAATTTGGATGACGATCTCGTTGTGCGTTTGAAGCGGCGGGCGGCCCGTCACGGCCATTCGACTGAGGCTGAGGTCCGCGAGATTTTGCGACGTACGCTCAACGCGGAAACGGAGCTGTCGTTCGACGAGCTCGCCGCCGAGCTGCGCGCCTTGACCGCTGGACGATCGCATACGCCCGCAGAGCAACTGATCCGGGAAGGGCGGGATGAGCGGTGATCGTCATCGACGCCAGCATTGCCCTCAAATGGGTTGTTGCCGAGGTCGATAGCGATGTGGCGTTGGCGCTCCGGTCGGGCGGGTCAGCGCGCCGGATTTGCTCGTTGCCGAATGTGCGAACGCCTTGTGGAAGAAGGTCAGGCGCAACGAACTGACGGCGCAGGAGGCGTCGCTTGCGGCCCGGCTCCTGCAGCGGGCAGACATCGAGTTGGAGCCGATGCGTGACTTGATCGAGCCGGCGACCCAACTCGCGATCACCCTCGATCATCCCGCCTATGACTGCCTCTATCTGGCGCTTGCCCAAGCAAATGAGGCCGAATTTGTCACCGCGGACGAGGCGTTGTCCCGAAAAGTGCGGGTCGCCGGATTGAAAATCCGTACGACGGCGCTTTCCGCTTATCGGTCGGGCTGACCCAAAGGCAGGCTCGCGCGTTCGCCGACGAGATGCTGGGCGACGGCTTCGCCGAGCCCCGCGGAATGTTTGAACCCGTGGCCCGAGCAGGCCGAGACGACCGTGACGCCGGCGATCGACGGGTGCGGCTCGATGCACGAACGGGATATAACGCGTCCCCTCTGAGATCGAGACCCGGGTGATGCGGCTTTCGCCGTGGCTCGATCCGTGCGCGTGCGGCGGGTCGAACCGGTCGACGCCGATGACCGAGACGCCGCGTCGGGCAAGCTGGCAGAGCACGGCGCTCCCCATCGCGCCGAGCCCGACGACGATTACATCGGCGGAATGAACCATCCGACTACTTCGCGGTGCGATGCTTCCGCGTTGCGTCAGTTGTCGCCCTTAGCCGCCGGGCTCAAGCGACCAATTGTTTCCAGCGCATAGGTGATCAATTCCGGATCGCCGTCTTCAAACGCGGCCTCAAGGTAGGCTGCGATGTCCTCGGCCGTATCGAGATGATCCTCCGTCCGCCACGGCAGTGTTTTCACCTCGTCCACGAATTCCATCCGTCACCCGATCACATTCGCTTCCCGCAACTCCGCCAGCGTCGCCTGGCCGTAGCCCAGGAGGCCGGACAGCACCTCGTCGGTGTGCTCGCCCGGGGTCGGCACGTGGCCGACGCGGCCGGGGGTTTTCGACATCTTGATCGTCGCGCCGGGCACGAACACCTCGCCGGCGACGGCGTCGGGCATCTTGACCAGCATCTCGCGCTCCCACAAATGCGGGTCTTCCGCGACCTGCGGGATCGTCTTGACCGGTGCGACCGGGATTTCGGCGTCGAGCAGCGTCTTCACGACATGGTCGACCGTGTTCTCGGCGCACCAGTTCGCGACCGCCTGCTTCCTCGGGTCGCCCTGGCCGACGCGGCTGGTAAAGCCGGCGACCGAGGCGTTGGGGTCGCCGGTCGCGATCCGGATCAGCCGCGTCGCCATCGCGCTGCCCGAGGCCGAGATCACGACATGCCCGTCCTTGCACTTGAACGGCGGCCGTCCGCCTTCGCCGCCTTCCTTGCCGGTCAGGAGGTAGTGGGCGACCGGGATTTCCACCATCGTCAGCGCCGAATCCAACAGGCAGCAATCGACGAGCTGGCCCTCGCCGGTCTTGTCGCGGTGGTGCAGCGCGGCGAGCGTCCCGATCGTCGCGTGCAACGAGGTATAGCGGTCGACCAGCGAGGTCGCCGCGCCGAGCGGGGTCCCGACCGGCTTTCCGGTCAAATCCATCAGCCCGCTCATCGCCTGGCCGAGCGGGTCGAAAGCCGGCCGCTCGCGATAGGGGCCATATTGGCCAAAGCCGGAGACCGAAGTCAGGATGATGTCCGGCTTGATCTTGCAGAGGTCGTCATAGCCGAACCCCATCCGCGCCATCGTGCCGGGGCGGAAATTCTCCAGCACCACGTCGGCGGTCTTGACCAGCGCGGCGAAGATTTCCTTGCCCTTCGCCGTGCGCAGATCCATGCACAGGCTCTTCTTGCCGCGGTTGTAGACCGTGAAATAGACGCTGATGCCCTTGACCACCGGCTCCGACCGCCGGGTCTCCTCGCCGCCCAGCTTTTCGATCTTGATGACATCGGCGCCGAGGTCCGAGAGGATCATCCCGCCGCGCGGCCCGGCCTGGTAGCGCGCCAGTTCCAGGACCCGAATGCCTTCCAGACTGCCGGTCATCGCGTGCTCCCTCCCGAAATGGTGCTAGCATATTGCGCCGGGCCGGACCGGCAGGGAAGGAGAGCCGACATGGCCTATGAATTCATCATCGCCGAGCGCCTCGACGGCTGCGCGATCATCACGCTGAACCGGCCCGACAAGCTCAACGCGCTGAGCTATCCGCTGATGCTGGAGGTCGACCACGCGCTGACCGGGTGGGAGGAGGATGACGGGGTCGCGGCGGTGATCATCACCGGCGCCGGCGACCGCGCCTTTTCCGCCGGCGCCGACATCCACGAGATGGCGGATCTGTCGAGCGAGGAGCTGGCGACACGCACCGAGCGGCGCGGCGAGATCACCTGGCACATCGCCGACTACGCCAAGCCGATCATCGGCGCGATCAACGGCCTCGCCTATGGCGGCGCCGCCCTCTTGTCGTCGTCGCTCGATTTCCGCATCGGCTGCGAGAAGTCGCAGTTCCGCTTCCTGGCGGCGAGCTACGGCCGGGTCAATTCGACCTGGTCCTTGGGGATGGCGGTCGGCTGGCCCAAGGCCAAGGAACTCCTCTACACCGGCCGCGCCGTCGCCGCCGAGGAAGCCGAGCGGATCGGGCTGTTGAACCAGGTCGTCCCGGCGGGGAAGCTCATCGAGACCTGCGTGGAGATCGCCCGGCAGATCGCGAAGAACGACGCGCGGATGGTGCAGGGCATCAAGAAACTGCTGCACGAAGAAGCGGGGCTGAATTTCCGCGAACGCTACGACCTTGAAGACGAAGCCCGCGGCACCTGGCTCCTCGCCGGCCACCCGCGTGACGGGTTCAAGGATTTCCTGGCGCGGAAGGGCAAGCGAGGCTAGAGCAAAACCCGATCCTATTGAATCGGATTTTGCTCTTTACTATTTGAAATGGAGCATGTTCTTACCGGAAAAGTGGGACCACTTTTCCGGAACATGCTCTAGCGGCAGTCGGTAAAGCCCTCACCCGTCTCGCTTCGCGATCCACCCTCTCCCGCAGTGCGGGCGAGGGGACGCCTCACTTTGCCCTCTCCCGCACTGCGGGAGAGGGGGGACCCGAAGGGTGGGTGAGGGCGCGCGACGCGCTGCGGCCTCAACACCCCTCCGCCAGCACCTTCCGAATTTCCCCCGCCCCCATCCCCGCCAGTCCCATCCGCTCCAGCGTCCGCGCATCCTTGTCGAAATCGGTGCCGGCGAAGATCGAGGCGAGGCGGATCACCGCGTCGATCGCGGGGCAGGGGACGCCGGCGGCTTCGGCGAGCGCGCGCATGGGCATCAGCCCGACCGGCACGTCCTCGGCGATGTATTTATGGTCCCAGGATTTGGGCGTGCCGGTCGCCTGGTAGGGACCGTCCGGGTTGGTGGTGAGGAGCTGGCAGGTTTCCGACAACGACGCGCCGCGGACGTTGTAGGTCCGGGCGAACCAGTCTTCGAGCGTCGAGACCTCGGCGCCGAGCGCGGCGGCGATCGCCACCCGCTCGGCGTTGAGCGCGCTGTAGAGGCGCCCCACGGCCGGCGTCACCCCCTCGGCGTAGAATTTATACGCCTCGCCGCGGTCGATCTTGCCGGCGTTGCCGACGCAATTCGCGACATGCAGCATCGCGTTGGCGTTGGTGAACCCGGTTGAGACGTTCGTCGGCCGCGCCACGGCGGTCGGGAATAGCGGGCCGAGTTTGGCGAACACCGCGTCGATGCGATCGCCGGGAAAACTCGCGATCTGCAAGCCTTTCTTGGTGACGATCGGCTTGATCCGCGTCGGCGCGAGGCGCCAGCACGAGAACGGGTAGTTGTCCATCTCGGCGATCTCGACCCGCGCCCGGCAGCCGGCGCGTTCGAGCGCCCGGCGGAACACCAGAGACCCGCCGGTATTGCCCTGGATCAGCAGGATTATCTGGCCGTCCGTCAGTGACCGTGCGATGCCCGTGGCGACGCCTTCCTGATAGGTCCCGCCGGTGCAGATCGCGATGATCTCGGCGCCGGTGACGCTTTGTGACAGATCGGTCGGCGTCGCGACCGCGGCAAATCCCGACCTGTCACCCTCGACATCGAGCCCGCCGCGCGCGCGAATGTCGGCGAGGCGAGTGTCGTCGCGGTCATGCAGGCGGACCACGCACCCCCGCAATCCCAGATCGGCCGCCAGATAAACCCCGCCGATCCCGGCGCCGATGATCGCGACTGTGGTCATGTGGCTCTCCCGTGCTGCTCCCTCTCCCTCCAATGGGCGGAGAGGGGTAGTTATCGCGGCTTTTCTGTCGCGGGCGCGGTGTTCACCCGGCGCGGTGACAATGGCCGTTCCTTCACCGCGCTCAAATCGATCTCCGGCATTTGCAGGTCGAGCGATTTCAACACGCCATTGGCGAGCTCGTTGTAGCGGTCGAAGGCGCGGCGCAACCGGCCGCGCCACGTCGGCATCCCGCCGCTGGCGTGCAGTTCGAACGACGACTCCCGCCCGTCGAGCGCCGAGGCGACATGGTCCCAGGCGAGCTGCAACAGGGCCGAGCGTTGCAGCGCCGTATACCCGCCGCCGCCGAAGCACTCCTCGAGGCCCGCCGCGAGCTCGGGGTCGGCGAGGTCGGTGTCCGACGGCATCACCACCAGCGACGACCCCGGCAAGGCGCGCAGGATTTCGCTGATCCGCTGGTGCGCGCGGAAGATCGTGATGCCGCCGGGCATCAAATGCTGCCAGTTGGCGACGCAATAACCCTCCGGGGTGAAGCTCGGGTCGCGCTCGGCCGCGGTCAGGCAGGCGCGCACGGTCTGCACCTCGGCGATGATGTCCATGAGGTATTCGATCGTCGGCTCGTGCTCCTTCAATGCCATCGCGTCGCTGAGCGCAAAGGCGATGCCGAGCGTGAATTCGGCCTTCGAGAGCCAGCCGTAAAGGTGGTGCCACAACAGCCAGCGCGCGATCGGCTCCGGCGAGGCGTCGACGAGAAAGACATGCTCCCAGGGCACGAACACGTCGTCGAGCCACATCTGCCCGTCGAGTTCGTCGAACCGGCTGGAAATGGGCGCGTTGAACCTGTTCGGGTCGCGCAGCGCCAGCTTGCGGCACAGGACCGTCACGCCCTTGTCGCCGACCGGCACGATAAAGCTCGCCGGGTGGCCGTCGATGACGGCGCCGTTGAGCGCGCCGACATACACGTCCTCGGCATAGGCCGGGCTCGTGTGCATGCCGACGCGACCGGTGAGGAACACGCCGGCGTCGGTTTCCTTCACCACCCTCAGCGCCGCGCGCTGTGTCGGGTCCGGGCGCAACCTGATGCCGAGCGGCGCCGCGCCGCCGCAAAACGTCAGGAACCGGCCGCTGCGCGCGATCATCTCGCGATACGCCTTGGCGCGCGCGACCGACTCGACGTGGCCGTGCTCGTGCGCCGCAACGAGGATGCCCATCGAGATCAGGTGGCCATAGGCCGGGGTGTGGGTGACGTTGCCGGCGGTCGGGAACGTCGTCGCGAAGTACGATTTCCCCATCCGCACCAGGTCGTCGCCCGACCGCGGCAGCGTGAAGCTGACCGGCGTGCCGTCCGCGCCGAGCACGATGTCCTGCCAGGCCGGGTCGAAATGGCGGTCGTACCAGCGCACATACTCGTCGATCATCGCGCTGGTGGCCGGGTGCGTGGTGACGTCGTCGACCCGTCCTTCGCCCATCACAAAGACACGGCGGCCGTCGCGCATGGCCTCGCGGTAATCGGCGCCCGTCCTCATCACGAGTTTCCTTGCCAGACGATGTCGGAATAGGACGCCTCGCCGTCGACGAGGCTCATCGCCTCGGCGAATGTGTTGACCGCGGCGAGCTGCGCCGGCGCGATCGCCGCGTCGTAATACGGCAGGTCGCGCGCGACGATGCCGGCGATCAGCCCGGCCTCGCGGTCGGGAAAGCGCTTGCGGCCGACTTCGGTCGCGCGCGACACGTCCGCCTTCAGCGCGTTCTGCGCCCCCACCAGCGCCCGCCGCGCCGCCGCCGCGATCTCGGGCGAACGCTCGCACAAGGCCGCCGTCGTCGCCAGGCACCCGAACGTGTAGTCGAAGCACCCCGCCGGCCCGTCGCCGCGCCGCACGTCGAGCACGATGTCGCCGACCCCGCTCGTCACCGCGATCTCGGTCGCCATGCCGTTGGCCCAGAACCCGTCGATCTGGCGGTTTTCGAGCGCCCGCGCGGCGGTGAGGCCGAAATTGACGCTGCTGCCGGTCGCACCGGGCACCGGGGCGATGCGGATGTCGTCGCGACGGATGTCGATGCCGCCGGCGATCAGCAGACGCCGGATGCCCATCTCGACCCAAGGCGCGGCCCCGATCCGCCGCCCCTTGAGCGCCTGGAGGTCGCCGCGCGCGATCTTCAAATCGCTGTGCATGACGAGAAACCAGTACATCCCCTGCGCCAGCGCGCCGAGCAGCTTGACCCCCCGCCACTCCGGAAACCCGGCCAGCGCCCCGTGCGCCGCGCCGGCGACGAAATCGACCTCGCCGTCGCGCAATGCCTGATAGCAGCGATCGACCGGAAAAATGAGCTCGGCTGTGACGTCGAGCCCCTCGGCCGCGAAAAACCCGAGCTCGGCGGCGGCCAGCGCCGGGAAATACGAGTTCGAGATCAGATCGGGTATCGCCAGCTTCATGCGGTTTCCTTAACCCAACCGCGGTCGGGGCGGAAGATGCACGACGAAGGCACGAAGATCACGAAGGCGGCACGTCCATACTTCACGTCATCCCGGCGAAGGCCGGGACCCACAGTTCAAACGCAAGAGAGGCGGACGAGTGGGTCCCGGCCTTCGCCGGGATGACGAACGCGGGGTTGCTTCGTGGCCTTCGTGTCTTCGTGGTGAATATCACTTCCTGAACGGATGCCCCGGCAGCCCCGGCACCTTTGTCCGGAGCGTGTAGACCGAGGTGTGCGCCGTCAAAAACAGCGTCTTCATGTCCGGTCCGCCGAACGCCAGGTTCGCCGGCACCTCCGGTGTCTTGATCGTGCCGATATGGGTCCCGTCGGGCGCGTAGACCCAGGTGCCGCCGGGGCCGGTGCACCAGACACGGCCTTCGACATCGACCTTCATCCCGTCGGGCACGCCGATCTTCTCGTCCGACGACATGTCGGCGAAGATGCTCCGCCGCACCATCGCGCCGGCGCTGTCCAACTCGATCCTGTGTATATACGCGGCATAGCGCGTATTTGCGACGTAAAGCACGCGCTCGTCCGGCGAGAACGCGAGGCCGTTCGGGTATTCGAAATCGGCGACGTGACGGTTCGAGCCGTCCGGCATCACGCGGTACACCGCCGACGGATCGAGCTCGCGCTCGCCCAGCGGGATGCGCAGCCCGGGGTTGGTGAAGTAGACGCTGCCATCCGACTTGCAGACGACATCGTTGGGCCGCGACAGGCGCTTCCCCTCGAAGCGGTCGATCAGCACCTCGTGCGACGCGAACTTGCCGTCCGCCGGCCAGCGCGTGAGGCGGCGGTTGGCGCCTTCGCACAACACCAGCCGGCCCTGCGGATCAAAGGTGGTGCCGTTTCCGTCACCGGTATTCTCGCGCAGCAATTCGGCCGGCCCGCCCGGTTTGATCCGGTAGAACTTCGACTCGCGCACGTCGACGAAATAATAAAACCCTTCAGCCGGGTGATAGAGCGGCCCCTCGGTGAAGGTGAAGCCGGTGGCGAGGCGCTGTGCGTCTCCTGATTCAATGAGATCCGACAGAATCGTCATGGCTTTGCTCCCTTTCGCGCTATCTCATATCGTCATCCCGGCGAAGGCCGGGACCCACTTTTCCGCCACTCGCGCGCTTGAACCGTGGGTCCCGGCCTTCGCCGGGATGACGGTCGCTTATGTCACAAGCGAGCGAGTCACGCCTCGTAATGCGCGAATACCACTGGTGACACAAAGGCCCAGCACTCGAGGAACTCGGCCTTGTCGGGCTTGCGGCCGAGCGCTTCCATCGCACCCAACAGGCAGAACCAGTTCAGCACCTCGTGCTGTCCCGACTCCTCGATCTGGTCGGTCTTATATTCGTGCCACTTGGCATAGTCACCAGTCTCCAGCGCGTCGAACAGGTGACGATCGGCGGCGACATCGGGCCAGAGCTGCCAGTTTTTTTCGGTCAGGAACGAGTGCGACCAGCTCGACGACGCCATCAGCGCCACGCGCCACGGGCTGTCGGCCATGATCTTCGCGGTCGCCGCGCCGACCTGCATGCAGCGGTGCGGGTTGGGCGAGGGCGGGTCGAGGTTGCGGATTTCGTCCTTCATCGCCAGCGGCAGGCGCAATCCGCGCGCCGCGTTGACCCGCCGGCCATAGCAATTCACCGAGAACTGCACCAGCGGATAATCGAACCCGCGCCGCTCGTCGTCGAGCAGCAGCACGGTGTTCTCGAATGCGTGCCCCATCGGGTGATGCAGCGGCTTGTACGAATAACCGATATCGATCCCGTGCTCGATCAGCCGGGTCGCCAGGTATTTCCCGGCCTCCTTGTGGCCGCGCACGCGGAATTTCTTGTCCGCCGGCTCGTTCCACGGGTTTTCCGGCGAGCGCCGCCGCGCCCAGGGCTGGATGTCCTGGTCGTCATAGGCGAGCACGGCAAACGGCGGGACGATGTCTTCCTTGAAATTCTCGTACTGGTCGTCGCCCCACATGACGATCAAATCCGGCTTGAACTCGTCGAGCGCCGCGCGCGCCTCGGCGAAATGCTGTTTGTACACCTCGCGATACCGCGCCGCGGTCGAGGCGCCCCAATCGTTGCCCAGCTCTGCGCGCACGCCTTCGGGCCAGCTCGCCGGGTTCTTCATCTCTGCCGGCATGTCGGGGTCGGCGAGCGACGCCTTCATCATTCCGGTCCAGTCTTCGTTCCGGCGCAGCATGACCGGCCGGTGGGTGCAGCCGATGCCGAGGATTTCAGCCATGGGTGTGCCTCCGTGTCTTTAGAGGGCTGTCATTGCGAGGAGCGAAGCGACGCGGCAACCTCGTGCGGGGGAGTCTCCTGCGGCCCGAGATTGCTTCGCTGCGCTCGCAATGACATTAACGGTGCCTCCGGTTCTCGGGAACGGGAATGTTCAACAGCCGCGCGGCGTTGCGGCCGAGGATCGCGGCCCGCTCGGTGTCGTTGAGCGCCTTCGCGCTTTCGATGTGACCGATCGGGTCGATCTCGCCCATGTCCGCGGGATAGTCGGTGCCCATCAGGATGTGATCGACACCGAATTCCTTCACCAGATATTCGAGCTGGTGCGTGGTGTAGACCAGCGCGTCGAAATAAAGCCGCTTCAGATACGTCGTCGGCATCTCGCGCAGGTGCTCGCAGCAATCCGGCCGCGCCGAGGCGCCGTGGTCGATGCGCCCGGAATAGGCCGGCAGGTACCCGCCGCCATGCGACAGGCACAGCTTCAAATTCGGGTGGTCGCGCAAGACGCCGCCAAAGATCAGGTGATGCGTCGCGATCGTCGTGTCGAGCGGGTTGCCGATGACATTGGCGAAGTAGTGGTCATGAAACCGTCGCGCCTCGGTGAACCCGTCGGAGTGCATGAACAACAGCATCCCGAGCTCCTCGGCGCGCGCGAAGATCGGGCGGAATTTCGGATCCGACAAATCTTGGCCCGCGACATGCGTCATGATCTCGACGCCGCCAAAACCGAGCTCCTTCTTGCACCGCTCCAATTCCTTCACCGCCAGCTCCGGCGCCTGGAACGGCACCGTGCCGAGCCCGGTAAAGCGGTCGGGGTATTTGCCGCACATATCGGCGATGAAGTCGTTGATCGTCTTCGACACGGCGAGGCCGAGATCGGCGTCGGCGCCGTAGTAGGTCTGCCGCGGGGACGGGCTGATCGCCTGGATGTCGATGCCCATCAGATCCATATCTTCGATGCGTTTTTCCGGCGAACAGCCCTGCTCGGCGGTGCGTACGCCGTTGGCCTGGTTTTGCGCCCGGCTTTTCGGGCTGGCCTGGGTTTCGAGGAACCATTTCGAGACTTCCTCGTGGCCCTCGACCATCTTTGTGGCGGCGTCGCAGCGGACGTGACAGTGGATGTCGAGCGTGAAGAACTTGCCGCGCTTGTGCGCCGGGCCCGGGAAACGGCCGGGAATGCGCGCCCCTTCGGGGAGGCAGGTGAAGAGCATTTCTGTTCCTTCAAAAAAAGTCCGTCATCCCGGCGAAGGCCGGGACCCACTCATCCGCGTCTCGTGCGTTTGAATCGTGGGTCCCGGCCTCCGCCGGGATAACGAAATAAGGATCACCGCGGGATCTCGATATTCAGCAGCCGCGCCGCGTTCCGCCCCAAAATCGCGCGGCGCTGGACGTCGTCGAGCCCCTTCGCGCCCTCGACGAACCCGATCGGGTCGACCTCGCCCATGTCGGCGGGATAGTCGGTGCCCATCAGCACATGGTCGGCGCCGTATTGCTCGACAAGGTATTCGAGCTGGTGGTGGGTGTAGACGATCGAATCGAAATAGAGCCGCTTGAGATACGTCGTCGGCATCTCGCGCAGATGCTCGCAGCAATCCGGCCGGGCCGAGGCGCCGTGGTCGATGCGGCCGTTATACCCGCCGAGGAACCCGCCGCCATGCGACAGCACCAGCTTCAAGTTCGGGTGGTCCTGCAACACGCCGCCAAAGATCAGGTGATGCACCGCGACCGTGGTGTCGAGCGGGTTGCCGATCAGGTTGGTGAAGTAGTGGTCGCGGAACCGGCTCGCCTCGGGAAACCCGGTCGGGTGCATGAACAGGGTCAGGCCCAGCTCCTCGCAGCGCTGGAAGATCGGGCGGAACCGCGGCTCCGACAAATCCTCGCCGGCGACGTTGGTGGCGATCTCGATACCCCTGAGCCCGAGCGAGCCATGCAGCCGGTCGAGCTCCGCCACCGCCAATTCCGGCGCCTGGAACGGCACCGTGCCGAGCCCGACGAACCGGTCGGGGTTCTTGCCGCAGATATCCGCGATGTTGTCGTTGATGACGCGCGCCGTCGCGATGCCGAGATCGGCCGGCACGCTGTAAAACGTCTGCGCCGGCGACGGGGTGATCGCCTGGATGTCGATCCCCATCCGGTCCATGTCCGCCAGGCGCTGTTCGACTGAGGTGAACTGCACGCGCGTGCGCCGCGCCTGCTCGCGGTTGACCTCCTTGGTGTGCTCGTTGGCGAATTGGTGGCGCGGCTGCCAATCCATCGTCAGCCCGGCATTGGCGATCAGCTCCTCGGCCTTCGGCGTCAGCAGGTGGCAGTGGATGTCGATCGTGAACCACTTCCCCCGCGCCCGCATCGGCCCCGGAAACCGGCCCGGAATCTGCGTGCCCGGCGGCAGACAAGTGAACAGCATCGCGCTTCCTTCCCCACGGTTGTGGCCATTCTATGCGAGAACCGGCCGGTTTGTCGTTATGGCGAGCGGGCAGATCGTTTCGTAGGATGGGTAGAGCACAGCGAAACCCATCAAAAGCCACTGTCATATCGCAGAGGCCGCGGCGGATGTTCTTCCTCTGCGTCCCTCCGCGTCCTCCGCGGTGAACTGACTGTTTCGATGGGTTTCGCTGCGCTCTACCCATCCTACGATGCCACGGCTATCGCTCCAGCGCCTCGCGCACCGCGGCGGCGAGGTCGGCGCGGCGGTAGGGTTTGGAGAGGAGGCGGATGTTCGCGACCTCGTTGCCGAGATGCGTGTCGGGGAACCCCGAGGTCAGGATGACCTTGATCGCCGGCCAGGTCTCGATCGCCTTTTTCGCGAGCGCGATGCCGTTCATGTCGCCGGGCATGATGACGTCGCTGAAGAGGAGCGCCACCTTCTGCCGCTGGAGGACATCGAGCGCGGCGGCGGCGCCGTCGGCTTCGACCACTTGGTAGCCGAGCTCGACAAGCTGCCGCCGCACGACAAGGCGCATCCCGGCATTGTCCTCGACGACCAGCACGGTCTCGCCCTCGCCGGCGGCGCCGGGCGCGGGGGCCGCCGCCGCCGCCGAGACGGTCTCGGCCGCCGCCTGGCCGTCGCGCGGCAGGTATAGGCGGAACGTCGTGCCGGCGCCGGGCTCGCTGTAGACGTTGACGTGCCCGCCCGATTGCTTGACGAAGCCGAACACCATGCTCAACCCCAGCCCGGTGCCCTTGCCGACCTCCTTCGTCGTGAAAAACGGCTCGAAGATGCGTGCCATCACATCCGGCGGGATGCCGGTGCCGGTGTCGCTGACCTCGATCATCGCGTAGTCGCCCGGCGCGAGCTCGCTGTGGCAGGCGGTGTAGTCGGCGTCGAGGTGCCGGTTCGCCGTCGCGATCATCAGCCGCCCGCCACCGGGCATCGCGTCACGGGCGTTGGTGGCGAGATTGACGAGGCTCGCCTCGATCTGCGCCGGGTCGGCCCGCACCGGCCAGATATCGGGCGACAATTCGAGCGAGATCGGGATGTTCTCGCCGAGCGTGCGGCCGAGCAGCCCGACAATGCCCGACACCATGTCGTTCACCGCGATCTGCCGCGGCTGCAGCGGCTGGCGGCGGGAAAAGGCGAGGAGCCGGCGGATCAGGTCGGCGCCGCGCGTCGCCGCGTCGAGCGCCTCGGTCAAGAGCTCGCCGTCATCGCCCGAAAGCGGCGCATTGTCGCGCAGCATGTCGAGATTGCCGATGATGATGCCGAGCAGATTGTTGAAATCATGCGCCATCCCGCCGGTCAGGTTGCCGATGGCCTCCATCTTTTGCGCTTGCTGAAGCTGCTGCTGAGTGGCGCGCAAATCGGTGATGTCGAGATGGGCGCCGACAAACCGTCCGGGGCGCCCGTCCGCGCCGGCGACATTCTGCGTCGCCGCGCGCACCCAGCGTTCCTCGCCGGTGCCGGCGCGTCTGATGCGGAACTCGCCGCGGTAGAGCCCGCCGGTGCGGATCACCTCGAGGAGGTCGGCCGCGACCTTGTCGCGATCGTCGGGGTGAATGAGGCGCAGGAACTCGCCGGCGCCGATATGGGTCGCGTCGGGCGGCTGGCCGTAGATGCGGTTGAATTGGGCGTCGGTCCGGGCCGGCTCGCTCGGGCTTTCCGCCGCGGCGAGACCGATCTCGCTGATCTGGAGCGCCAGCGCGTGGCGCTGGGCATCGGCCCGGGTCCGCCGCTCGTTTTCCTTGCGCCGGGTGATGTCGCGGCTGACCGCCAGCACGCGCCCGGGGCCGCCATCGGGTCCCGGCTCGGCCTGTGCCGCCGTGATAACCCACGCTTCGGCGCCCGTGTCGCGACGGTTGATGCGAAATTCGTCGCGATACCGCTCGCCCAGACGCAGCGCGCGCTTCATGTCGTCGGCGACGCGGTCGCGGTCTTCGGGGTGGATTTGCCGCACCCAGTCGCCGAACCGCACCTCGGCGGTGTCGGGGGGCAGGCCGTATATCTCGTTGAACTGGGCGTTGACGATCGCGGCCGTCTGACCGGGGTCCGTACTCGCGAGGCCGATCTCGCTGATCTCGACCGCGAGGGCGAGGCGGGATGCGTTTTCGCGGACCCGGCGCTCCATCTCGGCGCGGTCGGTGACGTCGCGGCCGATAAAGAAGAACTGCTCCTCCGCCGCCGACCACACCCCGGTCCACCACAGCGTCACGACATGCCCGTCCTTGTGGACGTAGCGGCACTCGAAATTGCGCCGTCCCCCCTCCCGCCGCGCCGCCCGCATCTCCGCGCGGACGGGATCGAGGTCGGCGGGATGGACAAAATCGCCGGCGTTGCGGCCGGCGAGGTCTTCCGGGCAATAACCGAGGATTTGTTCGAGGCTCGGGCTGATGCGGATGAAATTGCCCTGGCGGTCGACGACCAGGATCAGGTCGAGCGAGGTTTCGAAGATGCGCCGGTTGATCGCGTTTTCGGCATCCGGACCGAAAATAGGGGCGGTCAGTCCGCTGTGGATCAGCGGCGCGACGCCCCGATCAGCCTCTTGGTCAAGCGGCCCCGGCACATCCCCGTCTTTCGGATAACGACCCCTGCGGGAGTATGTCGACCCACCCTCGCGCGGTGTCAAGCGGCGGTGAAGTTAAGTGGCGGCAGGCGATGGGCTTCGCTGCACTCAGCCCATCCTACAAGGTTCGGTACCGTAGGATGGGCTGAGTGCAGCGAAGCCCATCAGGATCGCGCGGTCATCCCGCCGGCACCTCGGCGAGCAGCACCCCCAGCCCCTTCAACCCCGCGCTTGCCCCGAACTGCCGCAGCATCGCCCAGATCAGCGCCTGGTTCGTCGTCACGACCGGCTTTTTGAACTCCGCCTCCCAGCCCTCGACATGGGCCATTGTCGGGAAATTGCCGCCGGGGACGATAAAGGCGTCGATCTCCGGCCGGTTGATGCGGGAGAAGGCGTCGCGGGCATTTTCCGGGCCGAGCGCGCCGATCGCGTACGAATCGGTCGCCGCGAACCCCTCGACCGCGACGATTTCGCAGCCCGAGGCGCCCTCGAAGAGGCGCTTCGCCGCCTCGTTGACCGGTACCGAATAGGGCGACACCAGCGCCACCTTCTTCGCCTTCAGCGCCTTGATCGCCCGGCCGATCGCGGTCGCCGAGGTGATCGCCGCCACACCGGACGCATCCGCCATCCGCTTTGTCACGTCGGCATCGTACCCCGCGCTGTGGAGGCTTGCCGAGGTTTGCACCAGCATCACCAGCTCGACCTTCGCGGTGCCGAGCAGTTTCGCCTGGTAGTCGAGATCGGCGTCGAGCGGCGACGAAAACGGCGACTTCGACGGGCTGCTCGACATCATCCGCCCGTAATGGGCCTGGTACTCGGGCGGCAGCAGATGGCTGTACTCGATCTCGCAGGTCGTGTTGGTCGAGGGGATCAGCGCGCCGAAATGGCGGGTCATTCGCGGGGCCTTTCGCTGGTGGGCGTGTGCGCCCTACTGTGCCGCGCCCACGGAGGATTTGCGATGGCGAATATCCCGATCCGCCTCACCTGCGCCGACTACGCCAAGCTCGCGCCGCTGATGATCGGCGACGTGAAGCCGGCCGGGGTCGACCTGACGCTGATCCACCGCACCGAGGGCTCGTGGCTCGGGCGGGTCGAGATGCTGCAGCGGGCGACGGGCGACACGAGCGTCGACGGCGGCGAGACTTCGATGGCCGGGCACCTACGCCGCATCGCGGGCGGCGACCCCAGCTTTGTCGCGCTGCCGGTGTTTCCGCTCAGGAACTTCACCGCGCGCGACCTCTACATCCGCAAGGACAGCCCGATCCGCCAGCCCTCGGACCTCATCGGCAAACGCGTCGGCATGTACGACTGGGTCGCGAGCGGCACGATCTGGTACCGCCATTTCCTCAACTGGCTCGGCGTCCCGCCCGACAAGCTCCAGTGGTGGATCGGCAATGTCGAGGGCGCCTGGAGCGCACGGCACCCCGGCGACTTCCCGTCCGGCGTCAGCCCGGTGCCGGAGGGCCGCACCCTGGTCGAGATGCTGCTCGCCGGCGATATCGACGCGCTCTACTCGCCCCCACGCCCGACCCCCTATCACCCAAACGCCGGCCCGATCGCCCGGCTCTTCCCCGACCCGCGCCCGATCGAGCACGACTACTACCGCGCTACCAAATGCTACCCGCCGCAGCATCTGATCGTGCTGCGGCGCCCGGTCTGGGAGGCCAACAAGTGGATCGCCCGGGCGATCACCGACGCGTTTATCGAAAACAACCGCGTCTTCGCCGCCTGCCTCCGCAACTTCCCCTACGCCTCCCCCTGGCTCGACGCCGAGCTGGAGGAGGCCGAGGCGGTGATGGGCGCCGGCTACCAGCCCGACGGTTACGAAGCCGGCAAGCGTGAAGTCGACGTCTTCTGCCGCCAATCCCACGACGCCGGCATCACCCCGCGGGTGGTGACCGCGGAGGAGTATTTCGCGGAGTTTTTGGCCTCCTAACGGCTTTTCGCTCAATTTAGGTCATTCCGGGGCCGCCCCGGAATGACCTAGCGGGTGGTCCAGGGAATCCTCTACCATCCCCCAACCCACTCCGACCGGGAGATACCGAGATGACCGCGCTGCCCCTCAACGGCTTTACCGTGATCGACCTCACCGCTCATCGCGCCGGGCCGACGGCGGTGCGGCAGCTCGCCGATTGGGGCGCCGATGTCATCAAGATCGAATTGCCCGGCGAGCACACCGACGCGACCGGCAGCCGCCGCGACGGCCCCGATTTCCAGAACCTCCACCGCAACAAGCGCTCGCTGTCGCTGAATTTGAAGACCAAGGAAGGCCTCGCGATCTTCATGAAGCTCGCGGCCAAGGCCGACGTGATCGTCGAGAACTTCAAATCGACGGTAAAGCATCGGCTCGGCGTCGATTACGAGGCGGTGAGGAAGATCAACCCGCGCATCGTCTACGGCAGCATCTCGGGCTTTGGCCAGGACGGGCCGTATGAGGGCCGCCCCGGCGTCGACCAGATCGCGCAGGGGATGGGCGGCCTCATGTCGATCACCGGGCATCCGGGGCAGGGGCCGATCCGCGTCGGCATCGCGATCAACGACACCTCGGCCGGGCTCCTCCTCGCGAACGGCATCACCCTGGCGCTTCTCGCGCGCGAGCGCACGGGCGAGGGGCAATGGGTCCACACCTCGCTGATCGAGGCGCAGATATTCATGCTCGACTTCCAGGCCTCGCGCTACACGATGAAGGGCGAGGTGGCGAAGCAGGAGGGCAATTTCCACCCCACCTCGCCCGGCACCGGCATGTTCCAGACCGCCGACGGCTACATCAACATCGCCGCCTCGGGCGACAATCTGTGGAAGAAATTCTGCGAGGTGTCGGGCGACAAGGATTTGGCGTCCGACCCGGATTTCGCCACCGTGGTGGCGCGCGGCAAAAACCGTCAGGCATTGATCGCCCATCTCAACGACGTGGTGCGGTCGAAGCCGAGCGCGTTCTGGGTCGGCGCGCTCAACAAGGCCGGCGTCCCCTGCGGCCCGATCAATACGATCGACCAGGTCTTCGCCGACCCCCAGGTCCAGCACCTCGGCATCCGCCGCCCGACCGACCACCCCAAGCTCGGCAGCTTCGACATCGTCGGCCAGCCGATCCACATGAGCGCCTTCCCCCAACCCGCCCGCCTCAAACCGACCCCCGACCAGGGCCAGCATACCGACGACGTGCTGGGCGAATTGGGTTACGGCAAGGTTGAGATCGCGGAATTGCACCAGAAGGGTGTGGTGTAAATCCTCCTACATCCCCAAACACCACGCCGAACCCCGTGATCCCCAACCCCGTGATCCCCCACCCCGTGATCCCCCACCCGTCATCCCGGCGAAGGCCGGGACCCACGTCTCAAACGCACCAGCGGCTGACGAGT
>DATAUV010000057.1:0-54336 GCA_036268075.1 Allostellaceae bacterium | reverse complement strand
CCGGAGCGATCGGCTTCGCCGGGTTCGGCTGGGCCGCGGCGAGCGAACCGGTCGCGGTGCCGCCGGTGAGGCCCGTGTTGGTGATCGTCACCGTCCCGGTACCAGGCGACACGCAGCCGCTCGACACGCCGGCGTCGGAGCCGCAGATACCGTTCGGGGTGAAGACCTCGACCTCGGGATTTTCCGCGGAGAACGACAGCGCACCGCCAAAGCCCCATGACAGAGGCATCGTGTAGCGCAACTGGGCGACGCGAACGCGGCCCGGCTCGCCGACGTTGCCGCCGAAGTCGAGGACTTCCGCGTTGGCGTCCGCATCCGAGAAGTTCGAGTTGGCCTGACCGGCGAGCCACCCGCCCAACGTGCCGTAGGCGTACTTCATACGAGGCACGATGTTGTCGGAGATCGCCGCCGGATCGGTGCCGCCCGGCGCATAGCTGGTCGACGCCGCCCAGTCCATCGACAGATAGCTGCGGGCCTCGCCGTATGGCGTCGGGGTGCGGGTCTCGACGCTCAACTGCGACTGCCGCATCGATTCGCCGAAATCGTTGCTGCCCTTGGCGTTGTTGGTGGTGTTGACGCCGATCGCCTGCACGCTGCCGTTGGCGCCGAGGGTCGTCGACCACGGGCTGCCGTTGGCCGGACCGCCTTCGAGATACCAATCGGCGATCCAGGTGACGTTGCCGCCGACGCGGATCGAGCTGTCGGTGCCCGGGATCAGGAACGACCGCGGGAAGCTGCCCGCCGTCGCCGCCGCCACGCTGGCCTTCTCGTCAGCCGAGAACAGGCGCGACGGGCCGTTATTGCCGGCTTGCGCGATTTGATCGAGCCGCTGCTGGAGGAGCTCGTTATTGGCGCGAAGGTCCGACACCTCGTCGGCCTTGGCGCTTGGCACGCCGCTAAGCAGCGCAAAGGCGGTTAGCCCGCCGATCGCCGTTATGGTGCCTATGGTCCGCTTTCTGATCATTGCTCCCCCAATTAACTCGATGGTTGCAGTCACCCGGAATCAGGGCATGGATATGCCTCGGCGATGATATGGCGAATGAGATCGCGATCAAGCGCGCATTGATCGCCTAGTGGTGTTTTCACCTCAGCGTTGCCGAGATGCCACACACCGCCGTAACCCTGCTATTTTCATATGATTTCGGGTTCCCGGCGTTTGGCTCACCGGCGAATCGGGTGTTTCTGGCGCAGAATCTCTCTCGTGCAAACGCGCAGCTAGCGGAGCGGCAAGCGCGGGATGCGATCAGAACTTGAAGCCGAGCCGGGCACCCGCGCTGGTGATCCCCGCGTTGCGCGGGGCCAGGTTTGCGTTCGAGATGTGGTCGACGAAGCCCGAGATCGAGGCAATCGGCGTGATCTGGTAGCCGAGCTCGACGCTTTCCCGGAACAGCACCGGCGAGCCGAGCCGCTTGCGCCCCGGCGGAGCCGACAGCTCGTATCCGTCCTGCAAGGCGCCGCCGAGGCTGCCGTTGACGAACAGCCCGTCGCCGGACCGCAGCAGGTCGTGCCAGAACATCCAGCCCCAGGTGAGCCCGGTGTAGATGTCGCTGGTGTTGCCGGCGGTGTTGATGTCGGCGCCGAAATGCGGCCGCGGCGAGCCCAGCACGGACAGCAACAGCGGCGATCTGAACAGCGCCTCGACATTGATGTCGGCGCCGTTCTCGACATGCCGGCCGAACAGCGTCACGTCGTGGGCAAGCCCGCCGATCTTGAACTCGTCGATCAGCGGCACCTGCGCCGAGGCCGAGCCGCAAACCCCGCCCAGCGCCGCGAAACCCGCCACCGCGGCCGCGGCCGCGCGCCAAAAGACTTTCACTTTGCCGATCTCCGGATGCGTTCGTGCCGGTGGGGGAAATCCGCGCGAGGTTAACGTGCGCGGCGACGGCTTGCCAGCCGCTTTTCCGGTCACGCCGCAGCCCGCGAGCGCGCGAACGGGTTCAGCGCCTTAAGCCGCGCCGACCAGCGATGGCGCGCGATCTCGCGCCGCACGATTTTCGCCTCGGTGACCCAATTGAGCTGCACGCTGCACCGCCTGCCGATATGCGCCCGATGGCCGTGAAACGAGGCGTCGCCGCGGCGGAACGCGATCATCGTCCCGGCCAGCGGCGGCACCTCGACGACATAATCCTCGAGGCTGTCGCGCCGCCGCAACACCCTGAGCCGCCCGGCGGCCTCGTGCCATTCCGGGTTCATGTACAGCAGCAGCGTGATGATCTTGGTCGCCGAATCGGTGTGGATCGCGCCGTCCTTGCCGTCGCTGTAGCCGCGCAGCGTGATCATCGTGGGCCGGTCGCCGAGATCGAGCGCGAACTTCTCCTCGATCGCCTCGCGCAGCGGCGCGGCGCACAGCTCGGACGCCAGCGCGGCAAAGGCGGGGCCGTGGCTCAGCACCTCGAGCGGATAGCTGCCGTGGCCGGTGATCTCGGGAAAATCCGCGAGCATCGCGGCGACATGCTCGGCGCGGATGAAATTGTCGACGACGACAAAGTCGAACGGATCGCGGACCAGCGGGCATGCCCGCAAGCGTTCGATATCGAGCAGCATGGGGCGGAGCGTACTCTGTCTCGGCCCCGACACAAACCTTGGCGATACCGCACCGATGATCGGCGGGCGCTTGGGCAATTTGCCGCTCGCCGCCGGCGCGAGGCTGGGTTAGACCTAGGCTGCCAATCGCAACCCTCCGGCCGGGAACATGGAACAACGTTGGGGCCTTCCCCTCGTCGCCTGGCCGTCGCGGCTGCGCCCGAACTACTGGGATCTGGTGGCGCTGCCGCTCGTATTCGGGGTGATCGCGCTGGTCGCCTGGGGTGGGCTGGCGATGACGGCGCGCTATCATATCGGCGATGCGCTGCCGATCTCGCTCGACCCGTGGCGGTTGCCGGAATACGCGCTGCGCACGGTGCTGCGCATGGCGGCCGCCCTGGTCGCCTCACTCGTCTTCAGCCTCGTCTACGCGGCGATCGCGGCCAAAAACCGCCAGGCCGAGAAAATCCTGATCCCGGTGCTCGACATCCTGCAATCGGTGCCGATCCTCGGTTTTCTGTCGATCACCGTGACCGGCTTCATCGCGCTGTTCCCGGGGCGCCTTCTCGGCGTCGAGTGCGCCGCGATCTTCGCGATCTTTACCTCGCAGGCCTGGAACATGACGTTCAGCCTGTACCAGTCGCTGCGCACCGTCCCGGGCGACCTGATCGAGGCGGCGCGGATGTACCATTTGTCGCCGTGGCAGCGGTTCTGGCGGCTCGAGGTCCCGCACGGCATCCCGACGCTGATCTGGAACATGATGATGTCGGTGTCGGGCGGCTGGTTCTTTGTCGTCGCGTCCGAGGCGATCACCGTTTCCGGCCAAACCATCATGCTCCCGGGGATCGGCTCCTATATCGCGACCGCGATCGCCGCGCGCGACCTTGCCGCGATCTTGTATGCGGTCGGCGTGATGCTGGTCGTGATCCTGCTCTACGACCAGCTTTTGTTCCGCCCGCTCCTCGCCTGGTCGCAGAAGTTCAAGGGCGACCCCGGCGCCGACGAAGACAATGTGCGGCCGTGGTTTCTGATCGTGATGCAGCGGGCGCGGGTTTTCGACCTCGTCCAGTCGGGCGGCCTCGCGCTCAACCGCGGCATCGACGGGATGCTGAACACGGTCGGCCGCCGCCGCCCGCCGCGCGGCGAGGCGCGCCCGATGCCGTGGCTCGACCGGGTGTTCGACCTGGTGCTGCTCGTCGCCGCGGCCGGCGCGATGGTGTGGCTCGGGCGGTTTATCAGCACCGCCCTGAGCTTTGCCGAGATCGGCTGGGTTTTTGTGCTCGGCGCGATCACCGCGGTCAGGGTGCTGGTGCTGATCGCGGTCGCCTCACTGATCTGGGTTCCGATCGGGGTGTGGATCGGGTTGCGCCCGCGCATCGCCGACAAGGCGCAGCCGATCGTGCAGTTTCTCGCCGCCTTTCCGGCCAATCTGTTCTTTCCGCTCGCGGTGGTGCTGATCCTCAATTTCCACCTGAACACCGAGATCTGGCTGAGCCCGCTGATGATCCTCGGAACCCAATGGTACATCGCGTTCAACGTGATCGGCGGGGCGATATCGCTGCCTGCCGAGCTGAAGCTGGCGGCGACCAATCTCGGGGTGCGGCGCTGGCTGTGGTGGCGCCGGATCATGCTGCCGGCGATCTTCCCGGCCTATGTCACCGGAGCGGTCACCGCGGCCGGCGGCTCGTGGAACGCGAGCATCGTTTCCGAGGTCGTGCAGTGGGGCGACACGACCTTGCGCGCTACCGGCATCGGCGCCTATATCGCCCAATACACCGCCGAGGGCGACGCCGCCCGGATCGCGCTCGGCATCGCGGTTTTGTGCCTCTACGTGCTGGCCTTCAACCGGCTGTTGTGGCGGCGGCTCTACAACCTCGCGGCCGAGCGGCTGCGGCTCGACTGAACAGGAGGCGGGAGATGGCCGATACCCTCGTCAGCGAACGTCCCGCGATCGTCGAGCCGGTCGCGCCGCTTTTGCGTGCTGCCGGTGTGTGCAAGACCTATCGCACGCCCGACCATACCGGGCGGCTGGTGCTCGACCGGCTCGATTTCGGGCTCAAGGACGGCGAGATCGTCGCGATCCTCGGCAAGTCGGGCTCGGGCAAATCGACCTTTCTGCGCATTCTGGCGGGGCTCATCCCGGCAAGCGAGGGGCACGTCGCCTATCGCGGCGAGCCGGTCACCTCGCCGGTGCGCGGGCTCAGCATGGTGTTCCAGAGCTTTGCCCTGTTCCCGTGGCTGACCGTGCTGGGCAATGTCGAGCTGGGCCTCGAGGCGCAAGGCGTCGCCGCGGCCGAGCGGCGCAAGCGCGCGGTCGACGCGATCGACATCATCGGGCTCGACGGGTTCGAGAGCGCCTATCCGAAGGAGCTGTCGGGCGGCATGCGCCAGCGCGTCGGCTTTGCCCGCGCCCTCGTCGTCAACCCCGACATCCTGCTGCTCGACGAGCCGTTTTCGGCGCTCGACGTGTTGACCGCCGAGACGCTGCGGAACGACCTCCTCGATCTGTGGACCGAGCACCGCATCCCGACCAAGGGGATCGTGATCGTGTCGCACAATATCGAGGAAGCGGTCGAGATGGCCGACCGGATCCTCATTTTCGGCAGCGACCCGGGCCGGATCAACGCCGAGATCCCGGTGACGCTGCCCCGGCCGCGCGACTGGGACAGCCCGGCCTTTCGCCAGATCGTCGACACGGTCTACACGATCCTGACCACCGTGCCCGGCCGCGACAACCGGCGCGGCGCCAAGCCCGAGCCGATCGGCCTCGGTTACCGCCTGCCCGACGCGGCGGCTCAGCCGATGTCGACCGTGATCGAGCGCCTGACCGAGGCGCCCTATAACGGCCGCGCCGACCTGCCGCATCTGGCCGACGAGGAAAACCTCGACGTCGATGACCTCTTTCCCTTGATCGACGCGCTGCACCTGCTCGGTTTCGCCAATGTCAGCGGCGGCGATATCGAGCTGACGCCCGCGGGGCGGCAATTCGCCGACGCCGAGATGCTCGACCGCAAGCCGGTTTTCGCCGACGCGGTGCTCAAGCACATCCCGCTCGCCGCCCATATCTGCCGGGTGCTCGACGAACGCCCCGGGCACCGCGCTCCGGCGGCCCGGTTCCTGCGCGAGCTCGAAGACCATTTGAGCGAGGAAGAGGCGCAGCGCGTGCTCGAAACCGTGATCGGCTGGGGCCGCTACGCCGAAATCTTTGCCTACGACGACGACGACGAGGCCTTCAGCCTCGAAAACTTCTGAGGGCCGAACGGTTTATCGGGGGCTGACGGCGATCTGCGCCAGCGCGAAGTCCGCGGGGACCGGCCGCACCGAGAACACGTCCTTCTGAAACACGCTCAGGTCGCCGAGGACGATCGGGTCGTCCTCGATCTGCACGTACAGGGTTTGGCCGGGCTCGACCGTCACTACCGCGTCGCCCGCCGCCGCCACCGTGTAGTTCACCGGCGCGATGTGGTGTTGCCCCGGCGCGACATCGCGATAGACCCCTGGGCCGAACGCCGGCACCGAGGCGACCCGCGCCCCGTCGAGATCGATATTGGCGAGGTTGAAGCTGACCGACGGCTGATAGTCGCGATAGAACCACAACCGCGCCTGCCCCGGCGGGATCGGCGTGGCCGCGGCGGTGCTGCCGGAGGCGGCCATTTGCGCGGGCGTCGTGCATCCGGCCAGCGCCAGAAGGGCGGCGCCCAACGCGGCCGGGAAGCCCCTGGGGCGGGGAATTGACATGGCCTCCTCCCGTGTCTCTCGTGCGGTTGCGATAATACACCGCGGGTTTCGCGGCGGCCGTGCGCTCTCCGGTCACATTCTGGTGAGTTTCCTGTCCTGGCAAGCGCGGGTGGCCGCGTATAGACTGCGCGGCGCCGCCAACTTTATGCCAGGGGCTTCGATGCGTTATTGGCCGCTTTTGCTTCTCGCGCTGCTCGCCGGCTGCTCCGCGGCGACCGCGAGCAAGGTCGATACCCGGACCTACAGCATCAACGGGCCGGTCGTCGCCGGCGGCTCCGAGGGGCCGGACCAGCGCCTGGCGCAAAAGATCTGCCCCAAAGGCTATCGGATAGTCGACCACAACAGCTTTGTCGGCGGCGCCACGAGCCTGTCGGACCGCGGCGCTCATGCCGACATGGAAAACCCCGGCATCTCGACCAACTGGACGATCCGCTGCCTGTAGTTCACTGAGCGCATGTCCCATTTCAAATAGTTAACGAGCAAAGCCCGATTAATAGGATCGGGTTTTGCTTTAGCGCGGCCGCAGCGTGGGAAACGCGATCACATCGCGGATCGAGGGACTGTCGGTCAACAGCATCGCCAGGCGGTCGATGCCGATGCCGAGCCCGCCGCACGGCGGCAATCCGAATTCGAGCGCGGCGACGTAATCCTCGTCGAGCGGCTGCGCTTCCTCGTCACCCGCGGCGCGCGCCGCCATCTGGGCCGCGAAACGGGCGCGCTGGTCGGCGGGATCGTTGAGCTCGGAAAAGGCGTTGGCGATCTCCCAGCCATAGACATAGGTCTCGAACCGCTCGACGAGGCGTGGGTCGCGGTGGTCGCCCTTGGCGAGCGGAGAGATGTCGCGCGGGAAACCGGTGACGTGGGTCGGCCGCAACAGCCGGTCCTCGACCTTGGCGGCAAAGGCGGCTTCGAGCGCGTGACCCCAATCGGACCCCGGTTCCAATCCCGCGCCGAGCCCGTTCGCCGCCTCGCGCGCCTGTGCGGCGTCGAGCGCCAGGAAATCGATCCCGGTCGCCTCCTCGACCAGCTCGGCCATCGTGCGGCGCGGCCAGGGCGGGGTCAGGTCGAGCGTCGTGCCGCCGTATTCGATGACGAGCCCGCCGGTCACCTCCTCGGCGGCGCGGCAGACCAGCTCCTCGACCAGCGCCATCATCGCCGTGTAGTCGGCATAGGCGTCGTAGATTTCGAGCGAGGTGAATTCCGGGTTGTGCCGCGGCGACAGCCCTTCGTTGCGAAAGCAGCGGTTGATCTCGAAGACGCTGTCGGCGAGGCCGCCGACCAGCAGCCGCTTCAGGTGCAGCTCGGGCGCGATGCGCAGGTAGAGGTCGATGTCGAGCGCGTTGTGATGGGTGATGAACGGCTTGGCCGACGCCCCGCCGGGGATCGTATGCAGCATCGGCGTCTCGACCTCGATCGAGCCGCGCGCCCACAAATGCTCGCGCAGCGCGCGGATCAGCCGGCTGCGGCGGCGCAGCGTCTCGCGGCTGTCGGCGTTGACGATCAGGTCGACATAGCGCTGGCGATAGCGCAGCTCGATATCGGCGAGGCCGTGGTATTTCTCGGGCAGCGGGCGCAGCGCCTTCGCCAGCATCGTCAGCGCGGTCGCGTTGATCGTCAGCTCGCCGCGCGGGGTGCGGCGCACCTGGCCTTCGACCCCGATCACGTCGCCGATGTCGATCAGCCGCAACAGGGCCGCCGCGTCCTCGCTCAGATAGTCCTTGTGGCTGAAGATCTGGATCTTGCCGGACGCATCGTGCAGATCCATGAACATCCCGCTGTTGCGGCTCGCCAGCACCCGCCCGGCGACGCGCGCGGCCTCGCCGGTCTCGGTCCCCGCCGGCACTTCGGCGTGGCGCGCCTCAAGCGCGGCGGCCTCGTCGGTGCGGTCGAAGTTGACCGGGTAGGGTTCGAGACCCCGCCCCCGCAAATTTTCCAGCTTCGCCAGCCGCGCGGCGCGCAGCGGGTCGTCCCCTTCGGCCATTTCCCGTTCTCCAGTATCCGCACTAGTCGCCCGCTTGGCTAATCGCCCATTTTACGCTAGTCATCCGCCGCTTCGGTGATGTCCCGGTGGCCGAGATCGACGATCGTCTCGTGAAAGCGCCTGAGCGTGCCGTGATGGCCGACGCTGACGACCGTCGGCCGCCACTCGGCCTCGCGCAACATTCGATAGAGCGCCGCCTCGCCGGCCTCGTCGAGCGCCGAGGTCGCCTCGTCGAGGAACACGATCTCGGGCTTGGCGAGCAGCACACGGGCAAATCCGATGCGCTGCTGCTCGCCGATCGACAGGCGCTGCGCCCAGTTCTCCCGCTCGTCGAGATGCTCGACCAGATAGAGCAGGCCCACCGCGCCCAGCGCCGCCTCAAGCTCGCCGCGCCGCCCGTCCGTCGCCTCGCCGGGATAGACCATTGCGTCGGCGAGCGAGCCCAGCGGCAAATAGGGGCGTTGCGGGAGGAACAGCATCGACCCCTCGCCGACCCTGACCTGGCCGCGACCGAACGGCCACAACCCCGCGATCGCGCGCAACAGCGTGCTTTTGCCGGCTCCGGTCGGGCCCGTGATCAGCACCGGGCGGCGCGGATCGGCGCTGAGCGCGATCTCGTCGCGCAGCCGCTCGCCGGTCGGCAGCGACAGGCTGAGCCCGCTGACCTCGACCCCTTCGCCGCGATGCTCGATCGCGATCGGCTGCGGCCCCTCCTGCTCGGCGGCGATGTTGGCGATGCGCCCGCCGAACCCGGAGAGCCGCGCGATCACCGACCTGTACTCGGCGATTTCGGTGTAGCTCGACACGATGTAGGACAGCGAATCCTGCACCGAGCCGAAGGCCGAGATGATCTGCATGACCCCGCCGAGCTGGATCTGCTTGGCGAAGAATTGCGGCATCGCGGCGATCATCGGCACGAACACCGCGACCTGCCCGTAGCCGGCAGTCAGCCAGGTCAGCTTTTTGCGCCGCCGGATGATGTCCCACCAGTTCGTCACGACGCGGGCGAAGCGGCGGTCGAACACGCCGTACTCGCGCTCCTCGCCACGGTAGAAGGCGACGCTCTCGGCGTTTTCGCGCAGCCGCACCATGCTGAAGCGAAAATCCGCCTCATAGCGCTGCTGGTCGAAGATCAGCTGGGCGAGCGGGGAGCCGATCCAATGCGTCAGCCAGCTTCCGATCGCGGCATAGAAGAACGCGATGATCACCAGATATCCCGGCAATTGGAACGACCCGCCGCCCCACAGCGGGATCGTCAGCACGCCGGAGAGTTGCCACAAGATGAACAGGAACGAGAGCAGCGTCACCAGCGAATCGAGCAGCCCGAGCGACAGTGACAGGGTCAGCGAGGTATACCGGTCGAGGTCGTCGGAGATGCGCTGGTCGGGATTGTCGGTGATCGACTGGTCGAGCTGGATACGATAATAGGCCCGGGCGTTGAGCCAGTTCTTGAGAAACCGCTGGGTCAGCCAACGGCGCCAGCGGATGTGCAATATCTGGCGCAGATAGAGGTTATAGACCGCGACGATGACCCAGACCGTCGCGATCATGCAAAAGATCGCAAACTGCCACCAGCACCGGGCCCAGTCGTATTCCTGCAGGGCGTCGTAGAAGTCGCGGTTCCAGATGTTGAGGCGAACATTGAGCCACACCGCGATCAGGTTCAGCACCACGACCGCGGAAATAAGGCCCCAGGCGATCCATTTCTCCTCGGATTTAAAGTATGGCCAAGCCAGCCGCCCCGCCTCTCGGAGGAACCCTGCTTTTTTCCCCATTCATCGCCCTCCGTCGCCCGCGCCGCCGAAATCGGCGACAGGGCGCAAGATGATCGGCCCGAACCCGGCGCCGCGGCAATGCCCGCCGTGACCGACGCCTCGGAGCCCCTTGCCGCGGCCCTGCTGTCCCGTGGCGTGTGCCGTGCCCTCGACCAGCTCGGCTACGCGACCCTGGTCGAGTTCCCGCTCGCCAACGGCCGCCGCGCCGACATCCTGGCTCTGTCCAGGGCCGGCCAGTTCGTCATCGTGGAAATCAAAAGCTCGGTCGCCGACTTCCGCGCCGACCGCAAATGGATGTTCTATCGCGACTACTCCGATCGCCTTTACTTTTGCGTTGCCAACGGTTTTCCCACTGCGCTGATCCCCGAGGAATGTGGCCTCATAGTGGCGGACGGGTTCGGCGCGGCGATCATTCGCGACGCCGACCCCTCGCCGCTGGCCCCGGCGCGGCGTCGCGCCCTGACCCTGCGGTTCGCGATGCTGGCGGCGTCGCGCCTGCGCCGCCAGCTCGACCCGCAGCCCGGCCACCCCGAGCTATTCTAACCGCGCGGCGGCGAGGCGCATGGCCGCCGCGGTCGACAGGCCGATCGCGAGCCCCGCGGCGATGACGGCGATCCCAGCGCCACCGCGGGTCTCGACGCACGCCCCGCCGTCCGGCTCCACCAGCATCGTCCCCGCCCCCGGCTCGGACACCAACAGGCCCCCCAGCGCGCAGCGGTCGATCAGCGCCCGAGCGGCGACCGTCGCGGCGGCCTTCGAACCCGCCGGCATCCCGGTCGCCTGCGCCAGCTCGCGTCGGGTCGCGGTCAACAGGTCGGCGCTACGATAGCGGATCGGATCGCCGCCCTCGGCCGCGACGATCGCCTTGGCTCCGGCCTCGCGCGCCGATTTGATGATTTCGAGCGCCACCCCTTCGGTCAGCACGCCCTTGCCGTGGTCGGAGATCACGACGGCGCCGCACGTCGTCACCAGCTCGCGGGCGAGCCGCAGCAGGTCCTCGCGGACATAGGGGCCGAGCGGTGTGGCGCTGTCGTGGTCGGCGCGGAGAAGCTGCCGGTCGCCGGCGAGAAACCGCGACCGCCTCGCGGTGACGCGGTTCGGCTGAACCAGCAGGTGGATTTCGCCGCCGCTCCCCTCGGCCATCAGCCGCTCGATCTCGCGCCCGGCATCGTCGTTTCCGGCCACCGACACAAGCGTCGCGGCGGCGCCCAGCGCGGCGAGCTCGGCGAACATGACGGCGGCCCCGCCGACCCGCCGCATCTCGTGCTCGATGATCAGCGCGGGCTCCGTCTCACCGGCGCCGAGCCGCAGCGTGCCGTGGACCGAATGCTCGAGCAGCACGTCGCCGATGCACAGGACGCGCGCCGTCTTCAGGTCAACGGTCAAGCGACGCCTCCGCCGGCATGCGACGCAGCAGCAGGTACAGCGCCCCGTTGCCGCCGTCGCGCGGCTGGGCCGGGGCGATCGCCAACAGGTGCCGCCGCAGCCCCGGCTCGTCGAGCCAGCGCGGCACGGCATGGCGCAGGACGCCGCCGCCGGCGACGCCGCGCCCGGTGATGACCAGCACGCAGCGCCGACCGGCGGTGCGCCCGCCGGCGACAAACCCGGCCAGCGCGTGGTGCGCCTCGGCCTGGGTCATGCCATGCAGGTCGAGCCGCGCCTCGATCGCCACGCGGCCGCGCTTCAGCCGCTCGGCGCTGGCGCGGTCGATCCCGGCGAAACGGTCGAGCGGCGGCAGGTCCGGCGCGATGGGCGGCAGCGGCATTGGATCCGGCCGCGACGCCGACGGGGCGGCGGCCGCGGGGGGCGGCTCGGGCGGCGGCGGGCGGCGCTCACCCAGCGGCGCGACATCGCGCATCGCCCGGCGCCACAGATCGCCGTCCTCGCCCGTCGCGAGGCGCCGGCGGCGTTCAGCCATCGTCGATCAGCACCACGTGCAGGCGCCGCGGCCCGTGCGCGCCGAGCTGGATGCGCTGCTCGATATCGCCGGTGCGCGACGGCCCGGTGATGAAATTGACCGTGCGCGGCCACGCCTCCGCGGCCCGCACCCGGTCCCAGCCGTCCTCGTAGCTGGCGACGACCTGGTCGGCCCGCACGACGACGATGTGCGTGTCGGGCAGGAAATTCAGCGTAGTCGGCGTATCCGCCCCGGACACCAGCATCAGCGTGCCGGTCTCGGCGACGGCGGCGAGGCACGGGGTCAGCGACACCGCGTCGCTGCCTTCGGCCCTGCCGCGGCGGATCTCCAGCAACGGCCGGCTGTCCCAGCCGAGATCGTCGAGCCCAGGGTCAGGCGCCATCACAAGCTGTGCCGGCAGGTTCTCGGCGGCGAGGTACCGCGCTACCTCGGCCGCGACGTGCTCGGGGGACGATACCCGCGCGACGCTCGTCTGGACCTCCTCGGCCATCGACTGGAACAGGTCGATCCGGGCAGTCCGGTCGAGCGCCGCGGCGCGGGCCGGCACGAGGTTGCGCCGGTGCGCCGCCACCCTCGCGGCCAACTCGGCCTGGGTCTCGCTCGGCAAGGAGCCACGGCCGAGTCCGCCGCGGATGCTGCCGAGAATCGCGTCGCGCGCGCCGCTCATCCCTTGTTCCGTGCCGTCCAGAGCTGGTGAAAGGTGCGGCCTTCCGGCGCCGGCATGTCGCGCACCCGGGTCCAGCCGCCGGCCAGCGGCAGGCTGCGGAACCGTCCGCGGCGGTTGCCGGCCCAGCCCAGCACCCGCGCCGCGATCCCGGCAAGGCGGTGATAGAGCGCCGGCCGGCTCGCGATGAACCGCCACAGCGACAGCCCGCGACGCACCGCTTTCGGGGCCAGATTCTCGGCGAATTGCCGCTCGCGCCAATGCCGCAGCAGTTTTGGCAGCGGGATTTTGACCGGGCAGACGCTTTCGCACCGGCCGCAAAACGTCGAGGCGTTGGGCAGGTGCCCGGCCTCGGCGAGACCGACCAGCGCGGGCGTCAGCACCGACCCCATCGGCCCTGGATAGACCCAGCCATAGGCGTGTCCGCCGACCGCGACATAGACCGGGCAATGGTTCATGCAGGCGGCGCATTTGAGGCAGCGCAGCATCTCGCGAAACTCGTTGCCGAGCAGCTTGCTGCGCCCGTTGTCGAGCAGGATCACATGGTACTGCTCGGGCCCGTCGAGGTCGTCCGCGCGGCGCGGGCCGGTCGAGACGGTCGTGTAGGACGAAAATTCCTGACCCGTCGCCGAGCGGGCCAGCAGCCGCAGCAAGGTCGCCGCGTCCTCCAGCGTCGGCACCACCTTCTCGATGCTGGCCATGACGATGTGGATGCGCGGCAGCGTCTGGGTCAGGTCGCCGTTGCCCTCGTTGGTGACGATGATGCTGGAGCCGGTCTCTGCGATCAGGAAGTTGCCGCCGGTGATCCCGACATCGGCGGCGAGGAAACGCGGGCGCAGCACCGCGCGCGCCTCCTCGCACATCACCTGCACCTCGGTCAGCGGCCGGTCGGCGGGCAGCTCGGTGTGGGCGGCGCGGAAGCTGTCGGCGACCTGCTCCTTCATCAGGTGGATCGCCGGCGCGATGATGTGGCTCGGCGGCTCGTGGCGAAGCTGGATGATGTATTCGCCGAGATCGGTCTCGACCGGCGTGATGCCGTGCGCCTCAAGGT
Organism: Allostellaceae bacterium; assembly: GCA_036268075.1. GTDB lineage: Bacteria > Pseudomonadota > Alphaproteobacteria > ATCC43930 > CGMCC-115725 > DATARH01. The sequence goes on along the minus strand of DATAUV010000057.1, from coordinate 40,686 downwards.
GCTCGTTGAGCCCGCATTCCTCGGCGATCATCGACTTGCCCTTGGTGACGATCCTGGCGTCGACCGAGCGGCAGATTTCGAGCACGGCGGCCCGCGCCTCGGCCGCGTCGCGGCACCAGTGGACGTGGCCGCCGGCGGCGATCACGTTTCTCTCGTAAAGCTCGAGGTAGTAATCGAGATGGGCGAGCGCGTGGTCCTTGATCGCCTTGCCCTCGTCCCGCAGCGCCTCGAACTCGGGCAGGCGCTCGATCGCCTGCGCGCGCTTGAGTGGAAACCCGGTTCGCGCCAATCCCAGCGCGCTTTGCAGCGTCGGGTTGGCGAGTCCGGCGCGGGCATTGTCGACAAAGGTGCGGCTGGTCGGTTCCATCACTTGCGGCCGATCGCCGGAACCTTGCCGGTCACGCCCGCCAGCACCTCGGCAACGTGCCGCGCCTCGACCCCCGAACCGAGCCGCGTCAGCTTGCCGGCGATGTTCAACAGGCAGCCGAGGTCGCCGCACAGCACCGCATCGGCGCCGCTCGCGGCGATCTCGCCGGCTTTGTCGGTGACCATCTTGTCCGAAATTTCCGGATATTTGACGCAGAACGTGCCGCCAAACCCGCAGCACGTCTCGGCGCCCGGCAACTCGGTCAGCGTCAGCCCGTCGACCCCGGCAAGCAGACGCCGCGGCTGCGCCTTGACCCCCAGCTCGCGCAAACCCGAGCACCCGTCGTGATAGGTCGCGGTGCCGGCCCAGCGCGCCGCGACCTTGTCCATGCCGCGGATATCGACCAGGAAACCAACAAGCTCATGCGTGCGCGCCGCCAGCTCTTTCGCGGCGGCGAGGTCGGCCGACTCGTCGGCGAACAGCTCCGGGTAATGCACCCGCACCATTCCCGCGCAAGAGCCCGACGGCGCGACGACATGATCATACCCGGCAAACGCCCTTATCGTCTGCCGCGCCACCGCCTTTGCATCGGCCTTGTCGCCCGAATTATAGGCGGGCTGGCCGCAGCAGGTTTGCACGGCCGGCACCTCGACCGTGCAGCCGGCCTCTTCCAAGAGCTTGATCGCGGCAAAACCCACGGTCGGCCGGAACAGATCGACGAGACAGGTGACCAACAGCGCGACGCGCGCCGGCTCGGTCATAGGCGCATCGGCGGCGTCTCAGCCGCTGCCGGTCGCGACGAGCACCCAGTTCGGGTCGCCCGAGCGCGTATCGCGGGTAAAGCTCCAGAAATCGGTCTTTTCTGCCGGGCGGTCGGGGTCGCCGTCGACGACGCTGCCGTCATGCGCGCGCAGCACGTTGATCTGTTCGGTCACCAGCTTGACCGTGACCCGCGCACTGGTTCCGGATACCCCGGCCTCGGCGATGTCGAGATGCCGGACCGCGACGACCCGCGTCTCCATCGTCTCGCCGGCGGATTTGCGCTCATCGATCGCCGCCGCGAACCCGCTAAAGACCTCGTCGCTCAGCAGCGGGCGAAGGCGGTCTTTGTCGCCCGTTGCATAGGCGTCGACGATGATCGCGAACGCCCCCCGCACCCCTTCGAGAAATTCGGCCGGGTCGAAACCGGGATCCGCGCCGCGGATGCGTGCCAACCCCGCCTCGACCGATGCCGGGGGCGCATCGACAAGCGGCGGAGCGGGCGGGATCGGCGCCGGCGGCGGGCGGCGCTGCCCCAGCGTCACCACCTTGTCATGCGCGGGATTGGCCTCGCGCACGAACATGTCCCGACGTCGCTCGTTGCCGGTGCGCCGTCCCAGCACGCTGCGCAATCGCAGCACGAGGAACGCCGCGATCATCGCAAACAGGATGATGTCGGCATAATGCGTAAAATCGCCCATCGCCTTCCCGGCCGTAGCTCTGATGACTTACATAGGGAATGCGCCCGCTTACGGCAAGCAAAGCCGGGCCTTTACCGGGGAATGCGCGGGATTGCCGCCCGGTCCCGATCCATGCTAGCCAGCCGGCAGCGGCCTCTTCGGCCCGCTCGGGGAGACGACATGGCAGGATCGGAAAACGGCACCCCTCCCGGCGCAGCGCCGCCCCCACCGCCGTCGGCCGGCGACGGAACGGCCCAGCAACTGATCGTCAACGGCCAGTATATAAAGGACCTGTCGTTCGAGAACCCGCGCGCGCCGCAAAGCCTGACGCAGCAATCGCTGACCCCGGCGGTCGAGATCAACGTCGACGTCAAGGCCTCGACGCTCGGTCCCGACACCTACGAGGTCGTGCTGTCGATCAACGCCAACGCCAAGGTCGATGCCGGGCCGCTGTTCCTGCTCGAGCTCGTCTACGGCGCGATCGTCACGGTGCGCAACGTGCCGCAGGCGGCGCTCGCCCCGATCGTCCTCGTCGAGGTGCCGCGCCTCATGTTCCCGTTCGCACGCAACATCATCGCCAACACGACCCGTGACGGCGGCTACCCGCCGCTGATGATCAACCCGATCGACTTCTCGGAATTGCTGCGGCGCGAGCAGACGGCGATCGCCAACAATCCGCCCAGCGCCTAGTCTGTTCCTAGACTAGGTTGTTCCAGCCAGAGCGGGCTGGCCATTTTTCCCAGCATCGCCGCGTGCGCTGCCAATTCCTCCTCGGTCGCCGCGTGCGGGCGCGGCGAACGCGCCGGACCAAGGGCAAGACCAACCGGCATCACGATTGCGGCGGTTGCGTCGACGACGAAATCGAGCCCCGGCTGCCGGCCGCCCAGCAGCTCGATGTAGACCTCGGCGAGCAGCATGCAGTCGATCTCGGCACCGTGCTTTTCGCGCCCTGACAAATCGATCGTGAAGCGGCGGCATAATGCGTCGAGGCTCGCCGGCGCACCGGGAAACCGGGTTCGCGCCAGCGACAGCGTATCCACGAACCCGCCGGGCAAGCGTGGCCGCCCCGCCCGCCCGAGCTCGGCATTCAGAAAGCCGAGATCGAACTCGGCGTTATGGGCGACCAACGGATCGTCCCCGACGAACGCGACCAACTCGTCCGCGATGGCGGCGAACGGCGAGAACCCGGCGAGAAACTCCTCGCTCAGCCCATGCACCGCAAAGGCATCAGGCGGCATGTCGCGCTCGGGATTGACGTAGCAATGGAACTTTCGCCCGGTCGGGACGCGATGCGCGAGCTCGACCGCCGCAATCTCGACGATCCGGTGTCCAGATTGCGGATCGAGCCCCGTGGTTTCCGTGTCGATGACGATTTCGCGCACGCTATCCCCCCCGCCGCGCCAGCAGCGCCCGCCGCAACTCGGGCCGGCGCCGCCAATCCCCGCGGCGCAATATTCTGAGTGCCCCCGCCAGGTGCCGCAAGGTCACGCCCCGACCGAGGCCGGTTTTCACGACAAAATCGGCGTTCCGGCGCTTTTCGCGGTCGGGCATCTGGGCGCGGACGATCGAGGCGAGTCGCGCCGGGCTCATCCCCGGCCGCCGCAGCACCCGCTGGCGCTGCAGCCAGGCCGGCGCGGACACGACCAGGATCGCGTCGCACAGCACATCGGCGCGGGTTTCGAACAGCAGCGGGATATCGAGCACGATCAGCGGCAATTGTCGCGCGCGGCCGCGCGCGACAAAGCGCAGTTCCGCCGCGCGCACGATCGGGTGCAGGATCCGTTCGAGCCGGCGCAGCGCCTCGGGCTGGCCGAACACGCGCGCGCCGAGCAGCCTGCGGTCGATGCCGCCGTTTTCGCCCCGCACCCCCGGGAACTCGCGCTCGACCGCGGCAACCGCGGCGCCGCCGGCCCCGAGCAGCCGATGCACTTCGGCGTCCGCGTCGAACATCACCGGACCGAGGCGGCGCAGCATCGCCGCCGCGGTGCTTTTCCCCATGCCGATCGAGCCGGTGAGGCCGATCGTGATCACCGCGCCGGCGCCAGTGTTGCGAGGATCGCCGCCCGCAGGCCCGGCGTCACTCGGACGGGAACCCCAAACCATGCCTCGAAGCCTGGGCGCCCCTGATGCAGCAGCATGCCGAGCCCGTCGACCACCCGATGGCCCTGCCGCCGCGCCGCCGCCAACAAGGCGGTTTCGAGCGGCGCGTAGACGATGTCGACGACGACGGCCTGCGCGGGCAGCCCGCCTAGGTCGAGGTCGAGCGCCGGCTGCCCGTCCATGCCGAGGCTCGTCGTGTTCACCAGAATACCGCAGCCTCGCAGCGCCAAAGCCCGTGAGTCCCAATCAGTGACCGTGAGCCGCACCACGGCGTCCGCCAGATCGCGTGCCAGCGCCTCGGCATGACTGCGGGTGCGGTTGACGAGACGGATTTCCGGCACCCCGGCCTCTTCCAGCGCGGCCACGACCGCCCGTGCCGCGCCCCCCGCGCCGAGTACGACCGCCGGCCCGGCTTGTGTATCCCACTCGGCGACGCTTTCGCGGAGATGCTCGCGGAACCCGTAGGCGTCGGTATTCCGCCCTTCGAGGCTGCCGTCTTCGCCGACGACGATCGTGTTGATCGCGCCGATCCGCCGCGCGACCGGCTCGACCCGGTCGACGATCGCCAGCGCTGCCTGCTTGTGCGGGAGCGTCAGGTTGCAACCGCGAAAGCCCAGCGCCGGCAGCCCCCGCAGCGCTTGTTCGAGCCGATCCGGCTGCACCGGCAGCGGCACGTAGGCGCCGTCGATCCCGTGCTCGCCGAGCCAGTAGCCGTGCAGCGCCGGCGAGCGCGAGTGACCCACCGGCCACCCCATGATCCCGGCCAGCCGCGCATGCCCCGTCAGCCTCATCTCGCCAGCGCCCCCGCCTCGCGCAAAAAATCCAGCAATTCGATCAGCGGCAATCCCTGGATCGCGAACTGATCGCCCTCAATAGCCGCGAAGAGCTGCGCGCCGAGCCCTTCGAGCCGGTATGCCCCGACCGACGACAGCAGCACCTCTCCCTCGGCCGCGACATAGGCGTCGAGAAAGGCGTCGCTGAAATCGCGCATCGTCAGCGCCGGCTCGCTGGTGCCGCGCCACACGATCTCGCCCGACACGCAAACGCAGATCGCCGTCGCGAGGCGATGTGCCCGGCCCCGCAGCGCGGCGAGCTGGGCCCATGCCTCCGCCAGATCGGCGGGCTTGTCGAACCACTCGCCGCCGCAAGTCAAAATCTGGTCGCCGCCGATCACCAGAGCGTCCGAACGGCGAGCCGACACCACGCTTGCCTTGGCCACCGCGAGCGCCATCGCGCAATCCGGTGCCGGGGCACCCGCCGCGCGTTGCGTCGTCTTGATCGCGCCTTCGTCGATATCGGCCGGATCGATTGCGATCACGACGCCGGCGTCTCGCAGCAGCCGGGCCCGCGCCGCGCTCGCCGAGGCGAGCACCACCGGCCTATTCATCCAGCCCCTGCCGCCGCGTCAGCAGTTTCGAGATCGCCGCCGCCGTCTCCTCGATCGAACGGCGGGTCACGTCGATCACCGGCCAGTGCTGCTCGGCGAAGACCCGCCGTGCCTCCCGCACCTCGGTGCGCACGGCCTCGATATCGGTATAGTCGGTCTCTTCGTTGTGATCGAGCATGCTGAGCCGATTGCGACGCAGCAGGATCAGTCGCTCGGGGTCATTAGTCAGCCCGACGACCAGCGGGCGCGTCGTCCGCAGCAATTCCGGCGGCAGCGGCACACCCGGCACAAATGGGATGTTTGCCGCCTTGATCCCACGATTAGCTAAGTAAAGGCAGGTCGGCGTTTTCGATGTTCGCGATACGCCGACGAGGCACACATCGGCATTCTCGATGCCCCAGTTCGATTGCCCGTCATCATGTGCGATCGCGAAGGTCATCGCGTCGATGCGGGCGAAATACTCGCTGTCGAGCAGATGCTGCTGGCCCGGGAGGCCCCGGCTCTGCCGGCCCAGATGCGCCGCGAGCGCGCCGATCACGGGGTCGAGCACGGGGATGGCCGGAATCTGCAGGCGGCGGCAGCCATCCTGCAGCGCCTGGCGCAGCGCGTCGTTGACGAGGGTGAACAGCACCAGCCCGGGATAGGCCTCGACCCCCGCGATGACGCGGTCGACCTGGCTGCGCGTGCGAACCATGCTCCAGACGTGTTCGATAGGCTGCGCCTCGTCGAATTGCACCAGACACGCGCGCGCAACCGAGTGAACCGTGTCGCCGGTCGAATCCGAAACCAGATGCAGGTGAAACCGCGTCAGCACCTGTCCACGACCCCTTGTGCAAAAGCCGCCGGTATCTGGGGACAAACCGCCCGATTTTCCGAAAGCACCATTTTCATGCCCGACACCATGACCGCCATGCCAGATTTACCCCGCGGTGAACAGTGGCGGCGAACCCGCTCCGCGAATCGCGAACAATCCCACGCGAGTCCGGTTTTCCCCACCTTCCATCTCCGGCGCGAGGCTTAGCAGCCGCGCCTTTCCAAGACAAATTCTACACGTTTTCCCGGCTCGCCGGCAAATCGCCGCCGCGGTGGAGAACCGCCCGGAAACTCCGGGAGAGAGGTCAATCCCCGGTTTTCCCCCCATCCACTACCAACTACATCTTTTGATTCCTTTAGAAGAGGAAGATAGGGTCGTCGGCGATGAACGGAGCAGAACCAAAGCGCCTACTCCGCGCGCTCGCCGGCGAGGCCGTGAACCCGCCGCCGTGGTGGCTGATGCGCCAGGCCGGTCGGTATCTGCCGGAATACCGAGCCCTGCGCGCCCAGGCCGCGGATTTTATCGCGCTGTGCCTTAATCCCGCTCAGGCGACGGAGGTGACGCTGCAGCCGATCCGCCGATTTGGGATGGATGCGGCGATCCTGTTTTCCGACATTCTGCTCGTCCCCCGCGCGCTTGGCCAGAAGGTCGGGTTTCGCAACGATGGGCCGGCACTCGAGGCGGTGACTACGATTGCCGGTCTGTCGTCCGCCGGGGTTGAGGCGCAACTGTCGCCGGTTTTCGAGGCGGCCGCGCGGGTTCGCCGCGAGCTGCCGGCCGAAACTGCGCTGATCGGATTTGCCGGGGCGCCGTGGACGGTCGCGACCTATATGGTCGAGGGCGGGTCGAGCCGAGATTTCGCCCGGGTCAAAGGCTGGGCCTATCGCGACCCGGATGGGTTCGACGCGTTGATCGGGCTGATCGAGGAGGCGACGGTCGCTTTTCTTGGCGGTCAGATTGCAGCCGGGGTCGAAATTGTCCAACTCTTCGACAGCTGGTCCGGTGTTTTGCCCGAGGTGGCGTTCGCGCGTTGGGTGATAGCGCCGACGCGCCGCATCGTCGCGCGGTTAAGGGCGCGGTTTCCCGGCATTCCGGTGATCGGTTTCCCGCGCGGCGCCGGGCTGCTTTATGAACGCTATGTCGCCGAAACCGGCATTACCGCGATCGGGCTCGACACGACGATGCCGATCGGATTTGCCGCGACGCGGCTGCAGAGCCGGATGCCGGTGCAGGGCAACCTCGATCCGGTGGCGCTGCTGGCGGGCGGGGAGGCCTTGGGAAGTGCGGTCCGGCACATCCGCCAAGGCCTCGGCGGTGGCCCGCATGTATTCAACCTGGGGCATGGCGTCCTGCCCGAGACGCCGCCCGAGCACGTCGCCGAGCTGGCCCGGCTTCTCGCTGAGCCGGCTTGACCGGATGCGCCGGGCCGTCGTGCTGATGAACCTCGGCGGCCCGGATTCGCCGGCTGCGGTACGGCCGTTTCTCTACAATCTGTTCAGCGATCCGGCGATCATCACCCTCCCCGGCCTGCTCCGGAATCCCCTGGCCTGGCTGATCGCGCGGCGCCGGAGCGAAGTCGCCGGCGAAATCTACGCGCATCTTGGCGGCGCCTCGCCGTTATTAGCTAATACGAGGGCTCAGGCAGTTGCGCTCGAAAATACGCTCGGCGACGGCACAAAATGCTTTATCGCGATGCGCTATTGGCACCCGCTGACCGAGGAGACGGTCGCTGCGGTCAAGGCATGGGATCCGGACGAAACCGTCTGCCTGCCGCTCTATCCGCAATACTCGACGACGACGACGGGTTCTTCCCTGACCGCGTGGCGCGCCGAAGCCAGACGGCAGGCCCTGGATTGTCCCATGCGCGCCGTCGAATCATACCCGACGGCCGCTGGTATGGTCTCCGCCATGGCCGGCGCGATCGACGAGGTGTTGGCCACGGTCGGAAAAATCCGCTTGTTGCTGAGCGCGCACGGATTGCCGCTGAAGACGGTGCGCGCTGGGGACCCCTACCCTGAGCAGATCGGCAGAACGGCCGAGGCGGTCGTCGCGGCGCTCGACCGTCCGGGGGTCGACTGGCGCGTGTGCTATCAGAGCCGGGTCGGACCACTCGCCTGGCTAGGCCCCTCGATCGATGTCGAAATCCGCCGTGCCGGCGCCGAGGGTGTGCCGGTGGTGGTGGCGCCGATCTCCTTTGTGTCCGAGCACTCGGAAACGCTTGTCGAGCTCGACCGCGATTATCGCCGGCTGGCCGAATCCTGCGGCGTGCCCGCCTATCACCGGGTCAGGACCGTCGGCGCCGACCCGCGCTTCATCGCGGCGCTCGCCGAGCTGGTGACGGGATGAGTGCCTGGCTGGCGACGAGCTATCCGTGGATCAAGGCGCTGCACATCGTCGCGGTCGTCGCGTGGATGGCCGGGCTGCTCTACCTGCCGCGCCTGTTCGTCTACCACGCCGATTCGCCACCGGGCTCCGCGACATCGGAGACGTTCAGGATCATGGAGCGCCGCCTATTGCGCGGGATCATGCTCCCAGCGGCGGCGATGACCGTTCTGTTCGGCGCGAGCCTTGCGGCGACGCCGGGGGTGGTCGACTGGCACGCGCTGTGGATCTGGCTGAAGCTGGCGCTCGTCGCCGGGCTGATCGTGTTCCACCTGCTGCTGGCGGGGTGGCAGCGCGCCTTCGCCGCCGACCGCAATCGGCACCCGGCGCGGTTCTACCGGATGGTCAACGAATTGCCGGCGCTGGCGCTGATCGCGATCGTGATCCTCGTCGTCGTCAAGCCATTCTGAGCGGGCGACGGCATCACGGGTCTTGCAATCGGTGTTTAAGTTGCATATCTCGATGCGTGAAGGGAAACCAAGGCCGGCAATCGGCGTTTCTTCTTTACCTTTCCCTACCACCCTCGCAGTTACCGCCCCGCCCGCAGGCATTGGTCCATGCAGGCTCCCGCAGACGGTACGAGTCGACCCATCCACGCGACACGGATTCCATGAATCTCCAAGAATTGAAGCAGAAAACCCCGGCCGAGCTGCTTGCCTTCGCCGAGGAGCTGTCGATCGAGAACGCCTACTCGCTGCGCAAGCAGGACATGATGTTCGCGATCCTCAAGCAATTGGCCGAAAACGACGTGACGATCTCTGGCGACGGCGTGCTTGAGATACTGTCCGACGGCTTTGGCTTCCTGCGCTCGCCCGAGGCGAACTACCTCGCGGGGCCCGACGACATTTATGTCAGCCCCAACCAGGTGCGCCGTTTTGGCCTCAGGACCGGCGACACGGTCGAGGGTCAGATCCGCAGCCCGCGCGACGGCGAGCGCTATTTCGCGCTGCTCAAGGTCACCTCGATCAATTTCGAGGAGCCCGATCGCCTGCGCCACCGGATCAATTTCGACAACCTCACCCCACTCTATCCCGAAGAAAAGATCGAGCTCGAGCTTGACGATCCGACCAAAAAGGACCTGACGACGCGGGTGCTCGACCTGATTACCCCGCTCGGCAAGGGCCAGCGCGCGCTGATCGTGTCGCCGCCCCGCACCGGCAAAACCGTGATGCTGCAGAACATCGCCCACGCGCTGGCGAAGAACCACCCCGAGACCTACCTGATCGTCCTGTTGATCGACGAGCGCCCCGAGGAAGTTACCGACATGGCCCGCTCGGTGCGCGGCGAGGTCGTCAGCTCGACCTTCGACGAGCCGGCGGTGCGCCACGTCCAGGTCGCCGAGATGGTGATCGAGAAGGCTAAGCGGCTAGTCGAGCACAAGCGGGACGTCGTGATCCTGTTGGATTCGATCACCCGCCTGGCGCGAGCCTACAACACCGTCGTGCCGTCCTCGGGCAAGGTGCTGACCGGCGGTGTCGACGCCAATGCGCTGCAGCGGCCGAAGCGCTTTTTCGGCGCCGCGCGCAACATCGAGGAAGGCGGCTCGCTGACGATCATCGCGACGGCGCTGATCGACACCGGCAGCCGCATGGACGAGGTGATCTTCGAAGAGTTCAAGGGCACCGGCAATTCCGAAATCGTGCTCGACCGCAAGGTTGCCGACAAGCGCACCTTCCCAGCCCTCGACATCACCAAATCGGGCACCCGCAAGGAAGAGCTGCTGGTCGACCGCGGCGTCCTCGCCAAGATGTGGGTCCTGCGCCGCGTGCTGATGCCGATGGGCACCAGCGACGGCCTCGAATTCCTGATCAACAAGCTCAAGGAATCGAAGAGCAATACCGAGTTCTTCGACAATATGAACACCTGAGCCGACGGCTTGCCCCGCACCCGAGCCCTCTCCCCGGTTGTGGGGAGAGGGAGCCCGCGGGTGCCTCACACCATAAGCACCGTCGATCCGGTGGTCTTACGGCTCTCCAAATCCCGATGCGCCTGGGCGGCGTCGCGCAGCGCGTAGGTCTGGTTGATCGCCAGCTTGACCGCGCCGCTCTTGACGACGCCGAACAAATCGTTGGCCGCGGTCAGGAGGTCTTCGCGTGAGGCGGTGTAGGTGTTGAGCGTCGGCCGGGTCACGAATAGCGAGCCCTTGCCGGCGAGGATGCCGAGATCGACCGGCGGCACCGACCCCGACGATTGCCCGAACAGCGCCAGGAGCCCGAGCGGGGCCAGGCAGTCGAGCGATTTGTAGAAGGTGTCCTTGCCGACCGAATCGTAGACTACCGGCAGTTTCGCGCCCTTGGTGATCTCGCCGACCTTGCCGACGAAATCGTCCCGCGTATAGACGATCGGGTGGTCGCAGCCATGGGCTTTGGCGAGCGCGGCCTTGTCGTCGCTGCCGACTGTGCCGATGACCGTCGCGCCGAGATGCTTCGCCCATTGGCACACGATCAGCCCGACCCCTCCGGCCGCGGCATGGATCAGGATGGTGTCGCCGCGCTTTACTGCATAGGTGCGGCGGACGAGGTACCAGGCCGTCATGCCCTTGAGCATCATGGCCGCGGCCTGCTGGTCGGAAATGCCGTCCGGCACCGGCACCAGCCGCTCGGCCCCCATCACCCGCGCCTCGGAATAGGCGCCGAGCGGGCCGCCGGCGTAGGCGACGCGGTCGCCCGGCTTCAAATCGGCGACCCCCGGCCCGACCTCCTCGATGACGCCGGCGGCCTCGGAGCCGAGCCCGCTCGGCAGCGCCATCGGGTAGAGCCCGCTGCGCTGGTACGTATCGATGTAGTTGAGCCCGACCGCGGTGTGCTTGAGGCGGACCTGGCCGGGGCCTGGCTTGTCGACGCTGACCTGCTGCCAGGTCAGCACCTCGGGGCCGCCGGTCTTGTCGAAACGGATTGCTTGTACCATCGGGGCTTCCTCTCGCTAAAAAGTCGAGAGGCGTTTTAAGCGAGCGCGCCCTCCAGGGAAAGCAGGGTCTGCTTGGTCGCAAGCCCGCCCGAGCCGCTGTACCCGCCAAGCCCGGCCTTGGCGAGCACGCGGTGGCACGGGATCACGATCGGGATCGGGTTGCGGCCGCAGGCGCCGCCAACCGCCCGCGCCGCCGAGCCGATCACCCCGGCCAGCTCGCCGTAGCATTGCGTCCGGCCGTAGGGGATCTGTTGCATCGCCGCCCAGACCTGCTGCTCGAACCGCGATCCCGCCGGCCGCAGCGGCAGATCGAACTCCGACCGGTCGCCGGCGAAATAGGCTTCGAGCTGCTGCACCGCCTCGGCCAGGACCGGGCTGTTGCTGGCCGTGTCCTCATCGCTCCAGCGGATCGCGACGATCGCGCCGTCTTCCTCGTCCAGAACCAGCCGTCCGACGGGGCTCGGCATCGAGCGCGAACGGATCATCTCATCCCTCCTGCGTGTTCCTTCGCCGGAAGAATACTCGCCGCCGGCGTGAAGCAACGCGGCGATCGCTTCGGTCGTGGTCGAAGCGGCCGACAAGAACATAAAGAGAACCTAGTGGATCGCCTCCAGCGCCGCAACCAGCAAATCCGGGTCGGTCAGGGGCAGGGAGCAAACCGGTCCCTCGCACACATAGGCCGCTGGGTTTCCGCCGACGAGCCCTTTGCCGAAAGCCGGATGCCCGGCGGGCAGCGCGGCGTCGGGCGGCAGGCTCAGCACCACGCGGTTCGGCAGCGACACCCGGTCGACCGCCCGGCGCAGCCCGGCCAAAGCGGGGTCGCCGGTGTCGCCGACCAGCACGATTTGCGCCGGGTTCAGCGCCAGCGCGGCGTTATTGAGGAGGGTCGCGAGCGGGAAGAAATTGCGCGCCACCTCGCCGGCAAAGGCCGCGACGATCGCATCGGCGCGCTCGCGATATACCGCCTCGCCGGTCAGGATCGCGAGGCGGGTCAAGACGCCGACCATCGTGCCGTTGCCGGCCGGCACGGCGGCGTCGGCCGCGGTCTTGGCGCGGGCGATCAGACCAGTCGTGTCGGCGGCGGCGAAGAAGTACCCGCCACCCTCCCCGTCCCAGTAATACCGATCGAGCACCGCGGCCCAATCCCGCGCGTGGCCGAGATAGGCGGCGTCGCCGGTAGCCTCGTGCAGGGCCAGCGCGGCGCGGCACAGATTGGCGTAGTCGTCGACGCTGGCGGGATGCCGCGCCCGTCCGTCGCGCCAGCTATGAAGAAGCCGCCCGCCCGCGCCGGTCATGCGGTTGCGCACAAAGGCGAGGCCACGTTCGGCCAGCGCCACCCAATCGGCGCGGCCGAACGCCCGGCCGGCATGGGCGAGCGCGGCGATCATCAGCCCGTTCCAGTCCGCCAGCACCTTGTCGTCGAGCCCCGGCCGCACCCGCGGCGCCCGCGTGGCGAAGAGCAGCGCGCGGCCTTCCGCCAGCTCCGCCTCGGTCGCCTCGTCGGCGAGGCCGGGCGTGTCGAGCCGGTTGAGGATCGTGTGGCCTTCCCAATTCCCGGCGGCGCTGACGTCGTAGAACCGCTTGAACAGCCCGACACGGTCGCCGAGCACCGCATCGATCTCGGCCTCCGACCAGACGTAGAATTTTCCTTCCTCGTGCTCGCTGTCAGCGTCCAGGCTGCTGAAAAACCCGCCCTCCGCATGGGTCATCTCACGTGCAACCCATTCTACTGTCTCGGTGATCCGCTGGGCATAAAGCGGGTCTCGGGTTTCCTGCCAGACGAGGACTAACAGATCAACTAATTCGGCGTTATCGTACAGCATCTTCTCGAAATGCGGCACGAGCCAGCGCGCGTCGGTGGCATAGCGGGCAAACCCGCCGCCGAGATGGTCGTAGATGCCGCCCTGGCAGATCGTCGTCAGCGTGCGCAGCACCGCGTCGCGGTAGGGCGCGCGGCGGGTCCGCCGCCAAGCTCGCCACAGGGTTTCGAATATCCCGCATTGGGGGAATTTCGGCGCCGTGCCGATGCCGCCGTTGAGCGGATCGACCTCGCGCAGGAGACGTCCGGCGACGCGGTCGAAAATCTCCGGCTCGATCCCCTCCCCGGGCTCTGGCTGGCCGAGCCGCTGCAGCGCGTCGCGCAACAGGGTGACGTTGTTCAGCACCTTGTCCTTGTCGCGGTGATAGGTGGCGCTGATCCCGGCAATCACCTGGGGAAACCCCGGCCGGCCCCAGCGCGGCGCCGGCGGGAAATAGGTGCCGCCCCAGAACGGCTCGCCCCCGGGGGTGAGGAACATCGTCAGCGGCCACCCGCCCTGCTCGCCGAGCAGCGACAGCGCGTGCTGGTAGATGGCGTCGAGATCGGGCCGCTCCTCCCGGTCGACCTTGATGTTGACGAAGTTCTCGTTCATCGCCGCGGCGATCTCGGGGTTTTCAAAGCTCTCATGCGCCATCACATGGCACCAGTGGCAGGCGGCATAGCCGATCGAGAGGAGGATCGGCTTGTCGGCGGCGGCGGCGGTGGCGAGCGTCTCGTCGCTCCAGGCCTGCCAGTGCACCGGATTGCCGGCGTGTTGCAGCAGATACGGGCTCGTTTCCTCGCCGAGGCGGTTCCTGTCCATTCGCACACTCCAGGCGCGCGCCGCGGGAATCTTGCCGGGCCGGACGCGACACGGTAGGGTTTGGGCCTACTTTAGACCGAGAACGGCGGCGCGCGTCACCCGCTCCGCCTGGCTCAGGATATTCGGAGAGATCGCATGGCCGACCCGGACCTGTTTTACGAGCGCCATATCTTCATGTGCAACAATGTGCGTCCTGAAGGGCACCCGCGAGGGTGCTGCATGGCGCGTGCGGAGGCTGCCGGGGGCTTCGATAAGCTGCGGGGTTATGCTCGCGAGAAGGCGCGTCAACTCGGTATCGAGAATGTCCGCTTTAATGCGGCGGGTTGCCTCGACCGCTGCGAGCTCGGTCCAAACCTGGTGATCTATCCTGAGGGCGTTTGGTATCGCTTCGGGTCGCAGTCTGACATCGACGAAATTCTCGAAACGCACCTGAAAAATGGTGGGCGTGTGGAACGGCTGATGCTGCAGCCGGACCAGAAGTAACGGCGCCCGAGCCCTCAACCGACACGATCTACGCCCCGGCCACGGCGCCGGGGCGCGCGGCGATCGCCATCATTAGACTAAGCGGCCCGCAAGCGGGGGAAGCGGTGCTGCGCCTGTGTGGCACGGTGCCGCCGGCACGGCTGGCGCGGCGGGTGCGGCTGCGCGATCCCGAGAGTGGCGCCGGACTCGACGACGGGCTCGTACTGTGGTTTCCGGCGCCGGGGAGCGTGACCGGCGAGGATGTCGCCGAATTTCACGTACATGGCGGCCGCGCCGTCGTTTCGGGGGTGATGGCGGCGCTGCGCCGGCTCGGATTACGCCTCGCCGAGCCCGGTGAGTTCACCCGCCGCGCCTTTCTCAACGGCAAGCTCGACCTGACCCAGGCCGAAGCGGTCGCCGATCTTGCCGCCGCCGAGACCGAGGCTCAGCGCCGCCAGGCTCTGCGCCAGCTCGACGGCACGCTCGGCGAGCTCTATCGCGGATGGGGCGAGCGCCTGTTGCGGACCCTCGCCCATCTGGAGGCGGCGATCGATTTCCCTGACGAGGAGTTGCCGCCGGAGATCGAGGCGCGGGTGGCGGCCGAGATCGAGGCGCTGGCGAGCGAGATTGCCACGCACCTCTCCGATTCCCATCGCGGCGAGCGGCTGCGCGACGGCATCGCGATCGCCATCGTCGGGCCGCCAAATGCCGGAAAGTCGAGCCTTTTAAATCAGTTGGCCAGACGCGAAGTAGCCATCACGTCTCCGATTGCCGGCACGACGCGGGATGTGATCGAGGTGGCGATCGATCTCGCGGGCTATCCGGTGGTACTGGCCGACACGGCCGGGCTGCGCGAGAGCGCGGACTCGATCGAGCGGGAAGGGTTGCGGCGTGCTCTCGCCCGCGCCGAAGCCGCCGATTTGCGGCTTTACGTATTTGACGCCACAGCGCCGGAAGCCGCGCAAGGGGCCATGGCGTGGCCGGGGGCTGACACTGTCCTCGTCGCCAACAAGACGGATCTCCGTGATTCGCGCCCCCCGGCAGACGCCTTGCCGGTTTCGGCGCTGACCGGTGACGGGATCGGGCCCTTGATAACGGCTCTGACGGAGCGGATCGCTGGCCGGTATGACGGCGTGGCCCCTGCCCTCACCCGAGCCCGCCATCGCGAGGCGCTGGAGGATGCGGCGGGCGGGTTGCACCGAGCGCTCGCGGCGGATTTGCCCGAATTGCGGGCCGAGGACCTGCGTCTGGCTTGGCGAGCGCTCGGCCGCATTACCGGGCGCGCTGATATCGAGGATCTGCTCGATGTGATTTTCGCCGAATTCTGCCTCGGCAAGTGAATGTTTCACGTGAAACATCGCCACGATCTCGACACCCGGCCCGCAGCCTCGTAAATTGTCGCCATGAGGACAGGCGGGGGGAAATACGACGTCGTCGTGATCGGCGGCGGCCATGCCGGCTGCGAGGCGGCGGCCGCGGCGGCAAGGCTCGGCGCCCGCACGACCTTGGTCACCCATTCACGCACGACGATCGGCGAGATGTCGTGCAACCCAGCGATCGGCGGCCTCGCCAAAGGCCACCTGGTGCGCGAGATCGATGCCTTCGACGGCGTCATGGGCCGTGCGATCGACCGCGCCGGCATTCAGTTTCGCATGCTCAACCGCAGCAAGGGCCCCGCGGTGCGCGGGCCGCGCGCCCAGGCCGACCGCAAGCTGTACCGCGCGGCGATGGCCGAATTGCTGAGCGAGATCGGGGGGCTCGATATCGTCGAAGGTGCAGCGGAGGACCTCGAACTCGACGGTGACGGCCGGGTTTGCGGCCTGATCCTCGGCGATGGGCGGAGACTCGCGGCGGGCCGCGTCGTGCTGACCACGGGGACGTTTCTCGGCGGCCTCATCCATATCGGGGCGGAGAAGATCGCGGCGGGCCGCGTCGGTGAGCAGCCGAGCTACGGCCTCGCGGAAACCCTGCGTCGGTGCGGATTCACCCTCGGCCGGCTGAAGACCGGGACACCGCCGCGGCTCGACGGCAACACGATCGACTGGGCTGGGCTCGAAAAGCAGGAGGGTGACGATCCGCCGGTGCCGTTTTCGTTTCTGACAGCGCGGATTTCGACACCGCAGATCGCCTGCCACATCACCACGACGACCCCGGCCACGCATGCGGTGATACGCGCGAATCTCGACCGGTCGCCGCTCTATGGCGGCGATATCACCGGCGTGGGGCCACGCTATTGTCCGTCCATCGAGGATAAGGTGGTGCGGTTCGCCGAGCGTAGCGGGCACCAGATCTTTCTCGAACCCGAAGGGCTGGAAGACGATACGGTTTATCCCAACGGAATTTCAACCTCGCTGCCGCGCGACGCGCAGGCGGCGCTGGTGGCGACAATCCCCGGGCTTGAACGCGCGGTGATGCGGCGGCCGGGCTATGCGATCGAATACGACTATGTCGACCCGCGCGAATTGCAGCCAAGCCTGGAGACCCGACGGGTGCCGGGGTTGTACTTGGCCGGGCAGATCAACGGCACGACCGGATATGAGGAGGCGGCGGCGCAGGGTCTCATGGCGGGGCTTAACGCCGCGCTGGCGTCCTCTGGAGCGGCGCCGCTCGTGCTCGACCGGGCCGATGCTTATGTCGGCGTGCTGATCGACGATTTGGTGACGCGCGGCACTAGCGAGCCCTATCGCATGTTTACGTCTCGGGCCGAGTATCGATTGACCTTGCGAGCCGACAATGCGGATCGACGGCTGACTCCGATCGGCGTGAGGTACGGCGCGGTTGGGGAGCAGCGATCCCGTTCGTTCGCGGCGAAGGCCAGCGCGATCGAGGCGGCCCGGCGGCAGTTTGACGAGTTGCGGCTCTCGCCGACGGCGCTCGGGCGGCATGGGTTGGTGGTCAATACCGATGGCGTTGCGCGTTCGGCGGCCGAGCTGCTGGCGTATCCGGGGGTGGATGTGGCTCGCTTGGCCGCGATCTGGCCCGAATTAGGGGGCATTGAACCGGCGGTCGCGGAGCAACTCGAGATCGACGCCCGCTATTCGGGGTATCTGCAACGTCAGGCGCGAGATATTGTGATGTTTCGCCGGGATGAGACGCTATTGCTGCCGACGACGCTGGACTATGGCGCGATCGGCGGGCTGTCGGCGGAGGTGCGCGGCAAGCTTGCCGCGGCGCGGCCCGCGACCCTGGGCGGGGCGGGTCGGATTTCCGGGGTCACGCCGGCGGCGCTCGTCGCGCTGTTGCAATACGTCAAGCGGCAACCCGCCACGGCGCGATGACCGCTTCGCTGGATGCGCGCGGGTTTGCCGCGCAGGTCGGGGTTTCACATGAAACACTGGCGCGTCTCGAAGCGTATGCCGAGTTGCTGATGCGGTGGTCGGCGCGGGTGAACCTGGTGGGACGCAACACGATCGCCGATTTGTGGCGGCGGCATTTCCTTGATTCAGCGCAATTACGCGGATCGATCCCGACAAGCGCCCGATCGCTGGTCGATATCGGCAGCGGGGCGGGGTTTCCGGGGCTTGTACTGGCCGTGCTGGGGGTGCCGGCGGTCGAGCTCGTGGAGGCAGACGAGCGTAAGTGCGCGTTTCTCCGGGAGGCGGCACGCGTCGCCGAGGCTCCGGTCGTCTTGCGGCAGGCGAGGGCGGAGAGCCTGCCGCCGGAGCCCCGCGACGTCGTCACCGCCCGGGCCTGTGCGCCGCTGCCGGCCTTGCTGGAGTTGGCGGAACGGTTCATCGGGCCGGAGACCCGCTGCTTGTTCCTTAAGGGCGAGCGGGCGGAGGAAGAGATCGCGGAGGCGCGGGTGGGCTGGCGGATGAGGGTCACCACCCGGCCGAGCCTTGCCGATCCGCGCGGGGTGGTGCTGTGTCTCGACGAGGTGGCGCGTGCGGGGGGATGAGCGGTCGGAACCGGCGCGGATTATCGCGATCGTCAACCAGAAGGGCGGTGTCGGCAAGACGACGACCGCGGTCAATCTGGCGACGGCGCTGGCGGGGGCGGGCAGGCGGGTCGCGGTGATCGACCTCGACCCGCAGGGGAATGCGAGCACGGGGCTTGGCGTCGGTCCGCGGGCGCGGGGTGTTACGAGCTACGAGGTATTGCTGGGCGAGGCCGAGTTTGGCGGGTCGTGCGTCGAGACCCTGGTGCCGTCGCTGGCGCTGCTGCCGTCGTCTCCCGACCTTGCCGGCGCGGAATTGGATCTGGTCGAGCGAGAGCGTCGGGAGTTTCGGTTGTCCTCGGCGATCGGCGACGCCGCAGGTTACGACGAGGTGCTGATCGACTGCCCGCCGTCTCTCAACCTGCTGACGATAAATGCGTTGGTGGCTGCGGCGCAGATTCTGGTGCCGCTGCAATGCGAGTTCTACGCGCTCGAAGGGATCGCCCAGTTGATGCGGACGATCGAGCGGGTGCAGCGGGGGCTTAACCCGCGCCTGATGCTGGAGGGGATCGTGCTGACGATGGTCGACCGCCGCAACAATCTGTGCGAATCGGTGGCGGCGGATGTGCGCGGTCATTTTGGCGACCGGGTCTACGACACGGTCATCCCGCGCAACGTCCGCGTATCGGAGGCGCCCTCGCATGGGATGCCGGTAATGCTGTACGACCGGCGCTGCCCTGGGGCGGTCGCCTACGCCAACCTCGCGGCGGAGATGCTGCGCCGCCGCGGCGGGAGGGCGCGGTGAGCGCCAGCGCCCGCCGCCCGCCGCTCGGGCGCGGCCTCGCGGCGTTGTTCGGCGAGGCCGGCGGCACGCCGAGCCCCGGTGCGACGGCGCGGGTCGTTCCGATCGAGGCGGTGCGGCCATCCGCCTATCAGCCGCGCCGGCATTTCACCGAGGACGAGCTGGAGGCGCTCGCTCAGTCGATTCGGGAAAAGGGCATCCTCCAGCCGCTGTTGGTGCGGCCGACGCCGGATGCCGCGACCGATTACGAGCTGGTCGCCGGCGAGCGACGCTGGCGCGCGGCACAGCGGGCGGGGCTGCACGAGGTGCCGGTCACGGTGCGCGAGCTGGCCGATTCCGAGGCGCTGGAGATTGCGCTCGTCGAGAACCTCCAGCGCGAGGATTTGTCGGCGCTCGACGAGGCCGAGGCCTACAACCGGCTCGCCCGCGATTTTGGGCGCAACCAGGGGGCCATCGCCGAGGCGGTCGGGAAGAGCCGCAGCCATGTCGCCAACATGATCCGGTTGCTGGCGCTGCCCGCGCCGGTGCGGCGGCAGCTCGAGGAGGGGGCGCTGACCGCGGGCCACGCCCGGGCGCTGCTCGGCGCGGACGATCCGGCGGGGCTTGCCGGCGAGGTCGTCCGGCGCGGGCTCAATGTGCGGGCGACCGAGCTTTTGGTCCGTCGGCGCGGCGCCGCCGTAGCCTCGCCGGCACGGACGCCGCGACCCCGCGACGCAAACGTCGCGGCGATCGAGCACGAGCTCGGCGAGCGCCTCGGCATGAAGGTGTCGCTGACCGTGCGCGGGCGGGGCGGCTCGGTCGGCATTCATTTCCGCAGCCTCGATCAGCTCGATCAGCTCGTCGAAATCCTGCGGCGATCTAGCTAAGTGATCGGTCAGGTCGCGCGAGGTCCATCAGCGCGGCGCGGCAGATCGTTTCGGCCGGCAAGCCGGTTGTCTTCATCTGGGCTTCGGCGTCGGCGAGGGCGTCGAGCTGGCGGCGCAGCCGGGGCTCGCGCCAGCGCGAGAGCTGACGGCGGAAATTATCCT
Source organism: Allostellaceae bacterium (assembly GCA_036268075.1). Lineage (GTDB taxonomy): Bacteria > Pseudomonadota > Alphaproteobacteria > ATCC43930 > CGMCC-115725 > DATARH01. The sequence goes on along the minus strand of DATAUV010000057.1, from coordinate 20,500 downwards.
GCTGCTTGAAAAAGATCGGCGGGCGCGCACCGCGGATCGCCTCGTCGACCGAGACGCCGCCGGCGACGCGCGACGCCAGCCCGTGCAGGCGCTGTAGATGCCGCAAGGCCGCCCGCACAACGGAAACCGGCGACTCGCCTTCCTGAAAGACGCGGCCGAGGGCGCGGTCGAGCGCGGCGACATCGCCGTCGGCCGCCGCCAGCACCACGTCGTCGAGCGCCAGCGCTGCGGCATCGTCGATCGCGGCGCGCGCGTCGTCGAGATCGATCCGCCCGCCATCCCCTGCGTAGAGCGACAGCTTTTCGAGTTCCGACCGGGTCACCAGCCGGTCGTTGCCGAGGTGCTCGACCAGAAACTCGACCGCGTCACGGGTGGCGCTGACGCGATGCGCGGCGAGGCTGTCGCGGATCACCCCGGCGAGGTCGCGCGCGCTGTCCGGGTAGCAGCCGATCGCGGCCCCGGCGGGGGCGTCGTCGAAGACGCGGCGCAGCGACGAGCGGCCAGCCAGATCGCCGGCCTCGATGACGGTCAACGCGTCGCCCGGCGAGCCGGCGAGGAATCGGACGAATGTCTGAGCCAACTGGTCCCCGGCGTCGCGCACGCGGATGACGCGGCGGCCGCCGATCAGACTGATCTGGGCGGCTTCGTCGTTGAGTCGGGCGGGGTCGGCGGTGATGACCGCGGCTGTCAGCTCGGCGACGCGAAAAGCGTCGTGCAAATCCGGGCAGATCAGGCGCGAGACGGTGTCGGCCCGCTCGCGCACCAGCCCCGAATCGGGGCCATAGAACAGGATAGCACGGACCTCCGGGTCCGGGCGACGCAGGAAGCCATCTACCCGAGCAGCGGGCAGCTTCATGATTCGGGGCTGCCCTCGCGGCGCTGCATGTAGATCGTCAGCCGGGCGATGATCTCGCCGCGCAATTCCTCGGCCGTGCGGGTGCGGGCGTCGTCCTCGGTGACCACGGTCGCGTAGCCGTTGGCGAGGATGTCGAACGAATCCGCGACGTGGACCGTATTGGTCAATAGCGGCTTTCCGGTCGCGATGTCGGCCAGCACGTAGGTCGCCGTGACGTCGACCTGGCCGCGCGTCGCGATGCCTTGCGACTGCACCCCGAGGTCCGAACGCGCGACCGACAGCGTCGTCTTCAGCTCATAGCGGGGCGGGGTCGGGATGCCGGTCGGGTTAAGCGAGGTGCGCAGCGCGATTTCGAGCCGCTGGCCGATCCGCTCGGGAATAGGGTCGACCTTGATCGCGCGGAGATCGGCGGCGGCGGGGCCGGTTTCACGGCCGGCGTAAAGCGGGGTCCAGCCGCAGCCGGCGCACAGCGCGGGGAGGACGAGCGCCAGCGCGAGGCGGATCCGGTGCGGCCTCATCTCAGGCCACGAGGTTGACGATGCGGTTGGGCACGACGACGATCTTCTTCGGCGCCTTGCCCTCAAGCAAGCGGGTTATCTGCGGCAGGTCGAGCGCGGCGCGCTCGATCGCGCCCTTCTCGGTGTCGCGCGGCAGGTCGAGCGTCGCGCGCAGCTTGCCGTTGATCTGCACCGCGATCGTCACCTGGTCGTCGCGCGCGAGCGCCGCGTCGGCGGCAGGCCAGCTTGCCGTGGCGATCCACTCGCCGCGTCCCAGCGTCTGCCACAGCTCCTCGGCCAGATGCGGCATCATCGGGCCGAGGAGGAGGGCGGTGGTTTCCAGCCCCTCGCGCAAGACGGCGCCGGCGCCGGGATCGCCCGCCGGGAGGTCGTCGAGCGCGTTGGTCAGCTCGCGGATGCGGGCGACGGCGCGGTTGAAGCGGAATTTGTCGAGGTCGTCGGTGACCGCGGCGATCGTCTTGTGGATCTGCCGGCGCAGCCCGGCGAGGCCCGGCGAGAGGTCGGCCGGGATCGCGGTGCCGGGCGCGGGCAGGGCGGCTTCGGGCTCGGTCGCCATGCGCCACAGCCGGTTGACGTAGCGCCAGATGCCCTCGATGCCGGTCTCGGTCCATTCGAGGTCGCGCTCGGGCGGGCTGTCGGAGAGGAGGTAGAGCCGCGCGGTGTCGGCGCCATAGGTCTCGACGATGCGTTCGAGGCCGACGACGTTCTTCTTGGATTTGCTCATCTTTTCGAGCCGGCCGACGGTCACCGCCGCGCCGGCCGAATCGACCAGCTTGCCGCCGCCGCCTTCGTTGACGTCCTCGGGGAACAGCCAGTCGCCCGCCTGGTTCTGGTACGTCGCGTGGCAGACCATGCCCTGCGTGAACAGGCCGGCGAACGGCTCTTCGAGGCCGAGGTAGCCGCATTTCGACAGGGCGCGGGTGAAGAAGCGCGAGTAGAGGAGGTGGAGCACGGCGTGCTCGACGCCGCCGATATACTGGTCGACCGGCATCCAGTACTCGGCCGCTTTGCGCCCGAATGCGATTGGCGCGTGGGCGGAGCAGAAGCGAAGGAAATACCAGGACGAATCGAAAAATGTGTCGAGCGTGTCGGTCTCGCGCTGCGACGGGCTGTTGCAGTAGGGGCAGGCGACGTATTTCCAGGTCGGGTGGTGGTCGAGCGGGTTGCCCGGCTTGTCAAAGCTGACGTCGGCCGGCAATTCGACCGGGAGGTCATCCTCCGGCACCGGCACGATGCCGCAATCGGGGCAGTGGATGACCGGGATCGGGCAGCCCCAATAGCGTTGCCGCGAGACGCCCCAATCGCGCAGGCGGAACTGGATCGTGCGCCGGCCGACGCCGATCGCCTCGAGTCGCTCGCCGACCGCGCGCTTGGCGTCGGCGACCGCGAGGCCGTCGAGGAAATCGGAATTGAACGCGGTGCCGTCATCGACATAGGCGGTGTCGCCGACCGCGAAACTGGCCGGGTCTTCACCAGGCGGGAGCACGACGGGGATCACCGGCAGGCCGTATTTGCGGGCGAAATCGAGGTCGCGCTGGTCATGCGCCGGGCAGCCGAAGATCGCGCCGGTGCCGTATTCCATCAGGACGAAGTTCGCGACATACACCGGCACGCGGCGGCTCGGGTCGAGCGGGTGGATGGCCTCGATGCCGGTGGCGTAGCCGCGCTTTTCGGCGGCCTCGATCGCCGCCTCGCTGGTGCCGAGCCGGTCGCAGTCGGCGACGAACTCGGCGAGCGCCGGGTTCTTCTCGGCGAGGCGCTGGGCGAACGGGTGATGCGGCGACAGCGCCAGGAACGACGCGCCGTAGAGCGTGTCGGGCCGGGTCGTGAAAATCTCGATCGAGTCGCCGGTCTGGTCGTCGCCGGCGAGCGCGCCGGCCGCGAGCTCAAATGTGACGCGGGCGCCTTCGGAGCGGCCGATCCAGTTTTCCTGCATCAGCCTGACGCGCTCGGGCCATCTGTCGAGCCCTTGCAGCGACTCTAACAGGCTGTCGCTGAACGCCGTGATGCGCAGGAACCATTGCGACAGCAGCCGCTTCTCCACCGGCGCGCCGGAGCGCCAGCCGTGGCCGTCGATGACCTGCTCGTTAGCCAAGACGGTATGCTCGACCGGGTCCCAATTGACCCACGATTCCCGGCGGTAGGCGAGATCCGCCGCCAGGAAGTCGATGAACATCTTCTGCTCGTGCTTGTAGTAGTCGGGGTCGCAGGCGGCGAGCTCGCGCGACCAGTCATAGCTGAACCCCATGCGCTGAAGCTGACCGCGCATCGTCGCGATGTTCTCGGCGGTCCATTTGCCGGGATGGACGCCCTCGGCGATCGCGGCGTTTTCAGCGGGCAGACCGAACGCATCCCACCCCATCGGATGCAGCACGTTGAAGCCCTGGGCTCGGCGATAGCGGGCGACGAGGTCGCCCATCGTGTAGTTCCGCACATGCCCGACATGAAGCTTGCCCGACGGGTAGGGGAACATCTCGAGGACGTAGTATTTCTTGCGCGTCGGGTCGTCTTGCGCCGTGAACGAGCCGCGTTCGGCCCACAGGCGCTGCCACTTGGTCTCGGTTTCACGAAAATTGTAACGCGACATCACGCATTCCAAAGGAGGTAGGGCCGAAGCAGGGTAGGCCCGAGCCTACATCATGCTGCGGTATTCTTCGGCGTGAAGATGGCGCGCCCGCAGCAGAATCGTGTTTTCGAGGTTGTCGACAACCTCGCGGTCGACCGTGCTTTTCTGCCATTGCCCGGTCGGCGAGCGGGTCTCGCGGTCGACCGTGATCGCCAGCGAATCCGAGCGCAGGGCGATCGACAGCACAAAGACCGAGACGCGCAGCCGCTCGTTGGGCTTGCCGGGCGGCGAATACCATTCGGTCTGCATCATCCCGGTATCCGGGTCCTCCGCCGACAGCTTGACAAAGCCCAGCGTGTCGTGTGCGGCCAGCCACAGGCTGGGGCTGACTTGCGGCCCGAGCTTCGGGCCCTTGGCGAGCTCGGACGGTTTCTTGCGAAGGCCGAGGACGGTCCAGATCGTCGATTCGGTGTCCATGCCCTCCGGCGGCGGGGCGTCGGCGATCGGCGCGGCGGCGGCAGCCGGCGCGGGCGGCTCGACGGAGTCGCCTGCTTTGTCCGACCCGCAGCCGGCGACGAGCAAGGAAAGGCTTGCAGTAAACGCGACTAGCGCGCGGTATAAATTGAGCGACATCGCCTGATCCCTGGCGCCGCGGTCCCAAAAACGGCGGCGTCGGCAAAAACTTGTGCCAGGAATGGAGCCGATATGGAAGGGGTGATTGCGGCCAACCTCGGGGCCGTGCGCGGTCGAATCGACGCGGCCGCGGAGGGCGCGGGGCGCGGCGGCGGCGCGGTCTCGCTCGTCGCCGTCAGCAAGACCCAGCCGCAGGAGGCCGTGCGCGAGGCGCTTTTGGCCGGGCAGCTTGTGTTTGGCGAGAACCGCGTGCAGGAGGCGCTGGCCAAGTTCCCCGGCCTCAGGGACGAGTTTCCCGGCCTGGTATTGCACCTGATCGGTCCGTTGCAGACCAACAAGGTGCGCGACGCGGTCGCCCATTGCGATGTGATCGAGACCGTCGACCGCCTCCGCCTCGCCGAATCGCTAGCCCGCGAGATGGACAAAACCGGGCGCCGGCTGCCTTGCTATATCGAGGTCAATACCGGCGAGGAGGCGCAAAAGGCCGGGGTGTTCCCCGGCGCGGCCGACGAGTTCATCGCCGATTGCCGCACCCGGCTCGGTCTCGACATCGCCGGGCTGATGTGCATCCCGCCGCATGGCGAAAACCCGGCGCTGCATTTCGCGCTTCTGCGCGAGATCGCCCGCCGCAACGAGGTTCCCGGGCTCAGCATGGGGATGAGCGCGGATTACGAGGTCGCGATCCGCTTTGGCGCGACCCACGTCCGCGTCGGCACCGCGATCTTCGGCGCGCGCGGGCAATATTTGGCGGCGGAGGGGTAGGGCTTAAAGCGGAGGGTGAGTCTTAAAGCAGATGGCCGCTGCGGGTGGCCTTGGTGCGCAGGTAGCGCTCGTTGTGGCCGTTGGCGGGGAAGACGTGGGGCACGCGCTCGACGATGGCGATGCCGTAGCGTTCGAGGGCCGCGAGTTTCTCGGGGTTGTTGGTGAGAAGCCGCACCGCGTCGAAGCCGAGCTGGCGCAGCATCTCTGCCGCCGGCAGGTAGACCCGCTCGTCGGCGTCGAAGCCGAGCTGTTCGTTGGCGTCGATCGTGTCGAACCCGGCATCCTGAAGCTGGTACGCGCGCAGCTTGTTGACGAGGCCGATGCCGCGGCCCTCCTGCGCCAGGTACAGCAAGACGCCGCCGCCGGCCTCGCCGATCGCCGCGATCGCGCCGCGAAGCTGCTCGCCGCAATCGCAGCGCAGGCTGCCGAGGCGGTCGCCGGTAAAACATTCGGAATGGAGCCGCACCAGCACCGGCGCGTCGGGGCTCGGCGTGCCGATCACGATCGCCAGATGCTCGGGGCCGCCGTCGCCGGGGCGGAACGCGATCAGCCGCGCATCCTCGGCGCCGTCGAGCGGGACGCGCGCCTCGGTCACCAGGGTCAGCCCGGTCATCGCCGCGTGGCGCCGCATCACCGCGTCGATGTCGACCGAGAGAATATCGGTGCGGCGGCAGGCGAGCGCGGCCTCGGCGGGCGCCAGCGGCAGCACCACGGCGGCGGGGAGCAGGGCGGCGAGCTTTGCCAGCGTCACGGCGGCGAGCGAGGTTTCGTTGGCCGCGCCGAGCTTCGGGCCCAGCCCCGGCGGCTCGACGCCGAGCGAGGCGGCGGGGTCGGCGAGGTTGCGGATGACGGCGGCGGACAAATCGGCGGCGATCGCGATCGAAACCGCGCCCGACATCAAATCGCGCGGCGCGAGGCCGAGCGCGACCGCGCGCCGTCCGGTCAGCACCACGCCCAGCCGCCGCGCCGAGATCTGGCGCAGCCGGCCCAGATTTTCGTCGGTCGCGAGCTCGGCGGCAATCGCCACGACCGACCCGCCGAGCAGCACCGGCTCGCCGCGGCGGAACGCCATGACCGCGTCATCGAGGGTCGGCGCGGGATCGAAATAGTCGGCCAAACATCACCTCTCGTCGTCCCCATAATATGGGGCGCCGCAAAGCATTCCAGCCCCTTGCGCGCATATCTGCCTGGATCGGCCGATTTCGCAGACTAGCACGCGACCATTCGGGGATGGTAAAGGGGGGCGGGGATGGTAAACGGGGCCGTAGCGAATAACGCGGGAGGCATGGCCCTCGCGGAGACGGGATGATCGAGGCGCCGATGCGCGCGGGTCGCAAGATACTGATCGTGGACGACGACATGGCGCTGCGCCAGTCGCTGGCCGAGCAGCTTGAGCTGCATGCCGAGTTTTCCAGCGTCGAATGCGGCACCGCGGCGGCGGCGCTCGAGGTGGTCGGGCGCGAGCGGTTTGACGCGGTGCTGCTCGATGTCGGCCTCCCCGACATGGACGGGCGCGACCTCTGCCGGGCGATGCGGCAGAAGGCGGTCACCGCGCCGATCCTCATGCTGACCGCGGCCGACAGCGAGGCCGACACGGTGTTCGGCCTCGACGCCGGCGCCAACGACTATGTGACCAAGCCGTTTCGCCTCAGCGTGCTGCTCGCCCGGCTGCGCGCCCATCTGCGCCAGAGCGAGCACAGCGACGAGGCGGTGTTTTCGATCGGCCCCTACGTGTTCCAGCCCGGCGCCAAGCTGATGACCGATTCGGGGCGGCGCAAAAAGGTGCGGCTGACCGAAAAGGAAACCGCAATCCTCAAATACCTCTATCACGCCGGCGACCGCGCGATCGACCGCGACACGCTGTTGGGCGAGGTGTGGGGCTACAACGCCGGGGTCACGACGCACACGCTCGAAACCCACGTCTACCGGCTGCGGCAAAAGATCGAGCGCGACCCGACCCACGCCGAAATTCTCATTACCGAGCCCGGCGGCTATCGGCTGCTGCCTTAGAGCAAAACCCGATCCTATCGAATCGGGTTTTGCTCTTTAACTATTTGAAATGGAGCATGTTCTTATCGGAAAAGTGGGACCACTTTTCCGGAACATGCTCTAGCCGCCCTTATACCCGCGCGCGATGTACAGGTGATAGGTGCGGCTGCCGCCGGGGCCGGGGGAGATGGTGATCTCGCCGGCGGGGGTGAACTCGGCGAAAAGCGGCCGCATCCGGTCGGCGAGGTTATGCGCCGTGACGGCGAGGAAATCGCCGCCGACATGATTGGCCAGATTATTGGTCAGCGCCCATTGGTCCTTGATCCCGGGCAGCGGGCTCCAGATCACCGCGTCGAACGGGTGCGGGCGGACGTTGTAGATCAGCGCGGCGATGAGTTCGCGGTCGTCGGCGAGCAGTGTGAGGCCCGGATGGGCGGCGAGCGCGGCGGCGACGGCGTCGCCGAGCTTGTGCCAGCCGCGCAACCGGTGCAGCGGGTCTGCCCAGGCGGGAAGGCCGAGTGGGGCGGCGGTGTCGGACAGGGCGAAGATTCCGGCGGCGAGGATCAGGTTCAGCGCGATCGCGCCGGCGAGCCCGCGCCGCCAATCGCGGCCGAGCGCCCAGGCGGCGACGAGCACGCTCGCCGAGACATAGACCGGCGCCGCCCAGTTGGGCTGGGCCCGCGAGATCAGGCTGACCGCGAGCATGAAGACGAGGGTCGGGAAGGTGAACACCGCCATCAGCCGCGCGCGCGGCTCGGCGAGGGCGCGGGGGCGGAGGGCGACCGCGATCAGGAACGCGAAGAGGACCGGGCCGAACACGCCGAACTGCGACAGCAGGAACTCGGCCAGCATCTTCGGGTGGAACAGCGGGCCTGCGATGTTGGCGTTGTCGCGGAGGTGGAGGTAGCTGACAAAGCCGTTGTGCCAGTTCCACCACAGATTTGGCAGGTAGATCAGTATGGCGAGCGCGGTCGCCGCGATGAGGCCCCGCAGGTGGCGTCGCTCGACGCGCAGGGCCAGGACATAAAGAAAGGCCGAGACGATCCAGTAAGCCATCGCGTATTTGGCGAGAAGGCCGAGCCCGGCGGCGATCCCGACCACGATCCACCACTTGCCGCCACCCGCCTCGCGCGCCCGGATGAAGGCGTAGAGCGCGGCGGCCCAGCACGGCAGCAGTACCGCGTCGGTCGAGATGATAAACGAGGACAGCGAGGTTCCCGGCAGGCTGGCATAGGCGAGCGCCGCCCAGAACCCGACGCGACGATCGTAAAGCCGCGCCGCCATCGTGTAGATCAACAGCGCGGTGCCGGCATGAAGCAGCGGCGCCGCGGCGCGCACGCCGAACTCGCCGTCGCCGAAGATCGCCGTCGTCAGCGCGATGGTCCACGCCACCAGCGGCGGCTTCGAGTAGTAGCCGAGCGCGAGGTGCTGGGCCCAAAACCAGTACTGCGCCTCGTCGGGGTAGAGCCCGACCGGCTCGGCGGCGATCAGCGCCAGGCGGAGCGCCGACAGCAGCCCGATCGCGGCGAGGATTGCCGTCGCGGCGTGTAGCTGGGTGGGGGCGGGGCGGGCACGGGTTTCGTTCATCGCCGCATCAATGCCGGGTCGAGCGAGCTAATCAAGCAATCACTCTGAAGTTACCGGCGTTTCGTCGGCGCCGGCGGATTAGCGCTTCTGGTCGCGGACGGGCTTGGATAAGTTGTCGCACCCAACGAACAGGAGGAAGGCAATGCGTAAATCACTCGTGCTCGCGGCCGGGCTGCTGACGGCCGGCATGTGGGCCTCGGCGCATGCCGACATGGCGACCTACAAGGCGACGCTCAACGGCGCGTCGGAAGTGCCGCCGGTAACAACCAGCGCGACCGGGACCGCCACGGTCAATGTCGACACCGCGTCGAAGAAGGTCACGTGGAATGTGACCTATAGCGGCCTCACGGCAGCGGCGGCGCACATCCATTGCGGCGCGGCGGCCGGCGCGAATGCGGGCGTCGCGGTTCCGCTCACTGTCGGCCCCAGCCCGATATCCGGCTCGGGTACGATGACCGATGCCCAGCTCGCCGACCTCGCGGCCGGCAAGTGCTACATCAACATCCACACGGCGGCGAACAAGGGCGGCGAAATCCGCGGCCAGCTCGCGAAATAAGCCGGTTTGCGGCGATCCGTCAGAACCACGACGGGATCTGGCGGGTCGCCGCGCCGAATGAGGTTTGCGGGTAGGACGGCGGCACCCGCCAGGCCCGCTCGCGCCGCTTGACGCAAGCGGCGGTGTCGCGGAAGGCCGCCGGCCAATCCGTGACGCGCGGCAAGCCCGCCATCAGGCACTCGTCGAATACCGTAAAAACGCGGTCGGCCTGGCAGCCGAAGGATGGCCGGTCGGCGCGCGACGCGGTCAGGATGACGCGGTTCGGCGCGGTCACCGGCGCTGCCGCGAAGCTGCCCGAATAGCACGCGGATACGATCACCACGGTCGGTACGTTCGCGCACGCCCGCGACAGGGAGGCCGCGAGGGCCTTCGGGCTCAGCACCTCGTCGTCGCGGGCGAGGTAGACGCCCTCGCCGTGCACGCCGTGCGAGGTGACGAAGACGAGGCAGCGGTCGCCGGGGCCGACGGGCAGGGTGGCGATGCGGCGGGTCAAATTTGCGACGGTCGCGGGTTCGGCTCCGCTGGTCTCGGCGGCGCTGAGGCGGTGGATGTCGGCGGGCGCGACGCCGTGCCCGGTCAGAAACCGCGCCATCGCCGCGACCCCGTTGTCGAACACCGGCTCCTCGTCGTCGCCGGCCGCCAGCACCACCCGCCAATGGCCGCCGGCTTGCGGCTGGGCCGACGCGACGCCGGCGCAGAGCCAGATTGCAATGGCGGCCAGATATGGCAGTGTTGCCGCAACCCGGCGCATTCCCAGGCGTTTCCACGGGATGTGACGGAGGGAGCGAGGCGATGTCATCGGATCTGGCTGAGAAAAGCTGCGTGCCGTGCCGTGGCGGAATCCCGCCGCTGGAGCCGGCGGCGGCCGAGCAATTCCATCGCGCGGCGCCGGATTGGACGCTCGTCGACACGGCGACGCGGCTCGAGCGGACCTATCGGTTCAAGAATTTCGCCGGCTCCTTTGCCTTTGTCGAACGCGCGGCCGAACTCGCCGAGCGCGAAAGCCACCATCCCGACATCTCGTTCGGGTGGGGCTACGCGACCGTGTCGCTGCGCACGAAGAAGATCAAGGGGCTGCACGAAAACGACTTTATCATGGCGGTCAAGCTCGACCGCATCGCGGCGGGCATGGCCAAGGCGGCGGAGGACTGAGCGATGTTCGATCGCGATGCGGTAAAGGACCTGAAGCGGCCGAAGGGCTTGCCGTTCCGCATCGGCAAGATCGGTCATGTCGTGCTCAACGTGCGCGATGTCGACCGCTCGGTGCGGTTTTATACGCAGGTGCTGGGGTTCGAGATTTCGGACCTCTACCCGGAGGAGATGGTGCCGGGCGGGATGGCGTTCCTGCGCTGCAACCCCGATCACCACGGCATCGCCCTGGTCGGCTCGTTGCAGGAGACCAACCCGAACGCCGAACTGAACCACATCGCGTTCGAGGTCGGCTCGCTCGACGAGGTGATCCGGGCGCGCGACCATCTCGAAAAGCACCAGGTGCAGATCGATTTCGCCGGCCGGCGTCGGGCGGGCTGCCAGATCGCGGTCGAGTTCCGCGACCCCGACAATCACCGTCTCGAAATCTATTGGGGCATCGACCAGATCGGCACCAACGCGACCGCGCGCTCATCCGACGAGTGGAAAGGCGTCCGCAGCATCGAGGACGCCATCGCCGACCCGGTCAAGGGGCAGGACACGAGCGTGCGCGACTCGTCTCTACTGAAGAGGTGAGGGTCTGCTGAAGAGGTGAGCGCAGAGCGGGTCAATCGCCCTTCTTCTGGTTTTGCTCCTTCAAGAGGTCGCGGATCTCGGCGAGCAGGGTTTCCTGGCGCGGCGGCAAAGCCGGGGCGGGGCCGAGGTTGAATTTCAGCCGGTTGATCTGCCTGACCAGGATGAACACGGCGAACGCGACGATGATGAATTTGATGACGGCGTTGATGAACAGGCCGTAATTGAACGTCACCGCACCGGCCGCCTTGGCGGCCTCGGGCGTCGGATAGCTGCCGGCGCCCTTCAGCGTGATGAAAAAGCTGGAGAAGTCGACCCCGCCGAGGGCGAGCCCGATCGGCGGCATCAGCAAATCGTTGACCAGCGAGTTGACGATCGTCGTAAACGCGGCGCCGAGGATCAGACCGACCGCCAGGTCGACGACATTGCCGCGCACCGCAAACTCACGAAATTCCCGCCACATTTGCGCCCCCTGCCGGTGGTTCACCCGCCAGCATAACGCATCACGGGCAATTTCAGTCCTTGGTTGGGTTACGCGGGGGAAGCGGATTGCGTCCCCGTGCGGCGGGTGACAAAACAGCGCGATGAATCCCACCAAGGCGATGACTCCGGACCTCGAGCCGCTACCGCCCCGCTATACGGTCCTGGTCCGCGGGCTCGTGCTGATGGCGAGCATCGGCATCCGCCGGCCCGAGCGCGAGCGCAAGCAGCGCGTGCGTGTCTCGGTCGAGCTGACCGCGACGCCGGCGGCGACCTTTCCCGGCGAAGACCGGCGCAACGTGCTCAACTACGAGAAGGTCGTCTCGGCGATCCGCGCGATCGTGCGCGAGGGCCATATCGAGCTGTGCGAGGGGCTGGCCGAGCGCATCTGCAACCACTGCTTCGCCGATTCGCGCGTCGCCCATGTCCGCGCCACGGTCGAAAAGCTCGACGTGTTCCTCGAAACCGAATCGGTCGGCGCGATCATCGAGCGAAGCCGGCCGGCGTGAGCCTTCCCCCGACGCTGTTCGGCATCCTCAACATCACCGCGGATTCGTTTTCGGACGGCGGCGCCTATCTCGATCCCGCCGCGGCGCTGGTCCAGGCGCGGCGGCTGCATCGGGGCGGCGCGGGGGTCATCGACATCGGCGCGGCGGCGAGCAACGTGGCGGCGCAGCCGGTGTCGGCCGCGGAGGAAATCCGCCGGTTGGGTCCGATCCTCGCGGCGCTGGCGCAAGCCGACATCGCCGTATCGGTAGACAGCTTTCGGCCGGAGACGCAGCGTTTCGCGATTTCGCGCGGGGTCGCGTACCTCAACGACATCCACGGTTTCGGCGAGCCGTCGCTGTATCCGGAATTGGCCGCGGCGTCGTGCCGGCTCGTCGTAATGCACGCGGTCGCGGCGCAGGGGCGGGCGAAACAGGTCGATTTGTCGCCGAGGGCGGCGATGCGGCATATCGACGAGTTCCTTGCCGCCCGGATCGCCGCGCTGGAAGCCGCCGGCGTCGCACGGGAGCGGCTGATCGTCGATCCCGGGATGGGGTTTTTTCTCAGCTCCCGGGCCGAGGCGTCAGTGCACGTGCTGGCGCGGATCGCCGGGATTAAACGGCGCTTCGGCCTGCCGGTGATGGTGTCGGTGTCGCGGAAATCCTTTCTCGGCGGGGTCGCCGGCCGGGCCGATCCGATGGAGCGCGGGGCGGCGACGCTGGCGGCTGAGCTGTTCGCGGCGGCCGAGGGGGTCGATTACATCCGCACCCACGACCCGGCCGCGCTGGCGGACGGGCTGGCGGTGATCGCGGCGCTGCGGCGTGAGGGCGCGCCGCGCCGTCACTGGAACGCAAAGCGGTAGCGCTCGCAGGCGCCGGCGCCGGCGCCCTGCTCGCGCTCGCAGCGTTCGAACAGGCTGCGTCCGAAGGAGGCGGCGTCGCCGTTCCATTGGCTGAAGGCCTGGCGGTCGCGGTCGTCCATGACGGTGTCGAGCCGTTGCGACACCTGATAGCGGTGATAGGCTTCTTTTCCGAACGGCAAGGCAAATACAGCCAAAATGGCGACAGCGACTGAAATCCCCAGAATTCTGGTCATGGCCGCGGGCTCCTTCGACGGATGGGTCCGCGTTGCGCTACTACGCTCCCTGTGACCTGACGACGCGGTCCGCTCGCCCACGCATAAGCGCGTATGCGGCGATTGAAAAGAAAATTGATCTACCCTGAGGCGGCTTTTCCGTATCGCGGCTTGCCGAACCGGCCGCGGCGGTCAGACAATGAATAGCCGATTCGCCGAAGGACCACAGGATGACGAGCCCAGCGCCGCCGGACATGCCGGTCACCAGCCTGCGCGGCTGGCTCGATCGCCTCGCCGCGCGCGATCGGCTCGCTGTGATCCGCAAGGGGGTGGCGCTGCGGTTCGAGCTGGCGGCGATTGCCAAGCGGTTCGAGGGCGCCAAGGCGGTGCTGTTCCCGGGGCCGGGCGGGCATGCGATGCCGGTCGTGTCCGGGATCGTGTCGAACCGCGCCTGGATCGCCGAGGCGATGGGGGTGAATCCGGCGGGGATGATCGCGCGGTTCGAGGACGCGGCCGCGAACCCGGTCCCGTGCCGTCGGGTCGCGACCGGGCCGGCGCAGGAGATCGTGCACGACCGCGTCGACCTCGCCGCGCTGTTGCCGCTGCCGACGCATAACGAGCTCGACAGCGGCCCCTACATCACCGCCGGGCTTGTGGTGACGCGGAACCCGCAAACCGGGGCGCAGAATGTCGCGATCCTGCGGTTGCAGCTCAGCGGCCTCGACCGGCTCGGTGCGCTGATCCTGCCGCGCCAGACCGCGCATTTCCACGCGATGGCCGAGGCGGCGGGGGCCGACCTGCCGGTCGCGATCGTGATCGGGGTCGACCCGCTGACGCTCCTCGCGTCCCAGGCGATCGCGCCGCTCGATCAGGATGAGTTCGAGATCGCCGGCGCGCTGCACCGGGCGCCGCTCGCGGTCGTCAAATGCCTGGGCAGCGAATTGACCGTGCCGGCCGAGGCCGAGATCGTGCTCGAAGGCCGCATCCTGCCGGGGGTGCGCGAGCCCGAGGGGCCGTTTGGCGAGTTCCCGCAATATTACGGCGAGCGCCGGCCGCGTCCGGTGATCGCGGTCGACCGGATGACGCAGCGGCGCGACGCGATCTTTCACACGATCAACGGCGGCGGGCTCGAACATCTGCTGCTTGGCGCGATCCCGCGGGAGGCCACGATTCTGCAGTCGCTCAGGCGCAATTTCCCGAGTGTTCTCGACGTGCATTTGCCTCCGGGCGGGACCTGCCGCTATCACCTCTACGTTCAGATCAAAAAGGCCTATCAGGGCGAGGCTATGAACGTGATGCTGGGCGCCTTTGCCGCGCATTACGACGTAAAGCACGTGGTCGTGGTCGACGAGGATGTCGATATCCACAACCCGACCGAGGTCGAATGGGCGGTGGCGACGCGGGTGCAGGCGGACCGCGACGTGCTGATCGTGCCCGGCGCGCACGGCTCGCGGCTCGACCCCTCGAGCGATGACGGGCTCGGCGCCAAGATGGGGATCGACGCGACGATCCCGCTCGGCACCGAGATGATGCGTTACAAGCGCATCCGCGTGCCCGGCGAGGAGGCGGTCGACCCCGCCGCCGTGATCGACCCGCGCCCGTGGCGGGATGCCTTGCGTTGAAGCGTGTCGAGGATTACGCGCTTGTTTGCGGGGAGGGCCGGTTCGCCGACGATCTGCCGATGCGGATCGGGACCCTGCACGCCGCGATCCTCCGCTCGCCGCTCGCCCACGCCGAGATCGGCGCGGTCAATACCGCGGCGGCGCTGGCGATCCCGGGTGTCGCCGGGGTGCTGACCGGCGCGGACGTGCAGGCGACGACCCGGCCGTTTCCGGTCGCGGTCAAGACCGGGATGGCGCAGTACTGCCTGGCCGTCGACCGGGTGCGCCATGCCGGCGAGCCGGTCGCGATCGCGATGGCGCGGACCCGGGCGCTGGCCGAGGACGCGGCCGAGGCGATCGAGGTCGAGTACCGCGCCTTGCCGGCGGTCGTCGATCCGGTCGCCGCCGCGGAGCCCGACGCTCCGGTGCTGCACCCGGCGGCCGGCGGCAACATCGTCCACGAGCGCCGGTTTCGCTACGGCGACCCGGGGGCCGCGTTTGCGGCGGCGCCGCATCGTGTCGAGATTTCGACCGAATACCCGCGCAACGCCCCGTCGCCGATCGAGTGCTTTGTCGTCGTCGCCGAATACCTCCCCGGCGAGGGCGCCTATGAGGTCACGGCCAATTTCCAGGGGCCGCTGGCGATGCACCCGGTGATGGCGCTGGCGCTGGGCGTGCCGGCGAACCGGCTCAGGCTCAAGACCCCGCCGGATTCGGGGGGCAGCTTTGGCGCCAAGCATGCGGTGTTTCCGTACATCGTGCTGCTGGCGCTGGCGGCGCGAAAGGCCGGGCGGCCGGTCAAATGGGTCGAGACGCGGCTCGAGCATTTGACCGGGGCGACGTCGGCGACCAACCGGGTGACGACGCTCTCCGCGGCGGTCGAGGCGGATGGGCGGGTCACCGCGCTCGACTGGGACCAGCTCGAGGATTGCGGCGCCTATCTGCGCGCGCCCGAACCGGCGACGCTCTATCGGATGCACGGCAACATGACCGGCGCCTACGCGATCCCCAACCTGGCGATCCGCAACCGCGTCGTCACCACCAACAAGACGCCGAGCGGGCTGGTGCGCGGGTTTGGCGGCCCGCAGGTGTATTTCGCGCTGGAACGGCTGGTCGCGCGCATCGCCGAGACCCTCGGCCTCGACCCGCTCGACGTGGTCCGGCGCAACCTGGTCGGCCGCTTCCCGCATCGCTGCCCGGCCGGGGCGGTGCTCGATTCAGGCGATTATCGGCGGGCGGTGGATCGCGCGATTGAAGATGGCGGTTTTGCGGAACTGCGCCGGCGGCGGGACGCGGCGCGGCGGGAGGGGCGGCTTTACGGCATCGGGTTTGCCGCGGTGGTCGAGCCGTCGATCTCGAACATGGGCTACATCACCACCGCGCTGACTCCCGACGAGCGCCGCGCCGCCGGACCCAAGGGCGGGGCGCAGGCGATGGCGACGGTGGCGCTCGACCCGCTCGGCGGGGTGTCGGCGGCGATCGACTCGCTGCCGCAGGGGCAGGGGCACCGGACCGTCGTCGCCGAGGTGGTCGCCCGGGCGTTCGGACTCGACCCCGGCGCGGTGCGGGTCGAGGCGACGCTCGACACCGCGCGGGACGCCTGGTCGATCGCCGCCGGAAATTATTCGAGCCGGTTTGCCGGCGCGGCCGCGGGGGCGGCGCATCTCGCCGCGACCCGGCTGCGCGACAAGCTCGCCCGTATCGCCGCGCCGCAGCTCAACCTGCGACCCGAGGAATTGGTCTTCGCCGAGGGGCGGATCGGCGCCGGCGGCAACCCGAAAAATAGCGTCAGCTTTGCCCGCATCGCCGCGGCGAGCCACTGGGCGCCCGACACCGTGCCCGAGACCGCGCTGCGCGAAACCGTCGCCTGGAGCCCCGAGACGCTCGCCGCGCCGAACGAGGCGGACGAGATCAACAGCTCGGCCGCGCACGGGTTTGTCTTCGATTTCTGCGGGGTCGAGATCGACCGCGACACCGGGATCGTCCGCCTCGACAATTACGTCACGATGCACGACGCCGGCACTATCCTGAACCAAACCCTGTTTGACGGGCAGGTGATGGGCGGGTTTGCGCACGGGGTCGGCACGGCGCTGATGGAGCGGCTGGTTTATGGCGAGGATGGCGGGCTGCTCAGCGGCAGCTTTCTCGACTACGCGCTGCCGCGTGCCGGCGATGTGCCGGCGCCGGTGATATTGCACCAGGAGACGCCGTCGCCGGTGACCCCGCTGGGCGCCAAGGGCGTCGCGGAGGGCAACTCGATGTCGACCCCGGTCTGCATCGCCAACGCGGTCGCCGACGCGCTCGGGGTGCGCGACGTAACCCTGCCGCTGACCCCCGCGCGGGTGCGGGCGCTGATCCGAGATGTTTGACCTCGGCCGGACCTTTCTCGCGACGGTCGAGCGCGCCCCGAATGCGGTCGCGGCCCTGGATGACAAACGCAGCTTCACCTATGCCGAATGGTACGGCGAGATTTCAGGGTACGCGGCCGGGCTTGCCGATCTCGGACTCAGGCGCGGCGACCGGCTCGCGGCGATCCTGCAGAACCGGGTGGAGATGGCGACGCTCCATTGGGCCTGCCAGTTCCTCGGCGTCGTGATCACCCCGCTCAACTGGCGGATCAAGGCCGACGAGGTCGATTACTGCCTCGCCGATTCCGAGGCGCGCGCCGTGGTGTTCGAAGCGGTCGCGGCGGAAGCCGTCGAGGGCTCGGCGTCGCTTGTGCCGCGCGTCGTGATCGATGGGGCCGGATGGACGACGGGCGGGGCGGTGTCGCCGCAGGCCGGCGCCGAGGATTTGTCGCTCTTGCTCTACACCTCGGGCACCACCGGGCGGCCCAAAGGGGTGCCCCGCCGCCACCGGGCCGAACGCGCCGCGGCGGTAGCGCATGTCGCGCAGAACCTCTACGCGCGCGGCGAGCGGACACTTGGGGTGATGCCGCTCTATCATACGATGGGGGTGCGCTCGCTATTGGCGATGGCGCTGGTTGACGGCTGCTTCGTGTGCCTGCCGCGCTTCGAGGCGCGGCAGGCGCTGATCCTGATCAAGCGGGAACGGGTCACCAACCTCTATCTGGTGCCGACGCTGTACCACGATTTGATCAGCCATCCGGATTTCGCGGCGACCGATACGGGTTCCGTCACCAAGCTAGGCTTTGCCGGCGCGGCGATGCCCGACGGGCTGCTGAAGCGGGTCGACGAGGCGTTTCACCCTTCCCTTTTTGTCAATCACTACGGCTCGTCGGAGATCTACACCTTTACCATCGAGCCGGAGGCCGCGGCGAAGCCGGGCTCGGCCGGCAAGGCGGGGATCAACCAGCGCATCCGGGTGATGCGGCTCGGCAGCGACGAGATCGCGGCGCTGGGCGAGGAGGGCGAGATCGCGGTCGACGCGACCAACGACGAGGCCTTCGACGGGTATTGGCGCCGACCCGACGCCGATGCCCGGGCGCTGCGCGCCGGCTGGTATTTCACCGGCGACACCGGGTATCTCGACGATGACGGCGATCTGTTCGTCACCGGCCGGGTCGACGACATGATCATCACCGGCGGCGAGAACGTGTCGCCGGGCGAGATCGAGAACGCGCTGTCGCTGCACACTGCCGTGGCCGAGGTCGCGGTCGCCGGATTGCCGGACGAGCGCTGGGGGCAGGTCGTCACTGCCTTTGTGCGCCGGTCGGGCGCGGTCGACGCGGTTGCGCTCGACGAGTGGTGCCGGAAATCGAGCCTCGCCGATTACAAGCGGCCGCGGAATTACGTCTTTGTCGCCGAGGTGCCGAAATCGCCGGTCGGCAAGATTCTGCGGCGCCTCTTGGTCGCCGGCGACTATCGCAGGGAGTGAACGATGCCCGACGGGTTCCGCATCGAGATCGATGCCGCGCACGAACGCGCCGATGTGGTGCTCGACCGGCCCCCGCTCAACGTGATCACGATGCCCGAGCGCGAGGAGTTGCGCGCGGCATTCGAGGCGCTCGACGCGGACCCGGCGGTGCGGATTATCGTCGTGCGCGGGGTCGGCGAGCATTTTTCCAGCGGTGGCGAAATCCGCGGGTTTCTCGAGGCCTCGCCCGAGCATGTCTCTCGCCTCGCCTGGAACATCGCCGCGCCGGCGCGCTGCTCTAAGCCGGTTATCGCCGCCTCGCGCGGATATTGCTTCGGCGTCGGGTTCGAGCTGGCGCTCGCCTGCGACTTCCGCCTGGTCTCGGAAACCTGCCTTTACGCATTGCCGGAGCAGCGGCTGGGCCAGATCCCCGGCTCGGGCGGCGCGGCGCGGCTGCAAAAGATGGTCGGCATAACCCGGACCAAGGACATCGTGATGCGCTCGCGCCGGCTCACGGGCCGCCAAGCCTTCGAATGGGGCGTTGCAACCGAATGCGTCGCCGCTGCCGAGCTCGAAACCGCCACCGCCGCCCTCGTCGACGAACTCCGCGCCTTCCCCCCGCTCGCCCAGCGCACCGCGAAAAAGCTCATCAACGACACCGAGGATTCGACCCTCTCCCTGGCGATCGAACTCGAAGGCGCCAATTACAGCCGCCTCCGCAGCTCCGACGATTTCCGCGAGGGGGTCGAGGCGTTCCACGCAAAGCGGAAGCCGGTGTTCAGGGGGAGTTGAATACAGGATGCCGGCTGATTAATTTGGCATATATTGCCATCAGTGGAGTTGCGAATGCCTACTCGAAATGTGGTTGTGACCTCTCGTCAGGCCGAAATGATCGAGCGCCTGGTCGCGCAAGGTCGATATCAGAACGCCAGCGAGGTTCTGCGCGAAGGGCTCCGGCTGATCGAGGCTCGGGATGTCGTCGAGGAGCAGAAACTGGCGGCATTGCGCGATGCGGCGAAGGTAGGCTGGGACGATATCGAGGCAGGGCGGTATCGCACCCTGAGGACCGAGGCAGAGCTGCACGGTTACGTCGCGGAGCTGATCCGCTCCGGCCTTGCAGACCCTACGGAGTGATTACCTCCAGTTGGCAGGTTGATATATCCCTCACGGCCGCAAACGATATCCAAGGGATCATAAGCTGGACACGGCGCCGTTTTGGACCTCCGCAGGCGGTTGAGTACGGTGAAGTCATTGATGCGGCGTTGACCGATTTGAGGTCAGGCCCCGCGATTCTCGGTGTCAAGGAACGCTCAGAGGTCGGGTCAGGCTACTACACGATGCATGTCGCTCGCGGCGGAAGGCGAGGGCGGCACCTCATCCTGTTTCGCGTCCGCAACCCGGCGGAACGTATTGTGGTGGTAGTGCGGGTTTTGCACGACGCCATGGACCTGCTGCGCCATATCCCGCCAGACAACCAAGAGGACGAGGTGTAGCTGACGCACCTCACCGGGAAATCAGAGTACCGCAATATCTAGCCAGCCTTGTTCCGTCACGGTCGCGGCATCTCCGGGTCGCAGCAGAACCGTCGTCATCGCCGATTCGACGATGGCGGGGCCGGTGATTCGTTGGTCTGGGACGAGGTGCTCGAAAAAGTAGACGGGGGCCGACACCCAGTCGTCGAGGTAGATGCGGCGTTCCCCTCTCGGCGTGGCGGGGTTTCCGGCGGGGAGGGTCGGTTCCTGCGGCGGGGCTTCGAGGATGCCGGAGACGGCGATTCGGGCGTTGACGAGGACGCCGTCCTGGTCGGGCAGGGAGTAGGTGTAGAGCGCCTCGTGGCGCTTGTGGAAGCGGTCG